>NZ_CP042906.1:3160000-3760000 GCF_008728855.1 Hypericibacter terrae | reverse complement strand
CCCCAAATTCCTGACCATCGACGAGGCGCTGGACGCCGCGATGGCGCATAACGGCAACCCGGTCGTCATCGCCGACGTGACCGACAATGCCGGCGGCGGGGCGCCTGGCGATTCCACATTCTTCCTGCGGCGCATCCTCGAGCGCGGCATCACCGATGTGGCCAGCGGCTATTACTGGGATCCGATCGCGGTCCGGTTCTGCATGGATGCGGGCGTGGGCGCCAATCTCGACCTGCGCGTCGGCGGCAAATGCGGGCCCACCTCCGGCGATCCGGTGGATCTCAAGGTCACGGTGCGCGCCGTCGCCGACATGGTGACGCAGCGTTTCGGCGACGCGCCCGACCCGATGGGCCCCTCGGTCTGGATCTCGGCCCAGGGCGTCGATCTGGTGCTGACCACCCTGCGCACGCAGGTGTTCCATCCCGAAGGCATGACCAAGCTCGGCATCGACCTGTCGAAGCGCAAGATCGTGGTGGTGAAGTCGACCCAGCATTTCCATGCGGGCTTCGCGCCGATCGCCAGCAAGGTGCTCTATGCCGCGGCGCCGGGTGCGTTGACCAAGGATTTCGCCAAGATTCCCTATCGCAATATCACCCGGCCCTTCTGGCCGAAGGTCGCGAACCCGTTTGCGTGACGCGTCGCCTCTATCCCCTCCCCCGTCTTCGCAGGGCTGTCCGGGGAAACTCATGCATAACAGAACGCCATCTGGTTGGCTGGGACTTTGGGAGATGGCTTGCTTGGATTGACGGGCGGCGGGCGATCGATACGGTGGAAGGTTTTCCTGGTAAAGAGCGACTGGCCGACGAGTTCGGCCAGTCGCAGGAGGGGGATTTTCACGCTGTGGAGGCGCGCGCCGATGCGCAGGAGCAGATAGGCGATCATGGCGGCGAGGACCTGCAGCCGGATGGCATTTTCGTTGTTGCCAAGGAACTTGCGAATATCGAGATGCTGCTTGATCCAGCGGAACAGCAGCTCGATCTGCCACCGGGTCTTGTAGAGGGTGGCGATTTCCACGGCCGAGCGGGTCATATCGTTGGTGATGAGGGTGATGACGCCGCCTTTTTCGCGCCGGACCCGGATCCGACGCAGCCGGATCGCCAGCTTGGAATCGCCCTTACTGACGAGGCGGACCTCGGCGTCGTCGATGATCCTGAAGCCGTCGCCGACAATCTTCCGGAGCTTGCGCCGCTTGGTGGCGCGCAAGCGCATGTTGGACTTCGCGCGCGTGACGAAGACCGCCTCGGCGGCGTCGATCTGGCACCACCAACTGTAGCGACAATAGCCTTTGTCGAAGACATAGGTGGCTCCGGCCTCGATCGGCACGCGCCGGCCCACCTCGATGTCGTTGATGGTGGCCGGCGTGACCTCGACCGAGCAGGGGCGATCGGCCTTGGGATCGTAGACGACATGCATCTTCATGCCGCGGATCCGGCCGTTCCAGTCCGCCCAGGCGCAGACCTTGCCCAGCGGAATCGGCGAGGCGTCGATCAAACGCAGCATCTCGTTCCCTTCCTGGCGAGCCAGCCGATCCACCTCCTGGGAAAGCGTGCCAAACAGCCCCGCAAACACACTCACTGGACGGCGCGCATTGGCATCCGACAAGGTCGAACGAACCAGCTTCCCGACCCCCAGATGGTAGTGATGCTGGGAGTTGGCGTTGAAACCCGCCTCCACCCCCCGCAGGCTCTTGGCGTGGCTGAGCTGGGCGTAGATCAGCGCCACCAGATGATCCCAGCTCTTGAAGGATTTGTCGTAGGCATCGCCGTCGTGGCGCTCCACCAGCGTGCGGAATTGACGCCGATCGATGGGTTTCAGCAGGCTCACGAAGATGCTACCCATGTACTGCATGCCCGGTTCCCTTTCTGAGTCTCGACAACCAGAAAGTACCCGGAAAACCTCCGGAAAACCGGGCATGCGCCCGCGACCTATCGACTCATTCCCCGGACAGCCCTGCCGTCTTCGGGGAAGGGCCAGGGATGGGATGACTCGGTCAGTGAAACCGAGGTGTACCGTTCTTGTTATCGTGTATCGAGACTTCCCCTTCCCTGACCCTCCCCCACAAGGGGAATTATCACCTTGACTGAACACGGTCGAATCCTTATATTCATGGGCATAGGAGATGTTCATGACCGCGACCGTTGATTTGACCAACCCGATTTTTACCGACCTTGAGAAGGCTCGGGAGCATTTCGAAGCCATCCGGTGGCCGAACGGCCCCCATTGCCCGTTCTGCGGCTCGTTTGACCGGGTGGCGACGCTGGGCGGCAAGTCCATGGGGCCGGGCTGGTATCATTGCAAAGACTGCCGGCGCAAGTTTACGGCGGCCGTGGGCACGATTTACGAGCGGTCTCACATTCCGATGACCAAGTGGCTGCTGGCGACGCATCTCATGTGCGCCAGCAAGAAGGGCATGAGCGCCCACCAGCTCCACTGGATGATCGGCCTTCCCTACAAAACCGCTTGGTTCATGGCGCATCGTATCCGCGAGGGTATGCGCGATCTGAGCCCGGCGCCCGGTTCCATGGGCGGTGAAGGCAAGACGGTCGAAGCCGACGAAACCTTCATCGGTGGGAAGGAAAAGAACAAGCACCGGAACAAGCGCAATGCCGGGAACATTGGCGGCACTGGCAAGGAAATCGCCTTCTCGCTGGTCGAGCGTGGTGGCCGCGTTCGTAGCCAGCATATCCCGGATGTAACCGCTAAGACGCTGCGCGAAATTTTGGTCTCGCAGTTGGACCGCGATACCTCGCTTATGACCGACGACGCGGGCCAGTACCGCCATATGCACCGCGATTTCCGGCACGAAACCGTCAATCACGGCACCGGTGAGTATGTTCGCGGCGAGGCGCACACCAACACCGTCGAGGGCTATTTCTCGATCCTCAAGCGTGGGATCACCGGCACTTACCATCATGTTAGTCAGCAGCATCTCAAGCGTTATCTGGCCGAATTTGATTTCCGTTACAACGAGCGCGCTGCGTTGGACGTGACGGATGTTGAGCGCGCCACGAAGGCCGTTAAGGGCGTCGTTGGCAAGCGCGTGACCTATCAACAGCCTTCTCGCAGATAGGCCGAAGCGGCGTCCAAAGGGCGAAACATACGCAGAATTTATTGCTCGCTGGCGCAAGGTTCTAGCCGGAGGTTCGGACTGAATGGGCACGCTTAGGCTTTGCCCGTTTTTTCGGCCTCGCGTCTTTATGTTGCGGCGGGGTGTGCGCCATACGGCGGACTACCTCGTCTCGACGCCGCGCGATTTCATCATCCTTGTACAAGTCATTCGTCGCGCTCGAATCCAAAAGTATCCGCTTTTTCATTGGCTATATCGGGCACTGACAAGGCTCCAGCAAATGCTGGTGCGCTTTGGTTTGATAGATCGCGGCGGTCGGGGAGAGGATGCTTTTGTTTTTAGCGTCTTTGTGCAAGTCGTGGTCTCTCGAAAAAATAAGCCTGCAGCCGGACCTGACCGCGGCAGCAATGACATGAGGATCGTTCGAACGGCAATTCGGTTTTATTTTCTCGGCAATAGCCTGTACCTCTTTATCATCAAGGCTATGTAACTTTCCGGCCTGGCTTAGCGTCACCATTGTAGTTCGCATTTTGTGAGAACGGGCGAGTTCCCGCTTTAGTTCACCACCAACAATCAAGCCTCCTCCGCCGGTCAAAAGCCATTTGAGAACAGGCGCGCCATCCTCCGTTGGTGTGTTCAGGTCATTAATAACGTTTGCGTCAACGATGATGCACATTGCTACAAACCCAACAGTCGCTGATGTTCTTCGAGAAAGAATTTCCGAAAATTGTTCGGTGCATCCAATATTTCACCGCTCTCAGAGAGGTATATGTTTCGGGCGCGAACCTCGTGCTCCATTCTATCGAAGAAAATTATTGTAACGTTCCTGTGGTCTAAGCGCCCTCCAGCGACTTCCATTCGAACACGATCAATGATGTAATCGCTATGAGTCTCTAGCATGTAGAGCGCGTTCGCTCTTGCTTTGGATAATCTCGCGATCAGTGTGCCCAACTCTGCCTGTGCTTTTGGATGGAGATGAACCTCAGGCTGCTGCAACAAGAATGTATCGTGCTGCCGGATCTGTTCCAGTTGATAGATGATTGGCAATGCTTGGCTAACGCCATACCCAACATCTACTATGTTCATGGGTGGGCCGCCCGTTCTGACCATTATTTGAAATGGATCTCCGTCCCGCTTTCCCAGCATCCTGATATCAATGTCGTCAAAGAGACCGGAATTTTTGCCGAACTGAGCCAGTTTGTCGTGAACCGTTTTCCATTCTGCGGGCGAGTTTATTTTCTGGCGCGCCATTTCCAACGGAACATGAGCTCCTTCGGCGGAGGCAATAATTTCTGAAGGTGTGTACGTCCGCAGCGGCTGCGTTCTAACGGGAGCCGACGCGAATACGCGCCTCATCACAAATCTGCTAGACTCCCTAAAGCGATCAAATATCTCGGCCGCTATGGGCTCTATTCCCTCTGCAGCTTTAATTTCCGGCTTAAGGCCGAATGAAATTTCATCAAAAACGAAACGGAGATAAGACAAATCCTTTCGTATGACGCCAACCGGAGGCAGGCGTTTGGGCTTTAACTCAAAAAGCTCGACGCCATCCTTCACAAGCTTCACGGTGACCTTATCGGCCAGATTTAAAACGAGAGACGTACCCTCTGCTTCGAACTCATATGCAGTCAGCTCAGGCTGCGGTGAGCCCTTAACAAACACGAATCTATGCCGTGTTGCGGCAGTTTGACGACGAGAGGGGCGCGCACTTGCCGGAGCAGAGCCATCCTGTGATGCGGGGACCATTAGCTCAAAACACATCTGCTTAGCCCTGCCTCGTACACCCCCCCGGTAGTGGGCAAGCTGATCGAATCCTCCTAGGAAATATGGCTCCCTATTGAAAGGGTTTTGAGGAGAGCGAATAAAACTCTCCAGAAGCAATCTAACCGCAGCCAAAAAGGTCGTTTTCCCGGCGCTGTTTTCTCCAACCAGAAATGTCACCGGCAACACTTCAACCGCCGGGGCATCCGCGAAGCACCTGAAATTTGTTAGCTTGATTTGAAACATAGTTTTTCGCTTCCCGGATGAGCGGCCCCTGCCCGCAACCTTACCGAGGAGTGCCCCGCAAGAGGAGCCTCTCCCTGCACGCGACTGCGGGGTCATGGGGACACCTTTTCGTTGTGTGTCCCATCACAAAAAGTTACCGCCGGGTGGCCTGTGCAGTCAAGGTGATAATTCCCCCCTCAAGGGGGGAGGGGATAAGACTGGAGACCCTCTCCTCAGACTCGCCCCCTCAGCAGCTCCTCGGCCCGCAGGCAGCGGGCGAGGTGATCGGGTTGCGAGGTTCCCTGCAGCGCCTGCGGCTTTTCGCAACCCTGGATCGCGACCGGGCAGCGCTCGCGGAAGAAGCAGCCTTTCGGCAGGTTGATGGCGCTCGGCAGATCGGTGTTGCGCAGAGGCGCCGAGATCTCGGTGTCGCGGTCGAGCGTCGGCACGGCCGCGAGCAGCGCGCGGGTATAGGGATGGGCCGGCTGGCGCAGCAGCGCGCCGGTCGGGCCGGATTCGACCACCTGTCCCAGATACATGACGACGACCCGGTCGGCGATATGCCGGATGACCGAGACATTGTGCGACACGAAGAGATAGGTGAGCTTCAGCCGGCCCTGCAGCTCCATCAGCAGATTGAGGATCTGCGCCTGGACCGAGACATCGAGCGCCGAGGTCGGTTCGTCCAGCACGATCAGGTCGGGCTCCAGCGCAAGCGCGCGGGCGATGGCGATACGCTGGCGCTGCCCGCCCGAGAATTCATGCGAGAAACGGTCGAGCTGATCGGTGCGCAATCCGACCTGTGCGGCCAGCGCGCCCGCCCGCTCCTTGAGCCAGCGTCGCGGATGGCGCTCGCCGACGCTGAGCGGCTCGGTGATCACCTGCCAGACCGGCATGCGCGGGTCGAGCGAGGATTGGGGATCCTGGAACACCACCTGAAAGCGCCGGCGCAAACGCCGGAGCTCGCCGCCGCGCAGGCTCCAGGGATCGGTGTCGTCGAACAGAACGCGGCCTTCGCTCGGCTTCAACAGCGCCATCGCAACCTGGCCCAGCGTGCTCTTGCCGCAGCCCGATTCCCCGACGATACCCAGGGTCTCGCCGCGGCGGATCTCGAGATCGACGCCATTGAGGGCATGGACCTGGGCCCGCGGCCGCCCCATCCAATTGGCGCCGATGGGGAAGCGCATATGGACATTCTCGAAGCGCACCAGGGGCGCGCTGCCCATCCGGGGCGGCGGCAGGACATCGGCGCTCGAGGTCAGCGGGTCCAGCAGAGCCACCCGCTTTTCCTTCAGGAGCCAGCAGGCGGCGCGATGGGCGTGTGCGTCGGGACTCTCAATCAGCGGCGGCGTCCGGCCGCAAGGCTCGAAGGCGAAGCTGCAGCGCGGCCGGAAACGGCAGCCTTCCGGCGGGTCGATGAGGTTGGGGACCGTGCCGGGGATCGAGGCCAGCGGCTGCTTCGGCGCCACGAATTCCGGCAAGGCGCGCAGCAGGGCGCGGCTATAGGGATGCAAGGGGCGCCGCAACACCTCGGCCGTGGTGCCTTCCTCGATCACTTTGCCGGCATACATCACATAGACGCGGTCGCAGAGCTGCGCCACGACGGCGAGATCGTGGGTGATGAAGAGCACCGAGATGCCGCGTTCGCGGGCACGTTCGCGCAGGAGAGCCAGAACCTGCGCCTGGACCGTGACGTCGAGCGCCGTGGTCGGCTCGTCGGCGATCAGGACCTTGGGGTTGCAGGAGAAGGCCATGGCGATCAGCACGCGCTGGCGCATGCCGCCGCTGAGCTCGAAGGGATAGTTCCGCATCACCCGGCGCGCGTCGGGGACCTGCATCTCCGTCAGGAGCTTCTCGGCGCGTGTCTGTGCCTCGGCTTCGCTCACCTGCTCGTGGCGGCGGATGACCTGCGTGATCTGTCGCCCGATGCGGATGGTCGGGTTGAGCGCGTTCATCGGTTCCTGGAACACGACCGAGGCCAGCCGCCCGCGGATATCCTCGAGCTTGGCCTCCGGCGCGGACACGACGTCCTGGCCCAGCAGCACGATGTGCCCCTCGGCGATGCGGGCCGCATGGGGCGGCAGCAGCCGCATCACCGACATGGCGGTGACCGACTTGCCGCTGCCGGATTCGCCGACCAGCCCGACGATCTCGCCCGCACCCACGGTCAGCGATACCCGGTCGAGCGCCCGGACGGCGCCACGATAGGTGGCGAATTCGAGCGTCAATTCCTGCACCTCGACGATGGGTGCGGGCTTCGTCCCGGCGCTGGCGGCGGTCTCGGCCATCATTTGCCCTTGAGCCGCGGATCGAAGATGTCGCGCAGGCCGTCGCCCAGCAGGTTGAATCCGACCGCGGTCACCAGGATCGCGAGACCGGGGAAGGTCGGGTACCACCACTGGTCCAGCAGGAAATCGCGCCCGCTGCTGACCATGGCACCCCATTCCGCCGTCGGCTGCTGCGCGCCGAGGCCGATGAAGCTGAGCGCCGCCGCCGTCAGGATGGCGCCGCCGATATCGAGCGTGCTCTGCACGATGATCGGCGCCATGGCATTGGGGACGATATGGCGCAGCACGATCTGGCGCTTCGAGGCGCCGAAGGTGACGGCCGCCTTGACATAGGCGCGCTCGCGCAAGGAGAGCGCCTGACCGCGGGCGAGCCGCACATAGAAGGGGATGCGCACCACGGCGATGGCCAGCATGGCATTGATGAGGTCGGGTCCCAGCGCCGCCGCGAGCGCCATCGCCATGACGAAGGAGGGGAAGGAGAGAAGCACGTCCATCAGCCGCATGATGACGGTATCGGTGCGCCCGCCGACGAGGCCGGAGAAGGCGCCGAGGATCGTGCCGATGCTCATCGAGAAGAAGACGATGGCGACGCCGATCGTGACCGAGACCCGCGAGCCCCAGATGATGCGCGAGAGCAGGTCGCGGCCGACCTGGTCGGTGCCCATCCAGTGGAGCGCGCCGGGGGCCGCCAGCCGTGCACGCAGATCGAGCGCATTGGGATCGTAGGGCGCGATCCAGGGCGCCAGCAGCATCACCAGCAGCACGAAGACGATGATGGCGAGGCCGGCAAGAGTGAGCGGGCTGCGGCTCAGCTGATACCAGATATAGGCGAGATCGATCCTGCCGGCGGGTGTCGCCACTTCCGGCGTCGGGCCGGGCGCGAGCGGCGCGGCGGCGAGATTGCTGTCGCTGGCCATGGCTCAGCCCACCCCCCGGATCTGGGGATCGAGCAGCATATAGGTCAGGTCGACGAAGAGATTGAGCAGCACATAGGCGGTCGAAGCGACCACCGTGAAGCCCATGATCGCCGGGAAATCGAGCGCATTGATCGACTGGACGACATAGTTGCCCATGCCGGGCCAGGCATAGACCGTCTCCGTCAGCACCGCGCCATAGAGCAGGTCGCCGAAGGCGAGTCCGATCATGGTGACGGAGGGGATCAGGGCGTTGCGCAGCGCGTGATCGAACAGGATGCGCCGGCGCGAGAGGCCGCTGGCCTTGGCGGTGCGGATGTAATCCTCGGTCAGCACCTCCAGCATCGCGGAGCGGATCTGGCGCGTGACGATGCCGAGATGAAGGAATCCCAGCGTGAGGGCGGGCAGCAGCAGATGCTGGACGGCACTGACGAAGGCCTTGCCGTCGCCGGCGAAGAGCGCATCCAGCGTATAGAAGCCGGTGACGAAGGGTGGCGGCGTCAGCGCGCTATCGAGCCTCCCCGAGCCGGGCAGCCACTCGAGCCGACCATAGAAGAGATAGATCAGCAGGAGCCCCAGCCAGAAAGCAGGGGTCGAGATTCCGGTTACCGACAAGGTCCGGGTGATCTGGTCGATGGCGCGGTCCTTGGCGACCGCTGAGATCACACCCAGGGGAATGCCCAGCACGATCGCGAAGATCATCGCGGCCAGCGCCAGCTCGATCGTGGCCGGGAAGAAACGCAGGATATCGTCGGCGACGGGGCGCTGGGTGCGGATCGAGATGCCGAGATCGCCGCGCAGCAGGTCGCCGGCATAGGTCAGATATTGCTCATAGAGCGGTCGGTCCAGCCCGAGCTTCGCTCGCATCTGCGCCACCAGCTCGTTGGAGGCGCGTTCGCCTGCCATCATCCGGGCGGGATCGCCCGGAATCATATGCGAGATCGCGAAGGTGACGATCGAGACGCCGATCACGACGAGGACCAGGAGCAGCAGCCGGCGCCGGACGATGTTGAGATAGGACATGGGCCTCGCCTCGTCCCTCCGCCCTCGCTTCCCCTCCCCCTCAGGGGGAGGGGATAGGATGACAGCTGGGGGTCCGGAAACACGCAGGGGCGGGGCGGCCACCGACCGCGCCCGCCCCTGGGTCTCCTCGGGCGCCTATTGCGCCCGCGACATGGTCTCGAAGTTGAACATCTGGAGCGTCATCGGGTTGTAGACGAACCCCTTGACGTCCGAGCGGATGGCGACCTGGTAGTTCGCCTGGAACAGGAGGACGTAAGGCGCCTCCTCGATCACGATCTTCTGCGCCTCGGCATAGATCTTCTTCCGCTCCTCGACATTCGCCGCGGTCGCCGCCTTGCGGATGAGTTCGTCGACCTTCGGGTTTGTGTAGAAGGCGCGGTTGCCCGGCAGGCCGTGCAGGTCGGAGTCGAACCAGTAGTTCATGAACATGTAGGGATCGCCATAGTCCGGCGTCCAGTTGCCGGCCGCGATGTCGAAATCGCTGCTGTTCAGCTTCTCGCGCATCGTCGGGTATGCGAACTCCTGCATCTCGACGGTGATCCCGATCGCCGCCAGGTTCTGCTGCAGCACCAGGCCGATCGACTCCCAGTTCGGGTCCTTCTTGGAATAGAGATAGCCGAGCTTGAGGTCCTTGACGCCGGCGTCGGCCAGGAGTTGCTTGGCCTTGGCGGCGTTGGTGGTGAACTGGAAGCTCGCATCGTCGTGGCCCCAGAGGCCTTCGGGCACGGGTCCGCGCATCTGGACGCCGTTGCCGAGCAGGATGCCGTCGATGATGCCCTTATAGTCCACGGCATAGGAGATCGCCTGGCGCACGCGGACATCGTCGAGCGGCTTGCGGGTGTTGTTGAGATAGAGATAGGTCACCTGGAAGCTCGGCTCGTCCACGACCGTGACGCCATCCGCTTTCTTGAGCGCGTCGAACTGGTCGACCGGCAGGTCCTCGGCGATGTCGATGTCGCCCTTCTCGAGCTGCAGGCGGCGCGCGGAGGCTTCCTTGATGATCTTGACGATGACCTTCTTGAAGGAAGGCGCCGGGCCGGCATAGTTCGGGTTGACCTCCATCACCACCTGCTGGTCCTTCTCCCAGCTTGTGACCTGGTAGGGGCCGGAGCCCAGCGTGTGCTCGGCGAGATAGGCCTGGCCGAGATCGCCGTCCTTCTCATGCTGCTGAGCGGCGGGGCTGACGATGCAGGCGCCGTTGGTCGCGAGGCCGGCGAGGAAGGGACCGAACGGCTCCTTCAGGATGAACTTGACCGTATGGGGATCGACCACCTGGACTTCGGTGACGGGACCGACCGTCTCCGACGGGCCCTTGGCGACTTTGAACAGGCGGTCGAAGCTGTATTTGATCGCGGCCGCGTCGACCGGCGAGCCGTCGGCGAACTTGTGGCCGTCATTGAGCGTGAAGGTCCATTGCAGCCCGTCGTCGCTGACGGTCCAGGATTTCGCGACGTCGCCCTCGACCTCGGTGCTGCCCTTGCCGTTCTCGACCTTGAACTTCACCAGCCGCTCATAGGCGGGATAGGTCACGGTCCAGCTGTTGTTGGTCACGGTGACGGCCGGATCCATGCTGTCAACGTCGCCGGCCTTGCCGACCACGAGCGTGTTGGGGTCGCCTGCCGCCGATGCCGAGAGCGGTCCGGCGATCGCGGTGGCCAGCAGCGCGGCCGCGCCGAGCAGCATGGCCTTCAAATTCAGTCTCATGGGTTTCTCCCTCTTGTGCCTTCGGTCAGGCGTCCTGCTCTGCAGCCCGCGCTGTCGGATTCCGAGCGTCGGCGGATGCGTGGCGGAACGGTCCCCGATCGCCTGCGGGGTGGTCTTTGTCGGTTTCGTTGCGGCTTCGTGGCAGGCGATGCGGCAAGTATCCGGCGGGGTGCCGGAAGCGTCAAGGCGCGCGGGCGCTCCCGGCGGCCCTCGAGCCATCAGCGCAGCCGAATGGGGGAGAGCGCTGCTTCGGTCACGCCCAGCGCTTCCAGCTCGGGCGGAACCGGTTCGTGCCGCGCGAGCGCCTCCACCAGGGCCGCAATGCCGGGTGCGGTCTGGATGCCATAGCCGCCCTGGCCCGCGAGCCAGAAGAAATCCTCGATCCGGTCGTCATAGCCGACCACCGGCGTCTTGTCGGCCACGAAGGAGCGCAACCCCGCCCAGCGGCTTTCAATGCGCGGGATGGGCAAGGTCACGACCTGCTCCAGGCGATCCACCAGGATCGCGATATCCAGATCCTCCGGCTGCACGTCGCAGGGCGGCATTGGCGTCTCGTCGGCGGGTGAGGCCAGGATCTGGCCGGCATCGGGCCGGAAATAGAACTGCTCGTCGGCATCGATGATGGTGGGCCAGCGCGCGACGTCGAGGCCGGCCGGCGGGCGGAACCGGATCGCGGTCCGGCGCTTCGGCACCAGCCCGATCGGTGCGGCACCGGCCAGAGCGCCGATCTCGTCGGCCCAGGCCCCGGCCGCATTGACGACGACACGGGCCGCGAAGCGGCCGGCCTTGCTCTCGACCTGCCAGAGGCCCGCCTGCCGCGAGAGGCCGCGAACCTGGGCGTCGGTGACGAGCTGCCCGCCGCGCGCCTTCAGCCCCTTGAGATAGCCCTGATGCAGCCCGTGGACGTCGATATCCATCGCATCGGGGTCGAGCACGGCATCGGCGACGTAGCCGGGCCGGAACACCGGGACCTGGGTTTCGACCTCGGCTGCCGCGATGCGCCGGATGTTGCTGCGCAGACCCGAAACCTCTTCCAGGAAAGCGTCGAGCGAGGCGCGCTGGTCCGCACGGCCGATGAAGACGACGCCGCGCGGCAGGAGCAAGGGATGGGCGGCAAAACCCGATGGCGGGTTTAGATAGAAACCCTTACCGCCGGTGGTCAAAGCCCGCACGGTCGCGTTGCCATAGGTTTCGGCATAGAGCGCGGCCGAGCGGCCCGTGGTGTGGTAGCCCGGCTGGTCCTCCTGCTCGAGGATCAGGACACGGGCCTGGGATGCCAGCGCATAGCCGGCCGAGGCGCCCGCCATGCCGGCGCCGATGATGAGGAAATCGAACTCAGCCATGCGAAGACCAGACTCCCGGTGATTTCTGCCGCCGATGCGACCTCTGGCCTAGCCGTTCTGCCGGACGGCCGCAACCCACCGATCGCGGCGAGAACGTCGCAAGTGGCGCCGGTCCGTGGCAGACTGCACCCTTAGTTCGATCCGGGAAGGGGATTCGGAACCTATGATTTCAATGAAGACTCGGTTGACGCTCCTCATGCTGACGCTGATCGCCGGCGTCGCGCTGATGGCGGCGTCCGCTGGCGCCACGGACTTCAGGGTCTACAGCCACGACATCAAGGACGGTCAATTTCAGGAGGAGCAGGTCCTGAGCCAAGCCTTCGGGCTCGGCTGCCAGGGCGGCAACCTCTCGCCTCACATCAATTGGGAGGGCATGCCCCAGGGCACACAGAGCTTCGTCCTGACGATGTTCGACCAGGATGCCAATGGTGGCAAGGGCTGGACGCACTGGGTCGTGGTCAATATCCCCTATACGGTGAACTCCCTGCCGCGCGGCGCCGGCGGGAGCGGCGCCGTGGAAGCGGTCGGCGCCCTCCAGACGCGCAACGATTTCGGCCAGGCGGGCTATGGCGGTCCCTGTCCGCCGCCGGGCCAGACCCATCACTATGTCGTCACGCTGACGGCGCTCAGCGTCGCGAAGCTGGCCGTCGACAGGAATGCCACGCCGAAGATGGTTGCTGCCCTGATCGAGGGCAATAAGATCGCCGCGGTGAACTTCACGGCGAGCTATCAACGATAAGCTCAACCCGAAAGCCGCCAGCCGGGCGCTATTCGTGGCAGGCTGCGGCGCCGTACCACCGGGGAAGGGGAAACGGAACCTATGCGTTCGATGAAGATGCGGCTGACGGCCGCGGCCTGGGCATTGCTGGGCGGTATGGCGCTGTTGAACTCGCCCGCTCGCGCGGACGAGTTCAGGCTCCATAGCAGCGACATCGTGAACCAGATCATCAAGCAGGACCAGGTCCAGAGCAGCAACTATGGCGCCGGATGCTCGGGCGGCAACCTCTCGCCGCATCTGGATTGGGAAAACGCGCCTCCGGAGGCGCAGAGCTTCGTGCTGACGGTGTTCGACAAGGACGCGCCCAACGACATGGGCTGGTTCCATTGGGTCGTGGTCAACATTCCGAACACGGTCAATTCATTGCCGCCGGGGGCAAGCGCCGATGGCGCCGTCGAGGCGACGGGCGCGATGCAGACCCGGACCGATTTCGGCACGCCGGGTTATGGCGGCCCTTGCCCGCCGGTCGGCACCGCCCACCGCTACATCTTTACGATTTTCGCCTTGCGGGTCCCGAAGATTCCCGTCGACCAGGAGGCCACGCCGGCCCTGGTCGGCATCTTCATCCAGGCCAACAAGATCGCCTCGGCCAGCTTCACGGGGATCTACGCGCGATAGGACAGGCCCGTTCCTTTCGTCGCGTCGACCCGGAGCGGGAAGGGATGCTGCAAATGCGTCCTTTCCTCGTTCCAAGGTCGCCCGGCACTTATTGTGCGGCGCGACATGCAGTAGCCGGTGTTCCGGCGGTTCCCAAATCCCTGTCGATGGATGCCGATATCCGAGAGATATTCAACTAATCCGCGTGTAAATGACCCGCAGACGCTGCTGGCACAGCGCCGAACGATAGACCCAACGATCCTGACCTGAATTGATTCTTCCCAATTTTTGGCGATTTGCTCTATCGTCCAAAAAAACTGCGTAAAAAAGACGTCCAGCTGGGGAGGAACTACCGTGTCGAGCAGACAGAGCACGGCTGAACCATGGCGAGTCGGCGTCCTCTTCTCGAAGACGGGCTTCATGTCCGTGATCGAGGAGACCCAGTTGCGCGGCACGCTTCTCGCGATCCATGAAATCAATGAGCGCGGCGGCGTCCATGGGCGCCCGATCAAGCCGGTCGTCTATGACCCATCGTCGGAATCCTCCGCTTTCGGGCGGTACGCCAAGAAGCTCATGGTGGAGGACGGCGTCAATACGATCTTCGGATGCTATACCTCGAGCAGCCGCAAGGCCGTTCTGCCGGTCGTCGAGCGTCTGAACGGGCTGCTCTGGTATCCGACCCTCTATGAAGGGTTCGAGTTTTCTCCCAACGTCATCTATTCGGGCGCCGGCCCCAACCAGAACAGCCTGGCGCTGTTCCGCTACCTGATGAAGCATCACGGCAAGCGCTTCTATTTCGTCGGCTCGAACTACGTCTATCCGCATGTATCCAACCGGATCATGCACGAGTTCGTGCGCCACAATGCGGGACAGGTGGTGGGTGAACGCTACGTCTCGTTGCGGCCGCGCAGGGCCGATTTCTACGAGGTTGTCCGCGAAATCCGCGACCTCAAGCCCGACGCCATCTTCTCGACCGTTGTGGGAGACGGCACCACCTATCTCTACCAAGCTTATGCTGAGAACGGCTTTGAGCCGAAACACATGCCGATCGCAAGCCTGACCACGACCGAAGCCGAGGTGCGCGCGATGGGCTTCGATGTTGGGGAGGGACATATCACCGCCGCCCCCTATTTCCAGGGTGTCGAGAATGAGCAGAATCGACGTTTCCTGATGAATTGGAAGAAGATCTACGGCGACGACGAGAGCACGAACATGTGCTGCGAAGCCGCCTATTTCCAGGTCCATCTCTTCGCGCGGGCGCTGGAAAAGGCCAATTCGGTCGATACGGAACAGCTCCGCTCCGCAATCCTCGGCGAGGATGTTGACGCGCCGCAGGGACGCATCTCGATCAATCCGGTCTGCGGTCACGCCAATCTATGGAATCGCATCGGTCGCGCCAATCGTCGGGGCCAGTTCGACATCCTTCACCAATCGACGTCGGCCGTGAACGCCGACCCCTATCTCGTGGGATATGGTCGAAACTTCGCCTTTTCCTGAGTCCGTCCCGGTGAACCTCGTCATGAATAGACAGACGCCGCACAGAGATCCATCCGGTCGCGATTTTGGGCACCTGAATATCGCGGTTCTGGCCGAGAATTCCCCCGGCATCGAGGCCTTGATCCGGGAGCTGCAGCGGACGCGGGCGCGCGTCACTCATATCTGGCCGCCGCCCGCCTCGTATCCGATCGATTTTGACGTGATCTTCAGCGAACTCGTCGAGGATCTGCCAGGACGGCTGCCCTGGTCGCCGGGCGAGCCTTCCTGTGCCTTGATCGCTCTCCTGAATGAGGACTGCTCGCTCAACGCGCCAATGCTGCGCAATTGCACGCCCCACGGATTCGTATCGCTGCCGGTGCGGCCAAACGATCTGGTGGCGGCCCTCGTGATCGGCCTCAGTCAGTTCCAGTACGAGAAGCGGTTGCGTTCGCGCATTGACAAGCTTGACGACTATATCCGCGCCATCCGCAGCGTCGAGCGCGCGAAAACCGTGATCATGTCGCGTAAGCAGCTCAACGAGGATGAGGCCTATCATTTCCTTCGGCGCCAAGCGATGGCGCGGCGCATCTCGATCGGCGAGCTTGCGCTCGCGATTGTTGACACCGACGAGATGCTGACTTAGCGTTCAGCCGTCCACGCCTCGCCGGCATATAACGCCGGCGCGTGGCAGGCGGCAACGGCGCCGCCCCTGAAATCAGAGGCAACATAGCCCTATCGGAACCTGCGGGAGCGGGCACCGATGGGGTTTTCTGTTTTCCGCATTCGGGCTGCCGGTCCGGGAGCAACCCCAGACAAGGCGGATTCCGGGCCACGGGGAACGTGCGACCGAAATCGGTCAAGGGAGGAAAAAATGAAGATTACACGTCGTGGTTTTATCAGGGGTGCAGCAGCCGCAGGTGCGATCGGTGCGACTGGGTTCCCCCATATCTGGAACAAGAACCTGTCGCTCGCCCGCGCGGCCGACGGCGAAATCAAGGTCGGTGTCCTGTTCTCGCTCACGGGCACCACCGCCATCATCGAGGAGTCGCTCAACAAGGCGACGATCCTGGCCATCGAGGAGATCAACGCTGCTGGCGGGATCAACGGGATGAAGATCGTTCCCGTGATCGAGGACCCGGCCTCGGATCCCGCGACCTTCGCCGAGAAGGCGCGCAAGCTGGTGCTTTCGGACCGCTGCGTCAGCGTATTCGGCTCCTACACCTCTGCCAGCCGCAAGGCGGTGCTGCCCGTCTTCGAGAAGCGCGAAAATCTCTATTTCTATCCGACGCTCTACGAGGGCCGCGAATGCTCGAAGAATGTCGTCTACACGGGCGCGGTGCCGAACCAGCAGCAGGATGAATTCGTGCCCTGGCTGGTCGAGAAGTTCGGCAAGAAATGGTACCTGATCGGCTCGAACTACATCTATCCGAAGGAGGAGAATAACTACTGCAAGAAGCTGCTGGAGGGTCTGGGTGCCGAAGTCGTGGCGGAAGAGTATGTGCCGCTCGGCCATTCGGAGTTCTCGTCCGTCGTCAACAAGTTCCAGAGCCTGCAACCCAACGTGATCTTCTCGACCGTGGTCGGCGATTCGGTCGTAGCGTTACATCGCCAATATCGCGCGGCAGGGCTGGATCCCGCGAAGATGCCGATGGCGAGCTTGACGACCTCGGAGAACGAGGTGGCGGCGATGGGCGGCGAAGCGGCGGCGGGCCACTTCACGTCGGCGCCCTATTTCATGGTCTGGGATTCCCCCGAGAACCGTAAGTTCGTCGATGCCTACAAGGCGCGCTGGGGCCAGGACAAGGTCACGCATTTTGTCTCCGAGCCCTCCTATTTCCAGGTCTATCTGTTCAAGCAGGCGGTCGCCAAGCTGGCGCCGAGCGACATCACACCTCCCAACATCCGCGAAGCGATCAAGGGCGAGTCCATGATCGCGCCGCAGGGCAAGGTGCAGATCGAGCGTGAAAACCTCCATACCTGGCTTTGGCCGAAGATCGGCCAGTGCAAGTCGGACGGCCAGTTCGAAATTCTCAAGCAGAGCGCGACCTGGTTGAAGCCCGAACCCTACAAGGCCTACCCGAACATGCACTGCACCGAAGCGGGGCTCACTGAGTCCTGAGTCGACTTCCGGCGGCGGGCGGGAAACCGCCGCCGGATCTTTCCTCAGCGGGTTGGCAAGACTGGGAACATGGAGGCGACGGCCGTGGAATTGATGTCACTGGTTGTCACCGGACTATCGATCGCATCGATCCTTCTGCTGGTGGCCTTGGGCCTGGCGATCATCTATGGCGTCACGGGTGTCATCAACCTCGCCCATGGCGAGCTGGTGATGATCGGTGCCTACTGCGCCTGGGCTCTTCAGAGCTTCTTCGGCATCGGGTTGCTGGCGAGCTTGCCGCTGATCTTCCTCGCCACCGCCTTGCTGGGTTGGATCATCGATCGCGTGGTGATTCGCCACCTCTATAACCGCCCGCTCGACACGATTCTCGCCACCTGGGGCATCGGCGTCATGGCGCAGCAGGCGGTGCGGCTTCTGGCCGGCGGCGAGTTGCGCTACGTCGAGATGCCTGAGGCGATGAACCATCCGGTATCCGTGCTGGGTGTGGAGATTCCGATCTTCCGCATCTTCATCCTCGGCCTTGCGGTCGCACTCTTTGGTCTCACCTGGTTCCTGATTTTTCGCACCTCGCTCGGTCTGAAGTTGCGCGCCATCACCCAGAGCCGCGAGATCGCCAGCTGCTTCGGCATCAACAGCAACCGGATCTATGGCCTGACTTTCGCCTACGGTGCCGGCCTCGCGGGCCTAGCGGGCGCGGTGGTATCGCCGCTCAAGAGCGTGGCGCCGGAAATGGGGACCACCTATGTCGTGGATGCTTTCATGGTGGTCGTGCTCGGCGGCGTCGAGAGCCTGGTCGGCTCAGTCGCCAGCGCTTTCATCATCGGGCAGAGTTCGAGCGCTGTCGCTTTCTATGCCAACGACACCATCGCTAAGGCGCTGGTACTGCTTTTCATCGTCATCCTGATCCGGTTTCGGCCGCAAGGTCTGTTCGCCGCCAAGGTTCGAAGCTGAGGCCGGCGCGGCCCAAGGGAGACTCCAGACGTGCGGAATCGCGACCTCATTCAGTATCTGACTTACGGCACCGTCTGCCTGATCATTTTTCTGGTGCCGGTGTTCGTGCAGGACGCTTTCCTGCTCAATAAGACCGCGCGCTATCTGGTTCTCGGCATCCTGGCGATCTCTCTCAGCCTGTCCTGGGGCTACACCGGGATTCTCAATCTGGGGCAGGCCACGTCGTTCGGGCTGGGCTCCTATTGCATGGCCATGGCGCTGAAGCTGCGCACGATTCCTGTACATACCGGCGCCGAGGGACTTCCGGACTTCATGGTCTGGAACAATGTCGAGAAGCTGCCCTGGTTCTGGGAGCCGTTCTACTCGATGCCCTTCGCCATCGCGGCGGGAGTCGCGGTGCCGGCCCTTATCGCGGCCGGATTGGGCTGGTTCATGTTTCGCGGACGTGTGACCGGCGTCTATGTCGCGATCATCACGCTGGCCTTCCTGGTCGTGGTCAACCTGCTGTTCATCGATCAGCAGCGCTTTACCGGCGGCTTCAACGGGATCACGGATCTGGCGCAACTCGACATAGGAAGTTTCACCTTCGACGCCTACGGCGCCAGCTCCTACTATCTCATCGCGATCTGCCTGACTTTTTGCCTCTTCTTTGCGCTCCTCGTAACCAAGAGCAAGGCGGGATTGATCCTGCAGGCCATCCGCGACCATGAGAACCGGGTGCGCTATTTCGGCTATGACGTGGCGCGCTACAAGATCTTCGCGGTGGCGGTCTCGGCGGCGATCGCCGGCATGGCCGGCATGCTCTACACCATCGTCATGGAGTTCGCCTCGCCGACCTTCATGGGCGTGCAGCTCAGTCTTTCGGTGGTGATCTGGTGTGCAGTGGGTGGGCGTCAAAGCCTGCTGGGCTCGATGCTGGGCGCGATCCTGGTTGCTGGCATGCAGGGCGCACTTTCGGAGTCGGAGACCTTCCTCGACACATGGACCCTCGTCATGGGGCTCGTGTTCGTGCTCGTGGTTCTGTTCCTGCCCAAAGGCCTTGCGGGTGCCGCCGAGACGCTCAAGGACCGAATTTTCCGGAAGTTTGGCCGTTCCTCCAAGGCGATGGCGAAGTCGCCGGGCGAAGCCACGCCCCGTCCTGCCGCGTCGCGGCCTACCTGAACCGGGAGTTGCTCATGAGTGGCGCCAAGCACCTGACGCTCGAAAATGTGACCGTGAGCTTCAACGGCTTCCTCGCCGTCGACAATCTCAGCCTGACCGTCGGGGAAGGCGAACTGCGATGCCTGATCGGTCCGAACGGCGCAGGCAAGACCACGACTCTCGATCTCATCTGCGGGAAGACCAAGCCCAGGAGCGGCGAGATCAAGCTTGGGCCGGTCACGCTGAACGATTTGGAAGAGCACCAGATTGCGCGCAAGGGGATTGGCCGGAAGTTCCAGGTGCCGAGTGTGTTCCGCCAATTGACGGTGCGGGAGAACCTTTCAGTCGCTCATTCGCGGCGCCCGGGCGTCCTCCGCAACGCGCTGCAGCTCCGTCGCGGTGAAGCAAGCGAGGGGCTCGATAAGCTGGCCGAGCTGGTTGGCCTCGAGAACCAGCTGGAGACCTTGGCCGGTCATCTTTCGCATGGCCATACCCAATGGCTCGAGATCGCGCTGCTCCTGGCCCAGGATCCGAAGCTCATCCTGATGGATGAACCCACGGCTGGCATGACCGCGCAGGAAACCCACAAGACGGCGCAGCTCTTCAATCGTCTCAAGGGCAATCGGACGCTGATTGTGGTCGAGCATGACATGGGCTTCGTCAAGGAGATCGCGGAGATGATCTCGGTCATGCATCAGGGAAAGCTGCTGGCCGAGGGCACGGTCGAGGAGATCGAGCGTCACCCGGCGGTCAGGGAAGCATATCTCGGCTCGGGAGGTATCTCCCATGCTTGAGCTGGAGAATGTCGAGGCCTATTACGGCGACAGCCGAGTCCTTCAAGGCGTGAGCCTGTCGGTCAAGGATGGGGAATTCGTGAGCATCCTGGGCCGCAACGGTGTCGGGAAGACCACGCTCATTCGCTCAATCCTGGGATTGATGGATAGGGTCGAGGGCTCGATCCAGCTGGATGGAACCGATATCAAGAGATTCAAGACCCATGACCGCGCCCTTGCTGGGATCGGTTATGTGCCGCAGGGTCGGGGTATCCTGCCAAAATTCACCGTGCGTCAGAATTTAATGCTCGGCACCTTTGCCAATCCAAAAAGCAATCGTGGCAACGGGGCTCGGATTGCCGAATGGGTATTCGAGCTCTTCCCGATCCTCCGGGAATTTCTCGACCGGCGCGGCGGCAATCTTTCGGGCGGGCAGCAGCAGCAGTTGGCCATCGCGCGCACACTCCTGAGCGAGCCCAAGATCATCCTGCTCGATGAGCCGACCGAAGGCATTCAGCCGAACATAGTCGAGCAGATCGAACAGGTGCTGATCGATCTCAATCGCAAGCACGGCAAGACCATCGTGCTGATCGAACAGAATATCGGTTTCGCGCGGCGCGCCTCGCAGCATTTCGCGATTATGGATCGCGGCCAGGTCGCCGCGCGAGGCCCCGTTCAGGAGCTGACCGACCAGCTGGTTCACCGGCATCTGGCCGTGTGACAGGAGAGACGTGACGACAATTCGCGCCAGGACGACGACAACGATCAATAGAACGGATACGCAAGGAGGAAATCATGTATCACGGTGATATCTCGAGCAGTAACGACACGGTTGGCGTTGCTGTCGTCAACTACAAGATGCCGCGTCTCCACAGCCGCAAGGAGGTGTTGGACAATGCCAAGGCCATCGCCAAGATGGTCGACGGCATGAAGGTCGGACTCCCGGGCATGGATCTCGTCATCTTCCCGGAGTACAGCACTCACGGGATCATGTATGACGAGAAGGAGATGTACGAGACGGCGTCGACGATTCCCGGCGAGGAAACCCAGATCTTTGCCGAAGCCTGCAAGCGCAACAAGGTCTGGGGCGTCTTCTCGTTGACCGGCGAACGCCACGAGGAGCACCCGAACAAGGCGCCCTACAACACCCTGATTCTGATGAACGACAAGGGCGAGATCGTTCAGAAATATCGCAAGATCATGCCTTGGGTTCCGATCGAGGGCTGGTATCCCGGCAATTGCACATATGTGTCGGAGGGCCCTAAGGGCATGAAGATCAGCCTGATCATCTGCGACGACGGCAACTACCCCGAGATCTGGCGCGATTGCGCTATGAAGGGCGCCGAGCTCGTCATCCGCTGCCAGGGCTACATGTATCCGGCCAAGGATCAGCAGGTGCTGATTTCCAAGGCGATGGCCTGGGCCAACAATATCTATGTCGCAGTCGCGAATGCCGCAGGATTCGACGGCGTATACTCCTATTTCGGCCATTCGGCGATCATCGGTTTCGATGGCCGCACGCTCGGCGAATGCGGCGAGGAGGAATATGGAATCCAGTATGGCCAGCTTTCGGTGTCGGCCATTCGCGATGCGCGCCGCAACGGCCAATCGCAGAATCACCTCTTCAAGCTGGTTCACCGCGGCTATACCGGCAAGATCAACTCGAACGAGGATGTGCGCGGCGAGGCGGTCTGCCCCTACGATTTCTACAAGAAGTGGATCACCGATCCGGAGGGAACTCGTGAGATGGTCGAGGCCATGACGCGCCCGATGGTGGGAACGCCGGAATGTCCGATCGAGGGCATCCCGAACAAGAAGGCGGCTCCGCATCGCTGATGGAGCCACGCATGGCGGGCGAGCTTTCCCCTGTCTCGCCCGCCATTTTTCGGCGCCTGCCCACGTCCGAGTCTCAACAATCGATGACCCTATCATGCTCGACGACTATTTGATTGCCGACGAGCCGTACTACCGCCCTCTCGGCAACGAGATTGCCCTGTTCGAAGCGGCCTACGCCCATCGTCTGCCGGTCATGCTCAAAGGCCCAACCGGCTGCGGCAAGACCCGCTTCGTCGAGCATATGGCCTGGCGGCTGAAGCGGCCGATCGTCACCGTCTCCTGCCACGAGGACATGACGGCCTCGGATCTGGTCGGGCGGTTCCTGCTCGATGCCAACGGGACGCTATGGCATGACGGGCCCCTGACATTGGCCGTGCGCCATGGGGCCATCTGCTATCTCGACGAGATCGTCGAGGCCCGGCAGGACACCACCGTGATCATCCATTCCCTGACCGACGATCGTCGCATCCTGCCGTTGGAGAAGAAGAACGAACTGGTGCGCGCCCACGCGGATTTCCAGCTCGTCATCTCCTACAACCCCGGCTATCAGAGCGTGCTCAAGGATTTGAAGGAATCGACCAAGCAACGCTTCGTGGCGCTCGATTTCGATTATCCGGCAGCGGAGCTGGAAGCGAAGATCGTGATGCACGAGGCGAGCCTCCCGCCAGCGCCCGCGAAGCTCCTCGTGACGGTGGCGGCGAAGTCGCGCAACCTCAAAGGCCATGGTCTGGAAGAGGGAGCCTCGACCCGGATGCTGATCAATGCGGGTCTTCTCATGTCGAAAGGCGTGTCGTTCGCCGAGGCGTGCCAGGTGGCCATTGTGATACCCTTGACCGACGACGCTGATCTTCGCGACGCCCTGCGGTCGGCAGTGGCTGCCTGCCAATAGGCGACGTCGTTTGCCCCGCTCTTCCAAGGATTTCTTGAAGCTGGTCACGTCGGAAACCCCGCCTGCGACACCGCCTTTGCTGCAAGGGGCCGCCGCCTTGGCCTTCGCGGGTCCGATGTCCGCGCCCTGGCTCGCGGCCGTGGAGAGGCTTTCCCAGGCCGGCTATGGCGAGCCCGTCGTGGAAAGCTACCGGCGCCATTCTCCGGAGGTCGCCGGCAAGGTCGGCCCCAATGCCGGCATCGCGCTGGCGGACTCGGTCTCACTGCTGGCGATCAAGGCAGGTCGTAAGGCGGCCGAGCTGCTGCCGCCGGCGGCAGCGCAAGCGGCAGGGCGGGTCGCCGATGCCCATCGGTTTCGAGCCTTCCTGAACCTCATGGAGCGGCTCTCGTCGCTGGCGCCGGAATCGGTGTCGGAGGTCCTGATCCGGATCGATCGGCTGCTTTCACGCCTCGACCTGTCGCGGCTCGAGGCCTGGGTGCTCGCGGGCATCCGCTATGGCGGCGGGGACGCCCAGCGCCGTCACGGCTATTTCTCGTTCGAGGATCCCGAGGCGGAGCGCTGGCTCGAGCGGGAGTCGAGCGACGTTACCTTCGAGCATGTCGGGCGGCGCCTGAAATACTACCTCGACGCGCTGTGGCGGATTCGTCTCCCGATCCGCGAACCCTCCTTGCGGGCGCCCGAGGCTTCGCGCCGCCGCACCTCGTTCGACCGCGGGATGATCCGCGTGCCGCCGGTCTATCCGGGGTTTCGCGATCAGCAGGCCGAGGAGATCTTCCGCGCGGCCCTGGCCCATGTGGCGGCGCATTTGACCTTCACCCGGGACAAGTTTCCCGCACGCAGCCTGAAGCCGGTGCAGATCGCCTTGGTCTCGCTGATCGAGGATGCTCGCGTTGAGAAGCTTGCGATGCGTGAATATCCGGGACTGCGCCGCCTCTGGCTGCCGTTCCATGTGGCGCAGCCCTCGGGCGCGAAGACGGCACCGACGCTGCTGGCCCGGCTGTCGCGGGCCCTGATCGATCCCGATTTCGAAGATCCGGACGGCTGGGTGCAGAAGAGCAAGGAGATGTTCTATGCGGCCCGCGAGCATTGGGACGACCAGCAGATGAGCCGCGTGCTGGGAAGCCTGCTCGGCAACGATCTGGGTCAGATGCGGATCCAATTCAATGCCAAGACCTACGTGCCCGAGCCACCCTATCGCGACGACAATGTCGGGCTTTGGGACTGGGGAGAACAGCCGAACGAGATGGCGGATGAGGAACTTCTCGACGAGTCCGTTCGTATCGTCCGGCAGGAGGAGGACGATCCAGACCCTCCCGACCGCGAGCGCCAGGAACCGGAGCGGGACCAGGGCTCCGCCAACCGGGCCCGTCCCGAGGAGCAGGCTCCAGTCGATATTGGCATTCCGGTCGCGCGCTATCCCGAGCATGACCATCTGATCGGTCGGGACCGGCCGGATTGGGTCACGGTCAAGGAGTACGAGCCGCGTCTGGGGGATCCGGGTGAGATCGAGCGGTCGATCGAAGCAAACCCCGAACTCCGATTTCGAATTCAAGCGATGATCCGCGCCGCCAAGGTCAGCCGGCCGCGGCGGCGTAGGCATATGGCGGAGGGAGAGCAGCTCGATCTCGATGCGGCGATCCAGGCGGTCCTGAGCCAACGGATCGGCGAGAGTCCCGACCCGCGTATCTATTCGACGGTGATGCGCCAGTTCCGCGATCTCTCGGTGCTGCTCCTGCTCGACATCTCGGAATCGACCAACGACCCGATCAAGGGTAGCCGGCGTCCCACCCTGGAGCTGGAGAAACAGGCCGTCGCTTTGCTGGGCGAGGCTATGGAGGGATTGGGTGATCCGTTCGCCGTCGCGGCCTTTTGCTCGGATGGACGTGAGGATGTGCACTACCTACGAATCAAGGATTTCAGCGAGCGCTTCGGAGCTCTGCCGCTGTCGCGGCTGGCGGGCCTGACCGGCAGCCTCTCGACCCGCATGGGCGCTGCCATTCGTCATGCCGGTGTCGAGCTCGGCAAGCAGACGACGTATCGGAGGCTCCTGCTGCTGGTGACCGATGGCGAGCCGTCGGATCGCGATGTACCGGATCGACGCTACCTGGTCGAAGATGCGCGCTATGCGGTGGCGGGTTTGACCGCGCATGGGATCGATACTCTATGCGTCGGACTGGATTCGGGGGCCGAGAACCATCTCGCCCGCATTTTCGGCCCCCGCAACACCATCATGATCGATCGCATTGACCGGCTGCCGGACCGGCTCCCTTCGTTGTACTTCCGGCTGACAAGATAGGAGGCAGCGGTGAGCGGCCGGGCGGCGATGCGGCCACGGGACCTGGGACGGGCCCTCGGCGCGATGGCGCCGGCGCGCGCCGATCTCGCCAAATACGCCTGTGAGTTCATCGGCACCTTCGCGCTTGTGCTCTTCGCGGCGGGCTCGGTGGTGCTGCAGGCCCGCATCGGCGGGCTGGGACCGATCGCATCGGGGCTGACCTCGGGCGGCATGATCGTGATCGTGATTGCGACCTGCGGCGCCATCTCCGGCGCGCATGTCAATCCGGCCCTGTCGATTGCCGCCTGCTGGCTGGGCCTGTTGGAGAAGCGGCTGCTGCCGGGCTATGTCCTAGTCCAATTGGCCGGTTCGGCGCTGGCCGGGCTGGTGCTGATGTCGACACTCGGCACCGCCGGAAGCGCCGGCGCAAATCTGCCGAATGTCGCCGCCGGTGTCGGGCCCGCCGAGGCCCTGGGGATCGAAACCCTCCTTTCTTTCGTCATGATGTGGGTCATTTGCGGCGCCGGATTCGATCCGCGCGCCGATCCGATGACCGGCGCGCTGGCGATCGGCGGGACGGTCGGCATCGAAGTCATGTTGTTCGGCCCCTATGCGGGTGCCTCGATGAACCCCGCCCGCGCGTTCGGCCCGACACTGGCATTCGGCGACTTCAGCTATTTCTGGATCTATGTCGTGGGGCCGATAGCGGGCGTGATGCTGGGCGCGGTTGCCTGGCGCTTCACGCACAAGCCCGCAATCGCCCACCCTGAATCGTGATCGCCGGGCACTGGACAAATCATTGACTTGAGTTTGGGGCTTGGATAACTTTTTTGACGCACGCATCGCTCGTGCTTGCGGCATCGACGCCGCTCTCGATTCAAATTCAAGGCGCTGAAGCCTTCGCAACCGCCATCGATCATGGTCGGGTGAAGCCGCGCCTTCTCTGCCTTACATGCGACACCCGTCCGATCAAGACGTCTCCTCCGTCCGCGGCACCCGTGAGGTGCGGGGACGGCGCAGGGAATGTCCGTGCCGATAGGCTCCTTGTCTCGCGGAGCGAACCGAGCGGGACACCCCGCCTCGCATATCGCGGAGCGGGCGCAGCCAGAGGAGGTAACGTTGGCTAACCAGAAGAACCAACAAACCGGTGTCGACGCCGTCGAAGCTGAAGTCGACCATTTCCTGGGCGAGGAGTATGAGCACAAGCCGGTTCCGCTCGCCGCTCGCCGCAGTGCTTTTTCCATGACCATGGTCTGGATCGGCTTCCCGATGATCATCACGGGGGCGATGACCGGGTCCATCCTGGTACTGGGCATGGGCTTCAGCCGCGCGCTGGTCGCCATGATCGTCGGCAACCTGATCATGTTCGCCTATGTGGGCCTCCTGGGTCTGCTCGGCACGCGCACCGGCCGGAACTTCGCGCTGCTCGCCAGCGTGGTCTTCGGTCGCAAGGGCTATGTGCTTGCCTCCGGACTGCTCTCGACCTTGTTGCTGGGCTGGTACGCGGTCCAAACCGGAATCACCGGCGCCTTGATCAGCAGCACCTATCATATGAGCTATGTGCTGATGACGATCATCGCCGGCGTGCTCTATATCGGCATTACCTTCATCGGCGTGCGCGGTTTGCATTGGATCGGCATGGTCTCCGTGCCGCTGTTCGTCATTCTGGGAGTATGGGTCGCGGGCGACGCCGCCAGCACCACGAGTTGGGCTGCGATCATGAGCTATCCGGGCAGCCATCCCGAGGTGCCGATGTCCATGGGCGTTGGCCTCACGGTGGTGCTGGCGCTCTTCGTCGATGCCGGAACCGTGACCGCGGACTTCAACCGCTGGGCCAGGGATTCGCGCAGCTCGCTCTTCGCCACCTTCAGCGCCTTCCCCTTCGCCAACCTGGTCGCGATGCTGGTGGGCGGCGTCATGACGGCGGCCCTGGCCGTGCCCGATGCCAATCCGTTCGGCGCCGACAACATGTTCGGTTACATGACCGGCAAGGGTGTCGCCTGGCTCTCGCTGCTGGCCTTCGTCTTCCTGCTCACCAATCTGGGTTCCGTCTGCTCGCACTGCCTCTATAATTCGGCGACGGGCTGGTCGCGCATCGTCGGCGGCCATATGCGGGCGGCAGCGATCATTCTGGGCGCCATCGGCATCGCCGTCGCCGCCGGCAATGTCTGGGCTTTCTTCATTGAATGGCTCTCGCTGCTCGGCATTCTGGTGCCGCCGATCGGCGCTATCATCCTGGTCGATCAGTATGTCGTTCGCCGTGGGTCGGAGATCGACGTGGATTGGCGGGCCCAGGCGTTCCTCGGCTGGATTGCCGGCTCGGTCGTCGCCTTCATCGTCGAGAAGAACATGCCCGAGTGGTGCACCGCCCTCTCGGCGGCGATCGTCGGTGGCGCGGTCTATTGGGGCATCATGGCACTGCGCCCGGCAACGGCCCGCCAGAGCTCCTGAGACCGGGCGGGCGGTATCCCTATAGAGACAAGGAGGACCCGGATGAGCGACCACGAGATCTTCGAACTGGGCGATGTCGTCCTGCAGTCAGGGGCCACCCTGCGAGGCGCGACGCTCGCCTACAAGACCTACGGCAAACTCAACGGCCGCAAGGACAACGTCATCGTCTATCCGACCTGGTACTCCGGCCAGCATGTGAACAATGAGTGGCTGATCGGGCGGGGGATGGCGCTCGACCCGGAGAGATACTTCATCATCATCCCGAACATGTTGGGCAACGGCCTGTCGACTTCACCCAGCAACACGCCGCCGCCCTATGACCGGGCGCGCTTCCCGAATGTCACTTTGTACGACAACGTCACCCTCCAGCATCGCCTGGTGACGGAGAAGTTCGGGATCGAACGGGTGGCGCTCGTGACCGGCTGGTCCATGGGCGCGCAGCAGACCTTCCAGTGGGGCTGTCTCTATCCCGACATGGTCGAGCGGATCGTGCCGTTTTGCGGCTCGGCCAAGACGTCGCGCCACAACTTCGTCTTCCTTGAAGGCGTCAAGGCGGCACTCACCGCCGACGACGCTTTCCAGGGCGGCTGGTACGAGAAACTGCCGCAGAAGGGGCTGCGCGCCATGGCCCGCGTCTATGCGGGCTGGGGCTTCTCGCAAGCCTTCTATCGCGAGCAGCTCGACATCAAGCGGATGGGCTATGCCTCGCTCGAGGATTTCCTGGTGGGATTCTGGGAAGGGCTGTTCCTGGTACGCGACCCCAACAATTTGCTGGCGATGCTCTGGACTTGGCAGAGGGGCGATATCAGCGCCAATCCGGTCTTCAACGGCAATTTCGAGAAGGCGCTGGCGGCCGTCAAGGCCAGGGCCATCGTGATGCCCGGCCAGACGGATCTCTACTTCCCGCCCGAGGATAGCCAGTACGAGGTCAAGCATATGCCCAATGCGAAATTCCTGCCGATCCCGTCGATCTGGGGTCATTTCGCGGGCGGCCCCGGCACCAACCCCGAGGATGTGAAGTTCCTCGACAATGTCTTGAAGGAGTTGATGCGGTCCTGACCTCACAGCAGCCGGGCGTGGCGCCTGCGCTATGCCTGGCGGCTGCCTTACCAGCTTTCGCCGGCGGATCGATCTCCCGTTCGATCCGCCGTGACGGTTCGTTCACGAATCAAAGGAGGCATCCATGGTTTCAGTGACTCCGTCGTCGATCGTCGAGATCGGCCGCATGAGCGCGGTGACGCTCGCGAAGAAAATCAGGACCAAGGAGCTGTCGCCGACCGAAGCCGTCGAGGCGGTGCTGGCCCGCATGGACAAGCTGGAGCCGCTGCTCCATGCCTTCTGCACGCCGACGCCGGACCTCGCGCGCCAGCAGGCGAAGCAGGTCGAGAAGGCCATTCTCGCGGGCGAGGCGGTCGGACCGCTGGCGGGCGTGCCGATCGGCATCAAGGATCTCGTCTGTACCGCGGGCGTTCGGACGGTCTCGGGCTCGGCCGCCTATGAAGACTTCGTGCCCGACGAGGACGATGTGGTGGTCGAGCGGCTGAAGCAGGCCGGCGCCGTCATCATCGGCAAGACCAATGTCCCGGAGTTCGGCTATAGCGGCGTCGGCCACAGTCCGGTCTTCGAGACGACCTGCAATCCCTGGAATCTCGAGCGTACCTCCGGCGGTTCCAGCGCCGGCTCGGGAGCGGCGGTTGCGGCCGGTATGGGGCCCTTCGCCATCGGCAGCGATGGCGGCGGCTCGGTTCGCATCCCCTCGGCCCATTGCGGCATCTATGGGATCAAGGCCTCGATGGGGCGCGTTCCGCTCTATCCCGGCACGAAAGACGAACGCTATCCCGGCGTGTCGAGCTGGGAATCGCTCGAGCATATCGGGCCGATGAGCCGCACGGTGGCGGATTCGGCGCTGATGCTATCAGTGATCGGCTCGGGCCCGGATTCGCGCGATCGCTACAGCCTGCCCAAACCCGAGTTCGATTGGATGGGTTGCCTCAAGGGCGATCTCAAGGGGCTGCGCGTCGCCTACAGCCCCGATTGGGGCTACGCCGCGGTCGATCCGGAAGTGCGCCGCGTGGTGGGCGAGGCGGTCAAGGTGTTCGA
Organism: Hypericibacter terrae; assembly: GCF_008728855.1. Lineage (GTDB taxonomy): Bacteria > Pseudomonadota > Alphaproteobacteria > Dongiales > Dongiaceae > Hypericibacter > Hypericibacter terrae. The sequence goes on along the minus strand of NZ_CP042906.1, from coordinate 3,730,290 downwards.
GCGCGACCTCGGCTGCAAGGTCGAGGAGGCGCATCCGGGCTTCGAGGACCCCTATCCGGCTTTCTGGGGGCTGGTCGCGATGGAGTCCGATCTCAAGGGGCTGCGCGCGATGGTGGCGAAGCATGGGGGGCGGATGACGCCGCATCTGATCGACTTCATCATGCGGCCCTGGAGTGCCGAGGACTTCACCGATGCGATCATGGTTCGCAAGGCGGTCACCAACAAAATGTGGCGCTTCATGCAGCGCTATGACCTGCTGCTCACGCCGACTCTGGCCGTGCCGCCTTTCGCGCTGCATGTCCAGGGCCCGGAAAAGATCGATGGCCGTATCGTGCCGCCCTTCAAATGGCTGGCCTTCACCTTCCCCTTCAACATGACCGGGCAGCCGGCCGCGACCGTACCGGCTGGTTTCACCAAGGACGGGCTGCCCGTTGGCTTGCAGATCGTCGGGCGCCATCTCGATGACCCGGCCGTGCTACGGGCCTCGGCGGCGTTCGAGGCGGCCAAGCCTTGGCAGGACAAATGGCCGGCCCTGCTGGAGAAGATGGGGCTTTAGGTTCGCCGGTCGCGCAGCGCATCGCGATAGCGCTTCAGGCCTTCCACCAGCGGGATGCGCGGCCGATATCCGAGATCGCGCGCCGCCAGGTTGAGATCGAAGCTCGTCGGCCCCGTGGCATGGGGCCCCTGGCCGGTGAAGGACACGCGCGTCTCCGGCGCGAAGGCGCGCAGCTGCGATATGACCTGCTCCAGCGTCTGGCCGGCGCCCGCGGTGATGTTGTAGGTGAGGCGCGGCAGCCGCTGGGCGCGGGCCGCGGCCAGCAGCCCTTCGACCACATCCTCGATATAGAGATAATGCGTGACCTCGGCGGGCGAGCTCTCGATCTCGAAAGGCCGCCCGTCCAATGACGCCCGCAAGAGCTGCTCCAGCATGGTCGGCGTGATCCGGCCCGGCCCGTAGATCCAGGAAAGGCGCAGCGCCACCGCGTCCAGGCCATGCTCCCGGACATAACCGGTCATGGCCTGCTCGGCCGCGATCTTGCTGGCGCCATAGACGCCGTCGGGCGAGGGCGGCGTGTCCTCGTCGATCCGGGGGCCGCAGCGCGATCCGAAGATCTCGGTCGTGGAGCAGAGAACGAAACGCCCGACGCGCCGCCGTCGCGCCGCCTCGAGCAGATAGGCCGTTCCCATGGCATTGATCCGCCAGATCTCCAGCGGCCGGTCGGCCATCACCATCGGGCCCGACACCGCCCCGCAATGGAGGATGGTGTCGAACTCGTCGCCATCGACCAGCCTGTCGACCTGGCTTTGATCGGTGATATCGCAAGGCCGGAAATCGCCAGGCAGCGGTTTGCCGGAGGCGAGATCGCTGCCGACCGCCACGGTGCCCTCGCGCGCCAGGCGCTCGATCAGCGCCGCGCCGATGAACCCCCGCGCACCCGTCACCAGCACGCGCCCGAGCGGTCGCTGTGGCATGGCGGGTTTCTCCGGCGGCGCGCTATCAGTCATTCCGTTCCCGGTCTCTCGAGGGTTCACCGTAACCGGCGCAGAACCGGTTGCGGTTCAAGGCGCTCGCGCCGGCGTCTTGTAATAAATGTTAGGGACGTGATACTAGTGCTTCCGTTTATAACATCAAGACGCGCCCGGGAAACGAGACGCGCGGATGACGGGGAGAGCCATGGAGGCGGGCCGCGAGGCGCTGCTCACGGTTGCCGGTCTGAAGAAGAACTTCGGCGGCGTGAAGGCGCTCGAGAAGCTGGACCTGACGATCGCGTCGGGCGAACTCGTCGGCCTCATCGGGCCGAACGGGTCCGGCAAGACCACGGCGTTCAATCTCCTGACCGGCGTGTTCAAGCCGAGCGGCGGGCGCATCGTCTTTCGCGGCCAGGAGGTCGCGGGCAACCGGCCCGAGCAGAATGCGCGCCTGGGCATGGCGCGGACATTCCAGAACATCCGGCTGTTCCGCGATCTGCCGGTCATCGACAATGTCGCGGTCGGCCTGCATATGCGCCATGGCGCCGGCTTCTGGCCGACGGTCCTGCGCTTCCCCACGGCCGCCAGGTCCGAGAGCAAAATCCGCGAGCGCGCGCTCGAGGTGCTGGAGATTCTCGATCTGCGCGACCGCGCGGGCGATCTGGTGGCCAACCTGCCCTATGGCGACCAGCGAAAAGTGGAGTTCGCGCGGGCGCTGGCGACGGAGCCGGTGCTGCTGCTGCTGGATGAGCCTTCCGCCGGCATGAATCCCCATGAGACGGCGGAGCTCGGCGCCACCATCTCGCGGCTCCATCGCGAGCTGGGCCTGACCATCATCCTGGTCGAACATGACATGAAGATGATCATGACCCATTGCCAGCGGATCCATGTCATGCATCAGGGCCGCATCCTCGCCGAAGGATCGCCGATGGAGATCCAGCGCGATCCGCGCGTCATCGAGGCCTATCTCGGCCGCCGCCGCGAGGGTGCCCATGCTGTGGCTTGAGGACGTCCATGTCCATCGCGGCGGGACCCACGCGCTGCGCGGCATCGATCTCGAGGTCCGCCGCGGCGAGATCGTCGCCCTGATCGGCGCCAACGGCGCTGGCAAAACGACGACATTGGCGGCCATCTCCGGCCTGCTGCGCTGCCAGCAGGGGCGCATCGGTTTCGCGCCGGAGCAGGCGCGGATCGATATCTCGAAAGTGCGGGCCGAGAAGATCGTCGCCGCCGGCATTTCCCACTGCCCCGAAGGTCGCCAGATCTTCGGCAATCTCTCGGTCGCCGAGAACCTGATGATCGGCGCCTATTTGCGCAGCGACCGGGACGGCATCGAGAAGGATCTGCGCGCGGTCCACGACCTGTTCCCGATCCTGCTCACGCGCGCTTCCGTGCCGGGGAACCGTCTCTCCGGCGGCGAGCAGATGATGCTGGCGATCGGCCGCGCGCTGATGAGCCGGCCCAAGCTGCTGCTGCTCGACGAGCCCTCGCTGGGCCTGGCGCCGCAGCTGGTCGAGCAGATCTTCGACATCCTGGCGCGCATCCGCGACGAGGGCACGACCGTGCTGCTGGTCGAGCAGAACGCCGCCATGGCGCTCGACCTGGCCGACCGCGCCTATGTGCTCGAGACCGGCCTCATCAAGCTCGCGGGCACCGGCAAGGCGCTGGCGCAGGATGCCGACGTGCAGCGCGCCTATCTGGGGGTGGGTCCATGAGCGCCGGCTACATCCTGGAGCAGATCGCGAACGGCATCATCCTGGGGAGCATGTATGCGCTGATCGCGATCGGCTTCTCGCTGATCTATGGCATCGTGCGGCTGATCAATTTCGCCCATGGCGACATCGTGACCATCGGCGCCTTCGCCATGCTGGCCAGCGTCGCCGCGATCGACGCGCCGTTTCCGGTCGCCATCGTCGTGGTGCTGGCGGTGGGGGCGGGGATCGGCATGCTGATCGAGCGCATCGCCTTCCGGCCGATGCGGGGCGCGCCGCAGGTGACGGGTTTCATCGCCTCGCTCGCGGTCGCCATCGTGATCGAGAATCTGGGCATCATGACGCTGACGGCCCAGCCGCGGAACTTCATCGTGCCGGCCTATCTCGGCGAGTTCGTCCATCTCGGTTCGCTCCAGATCCGCGCCATCGATCTGGCGATCGTGGTTCTGGCGATCCTGCTGATGACGGCACTGGCGCTCTTCGTGCGCTTCACCAAGGTCGGCATGGCGATGCGGGCGACGGCGGAGAACTACAATGTCGCCCGCCTCATGGGCATCAATATCGACCGCATGATCATGCTGGCCTTCGCGATCGGCAGCGCGCTCGCGGCGGCAGCCGGCCTGATGTGGGGCAGCAAATACAGCCAGATCAGCCCGCTCATGGGCCTGATCCCGGGCCTCAAGGCCTTCGTGGCGGCGGTCATCGGCGGGGTCGGTTCGATCAGCGGCGCCATGCTGGGCGGCTATGTGCTGGGCCTGGCGGAGGTGCTGTTCGTAGGATTGCTGCCGCCGGAATATTCCGGCTACCGCAACGTCTTCGTGTTCGCGACCCTGATCGTGATCCTGCTGGTGATGCCCAACGGCCTGCTGGGGCGCAGCACCGAGGAGCGCGCCTGATGGAGCGCCGCAGCCCCTTGCTGGCCTATTTCGCGGCGGCCCTCGTCGGCGCGGTGCTGGTCTATATCGCCAGCGCCGGGCTCGATCCCTATATCCTCTCGATCATCGCCTTCATCGGCATCAACGTCATCCTCGCCGTCAGCCTCAACATCACCAACGGCTTCACCGGCCTGTTCTCGCTGGGCCATCCGGCCTTCATGACCGTCGGCGGCTATGTCACCGCGATCCTGACCCTGCCGGCCGCACGCAAGCCCCATCTGCTGCCCGACCTGCCGGCCTGGCTGGCGCAGATGAACTGGCCCTTCCTGCCGGCGCTGGTCGCGGGCGGCCTCTGCGCCGCGCTCGTCGCCGCGGTCGTCGGGTTCCCGGTCCTGCGGCTGCGCGGGCACTATCTCGCGGTCGCGACGCTGGGGCTGATCTTCATCATCCAGGGCCTCGCCACCAATCTCGACGGCTATACGCGCGGCGCCCTCGGGCTCAACGGCCTGCCCGAGCTGACCAACCTCTGGTGGGTCTATGGCTGGATGCTGCTGACGCTCTATGTCTGCTGGAAGCTCAAGCATTCCTCGCTGGGCCGCACCATGCTGGCGATCCGCGAGAACGAGCTGGCGGCCGCCTGTCTCGGCGTCAAGATCACGCGCACCCGCATCCTCTCCTTCGCGCTCGGGGCCTTCTTCGCCGGCGTCGCGGGCGGGCTCTGGGCCCATCTCGTCACCCTGGTGACGCCGACCTCCTTCACCTTCCTGTTCGCCTTCCAGCTCGTGGTGATGGTGGTGCTGGGCGGCACCGGCAGCATCACGGGGGCGGCCCTCATCGCCGCCATCCTCACCGTCGCGACCGAGCTCCTGCATCCCGTCGAGGAAGCGGTGGGGCTCTACGGCTCGAGCCAGCTCCTGCTCGCGGTCGCGGTGCTGCTGGTTCTCATCTACCGGCCGAAAGGCCTCTTCGGAACGGCCGAGCCCGATCTCTTTGCCTGGATCGGAAAATGGCAAGGCCGCCAACAGACCCATTCCGGGTCGAAACGCCAAAGGGAGGTGTGACGATGAAATCCATATTGTCGAGATTGGCGGCGGCGACGGCCGTCGCCGGATTGCTGGCTGTGGCGCCCCATGCCCAGGCGGCCGATCCGATCAAGATCGTGGCGCTCTACAACCTCAGTGCCGGCGGCCTCGCCTCGATCGACGGGCCGTCGCTCAACGGCGCCAAGCTGGCGGCGAAGCAGATCAACGATGCCGGCGGTCTGCTCGGCGGCCGGATGATCGAGGTCGTCGCAATCGACACCAAGAACGATCTGAAGGAAGCCGCGACCGGCGCCAAGCGCGCCGTGTCGATGGAAGGAGTCGTGGCCGGGATCGGCCATAGCGACACCACCTTTGCCCTGGCCTCGGCCCCCTTGTTCCAGGCGAAGGGCATTCCCTTCGTCACCTCCGGCGCCACCTCGCCCGACCTGCCGGACATGGTCGGCAACGAGATGTTCCTCGCCTGCTTTGCCGACGACGTCCAGGCCCATGCGATGGCCGAATACGCCTACAACACGCTGGGCGTCCATAACATCGTGATCTGGACCGACAATGCGATGGACTACACCAAGGGCCTGTCCAAATATTTCCAGGACCGCTTCACGCAGCTCGGCGGCAAGGTGCTGCTGAACGACATCTACATGACCGAGGACAAGGATTTCTCGGCCCTGGTTTCGCGCCTCAAGGCCAACCCGGACGCCCAGGCGGTGTTCGCCTCCTCGGGCCCCGATACGGCCGGCATCATCATCAAGCAGATCCGCGAAGCCGGCATCACCATGCCGATCCTCGGCGGCGACGGCTATGACACCGACCTGGTCTCGACCGTTCCCGGCGAGGCTTTGGCCAACGAGGTCTATTTCACCACCCACGCCTATGTCGGCCTCGACACCGGGCAGGCCAACCAGTTCCGCGCGGCCTACCAGAAGGAATATGGCGTGCCGCCCGAGAACGCCTTCGCGGCCCTGGGCTATGACGCCTTGGGCCTGGTGGCGGATGCGATCAAGCGGGCGGGCTCGACCGATCATGCGGCCGTGACCGCGGCGCTGGCCGCGACCTCGAACTTCCCGGCCGTCACCGGCAACATCGCTTTCCTGAATGGCAGCCGCGTGCCGAGCAAGCCGGTCGCCATCATGTATGTCGATCACGCCAAGGTGAATCTGAAGACGACGGTCACGCCGAAGGGCTGATCGCCATTCTGTGGAGGACACCGGCCCCGAGGCTCCGGAAGAGGCGGCTCCTGTCATCGTGCGATGCGGGAGCCGCCCGATCCGGGTCGCCGGAGCCGGTGATGAGGACGAACGAGGACTGAGAACGGCGTGATGTCATGACTGGATTGTTGGGTCCGGGCGATCCCGAGGCCGTCGCGGTGCGCAATCCCGACGGCGCCTCGCCGATCCTCTTCATCTCCGATCATGCCGGCCGGGCCATTCCGCGGCGGTTGGGGACGCTGGGCCTCGGCGAGGCCGAGCTCAGCCGCCATATCGGCTGGGACATCGGCATCCAGGGCGTGACCTCGATCTTGTCCGACCGACTGGGCGCGCCCTACATTTACCAGCCCTATTCGCGCCTGGTGATCGACTGCAACCGCCAGGCCGGCTCGGCCCAATCCATCATGGAGCGCAGCGACGGCACCGATGTCCCGGGAAACCGCAACTTGACCGAGGGCGACAGGCTGGCCCGCGATGTCGAGATCCTGCGCCCCTATCATGACTGCATCCGGCAGACGCTCGACGAGCGGCTGCAGGCGGGCGCGCCGACCGTGATCTTCGCCATGCATAGCTGCACGCCGCGGCTGAACGGCGATGCGGCCCCGCGGCCCTGGCATATCGGCGTGATCGCGCACAGCGACTGGCGCATCGGCGACGGGCTGATCCGGCTGCTCGAGGCCGAGACCGCGTTCCATGTCGGGCGCAACAAGCCTTACAGCGTCAATATGGAGATGGACTACACCGTGCCGGTCCATTGCGAGGGCCGGCGCCTGCCCTATGTCGAGATCGAGATCCGGCAGGACCTGATCGGCGACGCCGCCGGCCAGGCACAATGGGCCGACATCCTGGCCGGCATCCTGCCGCGCGTGGTCGAAGGGTCGGGAGTGCTCGCCGCATGAGGCGGTCCGCGTCGAACGGCATCGCGGCGGCCGAGACCTCGCCCGCGGCCGGGGAGACCCGGCCGATCTCCGAGCGCGTGCGCCGCGGCCTGAGCGCCCTCACCGCCGCCGAGAACCGCGTCGCCCAGGCGCTGCTCGACGATTATCCGGTGGCGGGGCTCGAGACGGTCGCGCGCTTCGCCAAGCGTGCCGGCACCAGCGGCCCGACCATCCTGCGCTTCGTCAGCCGCCTCGGCTTCGAGAGCTATGCCGCCTTCCAGAACAGGCTGCGCAGCGAGGTGCAGAAGCAGCTCCAGGGCCCGCTGGCGCGCTACCCCTCGCGGCCGGGCTGGGGCGACGGCAGCGACGTGCATGAGCGGGTGGGGCTCGCCATCTGCGGCAATATCGAGCGCGCGGTGCGGGGGCTGCCGCGCGGGGACTATGCCGACATCACGCGGCTCGTCTGCGATCCCAGGCGCGCCGTCTTCTGCCTCGGCGGCCGTTTCACCCAGATGCTCGCGACCTATTTCCATCACTGCCTGCGCGAGCTGCGGCCGGGCGCGCGGCTGGTGCGCGAGGGCAGCGCCGGCTGGGCCGACTATCTGCTCGATGTCAGGCGCGGCGACATCCTGGTGGTGTTCGATTTCCGCCGCTATCAGCGCGACGTGCTGGAGTTCGCCGGCGGCGCTGCGGCGCAAGGGGCCGTCATCATCCTGGTGACCGACATCTGGAACTCGCCGATCGCCGCCCTGGCCGCCCATGTCATCGCCTGTCCGGTCGAGGTGCCGACCGCCTTCGACAGCGCCGTCGCCGGCCTTGCCATGGTCGAGGTGCTGATCGCCAGCGTGGTCGAGCGGCTGGGCGAGGGCGCCAAGCGGCGGATCGAGACGCTCGAGACGCTGCGCCAGCCCTTCCATCTGGAGAGCGCGCCTCCCGGCGCCGGCCGGAAGGCGGCGCAGACTCCGATCACAGCGGGCCGCAAGGCGAAGCAGAGTCGAAAACCGGACAAGAACGCCAACGGCAAGGCCGGGATGAAATCAGGGAGGTCCACCGGATGAATCGGGAACCGTTCACGATGTTCTGCTACGCGGACATCTCGGGGCAGCTGCGCGGCAAGGGCTTCCCGACCCGCCATCTGGAGAAGCGGCTCAAGAGCGGCGTCGGCTGGACGCCGACCAACATCATGTTCACCGCGCTCGGCACGATCGCGCCCTCGCAATGGGGCCCCTGGGGCGACGTGCTGATGATGCCCGACCGCAAGGCCGAGGCGAATGTCGATTTCGGCGATGGACTGCAGAAAGAGCATTTCTTCCTCAGCGACATCCTCGAAACCGACGGCACGCCCTGGGACTGCTGCCCGCGCACGCTCCTGCGCAACGCCGCGGCCGACCTGCGGCGCGAGGCCGGCATCAGGCTCGGCGTCGCCTATGAGCATGAGTTCATCTATTCGGGCGGCAACGGCCGCACCGGCGACATGTACTCGCTCGATGCGGTGCGCCGCCATGGCAGCTTCGGCGAGGTCTTCCTCGCGGCCCTCGACCAGTGCGGCATCGACGCCGACAGCTATCTGTCCGAGTTCGCCCTCAACCAGTTCGAGGTGACCTTCCCGCCGGAGGAGCCGCTGCTGGCCTGCGACAAGGCGATCTTCGTGCGCGAGATGGCGCGCGCCACGGCCGCGCGCTTCGGCCACACCGTGAGCTTCTCGCCGCGGGTCGCCACCAAGGGCATCGGCAACGGCCTGCATATCCATATGAGCCTGTGGGACGAAGCCGGCAAACCCGTGAGCCACGATCCCAAGGGCCCGAGCGGCGTCAGCGCCACGGCCGGCAAGTTCCTCGCCGGCATCCTCAAGCATATGCCGGCGCTTTGCGTCTTCACCGCGCCCACGCCGGTCTCCTATCTGCGCCTGGTGCCCCATGTCTGGAGTGCCGCCTGGTCGAGCATCGGTTTCCGCGACCGCGAGGCCGGCATCCGCATCTGCCCGACCTTCGCCACCTCGGAGCGCAGCCAGGCCGAGCAGTTCAATTTCGAGTTCCGCGCCGCCGACGCCACCGCCAATCCCTATATCCAGCTCGCCGTGATGATCCGCGCCGGGCTCGAGGGCCTGCGCCAGAACCTGCCGCTGCCCGAGCCCACGCTCAACCAGGATCCCGGCAATTTCAGCGAAGCCGAACGCCGCAAGCGCGGCATCGTAAGGCTGCCCGCGACCCTGGCCGAGGCGCTCGCCGCCCTCGACGCCGACAAGACCGTCCAGGGCTTCCTGCCGCCGCGCTTCCTCACCGCCTACCGCGACAACAAGCGATCCGAGCTCGAGCTCACCAAGGACTGGGACGGCGAGGAGCTCTGCCGCCGCTATGTCGAGGTTTATTGATGCCCCATCAACGACGCCCTCTCCCCTTGCGGGAGGGGGTAGGGGGAGGGATTGAAAGTTGAGCGAAGCGATCACATCAACTCAGGGGGTAGGGGGGAGGGGTGACCTGCGTGATGCGCTTCAGAATTGAATCGCCACTTCCTTCCGGCGCATACGCGGCGGCACGACCCTTCCCGCTCGCTACGCTCGCTGCCCCTCCCGCAAGGGAAGGGGCCGAGGTTTTTTCTGACGCCACCAACCAGACCTGCATGAGGTTCAAATGACTCCCCGCAAGGAAGACGCCGCGCTCACCCGCGAAGGCCCGTTCGACCCCAGGCGCACCTGCCTGCTGCTGGTCGACACCCAGAACTATGTCTGGAACCCCGAGGTCGCCAAGCGCGAGCCTTACTTCGACCAGCAGCTGCGCGAGAAGGTATTGCCGAACCTGCAAAAGCTGATCGACGGCTTCCGCGCCGCCAGGGCCGAGGTCATGTACACGGTGATGGAGAACCTCACCGAGGACGGCCGCGACCGCAGCCTCGACTACAAGCTGTCGAAATTCTGGATCGCGAAGGGCTCCTGGGAGGCCAAGGTGCTGGATGTGCTCAAGCCCGGCCCCGACGACATCGTCATCCCCAAGACCTCGTCGAGCGTCATGAACTCGACCAACATCGAATATCTGCTGCGCAACATCGGCATCGACACGCTGCTCATCACCGGCTTCCTCACCGACCAGTGCATCGACCACACCGTGCGCGACGCCGCCGACCGCGGCTTCTATCCCGTCTGCGTGACCGACGGCTGCGCCACGCGCTCGCAGGAGCGCCATGACAACGCGATCAACCTGTTCAAGGGCTACTGCCGCCGCATGACGACGGCGGAGGTGCTGGGCTGGATGGGGAAGCGGTAGGGCGGCCTCCGTGCCGTATCCCCTCCCCCCTCGAGGGGGAGGGTCAGGGAGGGGGCGGCTCCGCCCGTGACATCGAGCGCGTCTGCCCCCTTCCTAACCTTCCCCCTCGAGGGGAAAGGGACAATGTTTCGAAGTTGCGACCCCAGGAGTTCCACTCATGCCCAAGCTCGCCAACCGCATCGCCATCGTCACCGGCGCCGCCTCCGGGATCGGCAAGGGGATCGCGCTGCTCTATGCCGACGAGGGCGCCGATGTCGCCGTCATCGACAGGAACGGCGACCGCGCCGCGCAGACCGCCGCGGCGATCCAGGCCAAGGGCCGCCGCAGCCTGGCGCTGGCGGCCGATGTCGGCGACGAGGCCGCGGTGACCCACGCCTTCGGCCGGATCCTCAAGGAGTTCGGCGCGCCGGACATCCTGGTGAACAATGCCGGCATCGCCACCGTGTCGCTGCTCGAGAACATGGAGACGGCGATGTGGGACGAGATGATCCGCGTCAATCTCAAGAGCGTGTTCCTCTGCACCCGCGCCGTGCTGCCCGCCATGCGCGAGAAGAAATATGGCCGCATCATCAATATCAGCTCGCAGCTCGCCCATAAGGGCGCCGGCGGCATGGCGCATTACGCCGCCGCCAAGGCCGGCATCCTGGGATTGACGCGCTCGCTCTCCTACGAGGTCGCCCGGCACAACATCGTCGTCAACGCGATCTGCCCCGGCCCGATCGACACCGAGATGAAGCTGCCGCCGGCCTGGGCCAGCCAGAAGCAGTCCGAGCTGGTGGTGAAGCGCCAGGGCCGCGTCGAGGAGATCACGCCCACGGCGCTGCTCCTCGCCTGCGAGGACGCCGGCTTCTATATCGGCGCCACCTTCAACCCCAATGGCGGCGATATCATGGTGTGAGGGAAATGACGCCGCCGCCCGTCGCCGCATCCAGCGCCGCCTGAAGGACCGATCGCCCATGCCCAACCCGCTCGACCAGCCTCTCGCCGCCATCGCCGCCCAGCTCGCCGACGGCTCCCTCGAGGCCCGCGCCCTGGTCGAGGCGGCGCAGGCGCGCCACGACCCGTCGCTCAACGCCTACAAGACCTGGGCGCCGGAGTTCGCGCTGCGCCAGGCGGCGGCAGCCGACGCGGCCTTCGCCGCGGGCAGCCGGCTGGGGGCGCTCCAGGGCATCCCGGTCTCGGTCAAGGATCTCTATGGCGTCGAGGGTTTGCCGACCTTCGCCGGCAGTCCGCGCGAGCTCCCGCTCCGCTGGCGCGAGCAGGGCCCCATCGTCCGGAGCTTGCGCAACCAGATCGCGGTCATCATGGGCAAGTCGCACACGGTCGAGTTCGCCTTCGGCGGGCTCGGCGTCAACGCCCATTGGCCGGCCCCCTGGAATCCGCAGGATCGCAAGACCCACCGCTCGCCCGGCGGCTCGAGCAGCGGCGCCGGCGTGAGCCTGGGCGAAGGCACGGCACTCCTGGCCTTCGGCACCGACACCGGCGGCTCGGTGCGGATCCCCGCCAGCGTCACCGGCACTGTCGGCCTCAAGACCACCAAGGGCCGCTGGTCGACCGCGGGCATCGTGCCGCTGAGCCAGGTCTTCGACACCGCGGGCACGCTGACGCGCAGCGCCGCCGACGCCGCCTTCGCCTTCGCCGCGCTCGACGGCGAGGCGGTGCCGGCGCTCGACGGCATGGGCGGCGTGACGCTCGCGGTCGCCGAGCCCTTCTTCTGGGAGGGCGCCGAGCCCGGCGTGGCGGAGCGGGTGCAGGAGGCGCTGAAGCTCGCCGCGGCAGCGGGCGCGAAAACCTCCGAGATGGCGCTCCCCGGCTCGGCCGAGGTCTATGAGCTCTATCACCGCGGCGGCATCATCTCGGCCGAGCTCTTCGCATTCCTCAAGCGCGACCTGCCGGACTGGATCCCCACGCTCGATTCCCGCGTGCGCAAGCGCATGGAAGCCGGCAGCGCGCTCCCCGCCTGGGAGTTCCTGCAGCGCCGCGACCGCTACGACGCGCTCGGCGCCGGCGCCGCGGCCGCGCTCGAAACCGTCGACGCCCTGGTCTGCCCCACCGTCCCGATCACCCCGCCGCCCATGGCGGCGATCACCGACGACGACACCTATATGCGCATCAACCTGCGCATGCTGCGCAACACCTGCGTCGTGAACTTCATGGGCCTCTGCGCCGTGACGCTGCCGGCGGGGCGCGATGCGGCCGCCATGCCGGTGGGGCTGCAGCTCATCGGGCGGCCGGGCAGCGAGGCGAGGTTGCTCGCCATCGCCGGCGCAATGGAGCGGCTGCTGAAGCAGAAGGATGTGTGGAGCAGCCCGGCGATTTGAGTCTGAGCCCGTCCACCCTTCTCTTCTTCACCTCCCCCCTTGAGGGGGAGGCTGGGGTGGGGGGTGATCCTGGAGCGCGGTCAAGATCGTCTGGACGACTCCCTCCAGATTATCCAGCACGTCATTGTTCCAGAACCGGATGACACGATAGCCGCGCGCGTTCAGCCAGGCCGTTCGCGCTGCATCTTTCTCGCGTTCCGCGTCATGCTGCCCACCATCGACTTCGATGATCAGCCGCTGCGACAGGCAAGCGAAGTCGGCAACGAATTCGCCAAGAGGCACCTGTCTGCGGAATTTGAAGCCCTCGATCTGCTTATGGCGCAGCGCTGACCAGAGCTTGCGCTCGGCGTCGGTGGCGTCCTTGCGGAGGCGTCGGGCGTTGTCGATGGACATCGCTAGGCCAGAACCGAGTTCTACGCTCACCCCCCACCCTAACCTCCCCCTCAAGGGGGGAGGGGGCAGGAAGGAGGGGATTGGTGAAGGGAGAGGCAAAGAATCGTGATCGAAGCTTAGAAGCAGAGCGTAGCGATCACACGGACGTGCGAAGCGATCGGCCCGGGAGCGTCCCCCTACACAAACGTATCCGTCACATTGATCGTGCTCTCCCACCCGATCCGGTCGATGTTCTGCTCGATCCAGGTTTCGGCGGCCTCATAGCCCATCTTGTGCAGATGCTCGAGGAAGCTGCGCTCGGTGTTGAGCTTGCTGAGCGCGCCGAGCTGGGCGATCTCCGCCTCGGCGCCGATCTGGTGGAAGCGCACCGCGGCGTAGCGCTCGTCATGGAGCGAGCCGCTCTCGATCAGCGAGGTGATGGTGGCGACGCCGAACATCTCGCGCACCAGGCTGGCATTGAAGGTCATTTCGTTGATGCGGTTGAGGATGTCGCGCGCCGAGGTCGGCACCTCCGGCCGGTTCATGGGGTTGATCTGCACGATCACCACGTCGCGGCTGGCGCATTCATGGATCAGCGGGTAGATCGCGGGATTGCCGAGATAGCCGCCGTCCCAGTAATGCTCGCCGTCGATCTCGACCGCCTTGAACATCAGCGGCAGGCAGGCCGAGGCCATCAGCGTGTCGACGGTCAGCTCGGGCGTGCGGAACACCCGCGACTTGCAGGTGCGCACGTTCGAGGCCGTGACGAACAGCTTGATGTCCGGATGCTGGCGCAGCCCCTCGAAATCGACGATATCCTCGAGCACCTCGCGCAGCGGGTTGATGTTGAGCGGGTTGAACTGCGTCGGCGCGAAGATGCGGGTCATGAAATCGACCGCCATGAAGGTCGGGTCGCGATCGACCTGCCAGCCATTGCCGTTCTTGTGCGGGCTGAAGCCGGGAATGCCGAATCCCGGCATCGCCATCGTCATCGCGGCGCTGCGCGGCAGGTGATAGAGGTCGGCCACGCGGTCCCAGAAATGGGCGAGCGCGTCGATGGCGCCCTGGCGGCGGCCCTTGACGAAGCCGTCGGTGAAGACGACCGCGTTCATGGCGCCGGCGCTGGTGCCGCTGATCCCGTCGATATAGAGCCGCGGCTCGCTCATGAGCCGATGCATCACGCCCCAGGTGAAGGCGCCGTGCGATCCGCCGCCCTGGAGGGCCAGGGAGATGTTCTTCACGCCCGGACGGCTCGCGCGCTGGGGCTCGGGCAGGGGCGCATTGCTGGGAAGACCGGTCGGGCCGGGGCGGTCGAGGGGGGCCATGGGGTGTTTCGATGTCTGGAGGAGGGTGGGTTCGCGGCTGCGAAGGGCGCGGGGGTAAAGGTTTTCAGGGCCGAAGCGGGCGGATTCGGAGCAGGCATGATGGCAGGGGAGGTCCGAAGATGGAGTAAATGGGCGAATCGATACCGCAGTGCAACATCCCAGCATAACCCTGTTGCCCACGCGGTCGCCAGCCCGTCACGGCTGGGCTAAGCTCCTGCCCGAATTGCCGATTCGCCGGGCCCGCCCACAACCCTCCAAGCCCCCTCCCCTTGCGGGAGGGGGTAGGGGGAGGGGTTGGTGCCGCCAGGAACCGGCAGACTCTCACCGAAACCCCATCACCCCGAGGTCTCCCCATGGCGCTGACATTCTATTACGGCTCCGGCTCCCCCTTTGCCTGGAAGGTCTGGCTCGCCCTCGAGCACAAGGCCATCCCCTACGAGCTGAAGGTCCTGTCCTTCGACAAGGAGGAGACCAAGGCGCCCGCCTTCCGTGCCATCAACCCGCGCGGCCTGGTGCCGACCATCGTCGATGACGGCTTCGCCCTCTGGGAGTCGGCCGTGATCCTCGAATATCTCGAGGAGAAATATCCGCAGAAGCCGCTGCTGCCGAAGGACGTCAAGGCGCGCGCCACGGTGCGCCGCCTCGCGACCGAGATCGGCGACTATGTGAAGACCGCCAGCAACGAGCTCACCGATCTGACGCTCTTCCGCGACACGCCCGCCACGAAGGAGGAGCTGGCCGCCGCCCACACGAAGATGTTGGAGGCGCTCGCGCCCTTCGAGGCCGCCTTCGTCGGCCCCTACATCGCCGGCGAGCTCTCGATCGCCGATTTCACGATGTTCCCGTTCGTCCGCATGCTGGCGCGCATCGAGCTGCGCAAGCCCAGCCAGGGCATCGCCGACGACCGCCTGCCGCCGAAGCTGCGCGCCTGGAAGGGCGCGATCGAGAAGCTGCCCTATTACGAGAAGACGATCCCGCCGCATTGGAAGAAGTGAGGGGCGTCAGCCCTTCCAATGCGGCGGGCTGGCAGGAACTTCTCCCGCTAACCAGTCTTGTACGCGGAGCTTCGGAGGCGAGCCGACCATAGATGCCGACCATAGATATTGAGCCTTGGTGCGGGCCAATTGCCCCTAAGACGGTCGTCTCGAAGACTAGTTGCAGACGCCGCCCGGAATGGTAGAGATAGGTGGAAGGGGCGCTCCGTATAGGATGAGGCCTGTTGTAGGTGCATAGCGCTATGATCGGGCGGGAGATCGAAGCGAAATGGACGTCTTTTCTCTCGACGAGAATCTGCTCAACCACTACACGAGCTTTGCCCGATCCTTTACGCGGATTCGCTCGCTCGAGTTAAAGTCCAAAGTCGACCAGCTATACGCAGGGCGGCGGTTCTGGCCGGAGCCCCTCCTGCAACTGAATCCGCACTATGAAGAAGGCGGGACGATCGCGTCACTGGTCGGGAGCGACGGTCTTGCGGAGGAATGCAAGCAGATCTTCCTGAACGCGCGAGCGAAGGCCACAGATTCCGACAAGACCTTGACGCTTTGGCGCCACCAGGCGCAGGCGACCGGGCTCGCTCTCAAGGGCAAGAGCTTCGTGGTGACGACAGGCACAGGCTCGGGCAAGTCGCTTTGCTTCTTTATCCCGATCATCGATGCCATCGTCAAAGCCAAACGCACGGGAGAGAAACAGAAGACGAGAGCGCTGATCATCTATCCGATGAATGCGCTTGCAAACAGCCAGATCGAAGAGCTGAAAAAGTTCCTCACCGGTCGTAATCTCCCAGTTCCGGTCACATTCGCTCGATATACGGGCCAGGAAAGCCCGGACGATCGTGACAAGATCAGGCGAAACCCGCCCGACATACTACTAACGAATTTTATGATGCTCGAGCTGCTCATGACCCGGCAGTCCGAGCTCGATAAGGCAGTCATCGAGAACTGTCGCGGCCTCAATTTCGTAGTGCTGGACGAGCTCCATACATATCGCGGGCGGCAAGGTGCAGATGTAGCGATGCTGGTGCGGCGGTTGCGGGCGCGTGTGGGCGATCCAGAAAAACCGCCGATCTGCGTCGGAACCTCCGCGACGATGGCTAGCGAAGGAACCGAGCAGTATCGAAACCAAGCGGTCGCGAACGTTGCTTCGGCGCTGTTCGGGACCAGTATCACGCGCGACTCCGTCGTCACCGAGACATTGCGCCGGGTGACCGACCCCAGCCAATCGGCCGACCATGGATTGGACGGATTGGTCGACTCCGTCAAGCGCGTAGCTCAGGGAGATCGCTATCTTGGGCAGTCTAATGAATCCCTGAAGCAGGACCCGCTGGCGATCTGGGTCGAGACACGGCTTGGGCTTCGCGATCTCCACCGTAAGCCCCTAAGAGCCCATCCCATGCCGCTGAGCGACGCCGCAGCAAGACTTCAGAAGGACTCCGGCGCCTTGGCGAAGGATTGCGAAGCCGCGCTGAAGAATGCCTTGCTCGCCTTCAGCCTCACAGAGCGTGACCGCGGCGTTCCTTCCGGCGCAGAAGAGCCGCTCTTCGCCTTCAAGCTGCATCAGTTCATCTCGGGCGCTGGGCGGCTTTATTCCACCCTCGATCCTTCGGGCTCGCGGACGGTCACCTTCGATGGCCAGGTCTTCGACCCGGACAATCCGGAGAAACGGCTTTTCAGCGTCCATTTCTGCCGCCGTTGCGGCCAGGAGCACCATCCGGTCACCCTGATCAAGACTCTGGGGGAGGAGCGGTTCGAGAAGCGCGAGATCGATGACGTGCCGGCAAACGATGAGGCCGATCCGGAGGGACCGACCGAAATCTGGGGATTCCTGATGCCGGACCCCGTGGACGGCGACGAGTTCACCTTCGAGGGACGCGACGAGGATTATCCGGATAGCTGGCTGGAGACGACGAAGTCAGGCGAGACGCGATTGAGGGCCAGCTATCGCAAGTCCCGTGCCGTGCCATTTTTCGTGAAGCCCGACGGTCGATCTAGCACAGACGGACGGCACGCCTGGTTCATGCCGGGTAAGTTCAAGTTTTGCCCCGCCTGCGGCGATCACCACAGCGACTCCACCAGGGACATCAACCGGCTGGCGGCGCTCAGCGCGGAGGGGCGCAGTTCGGCCACGACCATCCTTGTGTCCTCGATCCTTCGCTGGATGAACGAGCAGGGGGACGCCATTCCCGAAACCACGAGGAAGTTGCTGGCCTTCACCGACAACCGGCAGGACGCCGCACTTCAGGCGGGGCATTTCAACGACTTCGTCTTTGTGACCCTGCTCCGCGGCGCCATCCTCGCAGCCCTGTCGGAGGCCGGGCCCGAAGGAATTCAGGAAGAAGAGATCGGGCGGGCCATCCAACGCATGCTGGGCTTCATCGCGGCCAACCTGGAGCGCCGGTCGGAATGGTTGCTGGAGCCTGGCCTCATGGGGGCCAGTCTCGTCACAGCCGAGAAGACCATCCGCGACTCGCTGGCGCACCGTTTCTGGATCGATCAGCGGCGTGGCTGGCGCTACACGAACCCAAATCTCGAGCAGCTCGGCCTCATCAAGGCCGACTACGTATCGCTGAACGAGCTGGCGGCCGACGACGCGCGGTTCGTGGACGTGCCATCGCTCAGGGCGGCTTCCGTCGCGGAGCGTGCCGCAGCCCTGCGCGAACTGCTCGACATCATGCGTCGCGGCCTTGCGATCGAGTGCAAGGCGCTCGACCGAGACGAGATCGACAATCTGATCGCGCGGGCACGCGCCGTGATCAAGGCGCCTTGGGCACTCGACGAGCGGGCGCTTGCGGCCACGGTCTTCGTGCCGCGGCCACCCAGCCGCAAGGAAATCTCCCAGCGCGACGAGGCGCTCATCATCCGAGGAGGCTCGCAAAGCCTGATCGGCAGGGCGCTGCGCAGAAGGCGGTTCGGCGGGAAGCTGCCAACGGGGCCGGAAGTCGTCGGCATCATCGACGGTTTGCTCAGCGCGGCCAAGGTCTATGGACTCGTCACGCCGGCGCCCTCCCCCGTCGAAGGAGAGGCTTGGCGCCTGGTGTCGTCCGCCATCGCCTTCCGCCGCGACGATGCGCCTGAGCCGGAGCGCAATAACCCGTTCTTCCGCGGGCTCTATGGGCGGATCGCCGACCTACTGGCCGCGGGCGGCCAGACTTTGTTCGGGTTCGAAAGCCGCGAGCATACCGCCCAGGTCGACAGCCAGCTCCGCGAGCTGCGGGAGGCGCGCTTCCGGAATGGAGAGGACGATCGGAAGAAGTTGAAGGAAAAAGCCGACAAGCTGAAGGAGTTCCGCGAGGACGACCGTCGGCTGCCGGCGCTCTTCTGTTCGCCGACCATGGAGCTCGGCGTCGACATTTCCGCGATGAATGTGGTCTATCTTCGCAACATCCCGCCGACGCCGGCCAATTATGCCCAACGCAGCGGCCGTGCTGGGCGAAGCGGACAAGCGGCCCTGATCGTCGCCTACTGTGCCGCTCAAAGCCCCCACGATCAGTATTTCTTCCAGCGGAAAGACCAGATGGTCTATGGGGTCGTGGAGCCGCCCTCCATCGACCTCGCCAACCCGGAGCTTGTCACCAGTCATCTCCATGCTGAGTGGCTGGCTGCCAGCGGCGCGGACCTGAAGGAGGCCATCGCCGAGAATCTCGAAATGACGGCGCCGGAGAAGCCGCTCAAGACCGAGATCCAGCAGCGCGTCACGGCGCCGGAGAGCAGC
This sequence comes from Hypericibacter terrae, assembly GCF_008728855.1. Classification (GTDB taxonomy): domain Bacteria; phylum Pseudomonadota; class Alphaproteobacteria; order Dongiales; family Dongiaceae; genus Hypericibacter; species Hypericibacter terrae. The sequence goes on along the minus strand of NZ_CP042906.1, from coordinate 3,711,122 downwards.
GAGGCGGCGCGTGAACGGATCGGTTCCGTATTGAACGCGCTGCAACGGGACTACATGCCCGAGCTGCCCGCCTGGTTCACGAGTGTCGAGAACTTCTCGCGCGAGACGGTGGCCAAGGCGCCACAGCGCTTTAACGCAAGCTTCAACCGATGGCGGGACCTGCTGGTGGCGGCGGAGCGCCAGCGGGACGATGCGGCGCGGACCTTGCAGGACTATTCGATCCAGCCGGTCGAACGTCGCGCGGCCGAGATGCGCCAACAGGCCGCCAACATCCAGATCAAGCTTCTGCTGCAAGGCGCGCAGGGCCAGAGCTCGGATTTCTACGTCTATCGCTATCTCGCGACCGAAGGGTTCCTGCCCGGCTACAACTTCCCGAGGTTGCCGCTGATGGCCTTCGTGCCGGGGGATTCCGGGGGCAAGGGACAGCAATACATCCAGCGTGCGCGGTTCCTGGCGATCTCGGAGTTCGGCCCGGGTAGCCTGGTCTATCACGAGGGCCGCGCCTACCGCGTGGATCGTGCCCTGTTGAAGGACGTCGGTGGCGGCGAACGCGGCGAGCTGCCGACCTTCAGCACCTCGGTCTGCCCGGCTTGCGGTGCCAGCCATGACGGCGAGCCTCCGGAACGGTGCCATGTCTGCTCGAATCCGCTTTCGGGTGCCCATATCACCAAGAATCTCTATCGGATCGATAATGTCGGCACCCGGGCCGTCGAACGGATCACCGCCAACGACGAAGAGCGGCGGCGCCAGGGCTTCGATCTGCAGACCGTTTTCTCGTTCAAGGATTCGAGCGAGGTGACGTCGCTCGAGGTCTTGGACGAAGAGGGCGAGATTCTGCAGGCCGATTTTGCGCCGGTTGCCCTGGTGCGCCGGATCAATCGCGGCCTGAAGCGGCGAAAGGACAAGGACTCCGTCGGCTTTCTCATCGATCCCCGGACGGGTTATTGGGTGAGCGCGGACGGGGTCAGCGAGGACGGGCCGCCGAGCCCGATCGCAGCACGGCAGATCATCACGCCGGTGGTCGAGGACCGGAAGAACGCGCTCCTGATCCGCTTCCCCGCGCTCTGGCTCCGTGGCCTGGGGGAGGAGGCCGACGCCGTCATCGCGACCCTGCAGCACGCTTTCGCCCGAAGCGTCGAAGCCGTCTATCAACTCGAGGAAGGGGAGATCCTGGTCGAGTCCACGCCCGGTCGGACCGACCGTCAGGCCTTGCTGTTCTACGAGGCGGCGGAGGGCGGCGCCGGCGCTCTCTCGCGGTTGATGCGGGAGAACGGGGCCTTTCCCCGCCTTGCTACGGAAGCACTTGGAATCATGCATGCAACGGCTCCCAGCATCGAGAGCGCCCTGCGCGAGGGTCCCGAAGCGCTCAAGGACGCGGAAGACACGCGTTGCGTCGCCGGCTGCTATCGCTGCCTGCTGTCCTATTTCAACCAGCCGGATCACGAGCTGATCGACCGCCGCCTCATGCCAGTACTCAAGTCGTTGTTGCGTCTCGTCCAATCGCAAGCTCGAGTGACCTCCACTAAGGCACGGGGTGGGAACACACTTGACGGCTGCCCCCCGCCCGACACTGAGCCGCTGGTTCTCGACGGGCTTCGGCTGGAATGGATCTGGCGGGCGCACCGCGTGGCGGCGGCCGAGCAGGAGCACGCGCCGGCCGGGCTTGAGGAGCAGCTGGCAGCCAAGGGCCTCGATCTCGTGCTGCTGGCGCCGTCGGGGGCGGCCAGAACCGATGCGATCGCCCGCCTGGCTTCCTTGCTGGGAAGCGAGCCGTGACGACAGCCTCGGCGTTCAGCGCCGGCCAGTTGATCCAAGCGCGCGGGCGCGAATGGATTGTGATCAGTGCGAGCGACGGATTGAAGGTCCGCCCATTGACGGGATCCGAGCAGGAAACCGAAACCCTGCTGCCGGAGCTGGAAACGGCGCCGGTCCGGCATGCCAGCTTCGCGCCGCCCAGTGGCGAGCGGACCGGCGGCCGGGAAGCGGCCTTGCTCCTGCGCGACGCGTTGCGCCTATCGCTTCGCCGCGGCGCCGGCCCGTTCCGCGGTGCAGGCCGGATCAACTTCGAGCCACGCGCCTATCAACTGGCGCCGCTGATGATGGCACTGCGGCTGGAGACGGTCCGGTTGTTGATCGCCGACGACGTGGGCATCGGCAAGACCATCGAGGCTGGCCTGATCCTGCGCGAATATCTCGATCGCGGCGAGATCGACCGATTCACGGTTTTGTGCCCGCCGCATCTGGTCGATCAGTGGGTCGCCGAGTTGGAGACAAAATTCGCCATTCCGCCGACTCCCGTCACCGCGGCGACCGCGACGCGCCTGGAGCGCGACCTGCCGGCCTCGACCAGCGTGTTCGATGCCTATCCGCACACGGTGGTCAGCCTGGACTTCATCAAGAGCCGGCGCCGCCAGGACGATTTCCTGCGCGCTTGTCCGGAAATGGTTGTGGTCGACGAGGCCCACACGGCTGTCGCCGGCGGCGCGATCCGGCATCATCGCTTCGAGCTGCTGCGGCGGATCGCCGAGAACACCGAACGCAACCTCATCCTGCTGACGGCAACGCCTCATTCCGGCAACGAGGAAGCCTTCCACAATCTGCTGGGTCTGCTCGATCCCGTCTTCGCCGCTCTGCCCCACGCGCGCGACGATCGGCATCGTCAGTTGCGCGAACGCCTCGCGGGCCACTTCATCCAGCGTCGGCGGGCCGACATCGAGGCTTGGCGCGAACCAGGCCTCTTCCCCACGCGCCACATGCTCAACCCCGATCCGAAATACCGGCTGACGGGCGACTACGAGCGGTTCTACGAGGCGGTGCTCGATTATTGCGCCGAGGCGGTCGAGGCGGAGGAGGGCGAACGCCGCCAGCGTCTGGCCTTTTGGGGTACGCTGGCGCTGATGCGCTGCGTCGGTTCGAGCCCGGCGGCGGCGGCGCGCGCGCTCCGCACGCGCGCCTTGCTGGAGGCGGATCCGGACGAGGAGGAGATGCTCGCTGCCGGCATCGTCGATGACGAGGAGGCGGCGAATGACGATCTCGAGCCGGGCGCCGCGATCGCAGACGGGCGCCTCGCGGCCCTGATCGCCAAGGCGGATGAACTCGCGGCGCGACCGGTGAAGGACCCGAAGTTCGCCGTGCTGAAGAAAGTCCTGCAGGGTATGGTGGAAGACGGCTTCTCCCCCGTCGTGTTCTGCCGCTATATCGCGACCGCGGATTCGGTCGGTGCCGCGCTTCGTCACGCATTTAAGGACCATATGGTCGAAGTCGTGACGGGAGCTCTGCCGCCGGAAGAGCGCGAGGCCCGCGTGGAGGCCTTGGGCGAGGCCGGAAAGCGCATCCTGGTTGCAACGGACTGTCTCTCCGAAGGCATCAACCTGCAGGCAGCATTCGATGCTGTCGTGCATTACGACCTTTCCTGGAACCCGACCCGGCATCAGCAGCGGGAAGGCCGAGTCGACCGCTTCGGCCAGAAGAGGCCCGAGGTCCGGACCGCCTTGATCTATGGCGAGAACAATCCCGTGGATGGTGCGGTGCTGGAGGTCATTCTGCGCAAGGCCAGCGCAATCGAGAAGCAGACCGGCGTAAGGGTGCCAATGCCCGACGAGGGCGGCAGCCTCACCAAGGCGCTGATGTCGGCCGTACTGCTCCGTGCCCGGCAGAAGCGCCAACTGGCACTCGACCTTGGTGTGGGCGGCCTGGCGGAAGCGAAGGAGATCGAGAGCGCCTGGGCCAATGCCTCGGAGCAGGAGAAGAAGGCGCGCACGATCTTTGCGCAAAGCAGCTTGAAACCAGAGGAGGTGGCCGCCGAATGGGACGCCATCCAGCGGGTGCTCGGCGGGTTCCCCGATACCGAGCGGTTCGTATCGCGGGCCCTGATGCGGCTGGGAGCGCCCTTGGACCGGCAACCGGCCGGCGGCTATCGGGCGCCGCTCCATCTCGTCCCCGATACGCTGAAAGAGCGCTTCCAGGCGGCCGGACTGATCGATGAGACGGCGACGCAACACCCCTTGCGGATTGCGTTCGAGGCCCGGCCGCGTGCCGGCTATCTCTCGATCCACCGCGCCCATCCGCTGCCGGCCATCCTGGCGGAGACCTTCCTGGAGAACGCTCTCGATCCACTGGCGCCGGCAAACGATCCGGCCACCCTGCCCCGTTGCGGCGGCTGGGAAAGTGCCGCGGTCGATCGGGTCACGGCCCTGTTGCTGCTACGGATCCGGCATCGGATCGATTCCCGCGGCCGGCTCGGACCGCGCTTCGCCATGGCGGAGGAGGCGGCGGCGATCGCCTTCGATCTCCTTTCGGGGAAGCCGGCGCGACAGGGGGAAGAGGCCTTTGGTCTGCTGGCCGGCCAGAGCGCCGACCTCAAGGAGAATGTGCAGAAGGCGCGCCTCCAGCAGGTGCTGGCGAAGCTCGAGGGCTGGCGGACCGAACTCGACCGCTATGCCGGTGAGCGCGCCGCGGCACTGGCGGAGGATCATACCCGCCTGCGCCGTGCGCTGGGTTCCAAGGGCGGCGTCAAGGTCGAGGCGGTGACGCCGGTCGACGTGATCGGCGCCTATGTGTTGATGCCGCGGCTCTGAAGGGAGAGATCGTGGCCGCAACCGCCCGCCTTCGCCCCCGACGCCGCCAGGCGCGGCTCGATTTCGCGGCGATCGAGATCGTCGGGGCGCTGCTGACCCCCGACATGGTGGTACGCATCGCCGCATTCGACAGCCCGGACCAAACCGAGGCGGGCTATGCGATCAAGCCCGGCCTGAAGCTGCGCGACGAGATCGCGCGTTTCTACCGCATCGGCGAGGCGCTCTTCGCGCGTTTCGAGGCGACGCGATCTCAGAACCCGTCGGCTTCCGAAGCCTTCATGCTGGAGCTGCTGCGCGAATGCTTCGGCTTCGACACGCTGGCGCCGATCCCGGTGCTGACCCTCGGCGAAAGGGTGTTCCCGGTGCGGCATGCCACGCTGGGCGGTCGCGTGCCCGTTGTCATTGCGCCGGCACCGAAGGAAAGCGCACATCGGCCCGGCATCGACGAGAGCCTGCCCCAGTTCGGCGACGGCACGCGCCGCCGGTCGGCGACCCTGCTGCTGCAGGAATATCTGAATGCGGCGCCGACTGCCCTCTGGGGCATCGCCACCGACGGGCTGACCCTGCGGCTGATGCGGGACAATGCCAGCCTCACCCGACCGGCCTGGATCGAGGCCGACCTGGCCGAGATCTTCGGCGGCGGCCTCTTCGCCGATTTCTCGGCACTTTGGCTCCTGATTCATCAGAGCCGCTTCGGCGCAGCCGACGCCGTCGTCTCCGACTGCGCCCTGGAGCGCTGGCGCGAGCGTGGCCGCAGCGAGGGCGTCGCGGCCCGTGAGAAGCTTCGCGAGGGCTTTGAGGCCGCGATCCTGGAGCTCGGCCAGGGCTTCATTGAACATCGCGACAATGACGCGCTGCTCGCTAAGCTGGCGGACGGAAGCCTGACCGCCCAGGGCTACTTCGAGGAACTGCTGCGCCTGGTCTACCGCCTGATCTTTCTCTTCGCCGCAGAGGATCGTGGGTTGCTCCATCCGCCGGGGGCAGCCGAGGCCGCGAAGCGGATCTATGCCGAGGGCTATGCCGTCGGCCGGCTGCGGGAGCGCGCCATGCGCCGAATCGCCTGGGACCGGCATGGCGACGCGTGGGAGGGGCTGAAGGCGGGCTTCAGGGGCCTTGCTCGTGGCGAGGCCCGGCTCGGCCTGCCCGCCCTGGGCGGTCTCTTCGCCCCGGGCGCTCTGCCCCATCTCGAAAAGGCGCACATCGAGAACCGGCGCCTGCTGGCGGCGGTCTTTCGGCTGGCCTGGTTCCACCCCGAGGGCCAGCCGCTGACCCGGGTCAACTGGCGCGACATGGAGACCGAGGAGCTGGGCTCGGTCTATGAAAGCCTGCTGGAGCTGACACCGCGGGCCGAGGCCGGCACTCGCAGCTTCCGCTTCGCCGAAGGCGACGAGACCAAGGGCAACCTCCGCAAGACCAGCGGCAGCTACTACACGCCCGACGCGCTGGTGAAGCTGTTGCTGGATTCCGCGCTGGACCCGGTCCTGGATGCCGCCGAGGCGCGCAACCCGCAAGACGCGGCCAGCGAGATATTGAAGCTCGCGATCCTCGATCCTGCCTGCGGCTCCGGCCATTTCCTGCTCGGCGCCGCCCGCCGCGCCGCCGCACGCATCGCCAGGCTACGCAGCCCCGGCGCCATCGCCCAGACCGAGTTCCAGCATGCGCTCCGCGACGTGGTCGCACACTGCATCTATGGCGTCGACCGCAATCCCATGGCGGTCGAACTCTGCAAGGTGGCGCTCTGGATCGAGGCGCTGGAGCCCGGCAAGCCGCTGACCTTCCTCGACAGCCATATCCGCTGCGGCGACAGTCTCATCGGGGTGTTCGATCTCGGGATGTTGCGTGCTGGCATTCCGGACGAGGCCTACGAGCCGCTGGCCGGCGACGACAAGGAGGTGGCTGGGACTTATGCCCGTTTCAATCGCGAGCAGCGCGAGGGCAAGGGTGCCACGGGCCTGCTGAGCGAGCTGAAGCCGCCGGCTGATCTGATCGACGCCGCCCGCGCGCTGATCGATTTGCCGGAAGACACGCTGGAGGAGATCGCCGCCAAGCGCGCCGCCTTCGAGAAGCTCCATGGCGGAAAGACCTGGTTCAATCTCAAGACCGCCTGCGACTGCTATGTCGGCGCCTTCTTCGCGCCGAAGGCCGGGCAGGTGCCGGGCCGAGCGGAGCTGGCGCGGCCCACCATGCCGCTGACCGACCATGTCTGGGCAGCTGCTCGCGGGGAGACGCCCTACGGACCGTTGGTCGCCGCGGCGGACGACATCGCGCAGCGCGTCGGCGCTTTCCATTGGCCGCTCGAGTTTCCCCAGGTCTTCGCCAGGGGCGGGTTCGACGCGGTCATCGGAAATCCACCCTGGGAGCGCATCAAGCTCCAGGAGCAGGAATTTTTCGCCGCGCGCTCGCCCGAGATCGCCAATGCGCAGAACAAAGCGGCGCGAACCCGGCTCATCGCGGTACTCGCGAAGGCGCCGGCAGATTCCCCCGAAGGGCGACTCTACGCCGATTTCCAGTTCGCGAAGCGCAGCGCCGAGGCCGCCTCCGAATATGCGCGAAACTCGGGGCGTTATCCCCTCACCGGCACAGGCGACGTCAACACCTATGCGCTGTTCGCCGAGCATTTCTCGCGTCTGGCGCGGGGCGAGGGGCGCGCCGGTGCGATCGTTCCGACCGGAATCGCAACCGACAGCTCCACGTCTGCCTTCTTTGGCGATCTGGTCGAGAATTCCCGGCTGATCAGTTTGTTCGATTTCCAGACGGGCATGGGGTTCTTCGACCGTATCGGCCATGCCCGGTTCAAATTCTGCCTTCTCACGGTCCTGGGACGCGGGGGTACAAGTAATCGGCCTGCCCAGTTCGTCTGCTTTATTAGGCAGACGTCGGAGCTTGACGAGAAAGAACGCTTCTTCGATCTAACCGCCCCGCAGATCAGGCTGCTCAATCCCAACACCAGAACCGCGCCGATCTTTCGATCCCGGGCGGATGCCGATCTGGCCGCCAGGATCCATCAGAGCACGCCGGTCCTGATCGAGGAGCGACCGGATGATCCGGACGGCGACAGCAATCCCTGGGGCATCTCGTTTCAGCGCATGTTCGATATGTCCGGCGACTCCGATCTGTTCACCGGCGTCCGGCAGCTCGAAGCGGGCGGCTGGTCCCGCGACGGCGTCAACTGGGCGCGGGAGAGCAGGGCGGGCCTCGAGCGCCGGGTGCCACTCTATGAGGCCAAGATGATCCATCACTTCGATCATCGCTGGGCAACCTATCCGGAGGGCGAGGCGGGCGACGACAGCGCTTGCGACGTGATCTTGGCGGAGAAGCAGGATCCCGGCTTCGAGCCGACTCCCCGCTATTGGGTGCCGGAGGCGGAGGTGAAGCTGCGCGCGGCGCGGCTGCCGGCCAGCCTCAAGCGCGCCTATCGCGGCAAAGATCCGGACCGCTGCCTGAAGACGTTGGCGGAATGGCTGGCGGGTGCCTTGCCGGCAATCGAGGGACGCCCGGCGCGGGAAGCCGACCTCATGCACATCCTGGGGCGGCGGCACGACTGGCACGCGGCGCTGGGCGCGTCGCCAGAACGATTTCTCAAAAATCCGAAGACTGAAAAGGCCGGCAGGGAAGCACAACGCGAGACCCCGCTCGATGCCGATGATCTCGACTTCCTTGCCGGGGCGCCGCATGATCCGCTTGACCTCGTTGAGGCCTTGATGGGCAGGAAGCAGCCTCACTGGCTTATGGGTTGGCGCGACATCTGCCGCTCAACCGACGAGCGGACAGTGATTGCCAGCGTGTTTCCGAAGGTGGGAGTCGGTCACACGCTTCCGCTCCTCTATCTCAAGGTGTCTCCAAAGCTTGCCGCGGCGTCGCTTGCGATGTGGACGTCACTTACGTTCGATTATATCGCGAGGTTATCAATCGGCGGCACTCACCTCACATACAGCTACCTTAAGCAGTTCGCAGTCATCCAGCCGTCCAAGTTTGAAGCGCGGGATGTTGATTTCGTCGCCTCTCGCATCCTCAAACTCACCTACACCAGCCGCGCCATGCGCCCCTGGGCCGAGGATCTCGGCTACGAGGGCAAGCCATTCCCCTGGGACGAAGACCGCCGCGCGCTGCTGCGCGCCGAGCTCGACGCCTTCTTCGCGCGCAAATACGGACTCAGCCGGGACGAGCTGCGCTACATCCTCGATCCCGCCGACGTGAAGGGACCGGACTATCCCTCCGAGACTTTCCGCGTGCTGAAGAAGAACGAGGAAGCTCAGTTCGGAGAATACCGCACCCGCCGTCTGGTCCTCGAAGCCTGGGATCGGCTGGGCACCATCTGAAGAGGAAGGCAGTCAAGGGGAGAGGACATGCTGACCAAGGGGGGACTGACCCACAAGACGACGACCAAGAGCGTTCTCGATCTCGTCAACCTCTATGAGGACGATCACCTGAACCTCGAGCCCGGCTTTCAGCGGCAATCCGTCTGGAGCCCACGGGACCGCGCCAAGCTGATCGAGAGCATCCTGCGCAACTATCCGCTGCCGGCGATCTTCCTCTACAAGCGGCAGGAAGGCGGCAGGCTGGTGTACGACGTCATCGACGGCAAGCAGCGGCTGGAGTCGATCTTCATGTTCACAGGCGCCATGAGGCCGCGTTTTGAAGCACGAGCCGCACTCGACGAGGGCGGCCCTGTCCAGGCCGTCGACTGGCCCCTGCTGAAACGAAAGCAGCTCCAGCACCGGATTACCGGCTACGAGCTGCCGGTGATCGAGGTCGACGGCGATATCGGCGACATCATCGACGTCTTCGTCCGCATCAACTCGACCGGCAAGGCGCTGACCCGCCAGGAGCAGCGCCACGCCAAATACTACCGGAGCCCCTTCCTCAAGGCGGCGGCCAAGGTGGCTGGGAAGTTCGAGCCCTATTTCAGGCGCCATGGCATCCTGAGCGCGGGACAGCTCAGCCGGATGAAGCATGTCGAGCTGATCTGCGAGCTGATGCTTTCCCTGCACCAGGGCGACGTATTGAACCGCCGCACGGCACTGGATCGCGTCATGGCCACCGAATCTTTCGACGGCCGGCAAATCCAGAAGGCGGTGCGGCTGGTGACCACGACGCTCAACCGCGTCGGCAGGATGTTCCCGCACCTGAAATCGAGCCGCTTCCGGCAGGCCAACGACTTCTACTCGCTCGCCGTCCTCATCGGCAAGTTCGAGGCGGAGCATATGATCCTGACCGACAAGCGGCGCAACAGGCTGGCCTGGGACCTGCTGCAGAGCTTCGGAAGCAAAGTGGACGAGATGCGGGAACGGCAGCGCAAGGCGCAGGGCGCCGGCCCGCATCAGGAGCTTTATCGGGAATACCTCCTGACGGTGTCCCAGATGACCGACGATGTGTCCCAGCGCCGCAAGCGCGAGGATATGCTGCGCGGCATCCTGGGAAGTCTGTTCGCCCGCAAGGACGCCCAGCGCGGTTTCACCTCCGAGCAGCGCCGCATCATCTGGAATAACGCCACAAACAGGACTTGCAAAACTTGCGGAAAGAAACTGACCTGGGACGACTTCACGATCGACCACATCAACCCACACAGCAAGGGTGGGCGGAGCGCGCTCGACAATGCGGCGCTAATGTGTCGCGAGCATAATTCCGCAAAGGGCGCCAAGCGCGGCCGCCGGCGCGCCAGGTCATGACCCTCGCCGCCTTCGATCGGATCCGCCTGGAGAAGGCCGCCGTCGATGAGGGCTTCGGCATTGCGCGCGGCGAGCATGATGGCTGGCTCGCTTTCGAAAGCCTGGGCGCGCCGGCTGCGCTCCGCCTCACCACGGCCGCAGGCCAATACCTGGTGGCGACCGATCATGCCGGGGTTGTGGCCGATCTTGCCCGGCGCTGGTCACGCTGGCCCGTGGACGCTGTGCCGCCCTCGCCGGTTGGGTTTCAAACCTTTGTCGTTGACGATACGGCACCGCTGCACGATCTCGTCCGCGACATCTGGCGCCTGGCGCGTTCCTTGCCCGAAGCGCCGCTGCGCCGGTTCGAATCAGAGACCCGCAATCTGCCGCGAAGCACAGAGGCCGAGCGCTTGGTGATCCAGCGCGTCGGGCAGGATGTCTATCGCGGCGCCCTGATGGATTACTGGCGCGGCTGTTGCGCCATCACGGGCCTCGCCGTGCCTGAGCTCTTGCGCGCCAGTCATGCCAAGCCTTGGGCCAAATGCGAGAGCGACGCCGAGCGGCTCGACGTCTATAACGGCCTGCTGCTTGCCGCGCATCTTGATGCGGCCTTCGACGCCGGCCTGATTGGCGTGGCGGTGGACGGTATGGTGCTGGTCTCGGAGCGCCTCGATGAGGCAGCGCGGGTGGTCCTGGGGCTCCACGTTCCAGCGGCAGTCAAAGCCTTAGTCCCATCGCATGGTCCCTATCTCGACTGGCATCGACTCCATGTCTTCCGTTGATGGAGGTCGCTAGCGACTTATCCATTGCCAGGTAAGAAGACGCAGAGACCCCAGGCAGATGAAACATCATATCCCTCGCGACCGGGGGCGGCGCTACATACGTGGCCAAACGCGGACTCCAACCCGGCCCAGGACGGGACTGCCGCCGTCTGGCACGCGCCGCCGCGGCTTCGGCTCCGCCGCGCGAATTCAATGCTGAAGGGCGTGAGAATGTCTGCCGTCATGCGGATGATGGCGCCGGCTATTTCCTCGCCGGGGTCGTCGATCAGCGAGCCATACGCCAATATCCCGACGGTCTGAGTGATATCGATCATGCCGCCGTCTGTCTCTCGGGAGCGGCCCCGGCCTGAGGCGAAATCCGGATCCGCGCCCGTTCGCCGGGGTGCGTCGCCCCTTCCTTGGGACGCCACATGAAACCGATATCGAGCGCGATCCCGAGCCCCTGCGCCGCCGTCACCACCGTCCGGCAGGCTGCGTTCGCGTCCTGGCCCTGCACCGACAGATCGATGTCGGGAAGGTAGCTGTAGCCTTCATCCTCCTTGCGCCCCTTGACCATGTTCACGGGGCAGAGTTTGCGCAGGTCCTCAAAACGGCCGAGGCGTTTCATCGCGCGGCGCAGAATTTCATCCAGCAGCAAATTCCAGTTCGCCTTCGGGATCAGCTCTCCGCCAATCGATGCATCCAGCACCTTCGTGTGTGTCAGACTGGGTAGGAGGCGCGGGTCGATCCGCCGCTCGGACTCGGCTGCCGCGCCGCTTGAAGCGGCAGGGCGTGCGGACAACCGATCGAGCGCGTCGAGGGCAAGGTTGATCACCGTGTCCGGGGTATCGACGAACGGCTTGGCGTGGCGCTGAAGCCGCTCGTATGTCGTGCTGTCGATCGTAATCTGAGGCATTTTGGTCTCCTATGCGGAAATACGTATTTACGATTGAATACGAAAATAAGGATGGTAAGTCAAGAACGGCGCTGAGAGGCCGGGAGTCGCCCAATTTCCTCGCCCACGCTAAATCTGCGGGGAATAGTAGTGATAATCTCCGCATGATGCGCGGAGATTGTCCTTGACCGGTGCGGAGAATAGAGGGCATAATCACCGCAGAAGGCGCGGAGATCATGTCCTATATCCATGAACTGCCGGACTGGCCGGAGTTAAGCTGGGACCACAAGGTCCTGGCGGAGCCGCTTGCCGCCGTGCGGCACCGTCAGGGGCGGCTGATCGGGCGCATGGAGGGGCTCGGCTTCGACCTGCGTAGCGAGGCAACGCTCCAGACCATGACCGAGGAAGTCATGAAGTCCAGCGAGATCGAGGGTGAAATCCTCGACCGCGACCAGGTGCGCTCTTCCATCGCCCGGCGTCTGGGCATGGATATCGGCGGGCTGGTTCCGGCGGATCGCGACGTGGAGGGCGTCGTCGAGATGATGCTCGATGCGACCCAGAAGTACAGCGAGGAGCTCACCGATGAGCGGCTGTTCGGCTGGCATGCGGCGCTGTTCCCGACAGGGCGTAGCGGGATGCACCGGATCACGGTCGGCGCGTGGCGCGATGACAAGTCGGGGCCGATGCAGGTGATCTCGGGGCCTGTGGGGCGCGAACACGTGCACTATGAAGCGCCGAGGGCGGCGCGCGTTGCTGGCGACATGCAGGCGTTCTTGAAATGGTTCAAGGACGAGCAGAGCATCGATCCCGTCCTCAAGGCAGGCATTGCGCACTTATGGTTTGTGACCATTCACCCGTTCGATGACGGCAACGGGCGCATCGCGCGCGCCATCGCCGACTTGCAGCTTGCGCGCTCGGAGCAGAGCCCGCAGCGCTTTTACAGCATGTCCGCGCAAATCCGGCAGGAGCGCAAAGCGTACTACGACATTCTCGAAAGGACTCAGAAGGGTGAGCTCGACATCACCGAGTGGCTGATGTGGTTTCTTGCGTGCCTGTCGCGGGCGTTCGACGGCGCGGAAGGCATTCTTGCGGGCGTGCTGAAGAAGGCGCGCTTCTGGGACAAACATGCCGGCGATCCCCTGAATGAGCGCCAGCGCGACATGCTGAACTGGCTGCTCAACGGATTCGAGGGCAAGCTCACATCATCGAAATGGGCAAAGATCGAGAAGTGCTCGCCGGACACGGCACTGCGCGACATTACCGATCTGCTGGAGCGCGGGATACTGGTGAAGGACGAAGGAGGAGGGCGCAGCACCAGCTATTCGCTGGTCGATGTTGCGTGACAGAACAGTATGGAAAAGATTATCAAGCTCGCACTCAATAAGTATGCACCAATCCCGTATTCTCTTCAGAACCGATCATCCGGAACCGCCGCCATCGATATACCCGTCGGTATGGCCGCACTGTTTCACCATTATTACCTGGACACGCGCGGCCACGCTCCGCCTGATCCCGATCCTGCACACTTCGAGCACCTGAGTTTCTTCTGCGTGGACTCGCACCTTCGATTAAAAGGCGATGGCATCGGCACGTCGCTCGCGTTTCGTATTTCGCGCTCGAACGATCTCGGGCAGGCTTTCTGCCGGTGGTTTCTCTACACGCATCTGAACATCACCTACTTCGCGCACATGCACACGCTGCTCGACAAACCGGTGACCACATTCTCCGGACACCGGATCGAGCGGATCGCAAAGGGCGATACACCCGATTATTTCTGTGCCGAAACGCGCACGAGGGTTTTCCTCGCCGAGGCAAAGTGCCGACGTGAATCGGTTTCCTTCAAGAACGCTGCGTTCTCATCGTGGCGCAAGCAATTCGAGCGGGTAGTGGTCAAGGATGGCACCGGCAATCTGCGATCCGTCAAAGGCCACATAGTCGCTGTCCGGCTCGCCGCAGAATCCGACGGCGCGCGCGTGCAATCGAAGCTATTCGCGGAAGATCCGATGTCGCCAGGCAACATCATGCTCGGAGAAGACTCATCGCTCGGGGATGTGATCATTATGCGGCATTACGCCGAGATAACGGCCAAGCTCTCGCAACCGATCCTCGCCGCAGCTCTGGCGGGAGACTTTACGGTCCCCGAGGAGATTCAGTTTCCTGCGTTCGTTTGGGAATTCCGCTTTGGGCCGCTCGCGGGAAAGCGGTTCGTCGGCGGGATTTACGCCAAGGAGCGGCAGAATCCAGACTTCGTTGAAGCAGAAGGGGGCTACGTCATCAGAACCCATCCGTTGCGGCTCGATCTCCCGGGCGCGACGTACTTCGGCGTAGAAGAGGGCATCTTTCGGACGCTCACACAGGTGGCGCGCGCCGGGCACTCCGCTGTCGCTGACATCCGCACGCTGCCTGACCTTCCCTTCATTTATAGCGGCGTAAGCGTGTTGCGCGACGGATCGGTGATCGGTCCGGCAGATTTCTTCCGCGCGATCGGACTCGTAACTTACTAGCCAACTTCCTTCTCGAGTCGGCCAAAGACTCCGCAGGCGGCGATTGAGTTTCTTGCGGTAGAGCACTGTGGCGCGCCCGGTTACGCCGGACCGGGCTCTACTCGCTTCGCCGCGTGGCACTCACCGAGCCGCCTCGCGTCTCGTCCATCCGGTAGCGATCGGCGCTATTTGGCTGACGTCGAACCGACGATCAATTTCTCGACCAGCCGCTTGAGGTCAGCCGGGGTAGTCTGGCCAGCCACAACCTCGTGATAGCCGATGCCCGCGCGCCGCAGCGCTTCTTTCTTGACTGCGTCGCGCGCGGCAGCGGTGCCCTGGTGGTGCGCCCCGCCCTGGTATTCGATGGCGTGCCGAGGTTCGCAGTCGCCATCCACCAGCAGTAGATCGACTCGTTTCGAGTTGATGCAGCGATAGGCGTCGGCATCCTTGCAGCGGAGGATTTCGCCGAGCGAAACTTGGGCCATCACCTGCCATGTCGAGTTGCAGGCAATGACCATGCGGTCCAGTTCCTTGAACACCCGCGCTTCACTCTTGTTGAGAAGCGGCTGAGCCGAGAAGTTCGCGCCCATGACGATCCGTAATTGGTCGGCTGCGTCGGGCTGTTTCGAAGGTAGCGGATCCTGCATCGGCAGCCACGGTCCGGCAGCAATCTGGGCTCCGCGGCCCTTGTTCTCCCAGCGCCAACGGTTCCGTTCGCGCCACGCCTGTCGACGCTTCTTGGACGAGAACTGTTCAACGGCCATGCCGATGATGGCACCGACGAACAGAACGACCATGAGCAGATGGGGCTTTGCGATGAGCGCGTCGATCTCGGGCGGCATTCCGGGAAATTAACGCTTCGATATTTTCGATTCGTTAACGACTGCTCCGCCCCTTCGACGGCTGGACAGTCTGGCGCAAACAGGAGGAAAATCCTGCCCAGCGGGGGCCGGCTCTGAGGGGGCGGGTTTGCAGCAGGATCGTCATCATCGCCGACGGCGTCGATTGCCGAAGGGCGTGGCCGCACCTTGGCTCGCGGCTCTCGGCGCGGCGCTGCTCTGCCTCGCGTTCGCCGCCTCGGACGGCCACGCCCAGAACAGCTCCGGCGTCTACCAGGACGAGTACCAGACCCAGGGCGATCCCGGCGCCTCCAGCGGCGGCGACAGCTTCTCGACCGGCGATATTCCGGGCGGCGAGGAGGGCGGGCCTTGCGAGGACACCTCGAAATATGACCGCATCTATGGCGGCCCGCCGGTGCGCATCAAACTGTCGGCGCTGAAGGACGATCTCTATCAGCGCCACCCCGACATCCTGCTGCGTTGCGCCGCCGATCGCTGCGCCCTCAACGAGACGGCACTCTGCTGGATCAACAAGAAGGTCCTCGCCGAGGCCAGGCAGGATCCGGCCGTCAGCGACCAGTACGACACGCAGAGCGACGACAGCGACCCCAACATCGGCTGCCCTGCCTTGTCCGAATGGACGGCCGAGCAGCAGGCCTGGTGGAACAAGACCTACTGCTCGCACATGACCGGCGGCGGCTCGGGCGGTGGCGGCAGCGACAGTTACAACACCGGCAATAACGGCCCGTCGAACGGCGGCAATGGCGGGAGCGACAGCTACGACACCGCCAGCAACCAGCCGCCCGACGGCAGCAAGTCGATCTACCGCTCCGACACCGACCCCGATCCCACCGGCAAATTCACCGCCGATATCCGCAGGATCCTGGCCGCCATGGATGACTGCCTGAAGCGCAAGGGCGGGCTCGGCTACTACCAGAGCCCGAAGGTCGCGCCCGGCCGTGGCCTCATCGGCTACGATTCCCCGAGCCGCACCGTCTCCTTCGATGTCGGCGCGCTGGAGACTTTGCCGCCCCGCCAGCGGGCCTTCGCGCTCGGGGGCGGCATGGCCGAGCATGTGCTGTCGCTCGAGCAACGCCGCTACGGCCAGACGCGCTCCTCCTGGGAGGACACGCTCGCCATCGACTACATCGCGGGCTATCTCTCGCACTGCGTCGAGCGCCGCGGCCTGATCCCGACGCCCACCAACGCCGACAACGTGCCGCAGGAGTTCGAGGCCTTCGTCCTCCAATACAGCGTCCTCAACAATTCCTCGCAGCAGCTCGAGGAGCGCCGTCACAACTTCGACCAGGGCTGGGGTGCCTGGGGCATGCGGCTGCCGGACTGGCTCACGCATAACTGAGTCACCGCCGGCGGGCGAAAAAAGACTCCAAGCCCCCTCCCCTTGCGGGAGGGGGTAGGGGGAGGGGCAGTAGACGATGTCTCCTGCCCAGAAAGCTCAAACGGCTCATGGTTCGCTGGCACCCGGCATCCCCTCCCTGCTCGCTACGCTCGCCGCCCCTCCCGCAAGGGGAGGGGCCGTGGTTTTCTCATCCCGTTATCGTTCGATCATAGCCCGTGCCCAGATGTCGCAGCGCTCGCGCTGCAGCATCGAAGGCCTTGCGCCGCAACAATCTTCCAACCCGCGAGGGCTGCGGCATTTTCCTCACGACGTCATGCGACTGTCCGGATCGCTCCAATTCGAGCGAATTTTTCCTCAACAAGATTCAATTGTATTCGCCGCGGGCATTCCTAAAAATCGAGAGGTCTCATCGAGAGACGATTTCAATTGCGGTATCGACATGCCAGCGACCGTCACGCCGACCCCCGGCCCCGCCGCCGCCCCCGTCTTCGACGAGGTCCCGACCCGCGGCCGCACCCAGGAAGCGCTCACCACTCTGATCGTCGACGACCAGCGCTCGATGCGCCGCATCGTCAGGCAACTGCTGGCCACCATCCATATGCACAAGACGCTCGAGGCCGAGGACGGGCAGCAGGCGCTCGATCTCCTGACCGATCCCAAGACGCCCTGGATCGACCTCATCATCTGCGACCTGGTGATGGCGGGGATGGACGGGCTCGGGTTCCTCAACCGGCTGCGCGGCGATGCCGATCTGCGCCAGCGCCATATCCCGGTGCTGATCCTGACCGCCGAGCGCAACGAGCTCCTGCTCGATGTCGTGCGCCAGGTGGGGGCGGCCGATATCGCCCACAAGCCGATCTCCTCGCCGGCCCTCCGGGCCAAGATCGAGACGCTGATCGGCCTGCAATTCACCTGAGGCCGGCCGCGGCCCGATCTTCGGCAGCAATCTCTACTCATTTGACATACAGTCCTCATGGCGGCCATGACCTGGGTCATCGCGCCCGGGACCGCTTTCCCCACTTCGATGCTCTTTCATGAGGACTCCATGCGGCCACTCCGCCTGACGATTGCGCTCGGTTTCCTGACGGCATTCTCGGCGGTGCCGGCGACCGCCCAGCAGATGGATATGGACGTCATGATGCGCTGGGGCAGCGCCGATGTCGTGCAGTACCACATCGTCGGCGACTACCAGGGCGAGACCACTATCGCCAGCAACGGGTCGGGGCGCGCCGATGTGACCGACCAGGTGGTGATCGACCTGACCTGGAAGCTGTCCGAGGCGAAGCTGGTGGGGACGCCGACTTTCCAGAACGCGAAATCCGCGGTTGCCAATCTCCATGACTTCGAGCCCTCCTGCCTGGCGCCGGTGCTCAAGGGCGAGTACGAGCATTACGAGCTGCAGGGGATCAAGGAGGGGCTGGGCGGGGCGCTCGAGTTCGAGGTGCTCACGATCTATCCCGATGTCGAGGTCGCGCAGGACTGCACCGCCAGCCGCATCACCGTGCCGGGCAGCCGCAAGGTCCGGCCCGAGGATTTCGTCATCCCGTCGCCGGTCATGATGGGCATGCCGCTGCCCGATTCCGACGACCTCCGGGTCTCCCCGGACAAGACCTTCATGACCCGCAAGAGCGGCGGCTGGACCTGGACCTTCACGCCGAGCATCCCCGCTGCCCAGTGACGCCCGAGATGGGCGCAGGGCCGTCCGATCGCCGTCTCTTCGAGCTTGCCTGTTGCTCTCTTCTCCCCTCCCCCAACTTTTGGGGGAGGGCAGGGAGGGGGATGACTCGGTCCACGATCTCGTCGGGATGCGAAGGGGCCGACACCGAGCAGCCCCCTCCCCAACGCTCCCCCAAAAGTTGGGGGAGGGAACTCACTCGGCTCGCCATATGCGATAGCCCTGCCCTCAAGGGGAGAAGGGAAGAAGGCGAGGCAACGGGATTCTTCTCGAGTGTCGTCAGCCGGACAGCCGTGGGATGCGCGGGGGGCATCCGGAAACACGGCGCCGGCGCTGTCATCAATCGACAATGTGGCGCCTTCATGATGGCGTCCCGGCCCGGCGGCGGCCGGGCGCGGGACGTCATGTCGGGCGAGGGAGAGCGGGAACGATGGGCCAGGACGGAACCGGGAACGGCGAGGGGATGCGGCGGCGGATCCGGGACGAGATCGACGACAGCTTCGACGAAGAGCTGCAGATGGAGCTCGACGACGGCCGGCTGGACCGGCTGCTGAAGGGCATCTCGGAGGGTGCGGAACCGAACGGCGCCGACGGCGCGGATCTCGACCGTCATCTCTATTTCAAGGAGCTGTTCCGGCTCCAGAGCGAGCTGGTGAAGCTGCAGGACTGGGTCCAGGACCAGAAACTGAAGCTCGTCGTGCTGTTCGAGGGCCGCGACGCGGCCGGCAAGGGCGGCGTCATCAAGCGCATCACCCAGCGCCTCAATCCGCGCGTCTGCCGCGTGGCGGCTTTGCCCGCGCCCAACGAGCGCGAGCGCAGCCAGTGGTATTTCCAGCGCTATGTCTCGCATCTGCCGGCCGGCGGCGAGATCGTGCTGTTCGACCGCAGCTGGTACAACCGCGCCGGCGTCGAGCGGGTGATGGGCTTCTGCGACGAGAACGACGTCGAGGAGTTCTTCCGGACCGTGCCCGAGTTCGAGAAGATGCTGATCCGCTCCGGCATCGTCCTGGCCAAATACTGGTTCTCGATCACCGACGAGGAGCAGCATCTGCGCTTCCAGATGCGTATCCAGGATCCGATCAAGCAGTGGAAGCTCTCGCCCATGGATCTGGAATCGCGCCGGCGCTGGGAGCAATACACCAAGGCCAAGGAGGCGATGCTGGAGCGCACCCACATCCCCGAGGCCCCCTGGTGGGTGGTCGAGGCGGTCGACAAGAAGCGCGCGCGCCTCAACTGCATCCATCACCTGCTGAGCCTGATCCCCTATGGCGAGGTCCGGCATGCGCCGGTCGTCCTGCCGGAACGGGTCCGCAATCCCGACTATCACCGCGGGCCGGTGCCGAAGGAGATGCATGTCCCGTCGGTCTATTGAGGCCGGCCGCTTCCGACGTCACGGCGCCGGCAGGATCGGGCGGGAGCCCTGAAGGCCGGAGGCCGCTCTCTCGTTTTCCTCGCCCCCGACGCGGCGGCTTTCACGGTCGGCGGCGCGCAGGCACGGCTAGAAGCGGTATTTCAAGCCCCAGACGAAATCGGTCGAGGCGTCGTAGGTGTCGTTGATGAGGCCGAAGGCGCCGGAGCGGTGCTGCATGCGCATCACCAGCGCCGGATTCGGCGCCGAGGGCAGCGCGAAGGTGAACTCTGCCATGACGAAATTCAGGACGGCGCTGGCCTCGGCATAGCCGTAGCGCTGGGCTTCGAGCTTCGGCGTCTCGGACGCGACCGAGATGCCGTCGCCGACGGCGATCGAGGTGTCGATGAAGGAGTCCCAGGGAAAGGTGTTCCAGCGCAGCAGCAGGACGCTGTTGAACTCCCAATTGTCCTGGCCCTGGAAATGCTTCACCGCCTGCTGCTCGAACTCGAAATTGAAATCCTCGCCGGTGGTGTACAAGACCTTCGACAGGCCGACGCCGAAGAGGATGTCCTCGGAGAAGTCGACCTGGCCCCTGAGCCAGAGGTCGCTCGACATGTTCGTGGTGAGGACGCCGCCGAAACCGGTGACGGCCCAGCCCGACTTCCACCAGCTGTCGTCGGCCAGGGCCGGCGCTGGAGTCCACAGGACGAGCAGGCTGAGGGCAGAAAGGGACGCTGCGACGAGCGCCCATCGGAACAACTTCATCGATGAATGATCCGTCGTCTGGGCTAAGCCGAACGCCGGGATACTTTCTGTGATCTCGAGGGGGGTGAGGCGGTGAGTGGCCGGGCGCCCGCAATCATTCGGGGCGACAGTCGTTGGGCAGGGTCTGGAATCGCATCGCCGGTCGCGCCTTTTGGGGGTCTTGTGGATCGAGCCAACGCTGCTGGAGATCTGAGGCCAGTCATCAGCGGGACCGAGTGTGCCCGTAAAATGAAGCCGTCACACGCGTTCTTTGCGGCAAAACGCCACAAAACACGGCCCGGTTCCGCTTTTTCTTAGCGAAACGCGGTCCTTAGGGGCCTCTTGCAGGCGCGTTTCTGCCTGAAACCCGGCAGCTCCGGGGGCCGCAGGGCTTGAATTCCAGGCACTTAACCGCTATATCGACGAGCAGATGCAACGTAAAAACACGGGCGCCCGCAAAATCGGCGCCTCGGACGATCGGCGATCTTCAAGAACCGACGTCACGAAAAACCGGGGTTCGACCCCGACTCCTCTCAAAGAATCCCCTCTGCCGCAGAAGTTTCCGCTGCCGACGGACGACAGCATTCTCGTCTGTCCCGTGGGCGGGGTCGGCCGTATCGGCATGAACTGGACCCTCTATGGCCATGCCGGCCGCTGGATCCTGGTCGATGCGGGGTCGGCCTTCGTCAAGAGTCCCGACGAGAATGGCGCCTTCATGCCGGACCCGCGCTCCCTGCGCGATGTCCTGCCGCGCCTCGATGGCCTGCTTGTCACCCATGCGCATGAAGACCATATCGGCGCCATCCACCATCTCTGGCCGCGGATCGACTGCCCGATCTTCGCGACCCCCTTCGCCGCCACGCTGCTCAAAGGCCGCCTGGCCGAGAAGGGCGCGCAAGGCAAAGCCAGATTCAAGATCTTCAAGCCCGGCGACAGCTTCAAGGTCGGGCCCTTCTCGATCGAGACGGTGCCCATCACCCATTCGGTGCCGGAATGCGTCGCCATGGCGATCGAGACCAGGGCCGGCCGGATCTTCCACACCGGCGACTGGAAGTTCGATCCCGATCCCCTGCTCGGCGACCCGACCGACTTCGCGCGGCTGAGGCGCGTCGGCGACCGGGGCGTGCTGGCCATGCTCTGCGACAGTACCAATGCCGAGCGCGATGCCGGCATCAGCTCGGAATCCGAGGTGGCGGCCAATCTGGCGGAGGTGTTCCGGACGCGCCGCGGCAAGATCGCGATCTCTTGCTTCGCGACCAACCTGGCGCGGCTGACGGCGATCTGCCATGCCGCCAAGATGTCGGGCCGCAAGGTGGCGCTCGCCGGCCGCTCGCTGGAGAAGGCGGAGGCGGCGGGAACCGAGGTCGGGCTGCTCGACCATCGCCACACGATCCTCTCGGACAGCCGCCATCTCAAGGGTCTCGATCCGCATGAGATCCTGCTGGTCTGCACCGGCACGCAGGGCGAGGAGCGCGCGGCCCTCGCCAAGCTGGCGCGCGGCGAAAGCTGGCGCCTGCCGGAGATCGGTCCCGGCGATACGGTCATCCACTCGGCCCGGGCCATTCCCGGCAACGAGGCCGCGATCGAAGAGGTGATGAAGCTGTTCCGGGCGCGCCATGTCGAGGTGCTGATGGGCCTCGATGACGAGAAGCCGCTTCATGTCACCGGCCATGCCTCGCGCGGCGAGCTCAAGACCATGTATGAGCTGATCCGCCCGCAATTCGCGATCCCCGTTCACGGCGAGGCGGATCACCTCGTCGCGCATGGGGCGCTGGCGCAGGAATGCGGTGCCCGCACGGCCACGCTGACGGAGGAAGGCGACCTGCTGCGCGTCTCGCGCGACGGCGTCGAGCGGGTCACGAAGATCCGCATCCGCCATCTGGCGGCGCTGGAATCCTCGGGCGAGAAACTGGTGCCCTTCGAGGGACGCGTCGGGATGATGGCGACGATCCCTGCGGCGCCGGTCGTCAAGGCACCGGTGATCGTGGTGCGGCGACGGAGCCGAAGCGCCCGCTCGGGCGCACGACGCGCCGCTTAGGCTTCGGGCCCTTCCCCGACAGAAAGATAGGGTGTCCACCGGTTCTCCCGATGGACACCCCGGCAGCCTTCGGACGGGTCGGGTATGGCAAAGCGCCCCGGCGCGGGACGATCACGGACGTCCGAGGGGCTGCTTCACGCGATCGCCGCGGATCACCTGGAGGATCTCATCGAGAGGCGAGGTCGGCAGCGCGAAGCGCCGGCTGCCCCGCTTGAGATTGTTGACCGCATAGTCCTTGCGGCTCCATTTCGCGAGCTCGTCATGCGCGGCCGCGGCCGCCGCCTCGTTGATCTCGAGCTCGTTCTCCGCATCGCTGGCGAACTCGACCAGCATGCGGTCCGAGCCGCGCACATAGAGCGAATAGCAGAATCCGTGATCGATGCCGCAATTCCCGATTTCCGGCACGTCGAATCGCGTCTTCAAGGTCGCGATGTCGTCGAAATCGGACACCGCCATCGCGACATGATGGTCGATCCCGTCCGGCGGCAGGTTGGTCGCGGGCCCCGTGGCCCCGGGGAGGAACTGGAAGAAGGCGAGGCGACCGCCGTCGCCCATCTCAAAGAAGCAATGCAGGAACGGCGTCTGCCTCGAATCCGGGGGAAATCTCACGGGCCCGGCGGCCGGTTGGCGCGCGCCGGGATCTCCTCGCCCGAGCCTTCCGGACGATGCGGCCGGGCGCCCTTGCGCGCACGCCACTCGTCCAGATGCTCGGCCTGGGCGCGCGTGATCTCGGCGCCGAACAGCAGGATCTGCGCGGTATAATTGACCCAGAGCAGGATGACGACGAAGGCCCCCGCCGCGCCGTAGCTCGCGGCGAAATTGCTGGTGCCGATATAGACGCCGATGACGAACTTGCCCACGGTGAAGAGCAAGGCCGTCGTTATCGCGCCGATCCAGACATCGCGCCAGGCGATGGGCGCGTCCGGCAGGATCTTGAAGACCATGGCGAAGAGCAGCGTCATCACGATCAGCGAGAAGACGAAGCTCAAGACCCATAGCAGGGCGTCCAGCATCGGAAAGACGCTGGCGAGATAGGCGCTCGAGGCCGCGAGGACCGCGCTCACCGCCAGCGATGCCATCAGCAGAAAGCCCATCACCGCGATCAGCGCCAGGCTGAGCAGCCGCCGGCGGACCAGGACCATGATCGCGCGGTCCTTCAGCGGCGGCGTCTTCCAGATGACATTGAGCGCGGATTGGATCTCCCCGACGGCTCCCGTGGCGGCGAAGATCAGCGCGACGAACCCGATCAGCGCCGTCAGGATGCCGGATCGCGTCCCGCTGGCGCTCATGATCAGGGCCTGCAGGGCCGCGGCGGCGCTTTGCCCGATCAGGCCGTTCACCTCCGCGAGGATGGCCCCCTGGGCGGCTTCGCGGCTGAAGAAGAGGCCGGCGACGCCGATGGCGAGGATCAGGAGCGGAACCAGCGCGAACGCCGTGTAATAGGCGACGGCGGCCCCCATGGAGGGGCAGCGGTCTTCGTGCCAGCCGACCGTGGCCGACCTGAGGATGCGCCAGATGTGCCGGGCCGCGACGGTCATGGGCCTCGGATGCCTTGCCGGTGGTGTGCAGGGAGCATAGCGGTAAACGGCCCGGCGGAGCGACAGGTTCCGACCGCCGTGGCGGCATTCGTGGCGCCGGCACAAGGAGATAGGGGACCGGGCCGCCTCGCCCCGGCGCGGCAAGAATCTTCCCGGCGGTCGCGGAGCGGGGGGCCAGACTCTTTCGGGAGAACACGTCCTCCGGCCAGGGCTCGCTCTTGTGAAGGGCCGGCTTTGGTAGCAATCTTCGCCCGAGGGGCGATGTCCGGCGGACGCCGGTAAGAAATAATTCACAGCAGAAATTGCCGCGACGGGTGGCCGGACTGCCGGACGCCGGCGGCGCCGATTTCCACTGCCGTCACCGATTGCCGGACCAAGTCGATTTGGGACAGGTGTCTCTTGGAGGATGCCGCAAGTTCATTGAATCGCGCGCCGGCCTCGCCGCCCGGCATCCCGCCGCTCGAGGCGGGCGATCCCGCGCCGCCCGTGGGGGCCCTGGACGAAACCGGCACTCCCGTCTTCAGCCGGGCGGATCTCGTGATGGGCCGGCCGCTCGTCCTGCTCTTCGGTCCCCCTGGCGACGGTTCCCTCCAGGAGACGCTGATCGCCTTTCGCGATCGGGGCGGGGACTTCACAGCGCTCGACGCTCTCGTCTTCGCCGTCAGCCGGGAAGCCCCCGAGGCGAACCGCGCGCTTCATGCGGCCCTGGGGCTGTCCTTCAAGCTGCTGAGCGATCCCGACGGCAACATCCATGCGAGCTATGGCGTTGCGTCGGCGCCGCTCGCGGTCATCCTCGATCGCAATCATCGGATCGCCCGCATCCTGCACGCCGCCACGGCCGCGGCGCTGGCCGAAGCCGCGCTCGCCTGGCTGCGCGCGAATTTCCCGCCGCGCGGGCTGCGCGTGCAGGCGCAGGCGCCGATCCTGCTGCTGCCGCGGGTGCTGGAGGAGACCGACTGCGCCCGGCTGGTCGAGCTGTTCCATCGGCCGGTGACGGTGTGGCAGTCGGATGGCTTCCGCAGCGAAGGCCATGACAAGGAACCGGGCGACTTCAAGGTCGATCATGCCGGCAGCTACGGCCAGCTCACCGAGTATGTGGTGCGCGAACCGGCTGTCCAGCAGTTCCTCGACCGCTGTTTCAACCGCCGCGTCGCGCGCGAGATCCGCAAGGCGTTCCAGACGCGCGTCGGCCAGCGCGAGGATTACCGCATCGCCCGCTACGATTCGGCGTCGGGCGGGGTGCTCCATCCCCACCGCGACAACGCGACCAAGGAAACCGCGCATCGCCGCTTCACCATGACCATCAATCTCAATGCCGGCGACTATGAAGGCGGGGCGTTGCGCTTCCGCGAATATGGCGATCACTATTACGAGGTCGAGCGCGGCACCGCCGTCGTGTGGTCCGCCACGCTCCTGCATGAGGTGATGCCCGTCACCAGGGGCGCCCGCTACATTCTGGGCGTGCATATGTATGGCAGCTGAGGCAACCCAGGAGGTCTCTGCCGCCCCTGGAAGATCCGGAGAACTTGACGCAGGCTGGCATCGGAAATCCGGCCCGCAATATTGGCGGCCGGGTCATGACGGGTTCTGATAGTCTCAAGCGATGAGCGAAAGCCTCGAAAACGCCGCGCCATCGACGGAAAGCGGGAGCAATCGGCTCGTCGAGGCTTCGCGTCTTTCCGGCGCTTCGGCGGAGGCGTCGGTGGCGATGGCGAGGCCGCGGCGCCGAACCGCTCGCAGCCTGCTCGCCTTTCCCGTGCGATTCCTTCGCAGAACCGCGCGGCGCCTGTTGCAGCCCGGCATCGGTCGATTGGATCCGCAATATCGGCCGCGGCCGCTGCCTTCGGGGCCCGGCTATCGCTTGAAGCAGTCGCCGGCGGCGGCGCCGGCCGTCGCGATCGTCACGCCGACGCTCAATCAGAACCAGTTCCTGGGCCAGACGCTCGCCAGCGTGCTGGGGCAGGGTTATCCGCGCCTCGCCTACATGGTGCTGGACGGGGGCTCGGAAGATGGAACGCTGTCGACGTTGGAGGCTCATGGCGATCGGCTCACTTGGACGAGCGGACCGGATGCCGGCCAGGCGGACGCCATCAATCGTGGCTTCGCGCTCATTCCCGGCGAGATCATGGCGTGGATCAACAGCGACGATCTGCTCTTGCCGGGGTCGCTCGCCTATGTGGCCGATTATTTCGCGGCCCATCCGACCGTCGACATGGTCTATGGCGACCGGCTCCTGATCGATGGCGCCGGCTTCGAGATCGGGCGCTGGCTGTTGCCGGCCCACGATCCGGAGGCGCTGAAATTCGTCGACTATGTCCCGCAGGAGACGCTGTTCTGGCGCCGCAGGGTCTGGAGCGCCATCGGCCCCCTCGATACGTCGTTCTCCTACGCGCTCGACTGGGACTTTCTTCTCCGGGCCCAGGCCGCCGGCTTCACGATCCGGCATGTTCCGCGATTTCTCGGCTGCTTCCGCGTGCATGCGGCGCAAAAGACCCAGGCGAATTGGGCGATGGGCCAGGCCGAAATGCACCGCATTCGCGAGCGCTGCTTCGGCGTCGTTCCCACGGCAGAGGAAATCTCCCGTGGCATCCGGCCCTATTTGTTGCGCCATGTTCTGCGGGACCGAGTGCATCGGCTGCAACAAGCGGCGTCCCGGACGTTTCAGCTTCCCAGGCCCCAATCCGCCGAGTGATGTGTCCTCATTCGGGTGCCCGACCGGTCTCGCCCATGGCACCGGAAGCTGTCGCCGGCAGGAACTCGATTCCGAATACCGGGACGCCTAACGCCCGAATCTCGGGGCTTCCGGCGCGGATACGGCCGCTCACGAGAATCAGGTTCTCTGGCGGCCGGGTCCGGAACTCTCCGGGGCCGGCGAGATAGAGGCCTTGGGCAGCTTTGGCGCGACCTTCGCGCCGCAACAGGCGGCCATCGAGATAGAGATCGACAAATTCAGATGCCAATCCCGCACCGGGGCCTCCCAGATCCAGGCGAATTGAATAGGGGCCGGGGGGCAGCTTCAGCCGGATAAGCGCCAGGGGCGAGCTCCAGCGAAATCGCCGGCCCTCGAACTGCTCGGGGGCATGAAAGCCGATCAGACCGTCGGACGGCATTTCCCCGGGGCGATAATCGAGCGTTGCCGAAGTCGGCATTGGGCTCGTTGACGACACATTCAGACTCTGCCGCCGCAGCGCAAGCCGTCTGGCCAGCTCGCCGGCAGCATCCCAGAGCCTGCAGTAGCGGCGATAGCGCCGCTCGAAATCGGCCCCAGGCCACGCAAAGGCGAGGCGGGCTCCGGCATAGGCGAGACCTGCCTGCAGCAGGCCGGCCCGTCCCCCCGACAGCCTGTCGATCGGGAACCGAAGCAGCGCATCCAGCGCAGCCCGGGCCTTCGCCGCCGCGCCCGGCCGCCAGGGACGAACCATGGCCCGCGACAGGCTTCGGGCTGCACAGGCGAGTGCCCGCGCCCGATCGGCGGGCTTCTGTTCCTGCCAGGACCCGCTCCAGCCGAAATAGCGCCCGAGCCCTCCGGAAGCGTTCCGGAACCGAAAGGCCACTTCGCCTTCGCGATACTCCCGCACATAAGCGAGAAGCTCGCCGATCCGGGTGGAGTTGTAATGCTTGACGGAGGCGGCCGGCGCGTAGCCGAGCCGGTAGCCGGCCGCGTCGAGCTCGGCCGCCAGGAGGACTTCCGCGAAACAACCATGCTCGACTTTAAAGCCGCCGACGTTGGCGTAGGCCTCGCGAAGCACCGCCGTCCCACGAATTGTGAATTTGCGCCAATCCGCTTCTTGCGACCAGGCGGCGAAGCCCTCCTGGTACCATCGTTCCTCGAGGCGGGCGATTGGATCGGCGCTGCCGTCGCTGGTCGTCCGGATGCAGGCGCCGGCATAGCGGTCCGCGTGGGTCTGCAGATAGGCCAGGAGGGCCGCCAGGCAGCCTGGATCGGCCTGACAATGGGCTTCGGTGAAGAGGAGCCATCGGCCGCGCGCCTTCCTCGCGCCGAAATCATGCAGCGCCAGCTCGTTCGGCGCCTCGAACCGCAGCAATGAGTCGCCCGTTGTCAGTAGGCCCCGTGCCACCGCCTCGATTTCGGGCTCCCGACCGGACGCCACCACGATGACCTCGTAGCGGTCGCGGCCGAGGGTCTGGCCTCGGGTCCAGCTCGACAGGCATTCTTCGACCTGCCCGCGGCTGTCCATCAGCGTCACCACCACCGACAGATCGATCTCGCCGGGGACCGCCTTCACCGGGTCGCTCCGGCATGCCAGAGTGACGCATCGGGGCCGCGAACGGAAACGGCGGAATGGAAGGGTTGACCCTCACGGTGTCGGATGAGGAACGTGTCGCGGGACGGCTGCGGCCCGAGCAGCATTCCCGCGCGGCGCTGCTGCTGCACACTGCCGGCTGCCTCGTGCTGCGGAACCTTCTGCCGCCCGAAGTCGTGGCGCGGACCGGCACGGCCTTCCAGCGAATCTTCGCCGACTGCGTGCGAAGCAAGCAGGGCGACAGCTGGTACCAGGTCTCGGCGCAGGAGCGGGCGGTCTTCTGGGAGCGGGCGGCGCGCTGGCGGATCTTCCCCAAGCTTCGCCCGCCCTTCGACAGCGAGATGTTGCTCGCCAACCCGCTGATCACGCCCCTGCTCGAAGAGCTGATCGGCAAGGATTTCTTCTGCAAGTTCGTATCGAGCGACAGCTGCATTCGCGGATCGATGCTGCAGGCGCCGCACCGCGAGCTTTCGGCGGCCGGCGTGGCCGAGCCTTGCGCCTATATTCTCAATGTCCCCTTGACGCCCTGCGGCCTCGACAACGGGCCGCTGGAGGTCTGGCCGACGGGCACGCATCTCTGGCAGCCGGCCATGCTCGCGCGCTACGGACTTTCCGACGACATGCAGGACGGTGCCAATCCGGTGATGGAAGCGTTCGCGCGGCATTTCCCCTCCACCCGGATTGTCCTGGAGCCCGGCAGCGTGCTGATCCGCGATCCGGGCATGCTGCATCGGGGAACGCCGAACCAGACCGACGAGCCGCGGACAATGCTCACGATCTGCTATCTTCGGCGCGGCCATAGCCACGACTATGGCGATGCGCGGTTCAATCTGGACGAAAGCCTGCGCGACGCGCTGCCGTCCGCCGTGCGGCGCCTCTTTGCCGGAGCCGACCTGCGGCCGGCGGCCGCGGCCGAAGCCGTCTCGCGCCGCCGCCGACGCTGGCCCTGGCGTCCCGGTCTTCCTCATCAGGCGCGAACCGACAGCAAATAGCGAAGGGCGCCCTTGAGGCAGCCGCAGGCATAGTGGATCCGGATTTCCCAGGTCGGGCGCTCGTTCTCGTAGGCGAGCCAGCCGCGCGGCCAGCGCACCAGCACCCGGCCCAGCTCCGCGAGTGACCATCTTGCGGCGGAAAAGCGGTCCCGGAGGGTCGGGGCGGGCGTCCGCGACAGCGTCAGGAGAAAGGCCTCCGCTTCGCCGAAGCCGCGATGCAGCCGCTGCAGATAGTGCGGCGTCGTCCGCCGCTCGGGGATGAAATGCCCGAGCCGAAGATGGGGCAGGTACCAGCATTCCCACCCCGCATTGCGGATGCGGAAATAGATCTCCGCGTCCTCCCCCGCGCCGAGCTCTTCGCCGCAGCGGCCGACCAGGACCCGGGATTCGAGCCAGCCTGACTCCAGCAGTGCCGCGCGCCGGACGACCAGGCCTGCGCCGACCAGGCAGGTTCGACCCGAGGGGGCGAGGCATAGGGCGAGATCGCCGAGATCCTGGCGGCCCAGGCTCTCGCCATAGAGTTCGGCAACGACAGGGGGCGGCTTTTCCCAGAGGATGAGATTTCGCCCGCCGAAGGCTCCGGCGCGCGGATGGCTCCTGCCGAACGCCAGCGCCTGCGCGATCCAGTCGGGGGCGATCCGGCAATCGTCATCCACGCAGCCCATCAGATGGCCGCGGCCCTCGCGAAAGGAGCGCATGCGGGCAAAGGCGATGCCCTGCCGCCCCTCCTGGACATAGCGCAAGGCGGGAATGCGCGGGTCGGAAGCAAAGCGCCGGACGACATCGGCGGTATGGTCGCTGCAATTGTTGTCGACGACGACGACTTCCCATCGCAGACCCGTGGGGACGCTCTGCGCCGCGATATGCTCGAGCGCGGCGGAGAGGAGTTCGGCGCGGTTGTAGGTGCAGATCAGGACACTGAAATCCATATCGGCGGGTCGATCGTCGATTTCCCGATAGGGCGGCATTGCGGTCCCTCCCGTGGCTCACGCTAATGGCGATGCTCCCGCCCGGCAAGGGCAGCACGGTCGGCCGGCGGCCGCCAGAATCCGGACACAGGGCTGCGGACGCTGGATTTACCGGTTGCGACCTGCCCGCTATCATCGATCCGGTACCAGTGACGACGGGAATACAGTCCGATGACTTGCGCCGATCGAAGCGACCCCTTGGTTATGGCGGCCCGGCCCGGAACGGGTCAGGCCAGGCGGCCTGCGGTTATGGGCATACCTCGCGATCGCTCCTTCGAGCGGATGTGATATCTCTCCATGCGGGTCTCGATCGTTATCGCTTGTCTGAACGGAGGCGCGGTGCTCGCTCGCTGCCTTGACAGCATCGCGGGCCAGACCTTCACGGACATCGAAGTGATCGTGGCCGATGGGGCGTCCAGCGACGGTTCGACCGAAATCCTGCACCGCTACAGCGAAGCCTTCGGCGCGGCTCTCGTCTGGTTCTCCGAGCCGGATCGCGGCATTGCGGATGCATGGAACAAGGCGGTTGTCCGGGCGACAGGGGACTGGCTTCTCTTCATCGGATCGGATGATGCGCTTGCATCCCCGACCGTCATTGCCGACGCGGTGTCACGTCTCGCCCTCGCGGATCAAGACTGCCGGATTGCCTATGGCCGGGTTCTGCTGGTCGACGACGCGGGGCGGGTGCAGGAAATCCTGGGACGGTCCTGGTCGGCGCGGGATTTCCGAAGCTGTCGTTTCAACCTTCCGCACCAGGGCGTCTTTCATCGCCGCGTCTTGTTCGAGGGGGGTGCCAGGTTCGATACGAGCTATTCGATTGTCAGCGACTTCGATTTCCTGCTGCGGGAACTCATGTTTGCGGAGCCGATGGACATCGGCGATCTCGTCGTCTGCCGGATGCGGGTGGGCGGAATCTCGAACCGGCCGCAATGGGCGCCACGAGGCATTGCGGAGCAGATTCGGCTCTATCGGAGTCATGTCGGCGGGATGTCGCCGATACTCTATTGGGACATGGCGAAAGCCTGGATCAAGGTCGCGCTGTGGCTGCTCGGCGGCGACGCGCTGGTATCATCGGCCCGCGGCATCTATCGCGGTCGCTCCCTTCGTGCGATCCGGCCGCCCGTGCGCAAAGAATCCTGACAACACCGGAATGCGCATCGGACCCGCGCAGCGATGCGCCCGGGTTCGGCTGGCGGACGAAGGCGGCCGAGGTCCCCGCCCAGGCGGCATTGTCGAGCCGCGGCGGGAAGGCCACCTCGGGGGCGAGGCACACCGCGGCCCAGGCTCCCCTCGATCATGTCAGCCCGCCGGATTGTCGCTGGCGAATGCCTTGGGAAGGACCCTCGCCCTCTTGTGCCGACGTCGCGCTTCCGTGATGCTGGGCGAAGGCTGTTCGATCGATCGGTCCCCTTTTGACGTGGCCCAAGGCGTTCTCTCATGCCTTATCGTCGCCGGAGAACGCGGCGCAATGCTTCCAATCACGGGGCAGGTCGTCGGAAGAACCCGTAGCGCGGTGCTGCGCCGAAGCTGGGAGTGTGCAGGAAGGTCATGGCGCGCGGGCGAGGGGTCCTTCTCTCCTTTCGAGAGAATCTACGCGACTGGCTCGTCCTTTTCGGCCAGTTCGCCCCGCCTTGCCTTGCCGTACTGGAGCGGCGAGGAGAGATGGCGGGCCATAGCGCTCGCGGCATTCCTCGTCCTTCTCACCGGCGGACAGGTCATCCTGGTCGTCGCGCTCAATTTCTGGTTCGAGCGGCTTTTCGATTCTCTGGAGCAGCGGAACTTCCATCGTTTCGTGATGCTGATCGGCGCGTTCTTCGCCATCCTGGCGGCCAATGTCGCAGTGGTCACGGTCCATCTGCGCATCAAGCGGCGCCTCCAGATCGCCTGGCGCGACTGGCTCACCCGCCGGCTGATCGGCGAATGGATGGCCGACGGGCGGCACTATCTGATCACGCATTTGCCGGGGGAGCATGACAACCCGGACGGCCGGATCGCCGAGGATATCCGCGTCAGCACCGAGCGGGCCGTCGAGCTGATGCACACGCTGTTCTACTGCCTGCTGCTTCTGATCAGCTTCACCTCGATCCTGTGGGAGCTGTCGGGGCAGACGCGGATTCCGCTGGGGAGCACGGAGCTGCTGCTGCCTGGCTATCTCGTCTGGCTGGCCATCGGCTTCTCCGCGACCGGCAGCACCATCGCGCTGTTGCTGGGACGCCCGCTGGTGCGTGCCGCCAACCTGCGGCAGTCGGCGGAGGCGGATTTCCGCTTCGGGCTCGCCGATGCCCGGGAGAAATCCCTGGCCATCGCGCTGGTGCGCAGCGAGGGCGATGTCCGCGAGCGGTTCGGCGCCTTCTTCCGTCGGGCGGTCGCAGCCTGGGACCGCCAGACCACGGCGCTCACCCACCTCTTCTTCTTCACGACGGGCTGGTCGATGCTGCCCCAGGTGTTTCCCATTCTCGTGGTGGCGCCACGGTTCATTGCCGGCACGGTGACGCTGGGCGCGTTGATGCAGACGGCCCAGGCCTTCCAGCAGATGACCGGCGCTCTTTCCTGGCCGATCGACAACATCGCCGTGGTCGCGGAGTGGCGGGCGTCCGTGGAGCGCGTTCAGGCGCTGCATCAGGCGATCCGGCGCTGGGCGACCGACATGGGTCGCCGCGGCCGCGCGACGATCGAGCTTGTGCCAGGCGAGGGGACCGACCTGCGCCTCGAGGCGGTATCGGTCAACAACCCGGAGAGCGAGCCGATCGTCGGCCCGTTCGACGCCGAAATCCGGCGCGGGGACCGCGTGTTTCTCTCGGGCGATCAGAATGCCATCCAGCATCTGCTGATGGCCGCCCTGGGGCTCTGGCCCTGGGGTTCCG
Source organism: Hypericibacter terrae (assembly GCF_008728855.1). Classification (GTDB taxonomy): domain Bacteria; phylum Pseudomonadota; class Alphaproteobacteria; order Dongiales; family Dongiaceae; genus Hypericibacter; species Hypericibacter terrae. The sequence continues at coordinate 3,678,124 of NZ_CP042906.1, read as the reverse complement.
GCCGCGTCCTGCTGCCGAAAAGCGCGCTGCTGCTCTACATGCCGGCGCAACCCTACTTTCCCATGGGAACGCTGCGGGAGGCGATCTGCCAGCCGGCGGGGCTGCGCGATTGCGAGCCGGGACAAGTTCGCGCGGCGCTCGAGCAGGTCGGCCTGCCTCATCTCGTCGCTCGATTGGACAAGACCGAGATCTGGGAACAGACGCTGCCGCCGCACGAACTGGCGCGGTTGGGATTCGCCCGGCTGTTGCTGCGCCGCCCCCACTGGATCCTGCTGGCCGACGCCATGGAAGCCTGCGACGCGGCTGGCGAAGCCGACATGATGCGGCTGCTGCGGGAGGAGTTTTCCGAGGCAACCGTGGTTGCCTACAGCCAGCGGCCGCTCGACGAGCGCTTCTTCGGGCGCCGCTTCAGCGTGAAGCGCTTGGATGGGATCGCCGTCGTCGAGGAAACGCAGGCCCCCTCGGCATAAAGGGGCCCGATTCAGCCACCGCGCGCCCGGCGCAGCAGACCGGCATACCAGCGCGCGGATGCCTTGGGCGTGCGCTTGCCGGTGGCGAAATCGACATGCACCAGCCCGAAGCGGACGCTGTAGCCCGAGCCCCACTCGAAATTGTCGAGCAGGGACCAGACGAAATAGCCGCCGACATCGGCGCCCGCCTCGATCGCCTCATGCATGGCGCCGATATGGGCTTGAAGATAGGCGATGCGGCTCTTGTCCTCGTAGCCGCCCTTCGCGTCCGGACGATCCTCGCCACCGGCGCCGTTCTCGGTCACATAGATCGGCAGGCGATAGCGCCGCGTGATCTCGATCAGCTCGTCGCGGAAGAGCTGCGGAAAGACCGGCCAGCCGATATCCGATTTCGGCGCCTCGTCCGGCGTCTTGCCCCAGGCGTAGCCCCAGATCGCCTTGGGTTCCGCCTTGGCGAAGATCGGCCCGTAATGGTTGAGGCCGAACCAGTCGATCGGGCGGCAGATACGCGCCATGTCGCCGGCCTCGACATAAGGTTCGATCGCATCGGCCAGGAGCGCCGGATAATGGCCCCGGATCTGCGGATCGGGAAAGGCCGTGTTCCAATGGGCATCCAGCAGTGCCGCGGCGGTCCGGTTCTCGGGCGTGTCCGTTTCGGGCAGGATCCGCTGCCGGTTATGGATCGCGCCGATCGAGGCTCCGGGCACCAGCGTGCGGATCGTCTCGACGCCGAGACCGTGAGCCAGGTTGGTGTGATGAATGGCCTTGAGGTGGGCCTGCCGGTCGGTGATGCCGGGCGCGCCCCAATCAATGGCATAGCCGAACAGGGTGAAGACCGAGAACTCATTGAAGGTCGCGAAGCGTTTGACGCGGTCGCCATAGCGGCGCGCGACGAGCGTCGCATAGTCCGCGAACCAGCCGGCGCACTCCCGGTTGGTCCAGCCGCCAAGATCGTCGAGCGCCTGCGGGAGGTCCCAATGATAAAGACAGAGCCAGGGTTCGACGCCGGCCGCCAGCAAGGCGTCGATCAGCCGATCGTAGAAATCGAGGCCGGCTGCGTTCGCCGCGCCGCGCCCGCGCGGCAAAAGGCGCGGCCAGGCGACCGAGAACCGATAGGCGCCGACGCCGATCTCCTTCATCAGCGCGATGTCTTCCTTGTAACGATGATAGTGATCGCAGGCGACATCGCCCGTGTCGCCATTGGCGACGCGGCCCTTCATCAGGCAGCGCGTGTCCCAGATACTGGGGCCGCGACCGTCTTCCTTGGCGGCGCCCTCGATCTGGTAGCTCGAGGTAGAGACGCCCCAGGTGAAATTTCGGGACCAATAGGCGTCGAGGGGATCGGTGGTCATGATCCTGCTTCCGGATTTGCGGCTGTCGGTCGCCGCCCGGGGCACGCTTCCGAGTTGCGCGGCTCGGCGACGGTTATGTGAGGGGTCGTCGGGACTCGATCCTAGCACGGGATGCGCGGGCGCTTCTATCGATCGCGTCGTCAATCCCTCCACGCGCGCGATCGCGCCCATGCGGCGACCGAAGGGGCGATAGTGCCTGCGAACCAGGGGCGCCGGCCTGGATACCATCCAACAGCGATCGATCCGCCAAGCCGGCTTCACGGTTCTTTTTGCCGACCGTTTGACCTGCATCAATGATCGACATCGCCACGCCGGTACTCTCGCAAAGCTGAGGCGTGACAGGCTGGCATGAGGTAAGCCGTGCTCCGACGAGCCGGTTCCGGGCGGTTTCCGTGCGACGTATCGTTATCATTGGAATTCTTGCAACGTTCCTGGCCCTCTCCGCCTATGCGGCGGATGAGAGGCGGCCTTGCATCGGCTTGCTCGATGAGCCGTCCAGGATAGATGGTGCCATCCCGCAGCCCGATCAACCGACGCCGCCGGAAGCCGGGCCGCCGCTCTTGACGGAGAACGAATGCGAGGCGGTGAAGCGCCACGAACTCCATATGCGCTTGATGGAAATTCCCCAGGAGAAAGAGGATCCCATGGGGCTCTCGCTGGGGAGCCGGGACGAAGGCGGCATTCTGTATTTCAGGATCCCCTTCAGCTTCTGATCCCGCGGGCCCCGGGCTTCCAGGGACGCCGAGGGCGCGCGCAGCCATCGGGTCTGGACGGACCGCAGAGGCAGGAGGTCTCGAATCACGGCACTCCGGCTGCGCCTTGCCACGCGAGAGAACCGGGACCTATGCTGAGACCAGATCGGGGAGCCATGCGCGGTTTGTAGGTCCTGAGGAAGCGCCATAGCGCTTCCGGAACCTACGGCTCTTCCGCGCACGCCAGCTGATCTGTCGTGATTTTCGCCGAGGAGGCGGCACGCCCATGGACGGTCGGACTGAGATCGAGACCTCGACCGCTCGAAACGTCGAGACCTGCGATGTGCTCATCATCGGCGCCGGCATCTCGGGGATCGGCGCTGCCTACCACCTGACGCAGCAATGTCCTTCGACGACGTTCGTCATTCTCGAGGCCCAGGAGAGTTTCGGCGGGACCTGGCGCACCCACCGCTTCCCCGGAATCCGGTCCGACAGCGACCTCTACACCTTCGGCTATCGCTTCAAGCCGTGGATCGGCCCGCCGATCGCGACGGCGGACAGGATCCTGGCCTATATGGGCGAGGTCATCGACGAGAACGGGCTGGGATCCCGCATCCGCTATCGACACGCGGTCTCGGCCGCCCGTTGGTCGAGCGAGAGCAACCGGTGGACGGTGACCTGTCGACGTGGCGACGCAGGCGAGACCGTCACGTTCACCGCGAAGTTCCTGTGGATGTGCCAGGGCTACTACAATCACGCGGAAGGCCACATGCCGAAATGGAGCGGCATGGAGCGATTCCAGGGCCCGATCGTCCATCCGCAGAACTGGCCCGAGGATCTCGACTACCGGAGGAAGAATGTCGTCGTCATCGGCTCGGGCGCGACCGCCGCAACGATCATCCCCGCCATGGCACCCGACTGCCGCCATATCACCATGCTGCAGCGTTCGCCGACCTATTTTCATGCTAGCAGCAACGCGATTCCGCTGGCCGACGAGCTGCGGCGGCTGAAGATCAAGGAGGAATGGATCCACGAGATCGTCCGGCAGAAGATCCTTCACGACGATGCCGAGTTCGAGCGCCGGACCTTCGCCGAACCGGAGGTCGTCAAGGCTGAGCTCCTGAGCGTCATCCGCGCCCATCTGGGCGAGGACTATGACGTCGATACCCATTTCACGCCCCGCTACCGCCCCTGGCGGCAGCGGCTGGCTGTCATTCCGGAAGGCGATCTGTTGAAGGCGATCCGCGCCGGCCAGGCTTCGGTGGTGACCGACGAGATCGACAGCTTCACCGAGACCGGCATCGTCCTCAAGTCCGGCCGCGTGCTTGCCGCCGATATCGTCGTGGCGGCCACGGGTTTAAATATCTGCGTCTTCGGCGATATCGAGTTCGCGGTCGATGGCAGGCCGCTGGATTTTTCGGAGACAGTCGGCTTCCACGGCATGATGTTCACCGGCGTGCCCAACATGGCGTGGGTGTTCGGCTATATCCGGTCGAGCTGGACCTTGCGCGTCGACCTGATCGCCGACTTCGTCTGCCGCCTGCTCGGCTACATGGATGAGAAGGGGTTCGAGAAGGTCGTTCCGACGCTCCGGCCGGAGGACAGGGATATGCGCATCAGGCCCTGGATCGAGCCGGAGAACTTCAATCCCAACTACATCCTGCGCAGCCTCCAGCTGCCTATGCCGAGATGCGGCGACAAGCCGGAATGGCAGCACAGCCACGACTACTGGATCGACAAGGACCGCTTGCCCGCGATCGAGGTGAGCCACAGCGCCTTGGTTTACTCTTGAGATGTGAAGCCTGTGGTTGAAGAGTCGGGAGACGTTCGACAGGCATTTCCGAACGCTCCCTTGCGAAGGCTGTGCTTCGGTAGCAATCTCAGCGTCATGGGCCAACTGTCCGGCGAATGTCGGATGAGGAAGGCGCCCGCGATGAGTGTCTCGCAGTCCAGGTAGATCACGGCAGTTCGGAACGGCACAGGCGGCTCACGGGCACCAGCGGAAGACACAGCCCGTTCATAGTGCAACCTGTGTGGCCTGATCGGGCGGTTCGGACGGCATTGGCCCGTGATTGCGGTCAGGGCTTCACTGACTTGGCCGCGCAATATCTCAGGCAGAATCTCGGAAACGGGGTCGCCTCGCTGTCGGTTGGCATCTTCCGGTTGGGCTCGAAGCAATGGATAATCCGCCCCTTCGGCATCGAGTGGCTTTTGCTCAGAGCGAATTGGCGAACCCCCTGCGCCAGGTTCTCCGGATCTTCGCCGCCCTGGTCCTGCTCCTGGGAGCGCATGTTACGTTGCTCGCGGATGACCTCGCTGATGCCTGGTCCGCGCTTCAACGAGGCGACAGCAAGACGGCATCTCAATTGTTGAAACCGCTTGCCGAAGCGGGGAATGCCGCGGCCCAGGAAGCCCTGGGCTTTCTATATGCCGTCGGCCATGCCGTGCCGCAGGACGATGCCGAGGCCGCCAAGTGGTATCGAAAAGCCGCCGAGCAGGGCTATGCCCCCGCTGAATACAATCTCGGCGTCATGCTCTATTTGGGCCGAGGCGTCTCGCAAGATTACGCGGAGGCCGCAAACTGGTTTCGCAGCGCCGCCAGCCAAGGCGACGCGGACGCTCAGTTCTATTTCGGCGCCATGAACGACTTGGGCCGAGGTGTCTCGCAGAACAATGCGGAGGCCGCGAAGTGGTATTGGCTTGCGGCCCAACAGGGCGTTGTCGAAGCCCAACTCAACCTTGGCATCCTCTACGACCGAGGCCACGGCGTTCCTCGAGACTATACCGAGGCCGCAAGGTGGTATCGCAAGGCCGCCGAGCGGGGCAATGCCCTCGCCCAGTTCAATCTCGGCATCCTCTACGACCAGGGTCACGGCGTTCATCAAGACTATGCCGAGGCCGCAAAGTGGTTCCGCAAGGCCGCGAATCAGGGCATTTCCATCGCTCAGTTCTACCTCGGCATCATCTACGACCAAGGCCATGGCGTTCCTCGAAACTACGCCGAGGCGGAAAGGTGGTATCGCAAGGCCGCCGAGCAGGGCAATGCGGGTGCTCAGTTCAACCTCGGCTTCATCTATGACCAGGGCCACGGCGTTCAAAAGGACTACGCCGAGGCCGCAAAATGGTTTCGGCAAGCCGCCGAGCAGGGCGTAGTCCTCGCCCAATATGGCCTCGGTGTCCTGTACGGAAACGGCCAGGGCGTCCAACAGGACTATTCGGAGGCGGTGAACTGGTTTCGCAAAGCGGCCGAACAGGGGAATGCCGCAGCTCAAAACAGCCTTGGCACGATGTATGAGAAGGGCCAAGGTGTAACACAAGACTATGTGCAGGCGCATATGTGGTTCAATCTTGCCACGGCTCTTGGCGATCAATACGCGTCCGAGAACCGCGATCGGCTTGCCGCACTGATGACGCCTGCCGACATATCGAAGGCGCAGCAACTCGCTCGCGATTGGCTGGCGAAACATCAGCAATGACGGAGTTGTCACGTCAGGGACGAGGCTCTCTATGGCATGTCGAATGGCCGAAGCTGGGATCGGCCCCATGACACTCGTAGGTGCGGGCTGTCGTCAAACCGCGCCGTGCCGGACTCAGGTTGCAAGCGGCTAGCACGAGCCGACATGCCGGAGACGCAGCGACTTGCTTCGACTCAAAACCCTCATGCGGGGCTCCCGCAGGATCACCCTCAACTTCTTGCCTCAGCCCGGATGGCTATGGGCCGAATGTCTTCCTACTTCGGCTCGCTCAGGCGGGCAGCCGCGAGTGCCAGGACGCGCGCAATCCCGAGCGCTTCCTCTTCGCCGTCGGGCCCCGCGAACTGGCGGGCGCCTTCGTCGGTATGAAACGCCCACCCGCCCGGCCGGCCGATACCGATGAGGGCGGCCGGGACCCGCTGCGAGATGTTGCCGAAGTCGGTGGCGAAGGGCAGGGGTGGCGGGTCCTTCACGAAATCGCGCCCGGCCGCCGCGAAGGCCTGGGCGACCGCCGCCGTCACGCGGTCGTCGGGCCGGACGCCGCAGACGACGCGCCCCTCGGACCATCGCGCGCCCGTCAGGGCGTGGCGCAAGGGCTGCGCGGCCTTGGCCAAACCGGCTTCATCGTCGGCGAAGATCAGGAAGGTCGCGGTCAGCACCAGCCCGGCGCCCTCCTCGATGTCGCCATGAAAATGCACGTCCTCGGCGATGACGCGATCCGGCTCGACCTGGTCGAGGACCGCGGTCAGGCGGCGCAAGGCGGCCATCGGCTCCGTCACGACCCCTTTGCGCAGGGAGCGCAAGCCCGAAACGGTGGCCTGATCCCGGCGCATCCACAGCGAGGACTTCGAGACCGTGTTGATGAACTCCGGATGTGCATAGAGCGCCGCATCGATCCCGTCCCAGAGACCGGCCGCGGCCGAGAGCGCCTTGCCGCCGCCACGCGCCACCGTGCCGGGTGCATGGATCTCGTCGGCGGGGCAGCCGAACAGCACGATCTTGCCGGCGAGACGGTCGCGCAGGCCGGCGAGAGCCAGGGCCGCGGCGGTCGTCCCGCCGGAGATCGGTCCATGTCCGCAGGAATGAACGGCCTCGATGCTGCCGTTCGCCCGGACGGCGGGCACGGCGTCATAGAGCACGACGATGCCGACCGACCGGCCCGGCCGCGCGCCGGTCAGGGTGGCGCGAAACGCCGTGGCCATGCCGCCGACGCCGCGCTCGACCTGGAAACCGCCGCGCGCGAGCCGCTCCGCGATATGCGCCGACGACACATGCTCCTCGTGGCCGAGTTCGGGATGGGCATGCACGAAGCGCAAGACTTCGCCCGCGGCACCGGTCTGCGCGTTCACCGCCGAGATGATGTCGCTGTCTGCGATCATGGCCCCGCCTGCCCCGTTGCGTTGTTGGCCCTGCGCCGGCGGTCCTGCCGCCGTCGCAACCTTGTCTTCGCCTGCACTTCAATTCGCCGGGCTGCTACTCAAGCATAGCGTTGAGGTTCATGCCAAGCCGAGGCGCGCAGAAGGCCGCAGCATTGGGAGCGGCGGGGGGGAAATGAGGGCTCCTTTTGTCCGGGCGCCGGATCAGGCCGCAGCGCCGTCCGTCACTCGGCCGCGGCAACCTTATCGTGGGACGGCCCCGGCGCCATGCTCTGGAAGACGCCGTCCCGCCGGACCAGCGCATGGAAGAGCGCGGCGGCGAGGTGCAGCAGCACCAGCGCGAAGAAGGCGAACGCCAGGTAGTGGTGCGCGTTCCAGAGGATCGTCCGCACGGCGTCGCTCTGGGGCAGGATGGCGGGAAGGTGGATGCCGCCATAGAGCACGATCGGATAGGCGCTGGCCGACATCATCGCCCAGCCGATCAGCGGCATGGCGATCATGAGGGCATAGAGCGCGTAATGGGACAGATGTGCCGCGAGCTTCATCGGCTCCGGCAGATCCGCCGGCAGTCGCGGCGCGCCGTAGCGGAGGCGCACGACCAGCCGGATCAGCGCGAGGACGAGGATCGCCATGCCGAGCGTCTTGTGCGTCGCCAGGAGGGGAATGTATTTCGGCATGACCGTCGACACCATGCCGACCCCGATGAAGAACATCGCCAGGATGCAGGCCGCCATGAGCCAGTGCAGCGAACGCTGAAGAACGGTGAATCGCACGCCGCCGCTGCTCATGGCTGGGTCCCCGCCGCGGTTTGCTGGTGATAGGGATAATATTGAACCTCGGCCGTGCGCAGGGCGTAGGACCGCGCGTAAGCGGACGATCGCGCGGCCGGGAAGGGATCGTCCGACACCGTGATGCCGTTCGGCAGGAAGGTCGGGTCGAAATTGATGTCGCGGCACGGGCCATCGCGTTCGGCCTGGATCTGCTGCACGACGAGCGTGCCCACCTCGACGGTCTTGCGCCCTTCCGGCCATGCCTTGCTGGGATCGGACGTCGGATCGCCCGGATCGGCGACGGTCACCACCAGGGTCCAGCGCTGCGGTTCCTTGGCGACCCGGTCCGTGATCTCCTGGTCGAGATGGTCGGGGCCGAGCTTGGTGAGATCCTCCGGCGTGATCGGCACGATGGGTGCCTGCGGGCGGAGCGACCAGCGCACCGCATGCTCGGCACCGGAGCCATCGACGAAGAGGAAGGCGTTGAGGCCGTTATAGGGCTCTTCCGCGTAGCTCGCCGTCCAAGGCGCGTTCTTGGCCCACTCACCGAACGCGGCGAACTCGGGATTCGCGGCGATGAAACTCTTCATCGCATCCGGATCCTTGCTGTGCGACGCCTCCAGCAACCCGTAGAACGCCTTCGGGGTCGAGACCGGAAAGAACGGCGCATCGATCATGGCCGTGCGCCACACCTGGCCGTCGGGAGTCGATATCTGGAGCCCCATGCCCCGCACCCGGACCGTGGCGTCCGGGGCGTTGGGATCGGGCGTGCCGAGATTGAACCGGCCGATGGCCGGATACTGGCCGGCGGCGAATACCTGGGCGCGCGAGAGCGCCGCGCCGTTCCCGTTCGCCTCGAACTGGCCAGTGAAGCAGATGCCCTTGGCATGGTTCCGCCGGTGGCCGAGGGCCGGGCCGGTCGGCGGCGCGAACGCCTCGACGATCTTGGTCGGGGTGAGGCGACCGGGCGAGAGCCACCCCGCCGTATAGGCGAACGCGCCGGCCACGACGGCGACGATGACGGCAATGAGCGCCAGCGATGCGAAGGGGGGACGCGGCGGCGATGGGGACGGGCCCGACATTCAGCACCCTCTATGGGACGATCCGAGCGGCCAGCTTCTCTGGCCCGGTCACGGGATTATAGGATGTTCCTGCCCTGATCATCTGGGGCTGCCCAAGTCTTTGGAAAAGGCCGGGGGATAGCACCCGGCCCCGGCGCAGCTCTCCGGCGGTCGACGAGGAGGGCGATATGTTCAAGCCCGCCCCGAAGGGCGCCTGCAGAATGCCGGCGGGCTGCCCCCGGGCCTGATCGGGTCGGGAGGGTATCGAGACTCTCTCCCACCGCCGGTTCCGACGGCGCCCCGATGCTGCGAAAGGCGGATGACCATGACCGGCCGTAAGGTTGCCTTCTATTACGCCTGGAGCCGGCCGGGCGAGATCGACGCGCCGCTTTCCGTCATCGAGAACCGCTTTCCGGCGTTGTTCGAAAGCCGCCGGATCCTGTACCCGCATTTCGAGGAACTGTCCGATCCGGCGAGCTTCGATCAGGGCATCGCGGGCTTTCTCGATCGGATATTGAAGAAGAACTTCGTGGACTTTGTCGCGCAGGCGGGCGCCCAGACGGGCCACCCGGTCCTCGAAGTCGAGCGCGACGGCGGCGACGGCCGTCACCGGCCCCTCGACGGCGGTCTCCTCGAGACGATCGACACGCTCATCGTCATCAGCTTCGATTCGCTCCGCACCCGGCAGCAGGCGAGTGCCGCCGAAGTCGATGCCATCCGCTCGTTCCTCGCGATCCCGGGCAACCTTGTTTTCGTCTGCCCCCATCACGACGTCGGCGAGGCCGCGGGGCTTTCGGACGCCGATCGGAAGAAACTTCAGCTCGCGCAGTTTCTTCATCACGGGGATCGGGCGATCCCGCCGCAACAGGGCTTCGGCGGCTTCGCGCGCTCGCTCCTGGCCGGACTGGGCGTTCCAGTGGAAAACCGCTTCGGGCTGCATCCCGCCGCCGAGCCCGACGGATCGCCGGCGCCCCTCGAGATCGATGTCGCGCTCGACCGCTTGCGGCTTCTGGCGGGGGTGACCAGTTTCAATCTCCACCCTCATCTGCCGCATCTCGAGCGTCGCGGCGACGCCGTCGCCAAGATGGAGGTGCTGGCGCGCCAGTTCATCGACCCCACGGCGGCGCCCCATCCCTTCACCCAGGATGGCCGATCGACCTTCGATGCCTTGCTGCAGTCCAAGCGCGGGGTCTTCGCCGGCGATCTGCTGGTCGGCGATGCGACGCTCTGGAGCTCGCTCGCCGGCGGCGCGGACAGCCTGCGTCGTCTCTGGACGAATGTGGTGCGGCGAGAGTTGCGCGCCTGACGACCGCAGCCGCGAGTTCCGACGGGAATGGACGGCAGGGAGGGGAGGAATTTGCTGGGGGCACTAGGAATCCCAGCAAGACTCTCGGAGGCCTTGGTGATTCAAAGGCATAGCGGAATCGGGAGATCTAGGCTGGCACAGCCTCCCGGTACAATGCAAACCGGCAACGGCATCTGGGGCATGCTATATCGAATGGCGGCGGGCGCCCCGGTTTCGATATCCATCCTAGATGGGTTCGTGTGAGCCCCTTTTCGCCAGGTATCGGATCGGCCGGCCTCCGGCAGCCCTGCTGGCCCCCGGAACGCCCCGGCACGCGGTGCCTCGCCGTTGGCAAGCGAGGGCCCGGTCAACGGCCTTGAGCTTGGCCGCTAACAAATGTCCTACGGCACCCCTAGTGGAAGTCTCGCGTCAACCCTAGCGGAAGTTTTACGGGGTTCGATGTGAAGAGTTGGCGGTGCACTCGTTGTCGCCAATTGGCTCTTTCGCTCGCTCGATGATCGTTCCGGCGCCGTCGTCTGCTTTTAGGCTCGCGCCCGCCCATATAGTTAAATTGAGAGTCTGTCATTGACGTTCTATCGCCGGTAGCACTCTAATCGGTGCGGCGCAAGCAGCTGCCTTTTGGGGAAGAGGCAGGATTTCTCGCTTGCGTGATTTTGTCAGGGGGGTGACGCCGATGGGGCTCTTGGGATGGTTACTGCTGATCATCGGCGTGATGGTCGCCGCCAAGATTTTCGTTTGGTTTGGGAAGCGCTATGGCCGCAATTCAACCGTCAGGTCGCTGACCTCGATGTCTGATTTCACCGCCTCTCACTTTCAAACGAGCGACGACGGTCTTTATGGGATTGCCATCGATGAGAGCCGACAGAAGATCTGCCTCTACCAAGCTTCGGCCACGCATTCCGCGACGCGGATTCTGAATTATCGCGATATCTTGGAAGTGGAGGTCGCCGAGGACGGAGCGATGGTCAGCAGGAGCTCGAGCGGGAGCATGGCGGCGCGCGCCATCGTCGGCGGGGTGGTCTTTGGCGGCGTTGGCGCTGTCGTGGGCGCCCTCAGCGCTAAGAGGAAGCAGGAACCTAAAGTGCGCCGGATAGATCTCAAGATCGTGGTGAACGATACCGCTAGGCCCAACTTCAGCCTCAACCTGCTCAATATCGAATGTGATCGCGGAGGCCCGGCGCATCGGGTGGCCATGATGTCGGCCGACGAATGGATGGGGCGCCTCAAGGTGGCGATTCGCATTGCAGATGACGCCGCGAGTCTGGCTCAGAATGCGGCCGCGGGGGTCGTTTCCTTGGCCGGTGTCGCCGAGGAGATTTCTCGCCTCGCTCAATTACGCGATCAGGGCTTGCTCACGGATGGAGAATTCCAGCAGCAGAAGTCCAGGCTTCTTAGCTTCGGCAATGAAGCGGCCGAGATCGGTGCCTGAGGGGTTCCTTGGCGCTTCTTCGGTGAGGTTCTATCCAGGATAGAGGGCTCGGGTGCCAATGACGGTAAGAGCTCGGATGGTCCGGCTGGGCAACGGGTTCGTCAGGATTCTGCAGATCCTGTTCATCGGCTATGCGTTCTATTCCTCCGATGCGCTGTCCGACGCGGGCTCCCTGATGGCGCCGCGCAGCTGGCACCTTCCGGTCGTGATTGTACTCTTGGCATTATTGGTCTGGTTGGCGACCCTGTTCCACGAGCTTGGGCATGCCACGGCCGCACGTCTGATCGGCCGGCGCCTTCACCTCATCATGGTCTGGCCGTTCTGGTATTTCCCGAAAGCGGAGCGGTTGGTTTTCTCCTTTCGTCAAGGGCCGAGGGTCGACGGCATGGTCATCGCCACGCCCGATCTCTGGGGCGATTGGCGGCGTGGCGAAGCGACATATCTTCTGGGCGGCATCTACGCCAATCTGCTGACGGGCCTCATCGCTCGAGCGGCCGTCGCCACGAATATCTTCGGCCCACTCGCCGAAGCGATCCTAATGTCGTTCTTCGTTGTTTCGATGGTCTTCGCGGTCGTCAATCTGATGCCGGTCTGGTTCGCCGATCGCCGACGCTCGGATGGCGCGAGACTGGTCGATAAGTGGCGGGTGCGCCAGGAGCGGCAAACAGAACATACGGGGTGGCTTTCGGCCATGCAGGCGGACGGCATATCGCCGGAGGATTGGAATGCGGATCTGGTCGGGAAGGTCGAGGCTGATGTTGCCGCCGGAAGGGCGGACAACCAGGCTTATGGCCTGCTCTATCAGCGCTACATGGAGTTTTCGGATTTCGCCCGCGCCCGCGCCCTGATCAATCGCCGGGCGTCGCTTCCGGGAGATGCGCCCGACTGGCTGCGGGTCGCGCAAAGTTTCTTCATCGCCTATCTGGACAAGAACGGAACCGAGGCGGAGCGGCTTCTGAATGGAGTCCGGAGTAAGAGCCGAGCCAGCTATTTCTACTGGCGGGCTTGGGCTGCGACGCGCGTTGCGCGTGGCGATCGCCGCGGTGCGCTTGCTGCTGTTCGCCGAGCCCGAAGTTTTGGCAATCGGAACCTAGTGGGAATGTATCGCGGCGAAGCGACGATCCTTGACGAGATCGAACGAACCGCGCAGGCGCTGGCGGCAGATCCGCCGAAGCGCTGGATCCGGATTCGTTGGCCTGGTCGCCCCGAGCGTCTGTGATGTCAGGGAGGCGTGCCCTTCGTCGCCAATCTGGCAGAAAGATTTTCGTGCAATCAGTTGCAGATCGGTGCCTGCAAAACTGGCTGCAAAACTGCCCGAAACACCGCGCGGAGAACATGCCGGCGACGTCGCTGTAAGTGACTGTGATGTTTGAGCGAAAGCAGTTGGCTGGGGGACTAGGAATTTCACCACGCCACCGGCAACCCACTGAAACCAAGGCCGAATCTGACCCGGCAGGAGCATTGTGGGAGCGTTGTGGGAGCATCGTCAAGGCGGTTGTGGGAGCGGCTATAGGCGTCAATTGGGCGCAGATCGATGAGACCAGAGGGTCTTTCCAGCAGCCGCGAGCAACACTACCCCAAGCACGATCTTGAGGGCTGCAACGGGCGCGATGGCAGCCGCCAATCCCCCGATGAGCCCCCCGATAATTGAGCCGAGGCTCATGGCCGCGATGATGCGTCTCGGCCCGCCGCCCTTCGGGATTGCGCCCATGCGCCCATAGCGCCAGATGCCCACGGCGACGATGACGAGCGATATAAAGAGGCTCGCGGTGCCGGCCGTTTTGATATCGGCCCCGAAGATGAACATCAGGCTGGGGATGAGCAACTCGCCCCCGGCAACACCGAGCAAGCTGGAAACGAAACCGATCCCGACCCCAAGCCCGATTCCCAGCGAGAAACGCGGCAGCGCATCTGGTGATAGGGCAAGCGGCTCGAATGGAAAAGCGACCTCGACCAGCATCAACACACCGATGCCCGCTAGCAACACTCCGATGGCGGCCACTAACCGCTCGTCCTTGAGCCGCTGGACCAGCCGCGTTCCCCAAAAGGCACTCGCGACCCCGCCGCACAACAGCCCGGCCATTTCCGGCAAATGCTGTTGCAAGGTGCCGGCCGGAGTGACGTGGGATCGGAACAGCAGCGCGGCTGCCAGCGTCGTCAAGCTGACGATGAGATTGAGTGGCACCGATGCTTTGGCCGGAAATCCGATGACGTGCATCAACACCGGCAACCGGAACTCGCCCCCGCCAAGGCCGATGAGACCTGCGAGCGCGCCAATGGGGGCCGCGTATCCGAAAGCCTTCTGAGCGTATGGGCAGCCAATGACGGTCCGCATGTATTCCTCGCCACCGATATTGTTCAGGGACTATATCGTCCGCTCAATTGCAGTTCGAGTCCGCTGCTAGACAGCCTCGCCCCCTAAGCCATGATCGTTGTCCCTCTCCCGCAAAGAGGGCAAGGGCTGCCCCAGGTTTCCCTAGAGCGGCCCCCGCCACGGCCTCACGATGGTTAGGGCCAGTCGGAATTGCACTCCGGCTGGCCCATTCCATTTGAGCGTTTGGCAAACCAGTTTGCTTTAGGGGTCTGTTGCCGACGCAGATAGAGACCCCGACAAAGCAAATGCGCCACCATATCCACGGTTGTCGATGAAGGTGGTCGGAGACTCGCTGACGCCGCGATGGAAGTAGTACGCCGGTTGCATTCCAAAAGGCAGCGCTCCCTGGCTGCCAAGGTCCACCGGGTGCCCACTCGCGCTGATGAATTTGCGTCGATTGGCAGTGACGGTCAGGTCAAGCGCGTTCTTGATGTCCAAGAAGAACTCGGCCATGTCGCCCTGGACTTGAAATGCCGGGGATGCGCTTGTAGCGGATGACAGGCGCACAAGACCGTTAGAGGTCCAGTCGATTATCTGAGAGCCCGAGACGGTAGATGTGCCGGCTGCTGCATCCTGGATATAGAGTTGAAACACGCCGGTTGCTCCCGACACATCGCAAGAGGCGAGGATATGCTTCCATCCGGAGCCCGCCACAAACGATGCGGTCGAGGTCACATCTGCAACGGTGGTCGTGCCGTGCCTCGCGCTGATGTTGTACTTGTTTCCGGTAGTGCGCTCGAACGTGAGCCGCTGGCCGCCGCTACCTTCGATGCGGAACGGAACCTGACGAAGTCCGTCGCCGCCCGTCAGATTGATCCATGCGGACAGAGTAAATTTCGCCGAGTCAGCGACACCGTCGATACCGGTTCTGCTCAGCGCCGCTGCACCGTCAAAATGCGAACCGGCCGCCGAGAATACCCATGGGCGGGCGAACATGAACGGGTTTACGAGGATGCCCATTACGTCTGCCCACCGCTCTGCTCTGGCACTGAGCACGGTCGCCGGCTTGTGTGGTTCCATATGTCACGCGGGATATCGGTCATTCTTGCTCCTACTGCTTTCGGCGTTTCTGGATTTGTCGGAATAGGTGCCGAGCCGAAACGCCCCACCTTCTACCTTGCCCAAAATTGTTCTACTAACGTCGCTCCGCAGAGCATCGCTTTCGAGTCCTGAGTTTGGTCGAAGAGTGGGGCGCAAGGCGGGTCAGATGTCGAAGCCCCGCACAGGGACCCGCAGTTGCCAAATCGGCTCGTGGCTAGCAAAGCGCAGGTACACAGCCGATATTCCCATGTAGGTCGCCTCGATGCGTTCGGTGACGGCTCCCCACTCGGGTGGCGGGACGAACGTCATACGGTACGCATCGCCTAGAGGCTGGTTCTTGGCTCGGTCATGGGCTGCGCTGGCTTCACGCTGGAATGAGGCGAAGTCCTGCGCGGCTTGAGACGCGAACCGCGCAAGGTCTCCGTCACTCATCAATGCCGCCCTCTGTTGCGCTGGTCCTTCGCGAAGCGAGGCTGGCGGCGTTCCAACGCAAGGCGGTTCTCCTCATTGGTGGCTTTGACGGCACTGGCACCGAAGATGAAGCCCTGCCGGCGCCTATAGACCCAGGCATCCTTCGACATAGTGACGGATGCCGAACCCTGAGAATGTTTGCACCACTCTGCGAGTAGAGCCTGTTCGCGATGACCGGTGGGCGAGAGAACGCCAGGACGTGCGGCAATCATCGGCGACCGCGCCGTGAGACGGTGACGAACCCCGACTTGACCGCAGAGGCCCAGTCGAAGTCCCCGTAGGGTGTCTTGAGGATCACGCGGCCGTTGTGCTCCACAGCGGTCACTCCCTCTGGCATCTCAGCGTTGAGGATCATGTGGGGCGCGTGGGTGGGCAGGGCTGCGATGTATTCCTGCGTTAGCGAGCGGAAGCCAGCGCCCTTGTCGTCAGACGCGATTGCCCACATAGCCTTTTTCAGGTCGTTGGGCTTGTTGGCCCGCGCCCACTCCGCAACGTCCTGAAGGTCTACAGGGGCCACCTGGGAGACCGCCTTAGCGGCTTGCTCGCTGAACTTGCCGACCAGCGACTCGACCATGCCAGCTGCCTTGTCAGGCTCGATGTGCATTGAGCTTGCAATGTGCTCCAGTGTGGCAGCGGTGATGCCGTTCCCGTCGATGAGTTGGCGCATCGCTGCCATACGGTCACCCTCGCGCGTTCCGTTGATGATCGTTTGCGCCAGCGCCTCACCGTCAGCGTCGAGAGTCTCACCAGCCTCCGCGTTCGGTGCCGCCGGCTGCTGCTGCTGTTGCTGCTTGTCGAACTGGTCGAACGCATTCTTCGGCGGTTCGACAATGCGGCCATCCGGGGTCTTGATCAGGTCCCCGGTGCGGAGAAGCGTCTTGACTTGAAACTGCCCAGCGCCGGGCACGGTGACGATGCTGTTTTCGTCAATCTCACTGCGGGACAGCGGGCGACCGGAAGTTGTCCGGGCGTTGTCGAGCCAATGCGAACCCTGAGCGGGCGCATCGGTGGACTTCGTGACGTTGGCGACCGTCTCATGGCGCATCTGGCCGTCCCGCACCGTCGTGCGCTGAACGTCGCCTACCCACTTACCCGAGGCACCGCCGGACTGTGATTGCTCCGACTGCTCTGGCTGTCTTGCGCCGACTTGGTATCGGTAGACACCTCCTGCGAGGGGGACGATTTGGCCGCTGTCGTCGCTGCTGTTGCTGTTCTGGATTTCCAGGTCGTTACTCATTCGTTGGTTTTCCTTCATTGATGCCGGTCCCTTGGCTTTCGCCAAGGCTGGTCCCTTGCCCACTGGCAAGGCTGGGCGTGCCGGCGAGGATCATGGTTAGAGCGGTTGGAACGGGGTTGGAGGCTTCGATCTTCGCCGCCAGCTTGCGCGCGACCGAAAGGGCCACGACGCCAACGTGTCTGTTGAGCGCCTCGCTCAGAAGGTCGCGGACTCCCGACGTGATGCGGTCTTTACTCAGGTATTCATGGCACCCGCGGTGCATCGTCGTGACACGCTCCGGGCGAACGAGACGCAGGACGCGGATGGCGAGTTGATGAGCGAAGTGCCGGTCGCTTCTAAAGACCTGAGGCGACCACTCCCGATAGGCATAGATGCCGATGACGATGGCCAGAATCTCGACCGGTGAGGTTTCCTGCCGTCGCAGTTTGACGAGCCACCTCAACAGACGGTCATGGACGGTTGACTTGCGTGTGATCTCGGCCGGTGCTGACCCACTCGCATAGACCAGCGCCTCCAGCCAACTGAGAGCCTTGGCAATTCGAGGGTGGTCTTGGTGTCTTTCGAGGTAGCGACGCGCGCCATTGACGAACGGCTCGAACTCTCGGCGCCGAATGGTGCGGCCTAGAGGGTGACCGGTCTCCTGGGCTCGCCTATCGTGGGCTTCACACCACTTCCCGAAATGCTGCCTCGGGAGATGGCATCCCGAGACTTCGCACGTTCGCGCCTTCGCTGCACATTCCGCCAACCGCTGGCGGATGGGCGTCGTCATCTTTCGAGCTTGGCGACCTTGCAGCGTGTCGCGCCGGGATGTTCAGCCTCGACCGCTGCAATCGCCGCGACGAACCGGTCGAGTAGGTGGGGGCGATGTTTCAAGCCCCTCAGCTTCATCAACACCTTTCCGGCCCTGTCGAGTTGGCGGGCGGCTGCTTCGCCCTCGGGAGACACGGGCTTGTTGTCGGTCATGGTCATTTCCTTTGCATAGTTACGGATCGGGGAGAGCGGGCAGGGGATCTCCAAAGAGGGGGCGGATGGGTTCCGCTTCACTGTCCGCCTCGGGCAGCTGGTTCAGGACCTTTGCAAGGGCGACGTGTTTGCTCTCGCCGATACGGTCAAGGGATTCGTTGGTGACCTTGTTGTCGGTGAGAAATTGGCGAGCCACGTTGATCATGGCCGCCTTGTGGTCTTCCTTTTCGGGAGACTCCAGGGACTGGGCGATGGCTTCGGCTGTGGCCCTCCAGATACGCTCTAGGAGTGCCTCTCGGGCAGACCGGCCAGTTAAAGGGGCGTCGTTCCCTTGGCTGTTGCCAAGGCTGGTCCCTTGCCTTCCGGCAAGGCTGGTCGCGCCCTCCCCAGCCGGGGGTGGCGTTTCGGTCATGGTTTCGGTTTCCTATTGTTGGCGACCCGCCGTCTCAACGGCAGGTGCACGGAATGTGACAAGGCGGGGTAAGTGGCCTGTCCGATCGACAGGGCCAGGTGGGGGTGGAAAAGGACCGCTCCTGAGGGATTTCTTATCAGGGACGGTCTCTTTCCTTAGAACATGCGGACCAGAGAGCCGCCCGCCCTGTTATCAACCGTTCCTGAGGGATTTCTTATCAGGTGCGGTTGTTAAGCCGGCTCGCTAGAACGCCCTGACAAGGGACCGTCCGGCGATAACCCAGGGGACTTGTTGCAGGGCTGCGTCCCTTGCGCGCCTGAACGACTGACCAGGGATGCTGTCTAGTCCGGTCTCCTTGCGTAGCTGGCGGATGGATACCTCGCGGGTCCCTTCCGGTAGCCGACCAAGGAACTCCGCGATGGTGGCCGCGGTCGTGTTCTCCTTGGCGCCCCGGAAGGTGGCAGTTACCGACCGCCAGGGCTCGACCTTCACCCCAGGCATTACCTCCCTGAGGGTCTCGACAATCACCGGGTCAGCGTGCATGAGCCACAGCGTCATTGCTTCGGCATAGCCATTGACTGCTGTCCGGCAGGATCCCCGAGACGCCGCTTGATAGGCACAGTGCGCGGCCTCGGTCTGGATCAAGGCGCGGATGCGGTCGTTGTCGATGTTGACCCGGATGTTGCGGGTCTCCCCGACAAAAGCTGCGGCCACGTCTTCCTCTGCCCTCAGGAGCACACCAGCAAGGATCACATGCTTGCAATGGGAGTAGTGATTGCTGCTGGTCTCCTGGCCCCAGGTCAGGACGGTGATACGGTCCCGCTGCGCTCCGCTGTGGTCTGTGACCTTCGCGGCCGTGTCGATCCCGGCATCTTCCAAATCCGACAGGAGCACTGAAGCCATAGACCGCTTGTCCCTGGGTCGTGGCTTGTAGGTGAAGACTAGGGCCGCTTCGTGCTCGGGGATGTTGCGGATCACCTCGACTAACTCCCGAGAGACCGAGCGTTCATCGCCTCGCTTGGTCTTGAGCAGGTCGCGGGTCATCTCGGTTCGGCTTCCCGACCGCTTCATGTACTTGATGGTCGTTCGGTCAAAGCGCTTGATGCGAGAGAGGTTGATCCCGAGACCGGCAATGAGGGGGTGGTCTCGCTCCGCATCAATGACACCTTCAGTGGACCGAACAAGTTCACGGATGGGGTGAGATGCGTCCAGAATGACGATGTTCTCAATGTCGTCGGGAACGGCCAGCCGATACGAGAGGACACCGCCTAGCTTGGTGGGAATGTAGCGGATGGGCTCATTCACATAGTCGAGTAAGCGGGCGACGGTCTCGTATCGGCTCCCGATCAAGCCGCGGAATTTCTCCATGTAGTCGGCTGACAGGTTCGGGAAGCGAAAGACCGCTTCTTGTTCGCCATTCTCCTGTAACTCCTCCATCTTGGCGTGACAAAGACCAATGCAACTGTCGAGGTAGTCGGCAAGGTCTGCCATCTCCGGCTTGTATCGGGCGACACGCTGGAGGGCGCCCGCATCTTCATCAAGACTGCACAACGCCACGCCGCTGCTGTCCGAGACGAATAGGCTTTCGTCCCAGATCAGCAGATCACGGCGCATGTAGTCGGCAACGGCGCCATTCTGTCCGCGGACACGAGCGTGGCTCACTAAGAGGATTGGGCGGTCGTGTCCCTCTGACGGCTCGCTTGCGTAGTCGTCCTTGGCAACCTCACCGGCTGCGATCTTGGCGGCAATCTTGGGGTCATAGCGCTTGCTGTGGATCAACCCGACATGTTCGGGGCTGACACCTTCCGCGATCATGGCGCGCTTCAACTCGCACAGCGCCTCGACCTTGGAGGCAGACACGGCAATGGTCTTGTTGCCGATCAGGTGTTGCACGTCTTCCATGGCCGCGCACAGGGCGACAATGGCAGTGGTCTTGCCCATGCCTGTCGGTAGTCCGAAGGCGAGGCGCCCGCGGTCGGTGCCTTCTAGGCGGGCGACCATGGACACGATAAGTGCCCACAGAGCGTTGTGGTGTTCCGAGCTCAGGCGGTTGCCGTGGCGCTCGAGGATGGACCGAAGGCGCCACATTGCGGTGACGCGAAGGTGTTCCCAGGCGTTGTCAGCGGTGGGGATAGCCAAGGGGCTACGCATTGGGCGGGTCTAGGCTCCTCTGTTCTGCAGTGGTGTCGTGGTCAGTGGACGTGCTTCATGAGCGCCGCCACTTCGGCCGCTTCCTCCTCCGGGCTCTCCGCAGCGTCGAGACGGGCCATGAGCACCTCAAGCGCGCGGCGAACGATGATCGAGGCTGAGACCGCCCGGCCACCGATGCGTGCCAGCCGGGTCCGCGCGGCGACCAAGGCAATGTCGGCCGCAGGGTCGAGAGTGAAGTGATGGATGGTGTAGTTGCGGGTGCGCTTCCGCGAACCGATGCGGGCAGCGTTGCAGCTGATAGTCAGAGGGTTGTCCATGGGTGGTCCTTGAGTGGGGTTTGAGGTGGGCG
This sequence comes from Hypericibacter terrae, assembly GCF_008728855.1. GTDB lineage: Bacteria > Pseudomonadota > Alphaproteobacteria > Dongiales > Dongiaceae > Hypericibacter > Hypericibacter terrae. The sequence goes on along the minus strand of NZ_CP042906.1, from coordinate 3,657,197 downwards.
TGAAGGTCCGGCCCTGGCTGTCGCCAAGGTCGCCTTGTCGGATTAGGAAAAAGGGGGAGACGGCCGCAGGGAGGGCCGTCCTGGGGTCGGGGAATCAAAGAGCGAAACGAGCGGCCAACTTTCGGCCGAAACGGGCCGCCGCCGGTTTGTCTATGGTCGAGGGTGCAAGGTAATGCGTGGCGCCTTCCTTCAGTCAAAGGTGCGCCCTAATCGCCGCCTCGCCGCAACACGCGCCGCAACACCGGCCGGAAACTGGCGGGATCACCGGAGGCGCAGGGGATTTGTGATCCCTTGGAGGACGGCGCAGCCTCGGTCGGTCTGGCTGCATCAAGAGTGTTGTCTATTCATCGGGTAACCAGCGTCCGACGTGTCCTAGTCGAAGGTGGGCCCGATTCGAGTCCCTCCAGCGCCCACAGCGGGCCCACCAGAAGGGAGAAGGGCGGCCCCCTGCCGAGAACCGCCCCCACCCAAGACACCCGCCAGTGGACTCGCTAATGGACTCCTAGGCGGCCCTCTCGGCTGCCAGCTTCTTGGCCGGTGTCCAGATCACGCCGAGCCGACCGGCCCACAGCAGCCACTCGCCGCGCTCCCACTCACGGGACAGGAACGGGCCCGACCGAGGCTGGGCGCGCTGCCCAACGAACACGGCGCCGAGGAATGGGAGCTTGAGGTAGACGGAACGCTTGAACATGGCGTGACCCTCCTGTGGTTGGTCGGTCGCTCTCGGAGGAGCGAGGGTCTCTTACTTGATTCATCGAGAGTCGCCTGTCAACGAAACCACTAGTGGATAGATGCGCGTTCCAAAAACCCTCGCGCACTGCTCCCACGCAAGCGCTTGAATGGACTCATTTTCCGCGTGTCTGTTTTTGGTGTTCGTAAAACACTTGATTATGGAACGAAATCAGCTAGGTTTTGGATGATCAAAGGGGGAGCAAGATGGATACTGACGACGCGGCCAACCGTTTCACCTGGGATCACCTCAACACGCTCCAACTTGGGAAGTTCGCCGAGTATTACACCAAGATGGAGATGTTGCGATGCGGCTGGGACATTTACACCGCCGAGGTAGATAACAAGGGGATCGACTTCGTGGTTCGCGTCAAGCCGTCCCGCTACCTCGATATCCAAGTGAAGTCCCTGCGGTGGCCCTCATCGAAATACGCCTTCATCCCTAAAACGAAGATAGAGTTGTCTCGACGCCACTATGTTGTGCTGGTCCTCTTTGAGGAGAACGCGGCGCCGTACCTATATGCCATTCCATCTCTGGTTTGGAGAAAGCCGGACAGGGTATTCGTTGAAAGGGATTATAAAGGTCTGTCATCGAAGCCTGAGTTTGGCATCTCTATTTCGAACAGGGACCGGGCTGCCCTTGAGAATTACAGGCTCCGGGGAGTCTTGAAATGACGAAGAGAGTTGCTTTGTACCTTCGGGTTTCCAGCAGCGGCCAGACAATCGAGAACCAAGAGCGTGAACTCGCGGCCGTAGCGCAGCGCCACGGCTGGGACGTTGTGCAGGTGTTCGCGGATGAAGGGATCAGCGGAGCCAAGGGCCGGGATCAGCGTCCGGGCTTTGATGCGCTCTGCAATGGAGTGGCCCGCCGGGACTTTGACATGGTGGCCGCGTGGTCGGTGGACCGTCTTGGTCGCTCGCTACAGGACCTAGTCGTGTTCCTCGGGGAGTTGCACGGCAAGCGCGTTGACCTGTACCTGCACCAACAGGGCTTGGACACGTCGACGCCGGCCGGCCGCGCCATGTTTCAGATGCTCGGAGTCTTCGCCGAGTTCGAGCGCGCCATGATCCGCGAGCGTGTCAACGCGGGACTGGCGCGCGCCAAGGCGCAAGGGAAGCGGCTCGGCCGGCCTCCGGTGGCAGACGCGAAGGCGGGCAAGGTGAGGGCTGCGAAGGATAAGGGACTTAGCGTCCGGCAGATCGCGGGCAAGTTCGGGATTGGAGTTGGCACGGTCCACCGCATCCTGTCTGCGGCGTAGTCTGGCGCTTCCCCGTTTCGCCCCGAGTGCTTAGCAGCGGCGCCACCAGGGCCACCACTGCGGGCGCCAGTAAGCGGCCAGCGGACGTTGAGGAAGGCTAGCCGTTGAACTCCCGTGCGCCATCCCACGCCATGCGCGAGCGACCCTGGCCACCCCACGGGGGTAGGCGCCGGCCCGATGCGCTCATATAGGCTCTGAGATTTTGGCGCCTGAACTTTGGGGCGCCACGGTAGGAGCGACTAAGGTTGTCGTTAGGGTTGCCCGATGGTTGGTCGAGGGGGCCAGGGGGTAACGCGCGCCTTCCTCTTTAATGATGGCCTTTCAGATTTTTGCGCCGAAATTTTCGGACAGCCTCGCCACAGCGTAGGTTTAGGAGTATCCTTTCCGACAACCAAAAGGGGCAATGCGGGCCGCGCGAAGATGGGGCTCTTTTCTCGACTTTTTAGAAAGCCACAGCGGGCGGATGCCAGCGAGCCGAAAATGGCAAAGCTGAGACACCATCGAGCGCTTGACCAACTCCGTCCAGCGTTTCAGGACTGGCAAGCTCGCCTAATTGCCAATGGAGGAGCGATCCGCTTCTCGACGTATTTCACGAAAGGCAAGAGCGAGATGAGTGACACCCCGCGCGAGAGGATGGCGAGGTTGATCGTCGTCGCCCTTTTTGGGAGTTCCGCGCTGCTATTGAGCGGCTGCGGCCCCCTGTTCTGGTTTACCTTCAAGCGTCTCAACTAGAAGGGAAAGCCCGATGCCACCTACCGATCTCTGGGAGCACAAGATTGTGCCCTTTACGGACGACGAGACCCGCTTCAACCAGTTGGGGCGCGAGGGCTGGGAACTGGTGACGGTCAGCGGCAGCATGGCCTACTTCAAGCGCCGTCTCTCCGGCAGGCTTCTCGCCGCCCTTGCGCACCCGATCCCGACCACGGGTATCGCCATCGACGACAGCGACCTGGACAAATTTTCCCGGGGTTAAACCACCGTCCCACCGGCCGCGTCCCAGGTGTCGCTGGCGGCCTTGAAATGCGCCTGTATCGCGGCGTTGATCTTCCGACTTATAGGGAGGCACCTTGTCCAATTTTCGTTTTCCCGCTGTAGTGATAGAAAAGCCTCAGGCGTTGCCGTTTGTAAGCGCCAATCTCGACGCGCGAAAACTGCTGGAGCGCCCCGAGCTCGCTGCCCACATTGCGCTCAGCGCCGCGATACGCCGCTAAAGCGGATGCTCGAAACGTCGCCGAAGTGCTAGAGATCCAGCTCTAGCGGTTGTGCCCGTCTCAAGTGCAGAGAATGGCCCAAGCATTCTTGTGCTTTTTGAGGAGCGCCCGTTCTTCGTCGAGGAGGGGATCGGCTCGGCGCTCTCCTAGGCTGCGTTCGAGATATACCCAGATTTTGCTAGGCTTTCTAGCGTCGCCATCCAACTTGCGCTTTCTGTGGTACCGATTCAGATTCAACTGCGCAGCTTGCTCAGCTTCCTTTACTGGCAAGACAACGCAGCAGTAGCAATTGGGCGCGCGCACCGCAACGAGCGCGACAGTGTCGGCCGTGTAGAAGCTCGCATGGCGATTGAACATCGGTTCAGTGCCATCGATATTTGCGACAGTGCAGTGTCCATACTGTATCCGCCACCGCTCTTTCTCTAAATTCGTCGCACCCTTGACTTGGATCTGCCAGACCCGCCCATGCCCGGCGGCCAGGAGATCTGCATTTGCAGCTAGGCCATAGGTGTTCAAGTCAGTTACACGAAACCCGCGAGCTTCAAGTTCGTTGGCTACAATGCGTTCAGCAATTTTGCCCACGTTCTGTTTGCTGATTGAGCCGAGATTGATATCTTCCATCATGGCTTTTCCCCCGGCAGACTTTTGAAAGGGTCAATGATCTAAGCGCGGAGACAAGGATATACGTGTAAGCACGCGGAAGGGTTCTGGACGTTAAGCATCCGCTGGCAGCTTGATCGCTCTCACGCCGCCACAAGTTGCTCGTTACTCGGCCCCTTAGAATACCTCCCAAGGCCCTCTCCAGGCCGCTTATGTCCGATCACGGAGTCTGCCACCCAAGGCATTACCTCAGCGTGTTCCATGAGGGTCCGCGCGCGGTGGCGCTTAGGCGGCGTTGGGGATGAGCGGAGTTGCTTGAGACCTAGCGCCAATTCTCGATGTCCTGAACTTCCGCCGGGTACCTGTCTCGTAGGTGCATAAATGGCCCAGCGTGCTCGCTGAACATTTTTGGAATGTTTCTGCATGTCGCCAGAAATGCGTTCGGGTTCTCATCATGTAGTTGCTGTGCAATAGCCACTGCTCGGTCCCGAACTTCCTTCACAATGGAGTTGATATCTCGGCCCTCTGCCGCTGCCGCCGCCATGAATATATTTGTAATTTTGTTCATCAATGACGCATTTTCTTTAATGTAATCGAGCGAAACGCCCTCATAGATGGGCTCATTCGCCATGTCTATGTTAGAGCATTTGTTCAGAATTGCCGCGTTTCCGAGAATATAGGCGTAGAGTACACCTGCGTCATGGGCAGTACCTCGTGTGAGTTCGGTAGCCCGCAAACTCCCGGGAAAAACAGAAGCTGCAATCACGATGAAGCCCGGCAGAATCACGCTGATTGCCAATACCATGGCCGTGAAGACAGATTTAAGCATCTCGCTCCCCTTGCTTCTGGTGTTTCTGCCTATTCTCATTAGCCCCTCCGATCCAGACATGCCTCAGATGTTCACGCGGTACCATTCAAGGCTTGAAAGAAACTTCTGGCCACTCAACCTTCGCAATTGCGTCCGCTAGCACCCTCAGCGGGAACTCATGAAGGTAAACAGTCTGACTCGTTCCTTCGCCTTCGTGCCCCGTTAATTCGTCAACGACTTCGCGCGGGACGCCCGCAGCAAACAGCTTCGTGGTTACGCCATGCCGGAATGAGTGATAGTCCAATCCCTTCTCATAGACACCGATGGCCCGCCGGTAGTTCGTCCACCACTTGGTGAAGTAGTAGCCGACCTTGTTATCCGGCCCGCCGGGCTTTAGCTCAGGGAACACGCGGTCGGTAGGGTTCGGCGCCACTTCGTCCAGATACGCCTGGAAGCCGAGATGCACTAGGACAGGGTGCAGCGGCACGCGCCGTATAGACTGATCGTTCTTCACTTGTCGGCCGCCTTGGTCGTGGATGTCGAAGAACCAGATATCGCCTTCCCGCTTCACGTCCTCACGCCGAAGCTGCGCGAACTCCTCAAGCCTGTTGCCGTGATAGAGACCAAGGATGGGCAGCCAGAACTTATCGTCACGGATGATCTTGTCGCCCGGCTGAGCGCGAAAGCTCGGATGGCAACCGGTCCATACAGGAGACGCAAACAGCTTACGCAACGGCTCACCAGCCCAAACCTTACGCGCCTTGCCCTTGCCGCGCCCCTTGGTGGGAAAGTCGAAACCGTGCGCCGGGTTCTCACCGATGTATTGATCTCGTTTCTTGGCGTAGTCGAACAGCCGACCGAGCGCAGAGAAGTGGCGCTTGACGGTCTTCATCGTTAGCCGCTCAACCTCTATGCCTTGCGATTGCGTGATGATCTCCGGCAACGACAGGTCACGCCACCGCTTGTCCTTGGAGTAGAGCGCCGGGAGCTTTCGCAGCATGTCGAAGAAACCCGCCGTGTCCTTGCGTGTGTACGCTTGGAGGGGCTTGTCGCCGCACCATTCAACGAACAAACGGAACGTGGTCTCGCTTTGCGCCTTCGTCTGCCCGCGCCACCCTTCCTCTGTCACCATGTAGTCAATGAAGTTGGGAAGCGCTGCGGAGAGTAGGGGACCCGCCTCGCGTAGTGAGGGACCAGGCACGGCGGACGGCTCGGGTGCTGGCGCCAGTTGGCGACTGGTGTCGTCTAAAGCAAGCTCCGGATGTTGCCCCAAGATGCGCTGCCGCGCGGTCTCTAGCACTTTCAATTGAGCTTGCAGAACACTCAGCGCCAGCACGGGGCGTTGCTCTGCGGGCAACTCATGCTTTGCCAGAAGCCTGTCAACAGTCGCTGCAACGGATCTGACATCGCGCCGCGCCAGGGCTTCGGCTGTTTCTCCGATGAGGTGGTCAATGATGCTTAGATCGGCGTCAATCGGGTCTTCGCCGCTGAAGGTGACAAGCTGATACACCGGCTCTCCGGCCTTGGTACTCAGGTGCTGCTCAAAGTCAGCTTGAAGTGCAGTCTTGAGGTAGTCGCGCACGATGGCTTGAAGGTCAGCGGTCGGCTTCGTCGTATTGGTCGTCATGGTCTGCATCAACTCGTTGAACGCTTTGTCCAGTATCGCTGCTTGATGTTCGGCCTCTCGGTAGTTCGTGGTGCCGAGCGACAGCGCGATCTCCCCGCCGTGTGGTGATGGGAGGCGACGGCGATAGTAGTAGACACCGCGCTTCTTCGTTACGTGCGAACCCTCACCGTCGCCGTTGTCGTGGGAGCCGCTGTGGGAGCATTGTGGGAGCATGGACGAAAATCCCGGCTGGATTGACCAAAGCCGGTGTCAATTCGTCCAATGATTTCAATGTGTTTGTGCGAGGTGATGGCTGGGGGACTAGGATTCGAACCTAGACTAGCGGAGTCAGAGTCCGCGGTCCTACCGTTAGACGATCCCCCAGCAGAGGGGCCGCCGGAGACCGGCAAATTGGCCGGTCGGGCGGGGGCCGGCCTTCGGGGCCGGTCGAGGGCGAGACCATAATCAGGCGCCCTTAACGCTTCAACCTTTTCCTGAACCGGCGGTTCCGGCCGGATTGCCACAGGCAAAAGTGGTGCCAAACCGGGTCTTGGAACCGTCATGAACCGGTTAACCCTTTCGAGCCATTAGCGATTTTCGGCCGATTCCCGCGATTCGGGGGCTTGGCCGACGCGCCCGGCTCTGCGTAGGATGGGGCCGGGCCCCGGCCGACCGGCCGGCGCCTCCCAGGGATGGGCGCAAAGCAGCGGGTCAGGCGAAGGGAATCGGCGGCATCATGCAGCGGCCCGGCGGTGAAGGATCGGCGGAGGCGGCACTGGCCGCGAACGCTGACCTGGAAGGCTTGAGCCCGCCGGCTCTGGCGCTCGACGCCGGCTCGGTCCCGCCCGCCGGCCTGACGGTCACCACAGGCTTCGTCTCCAACGGCGCCGACCCGGTCGCCGGCCTTCGCGCCGACGGCGAGGCCGACCTCGACAACGAGGTCTATGCCGCGATCGATCTCGGCACCAACAATTGCCGGCTGCTGGTGGCGCGTGCGCGCGGCCGCGGCTTCCGCGTCATCGACGCCTTCTCGCGCATCGTGCGGCTGGGCGAGGGGCTCGGCGCCTGCGGCGCGCTCTCGCCCGAGGCCATGGACCGCACCCTCGAAGCGCTGAAGATCTGCGTCGACAAGATGAACCGCCGCGGCGTCACGCGGGCGCGCTCGGTCGCGACCGAGGCCTGCCGGCGCGCCGCCAACGGCGCCCAGTTCCTGGCGCGGGTGGAGAGCGAGACCGGCTTGCGGCTCGAGATCATCACGCCGCAGGAGGAGGCCGAGCTCGCCTTCCGCGGCTGCGCCCCCTTGCTGGCGCGCGAACCGCGCCGCGCCATCCTGTTCGATATCGGCGGCGGCTCGACCGAGGTCGGCTGGGTCGCGATCCGGCCCGGCCGCGGCATCGAGCTCCTGGCCTATCGCTCGCTGCCGCTGGGCGTGGTCAATCTGGCCGAGCGCCACGGCGCCCGGGCCTATTGCGAACGGACTTACGGCGCCATGGTCGACGAGATCGCGACCTCGCTCGAGCCGCTCGAGGCCGAATGCAACATCGCGGCCGAGGTGCGGCGGGGGCGGGTGCAGATGCTGGGCTCGTCCGGCACGGTCACGACCTTGGCCGGCATCGAGATGCAGCTGCAGCGCTATGACCGCTCGCGCGTCGACGGCTCCTATCTCGATTTCGGCTCGATCGGCGCGATCAGCCGGCGCCTCGCGGCGATGGATTGCGCGGAGCGCGCGCAGCAGCCCTGCATCGGCCGCGACCGCGCGGATCTGGTGGTCGCGGGCTGCGCCATCCTCGAAGGCATCTGCCGGCTCTGGCCGGTCGGGCGTCTCCGCGTCGCCGACCGGGGCCTGCGCGAGGGAATCCTGTTCGGGCTGATGTCGTCGGGAGCCTCACGCTTCGGGCATTGAGCGCGGACGCTGACTTCGTCAGCGAATCTTTCTTTCAGCAAGGCGTACCCCTCCCCCTACCCCCTCCCGCAAGGGGAAGGGGCGTGGTCCTTTTGTTTTTCTTCCTCGCTTGTTTTCATCGACGATGAAAGAGCGGGGTTTCGCATTTCTCTCGCCCCCTCCCCTTGCGGGAGGGGGTAGGGGGAGGGGTATATCAACCCCGCGATGTTCAAAGGCTGTTCCATGTCCAAGACCAAAGGCACCAAGTCTTCCGCCGGCAAATCCCTCTCCGACCCGAGCCTCACGGGCCGCAAGGAGAAGATCCGCGTCAAGACGGTGAACAAGCGCAGCACCTCCTCGGCGCGCTGGCTCGAGCGGCAGCTCAACGATCCTTATGTGGCCGAGGCGCAGAAGCGGGGGCTTCGCTCGCGCGCGGCCTTCAAGCTGATCGAGCTCGACGAGAAATACAAACTGCTGCGCAAGGGCCTGCGCGTGCTCGATCTGGGCGCCGCCCCCGGCGGCTGGAGCCAGGTCGCGGCCGAGCGCGTCGGGCCCAAGGGCCGCGTGCTGGCGGTCGACATCCTGGCGATGGATCCGCTGCCGGGCGTCACGGTGATGCAGCAGGATTTCATGGCCGACGAGGCGCCGGCCCGCATCCGCGCGGCGCTCGACGGTCCGGCCGACCTGGTCATGAGCGACATGGCCGCGCCGACCATCGGCCATACCCGCACCGACCATCTGCGCATCATGGCCATGGCCGAGACCGCCTATCAGTTCGCGGCCGAAGTGCTGGCGCCCGGCGGCACCTTCCTCTGCAAGCTGTTCCAGGGCGGCGCCACCAAGGACCTGCTCGATCTGCTCAAGCGGGATTTCGAGCAGGTGCGTCATGTGAAGCCGCCCGCGAGCCGCGCGGATTCGGCGGAGATCTACGTGGTGGCGACGGGGTTCCGGGGCGGGAAGGGGAGCTGACCGCGCGAGCGCGCCACCCCTCCCCCTACCCCCTAAGTTAATATGATCGCTTCGCTCTACTTCAAAGCTTCGAGCGAGATCTACGCCAACCACGCCCCCTCCCCTTGCGGGAGGGGCCGCCCTAAATCGCCAGCACCTTTTCCAGATGCGTCGCGACATCCTGGGGATTCAGATGGGTCAGGTCCTTATGGACCTCGCCGATGACATGCTCGCGGGCCTTGGGCGTCAGGGCCATGCGCAGCTCGCCGAGGGTCTGGGGCGGCGCCACCAGGACCAGGCGCTTGCACTCGCCCGACTCGATGGCGGCATCGAGTCGATGCGCCAGATGCTGGGCGAAGACCACTTTCTCGATCCGGTGATAGTCGGGCGTCTCGACGGAGTGATGGGCGGAGTAGCCGCTTTCATGGACGCGACCGGGCTTATCCGTCCCGAGGTCGCGGCTGGCGTGGAGCTCGGTCTTGAAAGTCATGCCCGGCACCAGGGTCAAGCGATGCCCCGGCCCGTTATAGCTGAGGATCGTGGCGCTCTTGCCATCGGCGACGAGGACCCAGGTTACGATCGGCTTCATAGGAATTCCTTTTCTCCGGAAGTGTGCGGCCAGCGGTGGGGCGGCGTCATGACGATGGCGTCGCGACCCCATGCCGACCCTGTTCTAGTTGGGGTCTTTATTCGGTTTTTACAGACTGGCTGCGAAATCGATTCCCGTCCCTGACCTGGATCAAGCGCCCTCGGGCCCCGCGCATGGCTGATGCGTCGAAAAGGCCCGGAAAACCGGGCTTTCAACGCTTGGCTTTGCAACTTCCTTGTGTATGATGGCGCGCCATTATTCAGGGACCGCTCGAGGGGCTCGCGACGTCGCACCCGCCCCCCGCCTCCCGGAGAGATGGCCATGAAAATCCGCGAGGCCCTGACTTTCGACGACGTGCTGCTACAGCCCGCCGCCTCCTCGGTGCTACCCACCAGCACCGATACCCGAACCCGCCTGACCCGCAACATCCAGCTCGGCATTCCCCTGATCTCGGCGGCGATGGATACCGTCACCGAGGGACGGCTCGCCATCGCCATGGCGCAGTCGGGCGGCATGGGCGTGATCCACAAGAACCTCAGCCCCGAGCTTCAGGCGGCCGAAGTCCGCAAGGTCAAGAAGTTCGAATCCGGCATGGTGGTGAATCCGCTCACCATCAATCCCGACGCCAAGCTGGCCGATGCGCTGGCGCTCATGGAGCAGCATCAGATCTCGGGCTTCCCCGTGGTCGAGCGCGGCTCGAACAAGCTGGTCGGCGTGCTGACCAACCGCGACGTGCGTTTCGCCAGCAACAAGAACCAGCCGGTGCGCGAGCTGATGACCAAGGACCGGCTCATCACCGTCAAGGAAGGGGTCGGCCATGACGAGGCCCGCCGCCTCCTGCATCAGCACCGGATCGAGAAGCTGCTGGTGGTCGACAACGAATATCGCTGCGTCGGCCTCATCACGGTCAAGGACATGGAGAAGGCCCAGGCCTATCCGAACGCCTGCAAGGACGAGAAGGGCCGCCTGCGCGCCGCGGCGGCGACCGGTGTGGGCGAGGACGGCCTGCGCCGCGCCGAGATCCTGCTCGATGCCGATGTCGATGTGATCGTGGTCGATACCGCCCATGGCCATTCGGCCGGCGTGCTCAAGGCGGTCGAGGCGGTGAAGCGGCTCTCCAATGCCTGCCAGGTGATCGCCGGCAATGTCGCGACCTCGGAAGGAGCGAAGGCCCTGATCGATGCCGGCGCGGACGCGATCAAGGTCGGCATCGGGCCGGGCTCGATCTGCACGACGCGCATCGTTGCCGGTGTCGGCGTGCCGCAGCTCACCGCCATCACCGACGCGGTCGAGGCGGCGAGAAAGCAGAACGTGCCGGTCATCGCCGACGGCGGCGTCAAATATTCGGGCGATCTCGCCAAGGCGATCGCAGCGGGTGCGGATTGCTGCATGATCGGCGCGCTCCTTGCCGGCACCGACGAGAGCCCCGGCGAGGTGTTCCTCTATCAGGGCCGCTCCTACAAATCCTATCGCGGCATGGGCTCGCTCGGCGCCATGGCGCGCGGCTCCGCCGACCGCTATTTCCAGCAGGAAGTGTCGAGCACGCTGAAGCTGGTGCCGGAGGGCGTCGAAGGCCGCGTCCCCTATAAGGGCCCCGTCGGCAACGTCATCCATCAGCTCGTCGGCGGCTTGCGCGCCGCCATGGGCTACACCGGCAACGGCACCGTCGCCGAGATGCAGCAGAACTGCCAGTTCCTGCGCATCACCAATGCGGGCTTGCGCGAAAGCCACGTGCACGACGTGCAGCTGACGCGGGAATCGCCGAACTACCGGCCGGATATGTGATCGCGGTAGTGAAGTCGCGCTCGCCGTCGACAGCATCGCCCATGTCACCCCTCCCCCTACCCCCTCCCGCAAGGGGAGGGGGCGTGATTCTTTTTTCTAGCCCTCCCCCCTTGCGGGGGAGGGTTAGGGAGGGGGGTGCGCTTCAAGGTGAAGCGATGTCGTCGATCATCCCTCTCGCTCGAAGCTTGGAAGTAGAGCGAAGCGATCGCATTAACTTGAGGGGTAGCCCCAGCCTCGGTGCTCGCCCATGACCCCCGGCGCCCGTCTCCAGGCCGCGATCGAGCTGCTGACCTCCATCCACGCCGGCACCGCGCCCGCCGATCGCGCGGCGCATGAGTTCTTTCGCGCGCGGCGCTACATCGGCGGCGGCGACCGGCGCGAGGTGCTGGGACTCACCTACGCGGTCCTGCGCGCCCGCGCGCGGCTCGACTGGGCGATCGCGCGCGCCTGGCCGGCCGACGCGCCCAAGAGCGAAGACACCGACCGCAACCGCGTCATTGCCGCCCTGGCCCTCCTCGAAGGCTGGGACGCCGATCGCATCGCCGGCAGTTTCGATGGCGGGCAGTATCGTCCCGCACCCATGACGCGCGAGGAGCGCACGCTGGCGCGGGCGCTCACGGGGCAACCGCTCGATCATCTCGACCAGCCGACCTGGGTCCGCTTCGAATATCCCGAATGGCTCGACGCGCCCCTGCGCGAAGCGCTGGGATCCGATTTCGAGGCCGAGATGCGGGCCTTGATGGACGAGGCCGCGACCGATATCCGCGTCAATGCGCTCAAGGCCGACCGCGAGGCCGCGATCCGCGCGCTCAAGGCCGAGAAGGTCGAGGCCCAGCCGACGCCGCTCTCGCCCTGGGGCCTGCGGGTCACCGGCCGGCCGCCGCTGGCGAGCCTCGAGATCTTCAAGTCGGGCGCCATCGAGGTGCAGGACGAGGGTTCGCAGCTGGTGGCGCTGCTGACCGGTGCGCGCCCAGGCCAGCGCGTGGTGGATTTCTGCGCCGGCGCCGGCGGCAAGACCCTGGCGCTCGCGGCGCAGATGAAGAACAAGGGTCATATCGTCGCCTGCGACGTGCTCGAGGGCCGCATCATGCGCGCCTCGACGCGGCTGCGGCGCGCCGGCGCGCATAATGTCGAGCGCCGCGCGCTGACCAGCGAACGCGATCCCTGGGTCAAGCGCCATGCCGCCGCCTTCGACCGGGTGCTGGTCGATGCGCCCTGCAGCGGCAGCGGCACCTGGCGGCGCAACCCGGACCAGAAATGGCGCCTGGCGCCCAACGACCTCGAGGAGCTGGTGGCGCTCCAGGCCAGCATCCTGCAGAGCGCCGCGCGCCTGGTGAAGCAGGGCGGGCGCCTCGTCTATGCCACCTGCGCGCTGCTGCCGGCCGAGAACGAGGGCCAGATCCGGCGCTTCCTCGAGATGCACGACAAGTTCCGCATCGTGCCGATCGCCGAGGTATGGGCGAGCGTCATCGGCGGGGAGTGTCCGGGGGACGGCGACTTTCTCAGACTCTCGCCGTCGCGCCATGGCACGGACGGATTCTTCGTGGCCGTGCTCGCGCGGAACACCTGAGTGGAAGCGGACGTCGCGTTCGCTCGGCGCCGCTACGCCGCCGCTTCCGTCAGCGCATCCTCGACGGCAGCCTGCAGCACGCGCGCGTCGATCGGCTTGGTGAGATAGCGGAAAAAACCGGCGGCCGTTCCCTTGGCGATGTCGCCGGGCAAGGCGGCCGCCGTGAGCGCGAGCACCGGAATATCGCGCGTCTCGGGCGCGTGGCGCAGCCGCGCAAGCAGATCGTAGCCGTTCAGGCCCGGCAGATTGATGTCGAGAATGATGACATCGGGCCGGTGCCTGATCGCTTTCTCGAGTCCCTCCTGGGCCGTCGAGGCGCTCAGAACGGTGAGGCCGGGCACAGCCGACAGGATCGCCTCGACCAGGCGGGCGCTCATCGCATTGTCCTCGACATAGAGCAGCGAACGCCCGGGGCCGGCCGTGAGGACCGGCGCGAGCCTGGCCTCGGAAACGGTTGCAACCGGGTGAGACACCGCGGCGAGCACGGGGAAGTCGATCCAGAAGCGGCTGCCGACACCGGGCCTGCTGCTGAATCCGATCTTGCCGCCCATCGCTTCCACCAGATAACGCGTCAGGGCGAGCCCGAGGCCCGTTCCCTCGATGGCGGTATGCTCCGCGCCCAGCCGCTGGAAAGGCTGGAAAAGCTCCCTCTGGCGCTCGGTCGGGATTCCTCTTCCGGTATCGGCCACCGCGATCTCTATCCGGTCATCGGGGGTCCGGCGCGCGTCCAGCGTCACGGTTCCACCGGGTCGGTTATATTTTATCGCGTTCGAGATCAGGTTCATCAGGCACTGATGCAACCGCAGCCGGTCGACGCCGACATCCGGGAGCCCGTTGGCCGGGCGCAGGATCAGCACTACGCGGGCCTTCTCCGCCAGCGACACCAGGCTGTTGTGAGCCAGCTCCATGGCGGCATGGACGCCGACCGCCTCGATCGAGAGATCGAGCCGCCCGGCCTCGATCTTCGAGAGATCGAGCACCTCGTTCACCAGGCTCAGGAGATGAGTGCCGCCGTCATGGATATAGCCAAGATACTCCCGCTGTTTCGGCGTCAGCGGGCCGGCCTGCTCTCCTTCGAGCAGCTGCACGAACCCGATGACCGCATTGAGGGGCGTCCGGAGCTCGTGGCTCATGTTCGAGAGGAACAGGGTCTTGGCGCGGCTGGCCTCCTGCTCGAGCTGCCGGGCCTGGAAGAGCTCGGCCTCGATCTGCCGTCTTTGCGTGATGTCGCGGATGACGCTCGAGACGTACAGGCCCTGCGGGGTGTGGAGCGGACTGAGGCTGATCTCGACCGGGAACTCGGTGCCGTCCTTGCGCAGGCCGTAGAGATCGTTCCCGGCACCCATGGGCCGCATCGTCGCATCGGTCGCGAAACGCGCGAGGTGCTGGCGGTGCCGTTCCGCCAGCCGCTTCGGCACCAATGTCTCCACCGCCTTTCCGAGAAGCTCGTCGCGGCGGTAGCCGAACACGTCTCCCACTCTTGCATTGACGAGCGCGATGATGCCGCTCGCATCGACGATCACCATCGCTTCCGGCGAGGACTCCACGATGCCGCGAAACTTCTGCTCGCTGCTCTCCAGGGTCCGCACCAGCGACTGGACTTTCGCGATCGTGGCGAGGAGGGCGCCGACAACCACCACATTGGCGGCGGCGACGAGGAGGAAGAATCCGATCCCGAGCGCATGCGAATAGGCAAGGCCCGGCGAATAGATGAAGGCCCAGGCCGAAAGGGCCGAAAGAACGACGGCCAGCCAGCCCGCCGCCATCCCGCAGACAAGGCTGGCGGCGATGACCGCGAGATAGAAGGTGACGAAGGAAGCGCCCTCGAGCCAGGCGCCAAGGACCAGCCGCAAGCCTGTCGCGAGGGCGACGAACGCCGCGGCCGCGAGATAGGCCATCAGGCTGCCGCGGCGAATCTGCGGGATGTCGAAGAAGAGCGTTTCGAGTGCAGGCATCGGCCTTGTCCGCCCCGAAAGGGCAATGCGCGATCCGCGAAAAATTGCGCCGAGGCAGCCTTACGATGCCTCGGCGCAAGTGTCAAACGACTGTCAAAAAAACAGTCTACTCAGCGGCCGTGCCGCCGCTTTGATCTGAATCAAGCCGGGCGCTGATGCGGCCGGGAACAAATCAACTCGTTCAACGAGTTGTAGTCTCTGCAAGTCGCGCAGGGCATTCATGCGCGAGACGGGAAACTTCGAGGGCGCGGCGGCCGGATTATTTTCTCATGAGGGCAGAGGATTCTCCGCCTTCGCCGACGTCCCCAGCAGCTCGTTCGCCGCCGTCGGCGCCAGGCGGAACCAGTCCACCTTGCGCGTGAACCACATGAAGGCGGCGAGGCTGGCGAACAGTCCGAGCGCGCCCGCGAGCAGCGACAGGTCCTCGAGCTGCAGCAGCACATAGAGATAGCCATAGAGCCCGGCGAGCACGCCGGCGCCGATCGCCCCTTTGCGCAGGCTCTGCGCGATATGGGCGAGATAGGCGCCGATGAGGCCCGTGGTCATGACCGCGGCGACGATATAGGCCGGCGTGAAGCCGATCACCTCGGAGAGGGCGAGCAGCAGGCAGAAGAACAGCGCCAGCGCCGCGCCGATGAGGAGATACTGCACCACATGCACGCGTTTGCCGCTGGCGAGCTCGATCACGAAGACGGTGCCGAACATCGCCGCCACGAACAGGAAGCCGAACTTCGCGGCCCGCTCGCTCACATGATAGAAATCGACCGGCTGGATCAGCGTCATGCCGACCGAGGATGCGCCCATCGCCGCGGCGATCCCGTTACGGTCGTTGTCATAGCTGGAATCGTAGCCCTGGTTGTTCGCGGGCGGGATCTCGGTCGCCTCGGTCCAATGCTGCGGGAAGCCGCGCGCGAGATAAGACAGCGTCCAATGCGCGGTGAAGCCGGTCTTGGTGACGTCGCGCTCGGCCGGCAGCGCGCCGCCGGTGAAGCCCGGATGCGGCCAGTCGCCGGTGAGAGTGAGCGAGGAGGTGGCGCCCACCGGCACGAGCTGCAGCCGGTCGGTGCCGCGCAAGGTGAGATCGATTGCGAAGGGCAGGGGATCGGTGTCGGCGAGCGAGAGGGTCGGCAGCGGCGCCTGCATGCCGGGCATGGCGGGGACGCTGCTGCCGGGCGTGAAGGCGACCGGCTGGCCCAGCCATTTCAGGCTCGGGTCGCTGTCGATGCCGGTGAGATCGCCCACGCCCATCAGCAGCACCGCCTGGTTCCACAGCATGGCGGTGGCGTCGGGTGGCACCGGCAGGGTCGAGGGCGGCGGGAACGTCCCGACCAGGCGGCCTTGCGCGCGATAGACCGGGATCTCGAACACCGCGCGATAGCGCATCTCGGTGGTGACGCTGATCTGGGCGTCGAGCGTCTGCGGCAGATAGAAGGCGTAGGACATGCGCTCGGGCTGGTTGGGCGTGGCCTTCACCTGGTAGGGCACCTTGAGGATCGGGCCCACCAAGGTCTGGGCGCCGCCCCATTCGGCGGCGATGCTGGATTCGACCTCCTGCTGCCGGTAGGAGCGCTCATTGATCAGGTCGCGCACCATCGAGAGCGGGATCAGCAGCAGCAGCGCGATCACCACGATGCCGGCGATATGAAGATTGAAGGCAAGCCGTCCGAGCCAGCCGGAAAGCCCGGGCAACTTGGGTGCGATGTCGGTCATGGAAGAGGTCCCCTGGAATGCGTTCGGTGGCGAACGCGGGACAGAGGACCGTGGCGTCATGGCGGGCGCAGGGTCGGATCGCGGCGGAATCGCGGCATTGCTGGGGCCTTCTTCACCTCGCCCCTTGACGGGGAGACCGGGGTTGGGGGGCTATCAGCGCCACGATGCACTTTTTGTTGTCATCGCCGGGCTTGACCCGGCGATCCAGGGCCCGGTGAGACTGGATGCCCGGATCAAGTCCACGGCTGTCCGGTTGGCGCCATTGAAGGAGAATCTCGTTGCTCTGCTTTCTTCCCCTCCCCCCTTGAGGGGGAGGCTGGGGTGGGGGTGGCCACAAACTCGATGTTCGCCAAGCTCGTGTGGCTCAAGGCTCCGTCATCATCGCGTTCTTCGATCACCCCCCCACCCTAACCTCCCCCTCAAGGGGGGAGGGGACAAGATGACGTGGTGAAAGGCAGAGACGTTGAAGGGGTGGACTCAGTTTCGGAGTCTCGTGACCCGAACGAGGCCAGATGCGCATTCTGCGTTCCAAGTCCGCGCTCTAAACAATCTCGGAGAAACCTCAACCGGACAGCCGTGGATCAAGTCCGGGCATGACAGAAGGGCGAAAGCGCGTTCCACGATCACCCCTCCCCCTACCCCCTCCCGCATGGGGAGGGGGCGTGGACCTCTTTCACCGTGACGGATAATTGCGAGGGCGTCAGCCCGAGCTCCGCTCAACCCCGTTTGACAGAACCCGCCGGCCCTTACATTTTGTTCCCCATGATCGATGAACTTCGGATCCGGCGCGCCGGCCCCGCGGATGCGCGCTCCATCGGGCGCGTCCATGTCGAGACCTGGCGCGCGACCTATGCGGGCATCGTGCCCGACCAGGTGCTGGTCGAGATGTCGGCCGACGGCAAGGCCTCGCAATGGCGGCGCATGCTGCTGCGGCCGCAGACCGGCGAGGTGGTGCTGGTGGCCGAGATGCCCCAGGCGGGCTTGGTCGGCTTCGCCTCCTGCGGGCGCGCCGACAGCGGCGCCCTCGGGATCGACGGCGAGATCCACACCCTCTATGTCCATCCCGACTGGCAGGAGCAGGGGATCGGAAGGCGCCTGCTCTGCTCCTCGCTGCGCTGGCTCAAGCGCAGCGGCCGGACCGGGGCCTTCCTCTGGGTGCTGTCGCAGAATCCCTCGCGCTTCTTCTACGAGGCCATGGGCGGCGAGCGCATCGGCGAGCGCGAGGAGAAGCTCTGGCAGGTGGCGCTGCCGGAGATCGCCTATGGCTGGCCCGACCTCTCCGTGCTGCCGCCGGCCTGCCGCGGCGACCGGACGCGCCGCGCCTGACCTGCGCGTGCCCAAACCTCCATGCATGATACACTCCCGCGCATGAGCATGAAGGGTCCCGTCCTCAAGAAATCCACCACCCGCCTGCGCGAAGCCGAGATCTTCGACGCCGACGCGATCGCCGAGATCCATGCCGAGGGCTGGCGGCGCTGCTATGCGGGTTTCCTGCCACCCGATGCGATCGCCGCGCGCGACGAGAACTGGCGCCGGCAGACCTGGCGCCGCAAGCTCGCCCGCGAGAAGAAGGGCTGCTTCGCCTTCGTGCTCGAGGCGGCCGACCGGGTGGTGGGCTTCGCCGCCGGCGGACCGGTGCGGCCGCATGAGGGCCCGATCGAGGGCGCCATCGACGGGCCGTCCGAGCGCAAATGCGCCGAGATCTACACCGTCTATCTGGCGCCAGACTGGCAGCGGAAGGGCTGGGGCCGGCGACTCGTGAGCGCGCTCGCCGCCCGCCTGGCGGCCGACGGCGCCGAACGGCTTCTGGTCTGGTGTTTCCAGGACAATCCCAACCGGCCCTTCTTCGCCCGGATCGGCGGCGAAATCATCGCGTCCGGACAAGTGCTTATGGCCGACTGCACGCCGCGGGAAACGGCCTATGGCTGGCGCGACATCCGCGCCCTCATCGCCGCTTGCGAGGCGGGGGCGAACCGGGAATGATGCGCGCCTTCCGCTGAAAGGGCGTCATGACCGATCGCATCCTGATCCTCGATTTCGGTTCCCAAGTCACCCAGCTCATAGCGCGGCGCGTGCGCGAGGCGGGGGTCTATTGCGAGATCCTCCCCTTCAACGCCGCCCCGGAGCGCATCAAGAACTTCAAGCCCAAGGGCGTGATCCTGTCGGGCGGCCCGGCCTCGATCTATGAGGGCGACGCGCCCAAGGCGCCGCACGAGGCCTTCGAGCTCGGCACGCCGGTGCTGGGCATCTGCTATGGCGAGCAGGCGATCTGCGAGCAGCTCGGCGGCAAGGTCGAGCGCGGCGAGGCCCGCGAGTTCGGCCGCGCGGTGATCGAGATCAAGGAGCCTTGCGACCTGTTCGAGGGCCTCTGGAATCCGGGCGAGCGGCACCAGGTCTGGATGAGCCACGGCGACAAGGTGGTGAAGCTGCCGCCGGGCTTCCGCCCGGTGGCGGTCAGCGACGGCGCGCCCTTCGCCGCCATCGCCGACGACAGCCGCAAGATGTATGGCGTGCAGTTCCATCCCGAGGTGGTGCATACCCCCGACGGCGCCAAGCTGATCTCGAATTTCGTGCGCCGCGTCTCGGGCGCCAAAGGCGACTGGACCATGGCCGCCTTCCGCCAGCAGGCGGTCGAGGCGATCCGCAAGCAGGTCGGCAAGGGCCGCGTCATCTGCGGGCTTTCGGGCGGCGTGGATTCCTCGGTGGCGGCCGTGCTGATCCATGAGGCGATCGGCGAGCAGCTCACCTGCATCTTCGTCGATCACGGCCTGCTGCGCGAAGGCGAGGCGGAGCAGGTGGTCGAGCTCTTCCGCGGCCATTACAACATCCCGCTGGTGCATCGCGACGCCTCGCATCTGTTCCTGGGTGAGCTGGCGCTGCTCGAGGAGCCCGAGCTCAAGCGCAAGACCATCGGCCGACTCTTCATCGACGTGTTCGAGGAGGAGGCGAAGAAGATCGGCGGCGCCGATTTCCTGGCGCAGGGCACGCTCTATCCCGACGTGATCGAATCCGTCTCCTTCACCGGCGGCCCCAGCGTGACGATCAAGTCCCACCACAATGTGGGCGGCCTGCCGGAACGCATGCGCATGAAGCTGGTCGAGCCGCTGCGCGAGCTCTTCAAGGACGAGGTGCGCGCGCTGGGCCGCGAGCTGGGATTGCCGGAGCGCATGGTGCGCCGCCATCCCTTCCCGGGACCGGGTCTCGCCATCCGCGTGATGGGCGACATCGACAAGGAGAAGCTCGACATCCTGCGCAAGGCCGACGCGATCTATCTGCAGGAGATCGAGAATGCCGGCCTCTATGACGCAATCTGGCAGGCCTTCGCCGTGCTGCTGCCGGTGCGCACTGTGGGCGTGATGGGGGACGCCCGCACTTATGACCGCGTCTGCGCCTTGCGCGCCGTCACCTCGACCGACGGCATGACCGCCGACTTCTTCCCCTTCCCGATGGACTTCCTCGGCCGCGTCTCGACCCGCATCGTCAACGAGGTGCGCGGCATCAACCGCGTGGTCTATGACGTTACCTCGAAGCCGCCGGGGACGATCGAATGGGAGTGAAGGAAAGTAATTTAGGATAGTCTAGGAGATCATAGAATACCTTGGCGTCGCATTGCTTTCCGATTGTCTTCGATTGGCAGCGCGATGCGCGAATAGACGTCGCAAGCAGATCCCGCTGCACCAAGATCTCGATTTCCCGGGCTACCTTCACGTCTCGCATGCCGCATGCGGCCTGAAAAAACCGGTTGCGGCTTCACGGAGCCGCAGCCGAATATCCCGTGGTGCATGGAGCGGCGTCCGTCACATCGATCAAAGGGCTTCCACGTCATCGGAAGCGCGACGGCCGCTCAATGAGATCAATCATATGGGCGGCGGCATGTATGGTCAGTGGATGAAGGGTAAAGCCTGGCCTCGGCGAGATGTATCCGGCCATTTCGCGCGCGAGTTCGAGCTGCTGATTCGATGCCGTGGCGAGCAACGCAATCAGCAAATTCTCCAGCGCGATAACCCGGACACGCAGCGCCACCAGATCAGCATTGCTCATGTTTGGAGTTGGGATTTGTTGTTCGTCAGCGGTCGGAGCCATCACGGGACCGGCGGCTCCGCCTTCGTTATCCCATCTCGATAACGCCTGTTGACGCTGATTGAAGTCACCTGACTTCTGACGGGGCATCGCAACTCCTTTCAATATTCGTGTCGGCGCATATATCCATCGGTGAATAGCCAGAACTGGCGATGGTCGCTTCGCTC
Source organism: Hypericibacter terrae (assembly GCF_008728855.1). GTDB lineage: Bacteria > Pseudomonadota > Alphaproteobacteria > Dongiales > Dongiaceae > Hypericibacter > Hypericibacter terrae. Next base: position 3,636,298 of record NZ_CP042906.1, on the reverse strand, counting down.
AGCTTCCCGATACCCGACCCCGGACATGTAATCGCGAAGCAACTCATCCTGGTTCTCTGACTCCGAAAGCAGAGCCTGCAAGGCTTCCCGCGCATAGGTGATGCCGAGTGGCCGGTGTGCTTCGTCAAGGATCGGAACACGTTGCAGACCTCGTTCCCTCATCACCGAACACACGTCGAGCAATGTCTCGTGTGTCCGGCAATAGGTGACATTGCGGGTCATGATGCTATCCACCCTGGCCGTGCAGCCGGCGCCCGTGCAGCCACCGATCTGGCCGACGATGTCGGTCTTTGTCAAAACACCGACCATGTCGCCATGATTGCACACAACGATGAGGTCGGTATGCGGCTTAGACATGAGCGCGGCCGCGTCCCTGACCGGTGCTCCTGCTTCGATCAAGGCCAGACGTTCGATCGCGCAAGGCAATATATCCTCGACGATCATCGTTTCAGCTCCCGCATCCTCTTGTCGCCGGTCAAGCCTCTTTGCCACGACCGGCGCTCCCACGAACGATCAAATCGGCATCCGGTAGCCGTAAAATTCGTGGTCCTCATTGTAGCCGCCCTGGCCGGCGCCGAGATCGGCAAAGTCCGCCACGAACTCGATCGCTACGACCCATTTGACCATCTTGAAGCCGAGTTCGTTCTCGCAACGCAGCCGCAACGGCGCGCCATGCAGAACGCTGACAGGCGCCCCGTTCATCTCGTAGGCGAGGATTGTCAGTTCGTGCCTCATGTTCTCGATTTTATGGACGTCGTAATAACGGCCGCCATCGGCCCCGTCGGCCAGAGAGTAGAACACGGCATAGCGGGCTTCGGGAGTCGGCTTCACCAAGGCGAGAATATCGCTCATGGGAACCCCACCCCATTCGGCGACGCCGGACCAGCCCTGAATGCAGAAATGCGTCGTGATCTGCTCCTGCTTCGCCATCGCCTTGATATCTGCGAGGGAGAACTCCTGTGGTGCCTCGACGAGGCCGCTGATCCGGAGCCGGTATCTGGCGAAGTTCTCCGCCAAGAAATCCTCGAATTCTTTCGAGTTAGGCATCGTGCCGTTCGGCCAGAAATACGGCGAGATGTCCTTCTTGGTTAGCTGCGAGTGCGGGTCCCAACCTTCGGCCAGCCCCATGAGCCAGCCGATCATGAACGCTCCCGAGCGCTGCACGAGATGCGCGTAGCGGATGGTGAGAGGCGAGACGGCGAGCCAGGCGACAAACATGATGGCCATCGCAAGGAGGAAGAGTGGGAACCCTGTCCAGGAGGCGTCATCGACGCCGCCGAACATGTGATTGGTGTTCTGCCGGATGCCGGTGACGAACACCATGGCGCCATGCGCCAGGATGAAGCCGACGAACCACGCGAACGAAATGAAGTGAACCGACCGCATCGCCTGCCGGTTGAACAGCCGGCCAAACCAGCCAAGCGCATTGGAGATCGCCGGGCTCTGCATCAACCCGGTGACGATCGAGACGGGTGCCGCGACGAAGACGGTGACGAAGTAGCTGAACTGCTGGAGGCCGTTGTAGCGGGTCCAGCCTTCATCGACCGGGAAGTTCAGCGAGGCGTATTGGATCGCTGTTGAGAGCGTTGCGGGAAAAACCTCCCAGGTCAGCGGCACCAGCCGGTGCCACTGGTCGGTCGAAAACAGCAGCGCATAAAACGCAATGCCGTTGATCAGCCACAACAGGTTGATCGAGAAGTGCCACCAGCGCGACAGCCCGAGCGTATGGCGCAATCCGGGAATCCCGAGCCACGTCGGCAGTGTGACGGAATCATCCTTGGCAGTCCAGATGCGGCCCTTCGGTACCGGCACCTGGAACCGGAACCAATCGCTCCCCGGAGTGCAGTCGCGGCCCCAATAGAGCCGTGGATGGTCGGCCAGAATTTGCAGGCCGGCCCGCATGATGAACAGCATGAAGAACATGTTCAGGAAGTGCTGGAGCTGTAGCCACCACGGAAAGCCCGTGTCGACCGGCGGCGCCGATTGCGCGATGCCGGGATGGTTTTGAATAAAGGCCGCGACGCTTGGCAGTTCGCGCAGGCTTTGCGCCAGCGCGATCAGGCAGAGCAGCGCCGCTGCTCCGACCGGCAGCACCCACAAGGTATTGATCCAGCGGCTCCCAATCCGGATGCGCGGAAAAATTCCCTGTTGCGGCGGCATCCAGTGATTGAGACGGATGCGATCGTCCGCATCGCTAAGACTGGCACGAAGCGGTTCGGGCGAGGGAGGCTGGGAAGTCGTGGGCATCGGGCGATCGCTTTCTGTCATCGATCGCGCCTGGCGGAGTGTCAGTCGCGAAGTCGGGTGAGCGCCGCGCCTTTGTGGAAGGCGACGTGCTCGGTCTTGCTGCTCTTGATCTCGTATTGCGGCGCTTCCGCGCTTGCATGATGCGTATAGCCGTTAACATCGAAATTGCGCGTATGGACGCGAACGATCACGCCGCTGACGCGCCCGGCCTCCGAATTCCAGCTCACATGATCACCGATCTTGAATTTGGCTTTCAGGATCATTTCCGAGCGCTTTCGGATCCTCGAGCGACACAAACGAGTTTTTCTCGCGTCTAGCATGCGCCCAAAGCCAGCGTTGAAACAATGTGTTTTGACCATAATTCTGCGGCAATGCCGCCGCGGTTGACCGCTGCCGCCATATCACCGGAGCCGACACGAACACATTCTTCACCATCGGCCATTCTACCAGGGAGATCGCCGAATTCGTCGATCTCCTCCGGGAATTCCGCGTCAATTTCGTGGTTGACGTGAGATCGATGCCGCGGTCGCGCACCAATCCGCAATTCAACGGTGATAGCCTCCCCGAAACGCTGGCGCTTTGGCAAATCGGCTATGAACACATCGCGGAATTTGGCGGCCTTCGCGGAAAGACGCGTGGCGGCGAACCCTCTCCAAATGCCTATTGGCGGGTGCGCGGCTTTCGTAACTATGCCGACTATGCCCTGACGACGCCCTTTGCCGCAGGCCTTGCGCGACTGCGGGAACTGGGCGGCCAGCACCGGTACGCAATCATGTGCGCCGAGGCCGTCTGGTGGCGCTGTCATCGGCGCATTATCACCGATTATCTGCTCAGCCAAGGCGAGCGTGTGATGCACATCACGGGACCATCGCATGTCGACGGGGCCAGCCTGACACCGGGCGCCGCCGTGGGCTGCGACGGCACGATCCTCTATCCGGCCGCAACTCCGCAGCCGGAATCACGCGATCGCCGCCGCCTCTACTCAACCGCCGAACGCGATACGCAGCGTCGCGACGATCCCAGTCACGGCGAGACCGTAGCAGCAAAGCTGGATCGCGATCACCGCCGCAAATCTGGCGCCCGAGTGAACATAATCCTCGATCACTACCTGCAGGCCGAGCGCGGCGTGATGAAAGAGAGCGATCAGCAACAGGATCATGCCCCCTGCAGCGAACGGTGTCCTCAGCCAGGCGATGAAGGTCGTGTAATCGCTACCGGCATGGGCGATGATGGACGCCACGAACCACAGTGTCAGCGGCACCAACGCGACCGCGGTTACCCGTTGTACCAGCCAGTGTTGCGAGCCGCTTTTCGCCGAGCCCAGCCCGATGGCGCGTCCTAGCGGAGAGCGGAAGGAGGAGCGATTCATCAGAGCCCCCCGCCGACGCAAAGACCAGCCGCCCAGGCCGCCACGGTGAGCGCGATGCTCGCCGCCACCACCGACCATCCCGAGATATAAATCGAACGCAGCTCGAAGCCGTGCACGGTGTCCCACACGAGATGACGTATGCCGCCGCATAGGTGCAGGAAGAAGGCGAAGGTGCAGCCGAACAACACGAAGCGGCCGATCCACGAGCCGATCGCTTGCTGGACGGCGGCGTAGGGCTCAGCCCCGGCGGCAGCGGCACTCAACCAGATCACTAGGCCAACGGCGCCGACGCTCAGGATGACCCCGGTGATGCGATTCGCGATCGACAGAACTGATGTCAGTTGTGGCCGGTAATGCTGAATGTTGGGTGACAGCGGGCGACGCTGCGGCGTTGCAGGCGCGATCGTCTTGATGTCCATGGTCAGCTCTCGCGCTCGACGATCATCTTTTTGATCTCGGCGATGGCCTTGCCGGGGTTCAATCCCTTCGGACAGGTCCGGGTGCAGTTGAGGATGGTGTGGCACCGATACAGCCGGAATGGGTCTTCGAGATTATCGAGCCGCTCTTCCTTTGCCTCGTCGCGGCTGTCGGTCAGCCAGCGCCACGCCTGAAGAAGTACCGCTGGTCCAAGAAAACGATCGCCGTTCCACCAGTGGCTCGGACATCCCGAGGTGCAGCAGAAGCAGAGGATACATTCGTAATAGCCGTCGATCCGGCCGCGCTCCTCGACAGACTGAAGTCGCTCCTTCTCGGGCTCGGGCGTTTTAGAGCGGAGCCAAGGCTGGATCGCCGCGTATTGCGCGAAGACGTGGGTCTGGTCGGGAACGAGGTCTTTGACGACTCTCATATTGGCGAGCGGGTAAATCGTCGCCGGGGTCGCCATGTCCGAGCTGAAACGCGTGCAGGCCAGCCAGTTGGTGCCGTCCATGGTCATGGAGCAGGAGCCGCACACACCTTCGCGGCATGAGCGGCGGAAGGCGAGCGTCGAATCCACCTTGTTCTTGATCCAGATCAGCGCATCGAGAACCATCGGCCCGCAATCGTCGAGGTCAACATAAAACCTGTCGAGGCGAGGATTGCCGCCGGAATCGGGATCGTAGCGATAGATGTCGAACGCTTTCGTCCGTGTCGCGCCGGCGGGCGCTGGCCATGTGTGTCCTGGCTCGATGCGCGATTCCGGCGTGACATTGAAGTTGCGCGGAAAGGGAAAGCGCTTGAGCCAGACGAATCGGGATACTTCATCGGAGGAGTCAATGATCATGTTCTTCTCCAGCCTCGACGGCAATCGCACGGCTAGACATCGCGCCAACGCAGATAGCGATGGGCGGAGAAGCTTACGCTACATGAAAAGACCGGATCGCGCACGTCGCAAGCAGGGAGTATACGGATACGCTCAGATCTAACGGTTCGGCTGCTGCCGGCTCGCGACGGTCGGACTTGCGCCAGGCGAGACCGTAGCTTGGTTGCGGCGAGGAACAAGGAAATCGAAGTGTGAACACTCGTCGCTGCGGGCCGGAATGACATTGCTGACGAGCGCAGGTCTGGTCACGCGCTCGGGTGTTCGGTAGTCTCGTGACGGCCTTTTTTGTGGTTGCTGGCTATCGATCAGCCGCGGCGATCAGCGGAAAATTCGACCAATTGATGTCGATAGTCGCTGAATGTCGTGGAATCGGAATCGCGAGATTTCTTGTTGAAAATCAGCGTCGAAAAATTTTGTCGGTTCGCAGTTCGGATCGTGAGGCGCGATCAAAAAAGCGTTATGCCGTAAATTCAACGTGTTAGCATGACTTAAAATGGATGAGTGGGAGTGAGGGGCGGATGGGATGTTTCACGGTCTTCGACCTGCCATAGGCCGCTCAGTGAGGTGAGTCCTGGGCCCGCACAACCTCAAATGGTCCGGCTCCGAGAAGAAGATTGCGCGGCGCGCCTATGACGCCGCGCTCGAGGCTGCGAAAGCCGGTATCGTCGCCGAATTCAAGGCAAAGGCGGCCGCGGTGGCGACGCTGTCGGACATATGGGCGATCGAGGACGATCTGCGGCGGCAGCGCCGGACCCTCGATGAGCTGTTCGACTATCGCTATTCGCAGCTGCTCTTTGTCTTTGCCCGGCTCATCGGCGAGGGCTATCTGGACGAGGGGCGGCTCGCCGGATTGTCCGATGACAAGCTGGCGATCATTCGTCATTTGCTGGAGCGGATGAAAGAGAGCTAGGAACGGGGATGGCGCGGCAAGGCACGGAACGGGTGTGGGCGAGGGCGCTCCGCGACGAGGAAAAGGCCGCCATCGCCGAACGATGCGAGCGCTTCGTTCGAGAAGAGTTCAAGCCGCGTTTTCTGCCGCAGATCCGGGTAACAGAGTTCAACTATCCCGTCGACATCTTCGGCAAATGGCGGGGCGGCCAATACAGTTTCATCGAACGTTTCCGGTCCGGCTTCGCCGACAATCTCGGCGAGGAGTTCGACGAGGCCTTCACGCGCCTCGATCATCGTGAGGATTGCCTGACGGAAACCCGTTTCGACGTGATGTGGCGCCGCCATACCGGGCGGTGGTTTCTCCTCCACGCGGCCCTGACGCTCGAGGAGGCGCTGGAGCGGGTCCGGACCGACGAGCTGCTCTGGCCAATCTCATGACGAATAAGACGAAGAAGGGCGCGCCGAGATTCGACCCCGGCGAGCTGGCGGCGCTGACGGGCGACCGGACTTTCGCCCGCGGCGAGGCCTATCACCGCGGCGGCAAGGTCACCATCCTGTCGCTCGCGGCCGATCGGGTGCTGGCGCAGGTGGCCGGCACCGAAGACTATCGCGTGACGCTTTCCGGGCGAGGCCGTGCCATCGACGGCTCCTGCAGCTGCCGGGCCTTCGAGGACTCCGGCTTCTGCAAGCATATGGTCGCGACCGCCCTGGCGGCAAACGAGGCCGCCGCAAGCGGGCAGGCGGACGGTCCGGATTCGCTGGGGCGTATCCGGGCGCATTTGAAGACCAGGAGCGTCGACGCGCTGGTCGATCTGATCGTGGATATGGCCGAGCGGGATCCGGCACTGTTCCGCAAGCTCGATCTTGCGGCTTCCCTCGTTCATGCGGACGACAAGGCGCTCGAGGCGCGGCTGCGCAAGGCGATCGACGCCGCCACGCGCATACGGGGCTTCATCGAATATGCCGATGTGTCGCGCTGGGCCGAGGGCGTGGACGAGGCGCTTGATATCCTTGCGGACATGGCCTCAGGCCCGCAGGCGGAGCGCGTGCGCGCGCTCGCCGACCACGCCATGGAAAGAATCGAGAAAGCGATGGAGTCGATCGACGATTCCGACGGGCATGGCGGAGCGCTGCTGTCGCGGACGCGAGACATCCATCTGGCCGCCTGCGCCGCGGCGCCGCCCGAACCCGTGGCGCTTGCGCGCTATCTGTTCGGCCGCGAAACCCACGATGCCTTTGACATGTTCTATGGCGCCGCCGGACTCTATGAAGGCGTGCTCGGGGAGCAGGGGCTTGCCGAATATCGGCGCCTGGCCGAGGCCGCATGGCGCAAGCTGCCGGCGCGGACGGGCAGGAAGAAACCCACGACGGACGACGACGAATGGGAACCGGACCGACTGATGGCGATCCTGGATTTCTTCGCCGAGCGCGAGGGCGATATCGACGCCCGTATCGCGCTGCGCGCCAGGGACCTTTCCTCGCCATGGCGCTACGGGCAGCTTGCGCAGTTCTGCCTCGACCAGGGCCGGGAGGACGAGGCGCTGCGCCGGGCGGAGGAGGGTCTGTGGATCTTCGAGGATGAAGGGCCCGACAATGGCCTGACGCTGCTCGTCGCCGACCTTCTGTCCCGAAAGGGCCGCAAGGTGGAGGCGGCCGCGCATCTGTGGCGGCTGTTCGAGAAGCGCCCGAGCCTCGATCTGTATCAGCGGCTTGCCAAGCTGGCCGGGCCGGGTGCGCGCGAGCGGGCGATCGGCTTTCTCGAGGCGCGATCCGCCTCTGGAAAACGCGGCGCGGGGGATCGCTGGAGCTTGAATGGGCCGCAAGAGGTGCTGATCGCGATTTTCATCCAGGAGAAGGCGTTCGACCGCGCATGGGCCGCGGTTCGGAAGCACGGCGCCTCGATGAGAGCGCAGGAACACCTCGCCGATGCGAGCCAGAAAAGTCATCCGCGCGAGGCGCTCGGCGTCTATGCCGCGCGGGTGGAGGAGCTCGTCAATGGCGGGCACTATGAGGAGGCCGTGAAGCTGGTGGCGCGCATGGCCAAGCTGCGCGACGCAACCGAACAGGCCACTTACGTCGCGGATATCAAGGACCGCCACCGCCGCAAACGCAATCTCATGAAATTGCTGACGCCCTGATCGGGCGGGCCTCCCTCGAAGGTCGCCCCGCCATGGACGATCGAGGGGGAGTGAGGGGAAGGGTGTTCGGAGAAGGGCGTCACGATGAAAGGCGAGAGCGGCCGGACCATCGGTCTGATTGGAGGCCTCGGTCCCGGCGCGACGATTCACTATTACGAACGGTTGACGCAAGCGTTCGCCGAGCGCGGCGTCCCCTTGCGTCTCTCGATCTCGCATGCCGATCTCAGCTATGTGCTGGGCCGCGTGCAGGCGGGCGCTCCCGCCCAGCGCCTCGTGCGGGATCAAGGCGCCGACGCGGTGATCCTGGCCGGAACCGAGCTGTCGTTGGCCTTCGACGAAACCACCTGCGGCTTCCGGGCGCTCGTTTGCGCGTGCGCCCATCTCGACGCGATCATCGCGCGGGCGCTCGCCGATAGGCCGACATCCTGAGGAAGACCTGTCCTTGCGGCCGCGCAGGCTGAATTCGGCACCGGAAGGTCCTTAGGAACAACGCGCTCGGCATCGACCGGGTGGGCTGTGACGTGACCTCGAGGCCGCCGGCAACGATCGAGTGGGAGTGACGGGGCAATCGGCGGTCCTAGCGTGGTTTCGGTGGCGGTTTTCTCAATGGCGCAAGATCGATCAAGACGGGCGCCGGTCCGGGGAGCTTGGCTCCTTGCGCAGTCGAGGCCTTTTATGGCGTGCGGGCCGCCCGCATAACATGGGCGCCAAGCTCGAGAGGCGGTAAGAGGTGCCGGTACAAACTGTCGCGATCGTCGTCCATGAGGGGGTCCAGGCCCTGGATGTGGCCGGGCCGCTGGACGTGTTCAGCGAGGCGAATAGCTTTCTCGACAGCGCGGACCGCTACGAAACGGTGTTGGTCGCGGCTCACCGCAATCCGCTGCGCGCCTCGAACGGCATAGGGCTGGTGGCCGACCTGACCTTCGAGGAGGCGGCGGGCAGCTTCGACATCGTTCTGGTCGCCGGCGCGCCGACGCCACCGGAAGCGGAGCCCGCACCGTACTTCGTTCAGTGGGCCAAAGAGTTGCCGCGGCGCTCGAGCGTCTATGGATCGATCTGCACCGGGGCTTTTGTACTTGGCTATGCCGGCCTCCTGGACGACCGGCGGGTCACGACCCATTGGCAGGATGCACAGGCGCTGGCGGCCCGGTTCCCGAAGGCAAAAGTCGAACCGGATTTGATCTATGTTCGTGATGGACAGCTGATCACCTCGGCCGGTGTGACGGCGGGGATAGATCTGGGCTTGGCGCTGGTCCGGCAGCGGCACGGCGCGGAAACGGCGCTCAAGGTCGCCAAGCGGCTGGTTGTTGTTGCCCAGCGCCAAGGCGGACAGTCGCAGTTCAGCCCCTATCTCACGGCACCTTCCGATCCGGGGGCGCCGATCGCACGCATCCAGGACCACGTCATGGCCGACATCGCGGGCCGTCATACCTTGGACTCGCTCGCCGCCGCCGTCGGCATGAGCACCCGGAATTTGGCACGGCATTTCGTGCGGGAGACCGGGATCACGCCACACGAATTCATCGAGCGCGCGCGCGTCGACGCCGCGCGCATGATGCTGGAAGGAAGCGACCGGCCGCTGAAGGCCGTCGCCTTCGATTGCGGCTTCGGGTCGGCGGACCGGATGAGAATCGTATTCAGCACGCGTCTCCGCGTGACACCGGCCCAGTATCGCGCCAGCTTCCGGCGGGCGGAACCGGCCTAGATCGGGACCGTCCGGCGACGAAACCGCCGTCCTCTGCTGCGACGAGGGCTCCGACAGGCCATTGTCGGGAAACGACGTAGGGCTGTCCTGATCTGCAGGATCGCGTTCCTTGTCCGCCGCAGGGGTCAATTGCGAAATACGGACAAGCCCATCCGACGAACCGCTCTGGAGAAACGATCCATGCGCCCTCCGCTGCCGCCGTTCACCGAAGTGAACGCGATCGAGAAATTCCGGCTCGCGGGAGATGCCCCGAACAGTCGTGACGAGGTCGCCGGCGAGCGCGGTGCCGCCGCCACGGAGCGCGCCAAGCTGAATGTTGTGGAGGATCAGATGGCCGCCAGCAGCATCGTTCCCGAGGTCAGTGAGGGGCGAACTCATTCAACAATGATGGCTTGGCGCGTGCATGAGTTTGGACCGCCGGAGGTCATGAGTTTCGAGCGAGTCCCTCGGCCCGAGCCTGGCCCTGGCGAGATCCTGGTCAAAGTCGAAGCCGCCGGGGTCGGTCCATGGGATGGCTGGATCAGGGCCGGAAGAAGCGCTCTGCCGCAACCGCTCCCTCTCACGTTGGGCTCGGATCTGTCTGGTGAAATCGTCGCCATGGGGCCAGGGGTTTCCGGGCTGCAGGTGGGCGATCAGGTCTATGGTGTCACGAATCCGCAGTTCATCGGGGCCTACGCCGAGTATGCGCTGGCTTCCGCAGCGATGGTCTCGCTCAAGCCAACCTCGCTGACCTTTGTTGAAGCGGCCTCCGTTCCCGTCATTTCCGTGACGGCCTGGCAGGCGCTGTTTGATCACGCTCAGCTCAAAGCGGGTCAAACAGCGGTTATTCACGGAGCGGCGGGAAACGTCGGAGCCTATGCGGTTCAGCTGGCCCGTCGCGCGGGTGTGCGAACGATCGCGACCGTCGCCGTGGACGATATTCCCCTCGTGCGCGGTCTTGGCGCAGACACGGTGATCGACTACCGGACCCGGCGCTTCGAGGAAGAAGTTCGGGACGCGGACGCTGTCATCGATCTGGTCGGCGGCGAAACACAGAACCGGTCGTTTCGGGTCCTTCGTCGAGGCGGCAAGCTGATTTCGGCAGTGTCCCGTCCGGATCAGCATCTTGCCGAAAGCCATGGCGTCGAATCCGCCTTCTTTTTGGTCAACGTAACGAGTCCGTATCTCGCGGAGATCGCCCGCCTCATCGACGATGGAAAACTAAGAACAAAGGTGGGGGCAGTCCTGCCCCTCGCGGATGCACGCGCGGCTCATTTCATGCTGGAACGCGTGCGGCCTCTGCCGAAAGGAAAGATCGTGCTTGCCGTTCGAGAAAGTTGATCGATCACCCCAGTTAGGCTCGCGTTGCCGGACGCATCGCCGAGCTCTATAGCTGACCTTCGAAGGAATCGACAATGGCCGCGGCCAATCTCGTCTCTGCTCCCGTCATTCCCGATAGCTTGCTCGCAAAAGAGGCCACGGAGATCCTGCGCAGGCATTCTACCGATCTGCTCTTCAATCACTCGATCCGCGTCTATCTGTTCGCGGCCGAGCAGGGTCGCGAGAGGAAACTGCGCTTCGACCCCGAGCTCCTCTATGTGGCCGCCGCATTTCACGATCTTGGACTTATCAAGGATTTCTCGAGCCAGGCCGAACGCTTCGAGGTTGACGGCGCGAATGCCGCCCGGCAGTTCCTCACCGCCCACAACATTGCCGAGGACCAGGTGCAGACCGTCTGGGAAGCGATCGCGCTGCATACCACCCCCGGCATCCCGCGCTATATGCGCCCCGAGGTGGCGCTCCTCAATTCGGGTGTTCTTCTCGATGTGCTGGGGGTGGGGTTCGATCAATTTCCCGCGGCGCTGCGCGAGGAGATCGTCGCCCGATACCCGCGTACCAACTTCAAGAAACGCTTCATTCAGGAGTATTTCGCCGGATTTTCGCACAAGCCCGCGACCACCTACGGCACCGTCAACGCCGGTGTCTGCGAGCGTTTCATCCCGGGGTTCAAGAGCCCCAACGCCTGCGACTTGATCGCGGCCTCTCCCTTCCCGGATTCCGCAGCCTGAGGCTCGACATCAAGACAAGGGCATGTCCTGTCCCTCGACGCTCGTCGTCAACGAGATGCGCGGCATCATCAGCCGGTCGGTGACTTGCCGGCGTTAGTCGCCGATTGCGCGGCGAAAGCCCGCTTGTAGGCGGGCCGCGCTTCGCCGCGGGCGACATAGGCGGCCAGGTTCGGATATTCGTCCAGAAGGCCCGATGGCTTCAGCCTGAGCAGCACCGACACCATCATCAGGTCGCCCGCGCTGAACCCGCCCTCGAGCCAGTCGGCACTGCCGAGGCGGGCGGAAAGTGGCTTCAACCGGTCGCGGATGCGATCTTGGACCAGAGGGAGGCGCTCCTGGCTCCAGGGCTTGTCGCTCTCCAGAAGCCTGGCGGTGACGAGCTCGAGGATCGGCGGCTCCACCGTGTTGAGCGCGGCAAACATCCAGGTGATCGCGCGCGCCCGGGCCTTGGCATCCTTCGGCAGCAGCCCCGCATGGCGCTCGGCGATATGGAGGACGATCGATCCTGTCTCGAACAGCGCCAGATCGCCTTCCTCATAGGTCGGTATCTGGCCGAAAGGATGAAGGGCCAGATGCGCGGGTTCCTTCAGCGCAGGGAACGAAACCGGGCGAACTTCGTAGGGCTGACCCACTTCCTCGAGCGCCCAGCGAACGCGCGTGTCGCGCGCCAGCCCCTTGCCGCCATCGGGTGACCGTTCGAAAGCGGTAATGACGATGGTCATCGTGAGGCTCCTCTGGGGCACCCTGTTTGACGTGCTCCGGCTGTCTCTTATTCATTGAGCGATCTTGGACCGCTGACGAACGGGCTGCCCCGAAGATAGAACCGCAGGCGGCGGTCCGCCTCCTTCGAAATGCCGATCCTGACGCTCCGCCCGATTTCGCCGGGCTCCTGGTCGTCGCGTCCGAGCCAGAGCGGGCCTTTTCGGCAAAGATCGAGCCCGTCGAGCCGGAGATCGATCTGCAACGCGGCGGTGAGCCTTCCGGGTCCTCGCGCCAGGTCGCGCAAGCGCTCGATGCCGCGGTTCCGCTGCATGATCGGGATGCCGTCGAGCGGTTCGAGCGCCCGGATCAGCACGCCGGCGCCGATCCCGGGCCCCTCGCTCGAGACGTTCAGCATGTTTGAAATGCCATAGGCGACATAAACATAGGCGTGCCCAGGCTCGAGAAACAGCGACCGGTTGCGCGGCGTCATCCCCCGATAGGCGTGCCCCGCGGCGTCGCCGATGACATAGGCCTCGGTCTCGACAATACGGCCGCCGGCGACGCCTTCAGGGAGCTTCCGCACCACTCGCTTGCCGATGAGATAGCGGGCGAGGGAGATCGTGTCGGCCGGCAGGTCCGAGCGGGCGATCGGCTCATGGGCATCCTTGCGGCGGCGAGGTTTCGAGGCATCCGCTCGACTCATGGGTGGTCCCGGCATCAACTGGTCATGCTGTCGAATTGCGCGGATTGTACTCCGTTCACTCGGGAAGCGCCGGGGATCGTTCAACTCCAGGCCACGGCAAAAAGCAACCCCTACCAAAGCGTCATCCCGCTGGGGGTTGCGTTGCGGCGGCGCCCGTAGAAGGATAATCCCAGGCGACAGACTCTACCGCTGGGGGAAGGCTTTCCCGTCACCATGTCGAGATCGCTGTTCTGCCGTTTCCGACAAAGTTCACTCGTCGCGCTGCGTTCATCGACAGCGCCTTCCGCGGAACCCCGGTCGTGCCGGCAGGGCTTCGCGGCCTCCTTCCCTCGTCGCCGTTACCGGCCGTCCGACGAGAAAGAGCAGAAGAACCAATCAAAAACCTAGGGAGATCGACCATGAGCAGGGATCGTGAAGACGCCCATCGTGAAGACTCCAACAACGAGCTTGATCTGACGGCCACGCGGCGCCGGCTGCTGCAGGTGGCGCTGGGCGCCGGTGGTGCGGCCTCGCTGGCGGCGCTGGGCGCCTTTCCGAAATCGGCGGCGGCAGCCGGCACGGCAGGCGCCTTTCCCGAGCACAAGCCGTGGAAGTTCGCCTTCGTCAATCACGTCACGACCAACCCGTTCTTCGTCCCCACCCAGTACGGCATCGCCGACGCCTGCGCGCTGCTCGGCTGCTCCTACCAGTGGACGGGCTCGCAGAAGTCCGTCGCCGCCGAGATGGTCAACGCCATGAACACGGCCATCGCCGCCAAGGTCGACGGCATCGCGGTCTGCCTGGTCGACCTGCACGCCTTCAACGATCCGGTGAAGAAGGCGCACGAGGCCGGCATCCCGGTCTTCGCCTACAATGCCGATGCCAAGGGCAACGACCGGCTCGCCTATATCGGCCAGGACCTCTATCTCGCCGGCCAGGCGCTCGGCGAGCGCATCGTCAGCCTGGTGGACGAGGGCGAGGTCGTGGGCTTCATCGCCACGCCCGGGCAGCTCAACATCCAGCCGCGCCTCGACGGCGCCGCCGACGCGATCAAGGCCTCAGGGAAAAGCATCACCCTCACCCAGATCGCCAGCGGACCGACGGTCAACGAGGAGGTGTCCCGCGTCGACGCCTATTATGTCGGGCACAACAATGTGAAGGGCATGTTCGCGGTCGACGCCGGCAGCACCATGGCGGTCGGCAAGGCGATGGAGAAATACGGGCTGCACGCCAAGGGCGTGCGCGCCGGCGGCTTCGATCTCCTGCCCGAGACGCTCGACGCCATCGCCAACGGCCATCTCGACTTCACCATCGACCAGCAGCCCTATCTGCAGGGCTTCTACACGGTCATGGAGATGTTCCTGTTCCAGATGTCGGGCGGCCTGAGCGGCCCGGCCGACATCAACACCGGCCTCAAATTCATCACCAAGGACGGCGTCCAGCCCTACCTGAAGACGCAGAGCCGCTATGAGGGCAATTCGGAGAAACCCATGCTGATCGAGCGCTCCGGCCCGATCGGCTGAGGACCCGCCGATGAACGAGGACGGCCGCGCCGGTCCCTCGCGTACCGGCGACAGCCTGCCCCCTGCTGCATCCGCGGCAGGGGCAGGCGCCGCCTCGCCGCGTCCGGGCTGGAGCCGGATCGCGGCGGCCGTCTTCCGCTACCGCGAGGCCGGCATCGTCATCGCCGGCCTGCTGCTGGTGGCCTATTTCCAGTCTTCCAGCGCGGCCTTCCTGTCGCTGGCGAACATCGAGAACCTGATCCAGTTCACCGCCACCACGGCCATCATCGCCGCCGGCCTGGTGCTGGTGCTGGTCTGCGGCGAGCTCGATCTGTCCGTGGGCATGGTCTATGCGCTGGCGCCGTTCGTCATGTATTTCGCCGGTGGCGCCGGCGCGCCGGCCTGGCTCGCGGTGATCGCGGGGCTCGCGGCGGCGGCGCTGGTGGGTGCTGCCAACGGGGTCGTCACCACGCTCCTGCGGCTGCCCTCCTTCGTCACCACGCTCGGCATGCTGTTCCTGATCAACGGCTTCACCCTGACCATCTCGGGCGGCTATCCGGTGCAGCCGCAGGCCGGCGCGCTGTTCATCCGGATCTTCGGCGGCAATGCCTGGGTGGAGCTGGCCTGGGCGGTGGCGATCGCGCTCGGCCTGCAGTTCGTGCTGCACAAGACGCGCTGGGGGCTGCACACGGTCGCCACCGGCGGCAACCCGACGGGTGCCGCCGAGGTTGGCATCAAGCTCAAGGTCGTCAAGACCGGCAATTTCATCCTCTGCAGCGCGCTCGCCGGCTTCGCCGGTATCCTCGACGCCTTCCGCATCGGCTCGATCGACCCGCTGGCCGGCGGCAGCGAGATCATGTTTGCGGCGATCGCCTCGGCGGTCATCGGCGGCACGCTCCTGACCGGCGGGCTCGGCACCGTGGTCGGCGCCTTCCTCGGCGCGCTGGTGCTGGCGATCCTGAAGGACGGCTTCACGCTCCTGGGCGTCAGCGCTTTCACCTTCGACATGATCCTCGGTGCGGCGATCCTGGTGACGATGGCGGTCAACATCCATCTCAGCCGGCTTCGAGACTAGAGCGTTTCCCGATCAAGTGTGCTCGGGAAACGCTCTAGAGTCCTTTGTTTTGTCGCATTTTCTACGGCGAACCGGCGTCCACTTCGCCGGAAAACGCTCCAGGGAGGCGGATGATGGAACCGGCGGTTTCGGGCGAGCTGCTGCGCGCCGAGCATTTGGCCAAGCGCTTCGGCCAGGTCACGGCGCTGCGCGACATCAATCTGCGGCTGTGCCGCGGCGAGGTGCTGGGGCTGCTGGGCGACAACGGCGCCGGCAAGTCCACGCTGGTGAAGATCCTCACCGGCTACCACCAGCCCTCGGCCGGCCAGCTCTATCTGGAGGGCGCGCCCGCCAGCTTGCGCTCGGTGGCGCATGCCCGCAGCCTGGGCATCGAGGCGGTCTACCAGGATCTGGCCCTGATCAACGAGCTGAACGTCTATCGCAACATGTTCCTCCAGCGCGAGGTCGTGTTCGGCGGTCCGCTCGGCATCCTCGACGACGCGACCATGCGGCGCGTGGCGATCGAGCATCTGGAGCGCATGGGCGTCGCCATCCCCTCGGTGGACGTGCCGGTGTCGCGGCTGTCGGGCGGCCAGCGCCAGGCGATCGCGGTCGCCCGCTCGGTCTATCAGAAGGCCAGGGTCCTGCTGCTCGATGAGCCGACGGCGGCGATGGGCGCCAAGGAATCGGCGCTGATCCTCGACGTGATCCAGCAGCTGAAGGAAGGCGGCGAGATGGGCATCGTCATCATCGCCCACAACTACGCCCAGATCTTCGACGTCTGCGACCGGATCAACCTGGTCGAGGGCGGCGCCATCGTCTTCGACAAGCCCACCGCCGAGACTTCCGTCCAGGAACTGACCGACCTCGTGGTGCGCCAGCACCGCAACGCGCGCAAGAGCGTGAAGGGCGGGCGGTGATGGAACACAACTCATCAAGCCCCCTCCCCCTACCCCCTCCCGCAAGGGGAGGGGGCGAGGAATTTTCTGAGCATCACCGAGCGCGCAGAAGCGTGAAGGGCGGGCGGTAACAGAACTCTCCACGCCCCCTCGCGCAAGGGGACGGGCGAGGAATTTTCCGAGCATCACCGAGCGCGCAGGAGCGTGAAGGGACGGTGATAGAACACTCCACGCCCCCTCCCCTTGCGGGAGGGGGTAGGGGGAGGGGTGATGCCGCGCGCGACCTCCGCAGAACAGCAAGGCCGATTTGCTCCGCGCTCATTCGTTTGGCGCCACTTCTAAACCTGCTGGCTTCAGAGTGGTCGTTGACCGCAACAGTGTCATCATCGCGCCTGTAGCACCCCTCCCCCTACCCCCTCCCGCAAGGGGAGGGGGCGAGAAGGTTTTTGATCTACCCCCTCCCGCAAGGGGAGGGGGCGAGAAATTGCTTGAGCTTCGCCGATTTCTTCACAGGCGCGGCCATCATCCCCCGCGGATTTCACGGCTGTTGCAGACTCCTGGCAGAATGGCGACGTCCCGGTTTCAAATGCCGCCGGGTGACGAGGATTTTGTCGGGCAAGGTCGCCGCGCGGTTTGTCCCCTCGCGAATTTTGCATTAGGCTCGCGGGCTCTCCTCACTTGCCTTCGAACCCGTCGCCGGGTCTCCAATCATCAAGGAGGGTAACCCATGAAGATCCTCATCATCGGCGGCACCGGCCTGATCGGCACGAAGACCGTCGCGATTCTGCGCCAGCGCGGCCACGAGGCCGTCGCCGCCTCGCCCAACACCGGCGTCAACACCATCACCGGCGAGGGGCTGAAGGAAGCCATCGCCGGCGCGCAGGTGGTGATCGACCTCGCCAATTCGCCCTCGTTCGAAGACAAGGCGGTGCTGGAGTTCTTCCGGACCTCGGGCCGCAACCTTCACGCGGCGGAGGCCGCGGCGGGCGTCCGGCACCATGTCGCGCTCTCCATCGTCGGCACCGACCGGATGCCCGACAACGGCTATTTCCGCGCCAAGGTCGCCCAGGAGAAACTGATCGAGGCCTCCGGCATCCCCTACACCATCATCCGCTCGACCCAGTTCATGGAATTCCTCCGCGGCATCGCCGATTCCGCCGCAGTCGGAAACAAGATCAGGGTGTCGCCGGGCCTGTTCCAGCCCATCGCGTCGGACGACGTCGCGGCCGCCGTTGCCGATGTGGCGCTCGCGGCGCCGCGAAACGGGATCGTCGAGATCGCCGGCCCGGAGCGGGCGCCGTTCGACGAGGTCGTCGCCCGCTTTCTGAAGGCGGTCGGCGACCCGCGCGAGGTCGTGCGCGACCCCGAGGCCCGCTATTTCGGCGGCCGGGTCGAGGAGCGCTCGCTGGTGCCGTTGGGCGAGGCGCGCCTCGGCCGCATCGGTTTCGACGAATGGTTCCGCCGCTCGCAGAAGAAGGCCTGATCCCGCATCCGCCAACCGAAGCCAGGAGGAGAGACGATGACGGCCAGACTCGTTGCGTTGGCTCTGCTATGCCTGATGACCGGCAGGGCGATGGCCCAGGAGCCTGTGGTCACGCCGCTCATGTTGAAAGATCTTGCCGCGGATCCCGGCAAGGAAGTCGTGATGCTGACGGTCGAGCATGTGCCCGGCGGGTCGAGCGCGATCCACCGGCACGATGCACAGGCGTTCGTCTACGTCCTGGAGGGCTCTGTCGTGATGCAGCTGAAGGGCGGAGAGCAGGTGACGCTGACGGCGGGACAGACCTTTTATGAAGGCCCCGACGATGTTCATCTCGTCGACCGGAACGCCAGCAGCACCGAGCCGGCGAAATTCCTGGTCGTCCTGATCAAGAACAAGGGCGCCCCGGCAGTCCTGCCCGTGCCGTGACTGTCGGATCGACAAGGCGGGCGGATCGACAAGGCGGGCGGATCGGCGTATCCGCCAGCAGGTCCCGGCGCTTGGGGGGCCGAGGAGCATCCTGGCGGCGGCGGAACGCGATCGCTGTCTATTCTTTCCTCTCCGCCCGCAGAGCGGGGGGAGAGGGGAGGGTGAGGGGGCCGCGGATACCCGGCGCGATGTCGAGAGCACGATCTTCTCTGCGGCCGCCCCCTCACCCTGGTCTCTCCCCCATGAAGGTGGGGGAGGGAGGAAAGCAACGGCGGCAACACGCGATCGCTCTCTATTCTTTCCTTTCCACCCGCAGAGCGGGAGCGGGCGGATCGGAATGAAGTCGCGACGAATCGGCCCGAAGCTGATACCAATTCGTCGCCCCCATTCGTTTCCCCAGGAGCTTCACCCATGTTTCGATTGACGCGCAGGGCCACCCTGGCGCTCGCCGCCTTCAGCCTGATCGCGACCTCGCTCTCGGCAACGGACGGCAAGGCCGACCCGGCCGACGGCAAGGCCGAGGGCACGCTCACGGTGAACGGCAAGACCGTGAAGGTCGCCTATGCCTATGCGCGGCAGGTGCCGGGCTTCTTCGACGCGAACACCAAGGACACCCAGGTGATCGTGAGCGACGTGCCGCTGGAGGGCGAGGCGCTGACGGACGAGTTCGTCCGCATCGGCCTGGCCAAGGAGGGCAAGCTCCACGCCTTCGAGATCACCATCGACGCGACGGGCACGCCGGTCTCGACCGCCTGGCGCCATGACGGCTTCGACGGCCCGATGCCCAGCGGCCTCTCCAGCGCCGACGTCTTCACGAAGAAGGTCCTCGACGACAAGACCGTGGAAGGCAGCTACAAGAGCGCGGCGGAGGAGGAGTTCTTCGGCAACACCTATGAATTCGACGTGACGTTCCGCGCGGCCATCGCGCATTGAACCGCCGAAGGGCCAGCAGGAGTGCGGCGCAACGGTGCCGTCAAGCGCAGGCTGCGCCGCCATCCCTTCCCGGGACCGGGCCTCGCCATCTGCGTGCTGGGCGACATCGACAAAGAGAAGCTCGACATCCTCAGAAAAGCCGATGCGATCTATCTGAAGGAGATCGAGAACGCCAATCTCTATGGCGCGATCTGGCAGGCATTCGCAGTGCTACTGCGGTCGCGTTGGTAGATCGCGGATCTGCTCACCAAGGAATGATCGGACGCCGCCGCGTATACTCTACCCAGTTGTCGACATCCAATATCAACCGATATTTGTCCCGAAGGCGCTCAAACAACAGTACATAGCGCGCAGCTGGCTTGCCATCCTGCTGTGGTCCAACGGTGAGATATTTTCCAAGCACTCCGAGTAAGAAATCGGGGATACTCAAGCCGAAGTTAGGCTTTCCGGCAAATTCAACGCTGCAATACTCTGGATGTCGGTTGTTCGACTCCCTGAGAGCATCGTAAGTATCCGTAACTGTCTTACGGATCGCCTCCTGCCTTACCTTGCTATTCTCCTCGAACACCAAGTTAGCGAACTGGCTCTCTGCGGCCATCAAGCGGCGCTTGATCATGGCATTAAGCAATCGAAGATACACAACCTCATAGTCAGCTGCGCTGGGTAATCGCGCCATGGCGACATAGCCTTCAAAGGGCAGCAAACGCATCCGATCGATATAGGCCAACCGCATATCCTCTGTGGCATCGGAAAAATGCACTCCCTTCTTTGCGATTGCGTCAAGATTGCCGGCAGCCCAAACATCAGAGAGAGTGGTCTCCAGTAAATCTTGCGTCGCTCTATTGATTTGCTCTTGGTGCTGACTCACCGCCATTGCTAGAGCCAATAGGCGATCACCACTTGGTCGAGCGTATTCAGCCTCATCGATATAGATGTAAAATGGGAGTCTATGCTGATTTTTCGGTGCAAAGCTTGGGCGATGGCCGCTTGTCTGAAGAATTTTGGCCCATGTCGTCTTCAAATGAGCGGAAAGCCGGGGCTCATGATGAGCAGTGAACTTCACGAGTCCATCTAGTCGGTTTATTTCTTGCTGAGCAAAGCGAGAGTTGCCGAGCCCGACGTGATGGAGATGATCATCCAGCCCGTATTTATCAGCATAATAAAGTTCCTGCCGCAAGCGGCGCTTCTTTTTCCGTGGAACGTGAGGCTGAGCGGGATCACTAACGCTTAATCCCGTCACATAATGAGCTTGACCCAACTTCGATGTTCGAGTTTTCGCTTCTGCAATCTCAAAATTATGCTGCCGGATACAAGCCATCAGTTCTCTTAGGGATGGAAATGTACCGTCGCTAGAGAAACTTATATCGTCGGCATATCGGGAAAACGTCGCCCCGAGCTTCTGCGCAAGCGCTTCTAATTCAATATCCATTGGGAGGCAGATGGCGTTGGCAATGGTCGGACTGGTCGGCAGCCCAAGCGGAAGCGATCCTTCAATTGTGACGAAACGGCTGACCAAATCCGCGACAGTCGGCGTGATACCAGTTGTTCGCAGGAACGTTGCAATACGAGAAGCTTTGATCGATGGGAAGAAGTCTTCTAGATCAATTGAAACAAGATGCGTGTGGCCGCAGTGATTCTGTGCATTTTCCCTGATGTTCCGCCCGCTGATATATCCATAGGTTTGCGCATGGGGAAAGCCCTCCAGCTTGTGTGCGAAGAAGTTATTCAGCCTGCGGGCGAGAGCCTTATAGGGGCTCTTTAAAAAGGTTGGTTCCCAGACTGTTCTATATCCTCGCTGCCGGTTTTTCTTCGGAATTTCATGTCTGAAAAAAAGCGGCAACTCAATCAGAGAGCTCTCTTTTTCGGAGAATTGGCTGAAATTACTTCCGGTGGGATCAAAATCCAAAACGTCTTCAAAAACGTCCTTGCTTAACCCAAGGAAGTTGATCAGCTGCTCTCTATTCTGCAGCTGAGTGAGATCATATTTGAACGACATGTTCAGCTCTGTGGAGAGGTGGAGCAGCATAGCACACGTAGCAAGTGGTGCTGCGAACAGCAGGTGCGACTCGCACCTTGAACCTTGTAGTTATGCTGCTCCGCTGGCCAAACTGCGCCAACTTCTATTCTTTGGCAAGGCCTTAAGCACCGTCAAGCCGCGATATTGATTTGTATCGTCGTCTCCGACCGTTGCAGTCGAGTGCGAGAGAATGTTCATTGTCATCTTGACTTTAAGAGAAAATATCACAGTATTCGCAACCGTTGGCGGCAGATTCAATCCCCGTCCCTCGGCCGCGTCTCGACTCGCATCGTCAACGAGGTGCAGGGATCAACCGCGTGGTCTGTGACGTGATGTCGAAGGC
The DNA here is from genome assembly GCF_008728855.1 of Hypericibacter terrae. GTDB lineage: Bacteria > Pseudomonadota > Alphaproteobacteria > Dongiales > Dongiaceae > Hypericibacter > Hypericibacter terrae. The sequence goes on along the minus strand of NZ_CP042906.1, from coordinate 3,614,559 downwards.
GCCCGGAAGAACCGTGCGGGAGTAGGGGAACAAGAGGGCAAGAGGGTAGGTTGGGTGGGCGCCTTTCGTCCCGCTCACGCGGCTGGCCGCTTCATGCGCTCCTTATAAACGGCTTTTTATAGGTCCCACCAACTGGAGGCCCAAAAAATGACGGACAGCCTCGGAGCTTTGTCGATCAGCATTCCTACGAAGGATGCCCATGGATTTCAGCAGCATTGGAAGGATTTGCGCCTCGCTGACGCGTTGCCCCCCGATGCGGATCTTCAGGACGCAGTTGAGGTCGAGAACTTCGATGGCGCGACGCTGGTTCAATGGGTCGTCCAAGTTACGCCGCTGATTGTGCCCCTAGTGACTGCTGCGCTCGGTTATATCGTTGCTGCACGTGGCGAACTCGAATATGACCGAGGTGGCGAGAAAATCAGAATCAAGAACCTTCGGCCATCGAAGATAAAAGAAATTCTTGAAATCATCGATGCGCGAAACCGGCCCGGCTCAGATGGTTCCGCGGGTTGACTGGGTAGCGATCAAGGCACGGTTCGGCCGCACGCGGGCGTTTCGGGTCCAGACGAAAGATCGAAGGTCGGTCCGGGATGCGTTGAGACTGCTCGAGGAGCATTACCCGGCGGCGCGGCCATTTGCACATATCATACCGGTCAGCACAATGCAGTGGTCAAGCGTTGTTCTCGGTCGCAACGGCACGCATATTGCCTTTGTCGACGTCGAGCAGGCTAATGCGCTTTCTTTCCTAATGGCTCGAGGTCTTTGGGCGGAGATGCCGATATTCAGCTACGCGGAATTTATGATCCGTGGAGCAGAGGCTCTCTACGACGACGGCGATTTGCTGTTGGCTGCGGCTTTGAGCGAACGCGCCAACGCGCGGCTGCGGGAATATTGTCGGTATTGCGAGAGTGGTTCGATCATCCTGCGACCCAAGGCAGTCGACCCGGTGTTGCTGGAGCTCATGGAAGCCAACGTGCTGCTCAGCTTCATCATCGGCCATGAACTCGGCCATCTACTGCAGCAGGTTGGAAATGCTGGTGTTGTGGCTCTCTTCGACTGGGTTGTCGCCCGTTATGATGAAAGCCATCTCGATAAGAGCGGTCAGATTGCGCGTGAGCGCTTCCTCGGGCCGGAAATCGTCCAAAAGTTCGACAGTGACGGCACGGCCGCCGGCTATGCCGTCCAGGGGACGAAACTCGCCCGCTTGATGCCAGGCATGCGGGGTCAGCAGATCAAGGAGGTTCAGTCCGATGCCCTCGGCGTCATTATGTCGAGCGCCGCATCGATCGCAGCAGGCATTCGGGTTGAGATCCTCTTCGGAATATTCCTCGCCGTACTTGAGAATACAGAGATGCTAATGGTTCTGCGTCGTCTATTGCCGCGTCTCCCCCGTGGCGAGAAGCGCGCCGCTATCCCTCTGGAGAATACGAGTTTGATCGCCCGCCAGTTTTTGTTCCTCCGTCTCGTGCGCGGCTTGAAGGACGGTTCTGTGCCAGTGCCCGTGAACATTCTGCACTATTGGTCGACGTTGCCCGAAGAGACATTGAAACACTTCGAGACTCTAATTGATGATGGCCGACTGGAGCAGATCGGCCTTCGATCAGGAATCATGGTGAGAGGCAGTATCGAGCTGGCTTTGCAAGGCTCCTTGGGAAAGGCGCCGGTCACTGCGGATCTCGTTGAGAAACTGGGCATGGTGGCAGGTAACCTCATCGTTGCATCTGCGCACCTGGGTTACCCCGAGGCAACCTACATGGTCGAGCGCAGCTTCGGTTGGACTCCAAGTGATGACAATGACGGAGTGCTGTACGGATTTGCGAGCGCGGTCCGCGACATTTGTGATCTGGCTGCGTCGGAGAAGCGCCCGCGTCAGTCGCTGCGCCGTGCCGATATTTTGCGCAACGGTGAGGACGCAAGGTTTGTCGAATTTCTTCGCAGCGTCAGAACCCAGGTCTCTTTGAACCGGCTCAACCCAGAGTGGGCAAGCCGCTTCGAGCACCTCCTGCGAGAGCCTATCGCAGCGAGCTAAGGCGACCAGCTCCGTGGATCATCTCGGCGTAATGGGCGACGCCAACATTTATAGCCGTGTCAGCGCCCTAAGAGCCGTCAACTCGACCGACGGCATAACCGGCGACTTCTTCCCCTTCCCGATGGACTTCCTCGGCCGCGTCTTGACGCGCATCGTCAACGAGGTATGGGGGATCAATCGCGTGGTTTACGACGTGACATCGAAGCCGCCCGGGACGATCGGGTGGGCGTGAGGGTAAGATGTTCGTGGAGGGCTTGGGAGGAGAATAGTGTAGGAAAAATAGACGGTTATTGGCGGTTTCGCGGATGATTTTATATCCTTCGTCAACGGCGTTGGGCGCTGAGCTATTGCGGTTGTGTTTCAAGTCAACCACAATCGAACCGCGAGTGGGATGGATTAAGCGGGATGGACGAGGAACAGCAAGGCAAAACGCACGGGGCCGATGCCGCTGCGCTGGGCTTTTACTACCAAGCGTTCTTCGCGCTCGAGACCCTGGTCGCTCAGAGCGCGGACAACGCCGCCGTCGCGGTGGAGCGGCTCGACGATGTCGAACTGAGTGCGGATGGCCATACCTTGCTTTATCAGTTAAAGCATTCGATTAGCGCTACGCCGCCACCGATTACGCTGAAGGCCCGGGCGCTCTGGCGAACTGTCAAAGTCTGGGCGGATATCTTGCCGACCCTGACGCTCGCGGACACGACGCTGCACCTGGTCGCGGTCGGGGGCATCCCGATGGACAGCCCCCTGCAGGCTCTCACTAATCTGGACACGGATCGGACTGTCCTTGTGGAGGCCATGGTCGAGGAAGCGCAGCGGGTGGTCGATGCCCGCGCTGAGGCGAAAGCTAAGAAGACGACGCCGCCCTATGCAGATCGCGCGGACGGGTGCGAGACTTTCCTAACCCTGTCGGAAACCGAGCGCCTGAACCTCATCCGCCGCGCCCTCATTCAGCAAAACAGTCCGACTATTGATGAAATCGAGGGACGAGTCTCCGGCCATCTTAAGCTCCTTCCAGTCGAACAGCGACCGTTTGTCGCCAAGCGCTTGATTGAGTGGTGGGACCGGCAGATCGTCTATTCCCTCTGCGGCAAGCGCGAACGGTCGGTGACGCGCGGTGAGCTTCAGGCGCAGATCATGTCCATTGTCGGCGATCTGGAAGAGAGCAAGCTCCTTCCCGAATTCGAAACTGCCTCGCCGCCCGAGGACTATCAGCCCGATGGTATGCTCGCCCGTCAGATTCGTCTGGTGGAGGGCAAAAAGTCTGACCTGTCGAAGGCAATCCGCGAGGAATGGAAGGCGCGGGAACAGCGTTCGCGGTGGCTGAACGCAAACCCGGCGATGGCGGCGATGATCAATGACTATGACATCGTGTTGCAAGAGCACTGGTCCGATCACCACACGCAGATGGTGGAAGAATGCGCCGCAGTGGAAGATAAGAAGAAGTGCGAGTCGGGCCTGAAACTTCTGCGCTGGACGCACGAACAAGCCCCCATGGTGGTGCGCGCGATCGCCGAGGGCTGGACCGCGCCCTATTATGTGCGGGGCAGCTACCAGGTCCTCGCCATCAACCTCAAGGTCGGCTGGCACCCTGAATTCGCCGACTTGCTAATAGGCGACAAATGAAGGTCGCGCACGACGTCTTCTCCGAGACGAACCCCGCCTACTGCACTTACGCACTAGTAGCCTTTACCACCGCCTATCTGTCGGTGAACGAGGGCGGACCGGAGGTGCCGCTCATTTATTTGGCGCTGCCGCTCGCTTTGTCGGGCGATCTCGCTATCGCATTCAGGGGGACCAACAAAAGTACGGGGCTTCTGGAGTGGCTGGAGCGCAACCCACGCGTGCAGGTGGGATTGGCGGCACGAGGCAACGCAACGATGGAGATCGTCACTGAGGCGATCCGCTTTGCTTGCTTCACCCGGGTCGTGGAGTTCGGTGACGGAGGACGCCTGCGGCTGGGACCCAGGAAATTTAAGAAAAGTGCGAGGAACGCGCTTAGCGAGGAGCCAGCGCAGGCGATCAAACACGCCGAACGGCTCGGCTACTGGTTCGCGATGACCGGCTCCACGCGCGGGGTCTTTGATATGATGGGACTCACGGTATGACACGCTGGAACATCGCCAACATCTTCTTCGTCGGCGTCTCCGGTCAACGCCGCGACGTTACGCTTGAGCCTGGAGCGGTAAACATCATTACCGGCGCGTCCGGCACGGGAAAGTCGGCCTTAATAAAGGCCATCGACTATTGCCTCGGTTCCAGCAAGTGCGAGCTGCCGGTCCACGTCCGTCGGCGCAGCGTCGCCGTCGGCGTGAAGTGGGTTTCCGGTGAAGCGGAGATGATTGTCGGCCGCGTCATCCCGCCGGTAGGGCAAGCGACTAGCACGCGCATGTTCGCTGCTGCAGGCCGCAACCTTCCGCTGCCAGCGAGCCTAGAAGCGTTCGATGGTGCGACGACGCTCGACGCCGCCAAAGCTTTCATCGAGCGGGCGTTCGGCATCGGTGACCTCGGTGACGAGATGGAGCCGGGGATCAGTGATCGCGGGCGCGCCACGGTTCGTCACGTCACGCCGTATTTGTTCATCACCAAGGAGGTGATCGACAGCGAGTCAGTGCTACTTCACGGCCTCGAGAAGGCGGAAAAGGCGCGCGATATCGTCGCTGCTATACCGTACTTCCTGCGCGCAACTGACGAGGCGAGCGCGATCGACGAGCGGCAGCTTCGGCAGTTGCTGCGTGCGCTCGACCGGGAGGAGGCAAAGGCACGTTCGCGTGCTGCGGCCGAGAGTGCGCTGAAGCAGCGGGCCACCAGCCTGCTGGCGGAGGCGCATCGAATCGGCATCGCGACCGCGCCATCATCCGGTGCCAGCGAGGGCGAGTTGTTGGCCCAACTGCAGGCGGTCGCGAACACGCAGTTGGAGGCCAATGCCTATCCGACCGAGGGCGAGCTTGGAGCGCTTCACGACCGCCGTCGGGAGATTCTGTCGCAGCTGGAAGCATCCCGGCGGCAATCGCGCGCGACGCGGACCGCCCTCCGCGAGGCGACGGGGTTTGAGGGAGCTGTCGTCCGCCAGCGCGAGAAACTGATGCTGGCCGAGCACCTGCGGCTCCACGAAGCCGCAGATATCTGTCCTGTGTGCCAGGCGCCCTCCGAGCGCGGTCGCGCGACGGCGCAGGCCCTCCAGGCCACCTTGACGAAGGTGCGAGCGGAGAGCGCCGCCGTCGAGCGCGTCATGCCGCGGCTGGTCGAGCACGACCAGGCGTTGGACGAACAGATCCGAAGCCTGAACTTCGAGCTCCGGCGGGTGGACGACCAGATCCAGACATGGCTTCGGCAGACAGAGGAGACGCGGCGGCTGGCTGACCTCGCACAGCTTCGGGCGCACCTGCTGGGCCGCATCTCCTTCTTCCTCGAGTCGAACATGGACGAACCGCGACAGGTCGCTCGCGACCTCAACGTCCTTCGGGCCGAAATCGCGGAACTCGAGGCCCGCGTCGATCGAGAGGCCAAGAAGATTAAGCTGCAGCGGGCCGAACGAAAAATCTCACAGTTCGCGTCCGAAGCGCTTGCGAGGCTCCCTACCGTGGCGCCCTGCGTTGGCTCGGAGCTCGAATTTTCTTCGCGAGAACCGGAAGTGGCCGTCATCGAAGCGGAGAGCGGTGCGGTTCTCCGGATGCCTGACGTGGGATCGGACCAGAACTACCTAGCCATCCACATCGCGCTATCGTTCGCGTTGCAGCACTACTTCGAGTCGGTGAACGCGCCTGTTCCGGGCGTTCTGGTGCTCGACCAAATCAGCCGCCCGTTCTTCCCGACCCGTGCAGAGGAAGATGTGGATGAGGCCGAGATCGTCGGCGGCGAGGAGGACGAGGACGTTCAGGCTATGCGCCGACACATCGATTTCCTATTTACAGAAGTGGCCCAACAAACCGGATTGCAGGTACTTTTAATCGAGCACGCCTATTTCGCAGACGACCCGCGCTACGTAGCCGCGACGTGCGAGCGTTGGACGCGGGCGTCAGGCCGCGCGCTAATACCGCTCGACTGGCCGGTGCGAGGTGACGAGTAATCTGCGTTGCCGACAGGTGCTGGTAACGTCCAGCTCAGTGCCTAAATCTCATATTTCTTGATGGCCGCCGCGCTGACCGGCGTGAAGAAATTGACCAGGTTCCCGTCCGGGTCGCGAAACAGTAGGGAGCGGTTGCCCCAGGGCTGGGTCGTCGGTTTCTGGACCACGTCGCCGATCACCTTCTCCAGCTTCTCGAATTCCTTGTCGACATCCTCGACGCGGAACTCGAGGATGGCGCTGTGGTTGTCGGCGGGGCGGGCCGCGCCGGCCCCGAATAGATCCATGGTGCGCTGGCTGCCGATCGCCAGGGTGCAGGACGGCGTCTTTAGTTCGGCAAAGTCGTCCGTGTACCAGGTCGCGGCCAGGCCGCTGATCGCCTCATAAAATCGAACCAGGCGCTTGATGTCGTCGGTGATGACGCGCGTCGAGACGAAATCCATGGTCTTCCCTTCCGGTCTGGGCGCTCCGCGGTTGCGGGCGTTGCCGGGCTTGTAGCCGGGGCCTGCTGACAGCATGCTGGCAGCAGCAGGAGACCGCCATGCGCCGCGCCGACCGTTTGTTCCAGATCATCCAGATCCTGCGGCGCTCGAGCCGGCCGGTCACCGCCAGCGCGCTGGCCGGTGAGCTGGAAACCTCGAAACGGTCGGTCTATCGCGATATCGCCGACCTGATGGGGCAGCGGGTGCCGATCCGGGGCGAGGCGGGGCTGGGCTATGTGCTCGACCGCGGTTTCGACATGCCGCCGCTGATGCTCACGGCCGACGAGATCGAGGCCGCGGTCCTGGGCGCGCAATGGGTCGCCGAGCGCGGAGACCCGGTGCTGGCCGGCGCGGCGCGCGACCTGATCGCCAAGATCGCGGCCGCCGTGCCGGAACGGCTGCGCCCCTTCATCGCCGAGCCCAGCATCGGCGCGCCGCCCGGCAAGGCGGTGGCCCCCGACGGGCTGGATATCGCCAAGACCCGCCGATGGATCCGCAGCGGGCGCAAGATCCGCATCCGCTACCGGAACCGGGAGACGCAGGAGAGCGAGCGCACCGTCTGGCCGGTAATCATCGGCTATGCCGAGACCGTGCGGCTGCTGGCGGCCTGGTGCGAGCTGCGCCAGGACTTCCGGCATTTCCGCACCGACCGCATCACCGCCGCCGAATTCCTCGACGAAACCCACGGCTCCCGCCCCGGCGAGCTCCGGACCCGCTGGAAGCGCCATATGGAGAAGGAGCGCGGGGTGCGCATTTCGTGACCGCTGGCGGCGCAGCAGTGGCGCCCCTCTGGCGTTCATGCCGGCGGATCGATGACTTGCGCGTGGGTTCGACGGGGATCGAGGACCCGCTGCCCGCTGCGGCGCATCGCTTCGGCCGGCGCACGGCCCCGATCTTCCCGCTGGCGCCGCCGCCGCCATAGAACCGGTCGGCACCGACGGCCCCTGGGGCCCTTCGCCGCCCCCGGCTTCCATGAGGCTGAAGCCACTCACCAGCCCGCCGGACCAGGGCTGGCGGGCAGGGCGATGACCGTCAGCCAGCGGATGCGCTCCTACTGCGCAAGCCTGGTTTGGATTTCTTTCAGGCCGGCTTCGTAGACGCCGCTCAACGCGTCGTTCGCGTCCTTCTCCCGGCCGCTGTCCGGGGTATAGGTGCCGCTCCAGGTCACTGTCGAGATGCCTGCACTCTTCGCCACGACCGCGATCGTCGCCGTGTAATGCGTCACCGGCAACGGGCTCGAGACGAAGCTGTAGGAATAGGTGTGCTCTTCATCGCTGCGCGCGGTCTGCCGCTCCACGAACGTCGCCTTGCCGTCCTTCGTCACGAGGATTCGCGTCGGCGGGGTCTTGCCGTCCTCGGTGCAGCTGCCGACGGGCGGAAGCCAGTCCTTGATGGCGCAGAACGGGCCGATCATCGACCACACCGCCTCAGGCGTGCCGTTGACGTCCACGCTGCGCGACAGCGAGGCGGCAGAGGCCGTCGAGAGTCCTGCGCCCAGGAAGGCGAGCGTGCAAACGGTCAGCACGGCACCGGCGATTCCTGCAGTCGCGGATTTCTTTCGTGCGGATCGGAAGACACCATCGATGAGGCGGTTGCTGAAGTGAGGCATGATCAGTTCCTTTGTTGGCTGATGGGGCGCTCGGGCGCCGGCCATCGAAGACTTTCAAGCCCGCGCGCCGGGCTCCAGTTCGGGAACTGAATCCTTCCGGTACAGGATCTGAACCAACCCCGCGCTTACAGCGGGCATTGAAAATCCGAGGCGGGCCTGGTGCCGTCAACGCACCCCGCCTCGTCGCGCTGGTCCGTGCGGGCGCGGAATTCAAGAACGGCAAGCTCATCGAACGACCCGACGGATCAGAGGGTGGTGATCGGCAAGTCGCGTGGCATGCCGATCCACAGGTCTCGACTCCATGGCTGTTCAGCAATCGGCCGATGGCCACCCGCAGCCGAGGAGTCGTTCCACCTCGGCACGCTGCTCGACATCGAAGCCTGCCCCCAGGAGTCCGCACCATGTCTCTCCCGTCCGTGGCCTCGCCCGCCCTCCGCGACGATCGCGCCCCGCGCCCGGCCGTGTCGGGGGCGACGATCGCCCTGCGGCATCTGCGGATCGATGCGGCCTCGGATCTCGAGACCGTCAAGGCCGCCCTCGAATCCCTCGCCCCCCTGTGGACCCGGCCGTCGCCCGCTATCTGCGCGCGGGCGACCGGGATCGCGTGGCCTTGCAGGAGACGAGGGGCGCCAGATTGTCGATCGTCGTGGTCCGCGATCACGGCAGCTTCCTGGCGATCGCGAGCCGGGTGCGCAAGGCTTACGGGCAAGCCTCTACGCGCCGCTGCCTGTCCTGCTCTATGAGGACGACCGGGGCCGCGCGGTGTTCGAGGATGACCAGCCGTCCTCGCTCTTCGGCCAGTTCGGCGTTGACCAGGTCACCGCCGTCGCGCGCGCGCTGGATGACGAGCTGAACGCCGTCCTGCTCCGGGCAGCGGGGTGATCGATCCGGCAAGATGGTCCCGCCGTGAGCCGATTGCTGGAGCGAATTCTCGACGCCCATGGTGGCCTGGCGCGCTGGAAGACATACCGCCAGGTCGACGCCACGATCGTCAGCGGCGGTGGCCTCTTTTCGCTCAAGGGTGTGCCCCAGGATCCGACGCCGCGCCGGATGACCCTGTGGCTGCAGGAGGAGCGCTCTCCGGTCTTCCCCTATGGGGCGCCGGACCAGCAGGCTGGGGGCAGACACCGCCTGCAGATCGGGGGCGAAACGAAGAAAAATACTCTTGCAGCACTCGATCTGTCCTGGCCCTGGCCTCAGCGACGGCATCCGGACCGGAGCCCGTCCCTTCAATGGAGAAGAACGCCAGATCATGCAGTCCGATAATGCCCAGGACGGCCTTTAAGTATGGCGTCAGAAAGTCCGGCTGACGCGCGCGCTCCCCGGAAAATCTTCCGCCGGAGGATATGGCGACAAAGACCGGACGGTCGCGAAGCGTGCCTACTTTTCCTGCTGTGGTCACATTGAAGGTCCGGCGAGCCCGGACGACGTGATCGATCCAGGCCTTCAGTGCAGAAGGCACGGTGAAGTTATGCATGGGAGTCCCAATGACCACCATGTCTGCACTCTCCAGTTCCCGAATGAGCTCTTCGGACAGGGCCATGGAGCCCTCCCGAGATACGTCCGCGGACGACCCTTGGGAAATCGCGTAATCTTCATCGACATGCGATATCGCACCGCCACCGATCGCTCGGTTGACGACGATTGCCGTCGGCTCTTTCTGCAGCAATGAGCTGACAATCCTCTGAGAGAGTCTATAGCTCTCGGCGGCCTGCCCACGGGGGCTGCAAGTCACATGGAGAATTTTCATCATCTGCCCATTTCAGCCTGTTTCCAAATGCCGTCGCGGGCGCCCGATCTCTGGACGTCACAGGGGCGCCGAACACGCGATGATGATGTGAAGCGGGAGAGCGGCAATCCCAAGGTCCATGAATGGAGATCGGAACTGGTCCATGATGGCTATGGGCAGGCTGTGACGGTCTCGCCACATTTCCGCAAGAGGCTGTATTAGCTCGCTTTGAGCCGGCAATCGGGATCATTATGGCATAGTCACTTTTAATCCACCTTCGATCTGGACAGAGCCATGGCCATTGCGAAGGGCAGCAAGATCCCGCCGTTGGATCCATCGGCGACCGAACCCTTTTACCGCCAGATCTATGATCGGGTACGGAGCGCCATTACGAGCGGCGTGTTGAAGCCGGGTGACCGTATCCCCTCGGCACGCGCGCTGACCAAGGAACTGGGTCTGGCAAGGGGCACCATCGAGGCTGCTTATTCCTTGCTGGCTGCCGAGGGGTACATTCAGGCCCGAGGCCAGGCAGGCACCATTGTGACGCCGGGCCTCAAAGCGCGAACGCCTGTTGCCATCGCGAAACCCCGGTCCGACAGCGGCATTGCAAGGGTTAGTTTTCGCCCCGATTCAATTTTGCCGTTCCAGATGGGTTTGCCTGCCCTGGATGCGTTTCCGCGAAAGATCTGGGCAAGGCTGGGCGCGCGGTGCGTGCGTGCCATGCAGCCCTCTGACATGGTTCATCCTTCCGTCTACGGCTCGCCGGCGCTTCGTGCCGAGATCGCCGCCTATCTCCAGCTTTCGCGTGGGATCAGTTGCTTCCCCTCTCAGATATTCGTGACGTCGGGATATCGCCATACCATCGGGTTGATCGGTCAAGCCCTATTGAAGGCGGGAGATCGCGTTTGGCTCGAAAACCCCGGATACCCGCCGACGCGCGATCTCTTGAGGCATATGGATATTACAGCCGTCCCGGTACCGGTGGATCGGGAGGGCATGGTCATTTCCGCTGGCATCAAGCTGGCGCCAAAGGCGCGCGCCGTCGTGGTCACGCCTGCGCATCAGAGTCCGTTATGCGTGTCTCTATCCTTACCCCGGCGCATGGCGCTGCTGGACTGGGCTGCGCGAAATAACGCATGGGTCATCGAGGACGATTACGACGGCGAGTATCGCTATGTCAGCCGCCCTCTGCCTGCCTTGAAGAGCCTCGATCGCGATGGACGGGTGCTCTATGCGGGCACCTTCAGCAAAGTGCTCTTTCCGAGCATCCGGCTTGCCTATCTCGTCGTGCCGGAACCACAGGTCGGGAGGTTCGAGGAGATCAGTGAAGCCTTTGCAGGGGGCAGTCCCGGGCTGACCCAGGCGATCGTCACGGCCTTCATCACGGAAGGACATTTCGCGCGTCACATCCAACGGATGCGTACGCTTTATGCCGAGCGTCGCGAAGCGGCAAGAGCAGGCTTGGAAAGCGCGCTGGGGAAACATGTGCAGATCGAATCTCAGCCGGGAGGAATGCACCTGATCCTGCAGCTGCAAGCCGAAAGGTCGGATCGCTGGCTCGCGGCGCGCATGCGGGAAGAGGGCCTGTACGCGGAAGCATTGGCGGATTGGACGATGGATAATGTTGGAACCTCGACCTTGCTTCTCGGTTTCACGAATATCCACTCCCAGGGCACCGCGGAGACGCTCGGAAAGCGCATCCTGAAGCTGATATGACGCCGGCAGCGGCCCGTCTGGGCGCGCGCGTCTCAGGCGAGAACCTGTTCGTCATAACTCCATGCCCTCGGGCAATTGGACCCTCCGCCGAACCCCGGGGCGATTCATCATGGCCCAGTGCTCAAGACAAATCATGGCCTTTCTGAACCGGCACAAGCGACAGCAGATATAGGGTGTGTCAATTGGCGCGGATGAGGCTTCGTCATGAGCAACCGTATCGACGGCACCCCCGCTGCCGCTGCCGAAGCGTCAAATGCGACGGGCCGGGATATCGAGATCAGCAACGTCGAACAGCCCGCCGATATCGGCGCGTCCCATGCGGTTATGCTGGAGCTACGCCCGCATGTGAAGGATGCCGATTCGTTCATTCGACAGGTGATGCGGCAGCGCGAACAGGGATTTCGTCTCTCGGCAGCGTGGAGTGACGGCCGAGTTGTCGGGGTCGTTGGTTATCGCCTGCAGGAAAGTCTCTTGTATGGGCGATTCGTCTATGTCGACGACCTCGTTGTCCAAGAGAAATTTCGAAGTGATGGCGTCGGTGCGAAACTGCTTTCCGTGGCGCGCGCCTATGCGCGGGAACAGGGCTGCCGGCATTTCGTGCTCGATACGGGTTTGCACAAGGCGCTAGCCCAGCGTTTCTATTTTCGGCAAGGGCTGCTGACCCATTCCCTGGGTTTCTACGAGACACTGATCGAACCCGATGGCGGCGCGACGCAGCGCTGATCCATCTGCTGCGCAACCGGTGCGCCAGGCGAGAGGCGTCCTGTTGCGCACCGAAGTCGTCGCCAACCCGACCGGGCGGAAGCGTGTCGGTATGCTTTTCAGAGAGGACATCCCGTGAGAACCAATTTCGTTCGTACCCTGCCGATCGCTGCCTTGTTTCTGGCTGGGAGCTGGAGCATCGCCTTGGCCGATACCAGCGACGTCAAGGGCCCACCGCCGCTGATCGTGGCCAAGTCGGGCCCGCACTGCAAAGATGATCCCAACTGCTTCAACCGGATTCATTACGCCATCAAACCCGTCGCCCGGGTCAATCCCGGGCAGACCTTCGTCCTCGAGACGCGCGACGGGCTCGATTCCGATCTCACCTTCGAATCGACGGCCGAGGATGTTGCGGCCGTCAACCTGAACCGCTGCCATCCGCTGACGGGGCCCGTCTACATCGAAGGGGCCAAGCGCGGCGACGCCCTCGCGGTGACCGTGGTGGACATCGCGCCCGACGATTTCGGCACCACCACGATCGTGCCGGGATTTGGATTCTTGCGAGACCTGTTTCCCGATCCCTTCATCGTCCACTGGGTGCTGAACCGCCTGGAAGCCCGTTCGAAGGACATGCCGGGAATCGCGGTTCCCATGAATGCGTTCATGGGCACGATCGGCGTACTTCCGGACAAGCCGGAACTCGACAAGTGGCTGACGCGGGAGCAGGCGCTCGCCGATGCCGGCGGTGCCGTGCTGACGCCTCAGCCGGTTGACGCGCTGCCCGCGGATCTCTGCGGCGTCGACGGCACGGCGAAGAACGAGTGCGTGCGGACCGTTCCGCCGCGCGAGAACGGCGGCAACGTCGACGCCAAGGAGACAGTCGTCGGCACCACGCTGCTGTTCCCTTGCTTCATCGACGGCTGCGGGCTCTTCGCCGGTGATGTCCATTTCGCCATGGGCGGCGGCGAGGTGGCCGGCACTGGCATCGAGATGGGCGCAAAGGTAACGCTCCAGGCCAAGGTGATCCCGGGCGGAGCTTCGCAGCTTACGACCATGCACTTCGAAGGCGGCTCGCAGCTCAAAAAGCTGGCGCCGTCCAGCTTCTACGCGGTCACGGGGCTTCCGCTCAAGCCCGAAGGTGCGGTGCCGGTGTTTTCCACCTACCTTGGCGGCCAGAAGATTGCTCCGCTCGCCAACCTTTCCGAGGATCTCACCCTGGCAGCGCGAAACGCCACGCTCAATATGATCGACTTTTTGGTCAAGACGAAGGGCCTCACCCGCGAGCAGGCCTACGTACTGGCCAGTGTGGCCGTGGATCTCAACATCTCGCAAGTCGTCGATGTCCCGAACGTGGGTGTCACCGCGATCTTGAACCGCGACGTGTTCAAGCCGGAATAAGGAGATGCAAAACCTCATGAAGCGGCGCGCAATGCTGACGCTGGGGGCGGGTGCGGCGGCGTTTGTGTTCGCGGGGTACAGTCCGGCTGTCGTGGCTGCCGACGAGCGGAAAGGCCTCTTCGCAACTCAACTCGCCGATCTGGAGCCGGACGGCATGTGGACGATCTACCGGCGCTACCACCTCGTGATCGTCGGCCAGCGCGATGACGCGATAGCCAGCGGTTTCGCCGTGGCGGCGGTCGATGTGCTGGCGCGGTTTCTGCCCGCCTCGCGCGCCCAACTTGCTCGTGCACCCGACACGCGGCGCGTGGGCGTGCTCCTCGGCACGAATCAACAGGATGTCGCCATCATGGCGGCGGAGAGCGCCGAGGCGCTCTTTCTCGCCAAGCCGCCCTTCGAGGATCTCCGCAATGTGCCGCTGAGGCTCATTGTGTCATTCGGAAGCCATGTCCTGGTATGCCGGCCGGATTTCACGGCCCGCCATGCTTACCTCCTGGCGCAGACACTCGTTGCGCACAACGACGCATTACCCGCACCCGCCACCGCCCCTGCGGGTGTTGTCCCGGTACACCCAGGATCGCATGCCTTTTTCACCAGCGGGGAAATGCCCGATGAGTGACGACTGGGCCGCGATCTCGCTCGCCATCGACCAAGCGTCGTGATCCAGCACAGTTCCGCATCGCGCGGCGGAGGTGGCGACCAGAGCGGATAATTATGGACCAGTGCTGAACGAGGGTTATGGCCCTACTTATATAGGCCAAGAGACAGCACATCTAGGATCCGTCAATGAGCACAGATGAGGATCCGCCATGACTAGCCGTATCGACTACGCCAAGGCTTCGCCTGAAGGTTACAGGGCTTTCGGCGGGGTGCATGTCTTCCTTCAGAAATGCGGCCTTCCGAAAGAGCTAGTCGATCTCGTGTATCTGCGGGTTTCACAGATCAATGGCTGCGCATTCTGCATCGATATGCATACCCGCGAACTGCTCAAGTCGGGCCTGACGGTAGACAAGCTCGCGCTGGTGTCCGTGTGGCGTGACGCAGGCCGCCTATTCAGTGCCCGCGAGCGCGTCGCACTCGCTTGGGCGGAAACCGTAACGCGCGTGGCCGAGACCGGCGTTCCCGCTGCCGATTATGAGGCCGCTGCTGCTGAGTTCAGCGAAAAGGAACTTGCTGACCTCACCTATGCGATCGGCTTGATGAACGCCTTCAATCGCTTCGGGATTTCGTTCCGCTCGACCCCCGCTGCTGCCGCCAAAGCGTAAGAATCCATAAGCGAAACGAACAGGTCTGTCACAGATGGAATGGGCACTCCTTGGTATCGCCGGCATTCTCGAAATCGCATTCGCCTTCTTCATGAAGTCGTCTGCGGGTTTTACGCGATTGACACCGGCATTGCTGACGATCGCTACCGGCTTATCGAGCGTCATTCTCCTTTCAATCTCGCTTCGTACCCTACCCGTAGGGACTGGCTATGCGGTCTGGACCGGCATCGGCGCCGCAGGCACCGCGATTCTGGGAATCGCGATGCTGGGTGATTCCGCTGCGCCGATGAGGGTGCTCTGCATCGTTTTGATTTTGGCGGGTGTTATCGGACTCAGACTGGTCTCGGGGAACTGAGAACGACTTGCGCCCTGCCGGGTCTATCCGAAACTACGCCATGGTCGGTTACTTGCGCGGGGAGCCGCCAGGGGTGCCGGTACCGCCGCTCACTGCGGCGCCGTGCTTCGGCCGGCGCACGGCCCTGATCTTCCCGCTGCTGCCGCCGCCGCAATAGAAGCGGTCGCCGCCATCGGCCTCGAGGCCCGACACGGTGACGCCGGCCGGCATCTCGAGCGTCTCCAGCACCTCGCCGGTCTTCGGATCGACCCGCCGCAGCTCGCTCTGCTCGGCTTCCCAGGTGGCGTGCCAGAGCTCGCCGTCGCTCCAGGTGACGCCGGTCACGAAGCGGTTGGATTCGATGGTGCGGAGGATCTTGCCGGTTTCGGGATCGATCTGGTGGATCTTCCGGTTGCGATGCTGTCCGACCCAGAGCGTGCCTTCGGCCCAGGTCATGCCGGCGCCGCCGCCGTCGGGCGTCGGGATCGAGGCGAGGATCTTGCCGGTCTCCGGGTCGATCTTGTGGATGCGGTCTTCGGCGATCTGGTAGAGATGCCTTCCGTCGAAGGCCGTTCCCGCATGCGCGGCGACATCGATCGAGCGCGTGATCGTCCCGCTGCTCGGATCGACGGCCTTGATGTCGGGGCCGGCCCCGAACCAGACCTGCTTGCCGTCATAGGAGACGCCATTCACGCGCTCCACGCCCGGGAAGGGCCCATATTCACGGATCATTTCGGCGGCTGCTTTTTTCATGGGCTCCATCCTGGTGTCGCGGTTCCACCATTTGATTCCGCATTTCTCAATCTGATCCGATTTCTTCTCCTCCCCCCTTGAGGGGGAGGGGTTTGATCGGTGCACAACACTAGTCGCCCGGCAGGGGCGGGGGGAGTAACAATGCCGTCGCGAATCCCGGTAGCGGCGGCGTCATCCAGCGCCTTGCGCGCCCACGGCCCAGGGGCTGGATCTTGCCGGCGGCCGCCAGCGCGTCGAGCGCGCGCTGCACGTGGCGCTGGCTCGTTCCCAGCGCCAGCGCCAGGGCCGAGCTCGACCAGGATTCCCCGTCGGCGAGGAAGGCGAGCACCGCGGTATGGGGCTCCTCGACGGTTCGTGCCAGCAGCACGACCTCGCTCCCGCGGCGCGGCGCCAGCAGGAAGCCCTGTCGGGTCGCGCTGATCCCGGCGAGCCCGCGCAAGGAAGCGCGAAGCCGCCCGATCTCGACCCGCAATCTCGCGCGGTGCGATTCATCGGCCTGCTTCGCGCCGAAGGCCTGCTTTACGAGACTCTCCCGCGAGACGTCGCCGGGCCAGGCCTCGGCCAGCGCGCGGACCAGCTTGAACAGCACCGGCCGCGTGGTGAGCGACACCATTTTCTGCGCGCCGCGCACGACATGGCGGCAGGCATCCACGACGAGCGCGTCCGTCGCCAGCAGCGTCTCGACCTCCTCGAGCCGGACGGGACGCTCCTCGCCGCGTGCGATCAGTCGCGCCGCGGGCGTGTCGAGCAGGCGCGAGGCGCTCTCGACCTCCGCCGTCAGCCCCGGGATGCCGGCCTGGCGCGCGGCGCGATCCGCGCGGGCCAACGCCGCGCGTGCGGCCTTGGCCTGCAGGCGGCGCATCGCGATCCCGGCCATCACCAGCTCGTGGGAGGCGCGCAAGGCGGGCGGAAAGGGGGCGGGGTCGAGTGCCGCCAGCTTGCGCTCGGCCTCATCGAGACGCCCGATCAGGAGCAGGCGCCGGACCTCGAGATAGCGCGCATGGGCGGCGTTGGCGAGGTCGCCATGGTCTTCGAGCGTCGCCCGCGCCGCGTCGAGCGCCTTGGCGGGCCAGCCCAGCTCGCGCGATGCCAGCGCGATCTCGGCCTCGGCGACGACGCAGCGCGCGCGGGCCACGAGCTCCCTCGGACCGAAGCTGCGCGCGGCATAGCGCAGCAGGAATTTCGCGCGATCGAAGTCGCCGAGCTGCGCCATCGCGATGCCGCGCAGGGCCAGCGCCGGCGCGTCGTCGCGCAAGGCGACGCGGTCGAGCGCGCCGAGCGGATCACCCGCCGCGAGGGCGCGCGCCGCCGCCGTGATCAGGGAGTCCATGCAAATCCCGCCACACTTGTCACTCCCACCCGCCGAGGGCCGGTCCCTAATCTACCTCACGACGACAGACCGGCAAGCCGGTTCGGGTCAGGACCCGACGGCAAGGATCAACCCAAGGAGAGAGACCGATGACGACGCAACATGCGACCGGAACCCGCAAGGAATGGCTGGCGGCGCGGCTCGAGCTGCTCGAGGCCGAGAAAGAGCTGACGCGGCGCAGCGACGAGCTGGCGCGCCGCCGCCAGGCGCTGCCCTGGGTCCGGGTGGAGAAGGAGTACAAGTTCGAGACCGACGAGGGAGCCGCCACGCTGAAGGACCTCTTCAAAGGGCGCTCGCAGCTCATGGTCTATCACTTCATGTTCGGGCCCGAATGGAAGGCGGGCTGCCCGTCCTGCTCGGCGATCGCGGACGGGTTCGACGGCAGCGTCGCGCATCTGGCGAACCACGACGTCACGCTGATGGCGGTGTCGCGGGCGCCGCTGGTGAAGCTGCAGGCCTATAAGCGGCGCATGGGATGGCATTTCCCCTGGGCCTCCTCCTTCGGCGGCGAGTTCAATTTCGACTTCAATGTCGCCTTCACCGAGGAGCAGCAGCGCAAGGGGACCATCGAATACAACTTCAAGCGCGGCGGCCACGTCATGGACGAGGCGAACGCGCCGGAGCCGGTCCGCCAGTTCGCGGCCACCTGCGGCACCGACGCGCCCAGCTTCACGCGCGACCGGCCGGGCTTGAGCACCTTCGCGCTCGAGGACAGCGTCATCTACCACACCTACTCGACCTATTCGCGCGGCGTGGACGGGATCTGGAGCATGTATCAGTGGCTCGACCGCGCCCCCAAGGGCCGCAACGAGCAGGGCCCCTGGTGGAAGCGCCATGACGAGTATGGGCCGTACTGAGCGGCGGAATCGAAGAACGCGATGCTTCTCGTTCCTGTCATTGCCGGACTTGATCCGGCAATCCAGTGATTGCGCCCCTCTCTACTGTCATCGCCGGACTTGATCCGGCGATCCAGGGGCCGGTGAGACTGGATGCCCGGGTCAAGCCCGGGCATGACAGGGAAACGAGGGGGAGAAGGGAGTCAAACCATGAGTCTCACGAGCGCAAGCGGACGTCAGGCAATCTCTTTCGGCGCAGCCGACTGGCTCTGCCTCGCGGCCGCGCCGACCTTCGCGGCGATGGCGCTGCTGGCGGGCGGTCCGGCGGACATGATCTGCTCGGCCGCGCATGGCGGGTCGCCCTTCGGCGGCATGGTGCCGATGTACTGGCTGATGAGCGCCTTCCACGCGGTGCCCTGGCTGCGGCTGATTGCGCGACGGCGGGTCTGATCCGCGTCACATCCCACTTAATCTCCTCCCCCCCTTGAGGGGGAGGTTAGGGTGGGGGGTATCGAAGAACGCGATGATGAAAGAAGCCATTCATCTCGCGAATATCACTTACACCGAGTGTGCGGCACCCCCCACCCTAGCCTCCCCCTCAAGGGGGGAGGTGAAGAAAGCGGGGCGGAACCGGGGGTTGACAGGCCCGCCACGCCGCCCAATACTTCGCCATATGGTGAACCATCAAGAACGTCTCAACCGCACCTTCGCAGCCCTGGTCGATCCGACCCGGCGGGCGATCCTGGCGCGGCTCGAGCGCGAGGACGGGGCTTCGATCAGCGCGCTGGCGGCGCCGTTCGCGATCAAGCTGCCGGCGGTGATGAAGCATCTCGACGTGCTCGACGAGGCCGGGCTGATCACGCGCTCGAAGCAGGGGCGGGTCGTGACGGTGCGGCTCTCGCCGAAGCCGATGAAGGAGGCGATGGAATGGTTCCGCCGCTATGAGCGCTTCTGGACGGCCAGTCTCGACCGGCTCGCCGCCTATGTGGAGCGCGAGGAAAGGGAAGCAAGGAAGAAGCCGCGATGACCAGCCTCACCCTGACGCGCCGGCTCAAGGCGCGGCCCTCGATCGTGTTCGACGCGCTCACCACGCCCGCGGGCATCGCCGCCTGGTGGGGTCCCGATGACGGACCGGTGCTGCTGACCGAGACCGACCTGCGCGTCGGCGGCCGGTTCCGCGTCCGCTTCCGCATGCTCGACGGCAGCGAGCATGAGAGCAGCGGCGAATATCTCGAGATCGTCAGGCCCGAGCGGCTGGCCATGAGCTGGCGCTGGGCGGGCAACGAGGATCCCGGCGAATCGCGCCTGGAGTTCCGGCTCCGAGCCATCGCGCAGGGCACCGAGCTCACCTTGACCCATTCGCGCCTGCATGACGAGGATACCCGCCGCAGCCACGAGCAGGGCTGGAACGGCGCGCTCGACAAGCTCGAGCGTCATTTGAATGCGAATGGAGACGCTGAATGATCAATGTTCATTACCGCTGGGTGATCGTGGCGGCCGGCGGGCTGCTCGGGTGCGTGGCGATGGGCGCGATGTTCTCGCTGCCGGTCTTCCTGCGGCCGATCGCGGAGGAGACGGGGTGGTCGGTGGCGGGCATCTCGAGCGCCATGACCATCGGCTTTCTGGCGATGGCCTTCGGCAGCATGGTCTGGGGCAGCCTGTCGGACCGGCTGGGGCCCCGCTTCGTCGTGATCGCCGGCTCCGCCATTCTCGCCGCGAGCCTGGCGCTCGCCAGCCGTGCGAGTTCGTTGGTCGAGTTCCAGCTCATCTTCGGTCTCTTCGTGGGGCTGGGCACCGCCGGCATCTTTGCGCCGATGATGGCCTGCGTGACGGGCTGGTTCGACACGCATCGCAGCCTCGCCGTCTCGCTGGTATCGGCCGGCATGGGCATGGCGCCGATGACCATGTCGCCCTTCGCGGCCTGGCTGATCGAGCGCCATGACTGGCGGACCTCGCTGCTCGTCATCGCCGTTCTTGCGGCGGCCATCATGATTCCGGTCTCGTTCCTGGTGCGCCGTCCGCCGGCGCTCGCGGGTGGGCCTGCCGCCAGCACGGCCGGCGCTGCGCCCGAGCCCGCCATGACGATGAGCCAGGCCCTGCGCTCGCCGCAGTTCATCGTCCTGATGCTGACCGGGTTCTTCTGCTGCGCCACCCATTCGGGCCCGATCTTCCACACGGTGAGCTATGCCGTGACCTGCGGCATCCCGCTGATCGCCGCGGTCTCGATCTATAGCGTCGAGGGGCTGGCCGGCATGGGCGGGCGCATCGCCTTCGGCCTCATGGGCGACCGGTTCGGAGCGAAGCGCGTGCTGGTGGTGGGCCTGCTGCTCCAGGCCTTCGGCGCGCTGGGCTACTTCTTCGTGCACCAGCTCTCGGGTTTCTATGCCGTGGCGGTGGTGTTCGGCTTCATTTATGCCGGCATCATGCCGCTCTATGCGGTGCTGATCCGCGAGAACTTCCCCTTGCGCATGCTGGGGACCGTGACCGGCGGCATCATGATGGCGAACAGCCTCGGCATGGCGACGGGGCCGCTGGCAGGCGGCCTCATCTATGACAGCTTCGCGAGCTACAGCTGGCTCTATGTCGGCGCCTGGGGCATCGGCATCGGCGCCTTCCTGATCGCCATGACCTTCAAGCCCTTCCCCAAGGCGCAGCCTGTCCCGGTGCCGGCGGAATGAGCCTGCACCGCGCGTCAGGACGCCTTTGCTGAGCGTGAAGGGCGGCCGGCGATCCTGCGGCTTGCGCCCGCGATGGCGATCGCGCCGACGATCAGCGCCGCCGCGACGGCGAAGGTGATCCGCATGCCGGTGGCCA
Organism: Hypericibacter terrae; assembly: GCF_008728855.1. Classification (GTDB taxonomy): domain Bacteria; phylum Pseudomonadota; class Alphaproteobacteria; order Dongiales; family Dongiaceae; genus Hypericibacter; species Hypericibacter terrae. The sequence continues at coordinate 3,593,460 of NZ_CP042906.1, read as the reverse complement.
CGGCTTCCGGCGCTGCCGTCGCGATGTCGGTGGCCGCCGAGGCGATCGCGAACAGCGCGCCCATCGCCGAGGCGCCGGTGATGAGGCCGAGATTGCGCGACAGGCTGAGCAGGCCGGAGATCACGCCCCGCTGGTCGGCGTGCACATCCGCCATCACGGCTGTGTTGTTCGCGGCCTGGAACAGCTGATAGCCGGGCGTCAGGACGGCGATGGCGGCAACATAGCCCGCAACGCCGAACAGGGCCGGCAGCAGGGACAGCGCCAACGAGCCCGCCGCCATGGCGACGAGTCCGACCATGACCATGACGGGCGCGCCCAGCCGGTCGACCAGGCGGCCGGCCGGGATGCCGCTCACCGTGGAGATGGCCGGGCCGATCGACATCACGATCCCGACGATCGCCGCCTCGAGCCCGAGCGAGCGAGAGAGATAGAACGGCCCCACCACCAGCGTCGCCATCATCACCGCCGAAACCAGCAGGTTCATGGCGAGGCTGCCGCTCAACAGTGCATCGCGGAACGCCGCCAGCCGGATCAGGGGAGACGGCACTCTCGCCTCCACCAGCAGGAAGAAGGCAGCGCCAAGGAGCGCGGCCAGCAGCAGGGCGATGTTGAGCGGACCGAAATGGCCGCGCCCCAGGGTCATGGCGAGCCCATAGGCCGCGAGCGCCAGGGCCAGCAGCAGCGTGCCCAGGGAGTCGAAGCCGGGCCGATCCGTCTTGGGGTCGTGGCGATCGAGGGGCAGATGCCGATAGGCCAACAGCAGCGTCAGCAGGCCCAGCGGCACGCTGACGAAGAAGATCGCGCGCCAGCCGAACCCGGCGATCAGGACGCCGCCGAGCGAGGGCCCGAGCGCCGTGCCGACCGCGGACATGGTTCCGAGCAGGCCCATGGCGCTGCCGGTCCTCGCCTTCGGCACCGTCTCGCCGACGAAGGCGATCGTGAGGGCCATCATGATGGCCGCCCCCAGGCCCTGCGCCGCGCGGGCGCCGATCAGCAGCCATAGGGCGGGCGCGACACCGCAGAGGGCTGAGGCCGCCGTGTAGAGCGCGATCCCGGCCAGGAGCAGCCGCCGGCGGCCGGCGATGTCGCCGAGCCGGCCGACGCTGACGATAAGGGTGGTGATGGCGAGGAGATAGGCGAGGACGATCCACTGGACCGCCTGGAACGAGACGCCGAACGCCTGGGCCAGGGTCGGCAGGCCGACATTGGCGATGCTGGTGCCGAGCGAGGCCAGCAGCATGGACAGCGAAAGACCGGCGAGCGCCCAGCGGACCGACGATGTCCGTTGGGTGCCGTCCGCGGCTGCCTCAATTCGTCCTGCAATGATCGATTTCACCATGACCTCCGGCTTGGGGACCCCCTAAGGGGCTTGCCGAAAATCTAGTCCTTGGGCTGGCATGGCGGAACGCGCATGATTTGCACTTTATTCGTGCGTTTGACGCCATGTCATATCGAGCGGTCTGTGCTAGGGTCGGGGGCATGTCGAGGCCCGATCTCAACCTGCTCGTCACCCTGGACGTGCTGCTGGCGGAAGGCAGCGTCGCGCGCGCCGCCCAGCGGCTGCGCCTCAGCCCCTCGGCGATGAGCCGGGCGCTGGCGCGGCTGCGGGAGACGACCGGCGATCCGCTGCTGGTCCGCGCCGGCCGCGGCCTGGTGCCGACGCCCCGCGCGCTCGAGCTCCGCGAACAGGTCGGCCAGCTCGTGCAGGACGCGGAAGCCGTTCTTCGCCCGACCGAGAAGCTCGACCTCAAGAAACTCGTCCGGACCTTCACGCTGCGGACCAGCGACGGCTTCGTGGAGAGTTTCGGGCCGGTCCTCATCGCCCGCGTCGGCAAGGAAGCGCCGGGCCTGCAGCTTCGCTTCCTGCCCAAGACGGACAAGGACAGCACGCCCCTTCGCGAGGGGGCCGTCGATCTGGAAACGGGCGTGGTGGGGAAGTTGACGGGCCCGGAGGTACGGGTCCAGGCCCTGTTCCGTGACCGCTTCATCGGCGTCGTGCGAAAACGGCACCCCTTGAGCCGGGGCAAGGTCACGGCCGCCCGCTATGCGGCCGGACGGCATGTGCTGGTCTCGCGGCGCAGCCTCGATTGGGGTCCGATCGACGAAGCCCTGAAGTCGTTCGGGCTGGAGCGGGAGATTGCGACGGTCGTCGGCGGCTTTGCCGCGGCGCTGGCCCTGGCGCGCGCCTCCGACCTGATCGCCAGCGTGCCCGAACGGCATACCGGCAGCCTGCGCGCCGGGATGCACAGCTTTCCGCTGCCCGTGCCCGTGCCGGAGATCACGGTCTCGCTGCTCTGGCACCCGCGGCTGGATGCCGATCCCGCCCATCGCTGGCTGCGCACCTGCGTCAGGGACGCTTGCGCGGCGTAGAGAAGAATTCGCGACCGGCGATCAGAACATCGTATTTCTGTTTGCGGCCGTCTCCGGTATCGGCCGGATGACGTCCCAATGCTCCACGACCTTGCCGTTTTCCAGCCGGAAGATGTCGACGACCGCTTCGCCGCGCGGGTTGTCCGAGAGCCCGCGCCAATGGCTATGCAGGATGACGCGATCGCCTTCCGCGAAGACGCGTTTGATCTCGCCGCGGGCGTCCGGATGGCGGGAGAGGATCGAGGCGACGAATTTGCGCACGCCTTCCATGCCGTCTTCGATGTGCGGGTTGTGATGGCGATAGGTGGGGCCGGCATAAAGACGAAAGGCGCCCTCGATGTCGCCTTCCATGAGCCCCTTGTTATAGAAAGCGATGGCGGTGGCCTTGTTCGATTCCAACATGTCTGTGTTCTTCATGGTGCTACAAGCCAGGGCCCGCTCTCGCTTGAGCCGCCGCGACAAGCGCGAGCTCGAGGCCAGGCGGGGTCTGCTGAAGGTTCCTGGGCGGCTCATGTCGCCGATGATGTCGGGGCGCCGGATGTCGCGGCGCGTGAAAATCGCTCGCCCCCGGAACGAAACGCTCTCTCCGCCGCTGCAGGGCCGAACGGCAGGCCACCGGTCGGCACGCGGGCATGCACGGCTTTCCACTCATTCATGTTTGACTATTCGCAGCACTCTTGCAGATAGTGCTCCGCGTTGAAGGGGTGTTCCCGGTTGATGAAGGTTTGATGACGATGAGCGAAAGCCGATCGCGGGATCCGCTCCAGCCGCACTGTCATGCGTGAGCAAGCGGCCCCCGGCATGTCCGCCACGCCGATGAATATCCTGGTCCGCGCCTCGACGGACGCGGACGTGCCGGCGATGCTCGCCATCTACCGCCATCACACCACGCGCGGCGTCGGCGATCTCGGCGCCTATGAGGCAGCCCCGCTCGAGGAAGAGGATCTGAAGCGCCGGCGCAAGAACATGCGCAAACGCCGGCTGCCGCATCTGGTCGCGGAGGTCGACGGCACCATCGCCGGTTACGCCTATGCCGTGCCGTTCCGCAAGCGCCCCGCCTACCGCTATACGCTCAAGCACTCGATCTACACCCACCACGAGTTCGTCAATTCCGGGATCGGGCGGACACTGCTGCCCGCCCTGATGGAAGCCTGCGCCGCCGCCGGCTATCGGCAGCTCATCGGCTATATCGATGCCGCGAACACGCCATCGCTTCGCCTGCATGAGAGTCTGGGCTTCGTCCGCGTCGGGCTGTTGCCCGCGGTCAGCTTCAAATTCGGCGAGTGGGGCGACAGCGTCATGATGCAGCGGGCGTTGGGCCCGGGCGCCAGCTCGCCACCCGGACCCTGGGCGGCGACACCGTCTCCCATCGCCGGCCCAGCCACGCCGCCGCGCGACCCCGCCGATCCGGCATCCTGACCGTTCCGGCCGCGCTAAGAGCGGGGCGGCTCGCCCAGCAACATGGCGAGGGGCTTGAGGGGTCCGAGGGGAATGAGCTCGAACGTCATCATGCCGGCGACGGCCAGCGGCAGCTTTTCGAGCAGCTCATGCGCCTCGGCGGCCGTGTTGCAGTTCATGATGAAAACGACGCCATAGGCCTCGTTCTGGAAGAACCACTGGTCGATCTTGCCGGCCAGATGGAGACGGGTCGTTGCGCGGACCTCGAAGGGCAGAACGGCGGCGATCGCGTCGGGCGTTCCCTTGGCGGTCACATTGCCGATCGCCAGAATCTTGGTCGTCGGCGTGGCGAGGGCCGCAAGCGGAGGGAAGATGGCCACGTCGGCGCCGCGTTTGATGAGCTGGCTCATGATGTCGCTCCTCTGCTGGTGGAGAAAATTCGCGAACGGCTTCGTCGTTCCGCCGGATCGACGGGGGCCCGTGAATGGGATTCTTTTCAGGATTGTGGCAACGTCACGACAGCATGGCCTTGGCCACTTGCGCGGGCTCGTCGGCTTGCAGCCAATGGCCGGCGGGGATGACGGTGAGGGAGGCCCTCTTCAACTGCGCCTTGCGCCGTTCGGCCACAGCCACGGTGATGTAGGGGTCGTATTGGCCCCAGAGGAGCTTGACCGGAATATCGAGCGCCTTGAGCTCGGGCAGGCGCTTGGCATTCTTGGCATGCGCCTCGAAGAACCGGGCCGCCGTCTGAACGAAGGCGGGACCGGCGCCAGGTTGGGCGATGAAGTTGTCGCGGATCAGCGGCGCGATGAAATCGTTGAAATGGGCTCTCTGCGCCTCGGGCAGGGGATACTGGAATTTCTTCTGCTGCCAGGCGAGCAGCCAGCCGAACTGCTCGGGGCTTTCGGCGACCGCCATGGCGAGCTCATGGAGGCTGCCGGTCGCAAACAGCGTGATCATCTCGGGCCAGAGGACCGTGGAGTCCTCGGCATAGGCGGAATTGAGCATGACCACGGAGGGCACGCCCGCGGGATGGGCGAGGACATAGTTGAGCGAGGGGATTCCGGAGGAGTCATGGGCGACCGGGACGATCTTGCCCAGGTCCAGATGCCGCACGACGGCTTCGAGATCGCCCATCTGCTGCTCGAAGCTGTAGACGGCGCCGGCGGGCTTGTCCGAGGCGCCGAAGCCCAGGAAATCGAACGTCACGACGCGCCGCCCGCTGGCGACCAGATAGGGGACGAGGTCGTCCCAGATATGCAGGTTGTCGGGGAAACCGTGCATGAGCACGAAGGCGGGGCCAGCGCCCTTATAGTCGCGCGCATAGACGCGCCCCGGCGCCCGCGGAAAGAAATGCTCGCTGAAGGTGGGCTTGCTGTCCATGCGGCGCCAGCTCCCGGTTACGGTGGGCGTTGGAGGAAGGGCTTACCTTCCACGCTTTATGCTGCATATGCAACATAATGGGTAAATGTTCACGTCCGCGATGTCGGGTCCATGATGCGGTCGGCGATGGCCATCACGGCCGCCGTCCCGTCCTTGCCGAGCAGAGTCTTGGCCCGCTCTTGCGCCACCTGCCATGCCGGTTTCCCTTTGCGCAGCAGATCCTTGCCGGCTTTTGTCAGCTTGAGGGGCCGTCCTCGGCCGGCCGCCGCGTCCTGCATTTCCTCAGCCCAGCCTTCGGCGAGGATGACCTTGAGGTTCCGCGTCAGGGTCGAGCGCTCCTGATGGTGGAAACGCCCGATTTCCGCGCGGGTCGCCGGCTCGATCGTGCGGATGATCACCAGCAGGGCGAACTGAGGAGAGCCGATTCCGAAGGGCCGCAGCTCTTCGTCATAGATGGCTGTGAGGACTCTCGAGAGGAGGCGCGACCGCATCAGCAGGCAATGGCCGTTGATCTCGGCGATGGCGTCGTCGCGCTTCACAGGTGCTCTCGGCCGCATTCCGACATCGCGGTCTCTCTGATGCATATACAGCAAATTGTCAACTCCGACTCCGCCCGGACTGGCTTGCTCTTCACGCGTTCCGCGCCTCGATCACTTCGCTCACGAAGTCGATGAAGGCCCGTACCTTTGCTGCCGGGAGATGACCCGAGGGATAGAGGGCATAGAGCGGGAAGACCTGGCCGGACCAATCCGGCAGGAGTTCGACGAGACGACCCTTCTCGAGCAGATCCCGGATGCCGATGGCCTTGATCCGGGCAATGCCAACACCGGCGAGGCAAGCGCCCAGCAGTGTGCCGACCTCCGTCACCATGAGCCGTCCCGCCGTCTTGATCGTCTCGGTCCTGCGACCCTGCCGGTACTCCCATTCGACCATCGGCTCGCCTGTCAGCGAGTTGCGGACCTGGATGCAGTCATGATGGGCGAGGTCGGCGGGCGAGGCCGGCCTTCCCCGCTTCTTCACATAGGCGGGCGACGCCACCGTCACGGTGTGCGTCTCGAGCAGCTTGCGGGCGACGAGCGAGGAGGAGGGCGGCTGGCCGAAGCGCACGGCAATATCGAAGCCCTCACCAACGAGATCGCCCAACTGGTCGCGTGCGGCCAGCTCCAGCGCGATCTCCGGATAGCGCGCGAGGAAGCGGTGGGTGTGCGCGGCCAGCAACATGCTGGAGAAGAAGGCGTCGACATTCACGCGCAGGCGGCCGCGCACGACGGTCGAGGATCCCGCCGTCTGGGTGAAGGCGTTCTCGATGCCCGAGAGCAAAGGCACGATCTCGCCATAGAGCCGCCGGCCCTCGTCGGTGAGCGCGACCGAGCGCGTGGTCCGGTCCAGCAGCCGCACGCCGACGCTGGCCTCGAGCCGCGCCACCGCCCGGCTCACGCCCGAGGGCGACAATCCCAAGGCATCCGCTGCGCGCGCGAAACTGCCGCCTTCGACGATCGCCGCCAGCACGCCGATATTCGCCACCAACCGTCCGTCGAAGGCCATGGCCCGGTTTCCTTCCTTTGATGATTTAGTATCATCAATGATGTGACATAAGCGCACTTCAGGCAACGGTCGTTCGCGTCCATCTCTTGCCCATCGGGAAACGGACATCCAGAGGAGACGGACCATGTATGCGATCACGGGAATTACCGGCCAGGTCGGCGGCGCGCTGGCGACAGCCCTCCTGAAAGCCCACCAGCCGGTCTGCGCCGTGCTGCGCGATGCCGCGAAGGGTCGGGCTTGGGCCGAGCAGGGCTGCGCGGTCGCGCTGGCGGAGATGACCGACGCCGCGGCCCTGACCGTCGCCTTCACGGGCGCCGACGGCGTCTTCATCCTGCCGCCCTCGGAGTTCGATCCCGCGCCGGGATTCCCCGAAGCCCGCGCGGTCATCGCGGCCGTTACGACGGCCCTCGACGCCGCGCGCCCGAAGAAGGTCGTCTGTCTCTCGACGATCGGCGCGCAGGCCGAGCAGCCGAACCTGCTCACCCAGCGCACGCTCCTGGAGCAGGCGTTGCGCCGGCTGGCGATGCCGGTGACCTTCCTGCGCCCGGCCTGGTTCATGGAGAATTTCGCCTGGGATGTCGCCTCGGCGCGCGACCAGGGCGTCTTGCCGAGCTTCCTCCAGCCCCTCGACAAGCCGGCGGCGATGGTCGCGACCGCGGATATCGGTCGCATCGCGGCGGAGCTTCTGCGGCAGGAGTGGGAAGGATTTCGCGTGGTCGAGCTGGAAGCGGCGCGCCGTTACAGCCCCAATGACGTCGCCGCGACCTTTGCCCGTATCCTGGGCCATCCGGTCCGCGCCGAGGCCGTGCCGCGGGAGAGTTGGGGCAGCCTGTTCAAGGCGCAGGGCATGAAGGATCCGATCCCGCGCATCCAGATGCTCGACGGCTTCAACGAGGGCTGGATCGAGTTCGAACGCGGGCAGCAGGGCTCGATCAAGGGCGCGGTCGCGCTCGAGACTGTTCTGCGGGGATTGATCGAGGCCGGGGCCTGAAAGAGGAAATGCCGGTGATGCATCTTGCATCGCCGGCCGGTCCGCCCAGCTAATGGAGGGGCAAATCGAGAAGGACCGGTAATTGGACACCGAGCAGAAGCCGATCAAGTCGGGCTATGGCGCACAGACGACCGCCGAGGCGGTCGCCGCGGGCCTCGATCTCAGGGGCAAGCTTGTCGTCGTCACCGGCGGCTATGCCGGGATCGGTCTGGAGACCGTGCGGGTCCTCTCGAAGGCCGGCGCCTCCGTCATCGTCGGGGCCCGCGACATGAAGAAGGCCAAGGCCGCGCTGTCGAATATCGGCAGTGTCGAGCTCCTGCCGCTCGATCTTGCCGAGCCGGAATCGATCGACCGGTTTGCCGCCGAGGTCCTCGGCGCCCACAAGGCGATTCATGTCCTCATCAACAATGCCGGCGTCATGGCGATTCCGCTGACGCGCGACCGCCGCGGCTATGAGATGCAGTTCGCGGTCAATCATCTGGGGCATTTCCAGCTGACGACGCGGCTGTGGGATGCTCTCAAGCGGGCCAGCCATTCGCGGGTCGTGGCTCTGTCTTCCTTCGGCCACCGGCGCAGCCCCGTCCATCTCGACGATCCGAACTTCGAGCGTCGGCCTTACGACAAGTGGATGGGCTATGGCCAGTCGAAGACAGCGAACGTCCTGTTCGCCGTCGAAGCCGACCGGCGCGGGAAGGCGGACGGCATCCGTGCCTTCGCCCTTCACCCCGGCCGTATCCCCGGCACCGACCTGGGACGCCACATGACCGAGGAAGATTTGAAGGTGGTCGGCATCACGCGCGAGAACGGCGTCTTCAAGGGTCCCAACCTCAAGACGATCGAACAGGGTGCCGCGACCACCGTCTGGTGCGCCGTGAGCCCCCAGCTCGAGGGCAAGGGCGGCGTCTATTGCGCGGACTGCGATATCTCGGCCGTGATCCCGGATGACGGCCAGGACTCCGCCGGGGTGCTGCGCTGGGCGATCGACAAGCCGATGGCGCGGGCCTTGTGGGATCTCAGCGAGAAGCTCACCGCTTAGGCCGCTTCCCGGCGCCGCGTCACTCGGCTGAGCGACCGCGTCCTCGTCCGGAGGGCTTCTTCGGCTGGGCTCTGCTGCGAGAGGACGGTTTGGGCGGCCCCGACCGGGCGGCGGGTCTCGCTGCCTTCGCTTTTCCAGCCTGCGCTCTTACGGTGGCGCCTTTCTCGGCAAGCTCGATCCAGGTCGGCGCGTGGTCGCTGGCCTTGGGCCAGCCGCGGACCTCGCGATCGACCCCGGCGGCCACCAGGCGCTTGGCGAGTGCGGGGCTGAGGAGCAGATGGTCGATCCGCAGGCCCGCATTGCGGCCCCAGTGATTCCGGAAGTAGTCCCAGAAGGTATAGATGCGTTCGTCGGGATGGAGCGCGCGCAGCGCGTCGGTCCAGCCCTGCGCCACCAGTGCCTGGAACGCCTTCCTGCTTTCCGGCAGGAACAGCGCGTCGTTCTTCCAGCTCTCGGGCTTGTAGACGTCGAGATCGGTCGGGATCACGTTGTAGTCGCCGGCCAGCACGAAGGGGATCTTTCGCGCAAGCTGCTTCCTGGCGTAAGCGGAGAGCCGCTGGAACCAGCGCAGCTTGTAATCGAACTTCGGACCCGGCGCCGGATTGCCGTTCGGCAGATAGAGGCAGCCGATGGTCGCGCCGCCGATCGCGGCCTCGATATAGCGGCTATGGTCGTCCTCGGGATCGCCCGGCAGTCCGCGGCGCGTCTCGACCGGGGTGGCACCGCGCGCCAGGATGGCGACGCCGTTCCAGCTCTTCTGGCCCTGCCAGATCGCGCCATAACCGGCCTGTTTCAGGGCCGCCTCCGGAAATGCCTCCTGCGGCGTCTTCAGCTCCTGCAGACAGACGATGTCGGGCTTGGCCGTGCCCAGCCAGCGGATCAGGGCGGGCAAGCGCCCGTTGATGCCATTCACGTTGAAGGTCGCGATCTTCATGCGCGGCTGCCTCCCTCGCTCCAGTCGGGAGCGAGCTTCCCCGGTCGCGGCTCGGGGGACAAGCCTTTCCGCCGAACGTATTGCGAAGGAGAGGGGGTGTGGGCCGGGCGGGACAAGAGCTCGTCTGCCGTTTCGGTGGCCAGGGCGAGAAGCCGGAGAAATCCGCCCTGTTCTCTTTGCCGCCAGGTTCGGCTGACGCGGCCCACGGCTGTCGAAACGGAACGCCGCGGAAGCTGTTCCCGGCATCGTATGCGCGGCGCGCGATGCAGCTTTGCTTAGCCACTCAAGGCAACGTCCCGCGCCCTGGGTTAGGATTTTTGGCAGCGTAACGCTGCTCGAACCTCGGGATGGAGAAGCCCATGACCATCGGTTTTATCGGTCTCGGCAATATGGGCGAGCCCATGGCGCTGAATCTGGCCCGCGCCGGAACCCCCCTCATTGTCTGGACCCGCGCTGCCGACAAATGCGAGCCGCTGCGCGCCGCCGGTGCCCGGGTCGCGGCGGGCCCGGACGAAGTCTTCGCCCAGGCCCCCATCGTGATCCTGATGCTGGCCAATGGCGCCGCCATCGACGAGGTGCTCGGCCGCGGTAGCCCGGCCTTCGCTTCCCATGTCGCCGATCGCATCATCGTCCATATGGGAACGACCGCGCCCGACTATTCGCGCGGGCTCGAGGCCAAGATCAGGGCGGCCGGCGGCCGCTATGTCGAAGCGCCCGTATCCGGCTCGCGCAAACCGGCCGAGGCCGGGCAGCTCGTGGCGATGCTGGCGGGCGATCCCGCCAGCGTCGACGAGGTCCGCCCCCTGCTCAGGCCGATGTGCCATCAGACGATCGTCTGCGGCGCGGTGCCGAGTGCCCTGCTGATGAAGCTCTCGGTCAATCTGTTTCTCCTTACCATGGTGACCGGGCTCGCGGAGGCAGCGCATTTTGCCGACCGGCAGGGCGTCGACATGCAGCAGTTCCTGGCGGTGCTCGATGCCGGGCCGATGGCGAGCGCCGTGTCGCGCGTGAAGGGCGCCAAGCTGGTGGCCCGCGATTTCTCCGTCCAGGCCGCGATCGCCGATGTGCTGATGAACAACCGGCTGGTGGCCGACGCGGCGAGGGAGGCCAGGCTCGCCACCCCGCTGCTCGATGTCTGCCACGCGCTCTATGCCGAGACCCTGGCGCTCGGACATGGCCAGGCCGACATGGCGGCCGTCGTACGCGCGCTCGAGGCGCGCACCGATTCCGGCGTCCGATAGAACGATCGGCCCGCCTCTCGGATCGACGCGCGGGCCGATCGAAGGGACTTAGTGCGGCGCCACCTTGCGATCCAGGAAGTCATGGATCATGGGCGCCATGACGTCGAGCTTGTCCTCGAGCGCGAAATGGCCGGTGTCGAGCAGATGGAGCTCGGCGTCCGGCAGGTCGCGCAGATAAGGCGAGGCACCGTCAGCCGGGAAGATCTTGTCGTTCTTGCCCCAGACGATCAGGGTCGGCGGCTTGTAGTCGCGGAAGAAGGCCTGGAACTTCGGGTAGAGCGGCACATTGGTGCCGTAGTCGTGGAACAGGTCGAGCTGGATGTCCTTGTTGCCGGGACGGTCCAGCAGGGCCTGGTCGTGGACCCAGTTGTCCGGATCGATGCGGGTGAGATCGCTCATACCGTCGGTGTACTGGAACTTCGTCGTCTCCGGCGCCACCAGGAAGCTCAGCGCCTCGCGATGGGCCGCCGACCCGTCCGCCCAATAGGCCTTGATCGGATCCCAGAATTCCTTCAGCCCCTCTTCATAGGCATTGCCGTTCTGGACGATCAGGCCGCTGACCCGCTCGGGATGCTTCAGCGCCAGCCGATAGCCGACGGGCGCGCCATAATCCATCACATACATCGCGTAGCGCTGGATCTTGAGCTGCTGCAGCAGCCCGTCCATGAGGTCGGCATAATGGCCGAAGGTGTAGGCGAACTGGCTGTGATCGGGCATCGCGCTCTGCCCGAAGCCCGGATAGTCGGGTGCGATCACGTGATAGCGGTCGGCGAGGAGGGGGATCAGATTGCGGAACATATGCGAAGAGGTCGGGAAACCGTGCAATAGCAGCACGACCGGGCCATCGGCAGGACCCGCCTCGCGATAGAAGATGTCGACCCCATCCACCGCGACCGTGTGATAGTGGGTCACAACGACCGCTGGCATGGCGGATGCGGCTCGCGCCGGTGCGCCGCCGCAGGTGACTGTGACGAGAACAATGATGGCGAGGGCCGTGATCCATCTGGCAGCGAAGGCGGCAGTCAATGTTTTCTGCATCGATCGATCTCGCGTGGTTCGGTTTTTCTGCGCCTGCCATGGCGCTCGGTCTGCCGGCGCATGCTCGCCGACCGGTGGGAGGTCGACATGTCGATGGTGGGCGAATGCGCGGCACCTGGGAGCGAGCCCACCCTCACAGCTCCAGGGACGCTGGGAGTTCGATCCTGCGGCCGATTGCCGGCGAGTTCTTGAAGGCCCATGCTGTGGCGCGGATCCCGCGGCTGCTCGACCGTGGGATCAGTCTTGTCGATGAGGGCATGGATCTGGTGCGTCGTCCCTCGCCGCTGGCCGACTCCTCGGTGATCATCCGGCGGGCGGAACTCCAAGATTGCGTCGCCGTTCTCCCTTTGCCGGAAGAACGGACATGACCTCGACATCCGATATCACATCGTTGAAGGCGCTCCGGGCGGCGGAGGCCTCCTGCCGGCGCTGTCCCTTATACAAAGGTGCGACGCAAGTCGTGCCGGGCGAGGGGCCGGCGCGGGCGCGCATCATGCTGGTGGGCGAGCAGCCCGGCGATCAAGAAGACCTCGCGGGCAAACCCTTCGTCGGGCCGGCCGGCCGCATCCTGGATCAGGCCCTGGCGGAGGCCGGCATCGAGCGTGAGGCGGTGTTCGTCACCAACGCGGTCAAGCATTTCAAGTTCGAGCAGCGCGGCAAGCGGCGGATGCACAAACGGCCCGATGTCCATGAGATCGAGCGCTGCCATTGGTGGCTCGATCTCGAACGCCGGATCGTCAAGCCATCCCTCGTCGTGGCCTTGGGCGCCACGGCCGTGCGCAGCGTCCTGGGACGCCCATTCGCGATCAACATGATCCGCGGCCGTGCCCTGCCGATCCCGGAGGGCGGCAAGATGCTCGCGACCATCCATCCGTCCTACATTCTGCGCATCGACGACGATGGGGAGAAGTGGCGGCAATACCGGCAGTTCGTGGAGGATCTGAAGGCCGGCCGGCGCACCGTGGCCGAAACGGCCGCTTGATTGCAAGAATTGACCGCAATCAGACCGCGACGTCGAGGAGCTGGCCCTTCTTCTTGGCGGCCGCTTCCATCTGCTGCTTGATCAGTTCCTTGATCTTGTCTTCGAGCTTCTGCCGGTCCGCCGGGGACATCGCGTTCACGTCGTCCTCGGTCAGGCCCATGCTCTTGAGGATGTTGTCCCGCATGCGCTCTGCCGGCGACATCCTGGCATAGGCGAGGAACTCGGCCTCGACATCCTCCTTGGCGCTGCTATCCGGCGCCGGATCCAGGGCGGGCGTGTTCGAGCCGGGCTTGGAATAGGTCGGGGCGGGCACGCCGATGGGAGGAATGTTCATAAGGAAATCTCCGGTCCGTGGCGCCTCATCCTGCAAATTCCGTGCCTGGATCCTCGTTTCCTTATGGCTTCGATTTCCGGCGGTTGGGTTTCGCTTCTCGCCTGCCGCGGCGGGATCGGGGAAATCTTTGCCGGGCAGGAATTTCCGGTCGCGACGGCAGAGCGGCTCCCTCAGCGCGCCGGTTCACCGGCGGGCGAAGGGTTCTTCCTGGCCAGCGCCGCAATGAAGCCGGCGACGAGGTTCGCCGCCACCCCGGTCAGGATCGGCAGGGTGTAGCTATGGCTGAGATCGAAGGCGAAACCGGCAGCGCTGGGGCCGATCAGCGTGCCGAAGGCCACGCTGGTGAAGAGGATGCCCATGATGCTGCTGATGCTGCGGCCGCCGAAGCAATCCATGACGACCGAGGGGAGAATCGCGACCCAGCCGCCATAGAGCACGCCATAGACGAAGGAGAAAAGGGCGAGTGACCAGAAGCCGGTGGCGAAGGCCCAGATGGTGAGGGCGAGCGCCATGCCGACGAAGAGCGCCAGGAGGAACGAGTAACGGCCGAGCCGGTCGGCGAGGCCGCCGAGGAGGAACCGTCCCGCCGTGCTGCCGATCCCGATGATGCCGAGCAGAAAGGCCGCCGCCGACCGCTCGACCCCATGATCCAGCGCGAAGGGCACGAGATGGACGAAGGGCATGAAGATGCCGAAAGAGCAGATCAGGCAAGCCGCATAGAGGCAGACGAATTGCCGGGTGCGCATCGCCTCGCCGAGCGTCATGCCCAAGGGGCGCTCCCTATGGGCGTCCGGTTTCGGGGGATCGCCGTCCGGAGCGAGCCCGCGATGGCGCGGATCGTCGGCGAAGAGGAGCGACATGCCGGCACCCAGCAACGCGGCCAGCGCCCCCAGGACGAGATAGGCCTCGCGCCAGCCCAGGGCCTCGACGAGCTGCACGGCCAGCGCCGGTAGCACCAGCGTACCGACGCCGATACCGCTGACGGCGAGACCGGAGGCGAAGCCGCGACGGCGGACGAACCAGCGCTGGACCGCGGCCACGGCGGGCACATAGGAAAAACCCACCCCGAGGCCGACTCCGAGCCCGTAGGCCGCATAGACCTCGGTGATTGTCCGGGCCACGCTCGCGAGCGCCAGTCCCAGGCCGACCAGGATCATGCCGGCGATGGCCATGCGACGCGAGCCCCAGCGGTCGGCGAGCGGGCCGCTGACCACCCCCAACCCGAAATAGAGGAAGCCCGCCAGCGAGAAGACCAGCGAGACCGACCCGCGCGAAGCCCCGAAATCCTGCTGCAGGGAATCGACGAAGGCGCTGAAGGTGTAAGCGCTGCCGAAGCCCACGAACATCACGGTAAAGGCCGCCGCGACGACGAACCAGCCGTAGAAAATGCGGGCCTGCGGGACCGTCGGCGTCATGTCGGGAACCGGGTTGCGGCGATGGCGGGAGGGAATGATCTAGCAGGCCGCGCCCGGTTGGGACAGTGCCGCTTTATCCGACGACAGGGAAGGGGGCAGCGCGGCTTCCCCGCGGGCGACGCGGGCGCGCGTCGTGACTTGGAAGTCTCCATTGTCATACGGTCCGCCGTCCTGGGCGGCGTGACGGAGATGCAGCCGACCGCTCCAGCACCCTGCGCATCGAGCGTCATCCGATCGGGAGCAATACGCTCTGCGCCTATCACGCGCTCCGCCAATCTGATTCGTCTGAAGCCATCGGTTATGGTTTCAACGCGAACCTCGCGGGCGCGATCGAGGCCGTCCATGACGACACGGGTGCCGCCATCCGCGACGCAGGCGGTCGTGACAGCAGCCATTTCGGCGTCGAGCTCAAATTCAGTTGGTAGGAACTTGCTCAATTTGAAGGAGACGATCGTAACCGTCGCCCCGCATGCTGGCGGGTGTCCGCAAACAATGCTGTGATGATGCGCCGACCCCTTGTTTGCTCGAACATGGAAGTTTGTTCATGATGGCGACGCCCTCCCGCTCGACCGGCATCGTTCTCGCGCTGGGCGAGGCCCCGATCTTCGCCGCCGGCGATCGCGTCAGGGTCTCGATGCGCTTTCCCGTCGGCCACTATCGCGTGCCGCTCTATGTCCGCGGGAAATCGGCGGTCGTCGAGGCGGTGATGGAGCCGGCCAACCTCGACAATGAAGAGGAGGGCTTCGGTCGCAACGCCGGATCGAAGCTTCACTATTACCGCGTGGCGATTCCACTGACCGAGCTGTGGCCGGGCTATGCCGGCTCGCCCCGCGACAGCCTGCGCATCGAAATCTTCGAAACCTGGCTCGAAAGGATCTGATCGATGCCCGCACATGATCATGACCACGATCACGACCACACGCCCATCCAGGCCGGCGACCAGCCGCCCGGCTATTACGAGATCATGGAGACGGCGATTCGCGAGCTGCTCGTGGAGAAGGGGCTGATCAAGGCCGGCGAGATCCGCCGGCAGGTCGAAGTGCTCGATTCCCGCAATCCGGCGCTTGGCGCCAAAGTGGTGGCGCGCGCCTGGGTCGATCCCGGTTTCCGCGCGCGGCTGCTCGCCAACGGGCGCGCGGGCTGCGAGGAGCTGGGCATCAGCTTCTATGACGACACGCAGCTGATCGTGCTCGAGAACACCGACAAGGTTCACAACCTCATCGTCTGCACCCTCTGCTCCTGTTATCCGCGCCCGGTGCTGGGCTTGCCGCCGGATTGGTACAAGGCGAAGCCCTATCGGGCCCGCGCGGTGATCGAGCCCCGGGCCGTCCTGGCCGAGTTCGGCACGCATATTCCCGACGATGTCGAGATCCGTGTCAGCGATTCGACGGCCACGATCCGTTTCCTGGTGCTCCCGCAGCGGCCCGAGGGCACCGAGGATTTCAATGAGGAGCAGCTCGCCGCCCTGGTCACCCGCGATGCCATGATCGGCGTCGTGCCCGTCGAGCTTCCCGCGGCGGGCGGAGCGGTCCAATGACCGATAGCGAAGCGCTCGTCAAACGGCTCCCGAACGACATCGGCGGCCTGCCGGCCGGGCCGGTACAGCGGGTCGACCATGAGCTCGAGCCCTGGGAAAAGCGCTGCCATGCGCTGGCCGACGTGCTCGATTTCCACAAGATCATCAATACCGAGGAGAAACGCCGCGGCGTCGAGGCGCTCGGGAGCGAGATGATCGGCAAGCTCACTTACTACGAACGCTGGATCGTCACCTTCGCCAACATCCTGTTCCAGAAGCAGCTGCTGACGCCCACGGACTTGGCCCGCAAGATGGACGAGGTGGCGGCAAGGTCTGGCGCGCTTCCGTCGAAGGGCGCGTAGCGGCGAGTATCGAACGTGATAGCGAAGATAACAGGAACCATGACCCCGGCCGGGCTGATCACGATCCCGAGCGAGCTCAGCGCCGCCGAGACCATGAATCGCCTCATCGCCGAGGTAAGGGCGAAGGGCATGACGGTGTTTGCCCGGATCGATCATGCGGCCGGCGCCATGGCGGCCGGGCTGACCCTGAGGCCGACCGAGCTCCTGATCTTCGGCAATCCCAAGGGCGGGACGCCACCGATGCAGACCGCCCAGACCATGGGAATCGATCTGCCGCTGAAGGCGCTCGTCTGGCAGGACGAGGCGGGGAAGACCTGGCTGTCCTACAACGATCCGGCCTGGCTCGCGCGACGGCATGGCATCGACGGCTCGCTGGAATCCACCATCTGCCTCATGGCGGGTGCTCTCCAGGCCATCACGGCAAAAGCGGTATCGGCGGCTTAAGGCAATGCGCCGGCGGGTCGGTCAGCCCCGAACCTCGACCGATGGCGTGCCGGCATTCGGGCGCCACTAGGATCCACGAGAGACGGCACCGCCCCGTTTGGCCAAGGCGGCCAGGGCGCTGACCATGACGAGCGTGAGAAGCGCCGCGGCCAGGATCGCGAAGAGCGCGCCATCGGTGCCGAAACGATGGATCAGGAGGGCGCCGAGCGAGGGGGCGGCGGCCTGCAGCAGAAGGCTCGGCAAGGCGAGCTTCCCCATCAGGACGGCATAGCCGTCGGCGCCGAAGAGCGCCAGCGGCACGGTCCCGCGCGCGATCGATTCCAGGCCGATGCCGCCGCCATAGGCCATCAGGGCCAGCGCCGTCAGCGGCAACCCGGCCCACAGCACGCCGAGGCCCAGCACGACCAGCGCCGCCGACACCACCATGGTCCAGATCGGATGATGGAAGCGCGCGATCGCCATCTCGATGGCGCGCGCGCCGACCTGCGAGGGGCCGACCATCGCGCCGAAGGCGACGGCCGTCGCCAGCGTCATGTCGCGCGCCTGCAGGATCGTCAGCATATGGACCGACATCGTCGCGGAGATCATCGCGGCCGTGGCGATGACGGCGCCCAGCAGGAACAGCACCAAGCGATCGCGGATGGTCGTGGCCTGTCGCGCCGCCGACGGGCTCGCGGCGCCGGCGGCCGGCGTCGCGGTGTCTGCCCGGTGGGTCTGGCGGGGCAACAGAAAGAGATAGATCGGCAACAGCACCAGCAGATGAATGGCGGCGTAGGTGAGGCAGGCGCCGCGCCACCCCAGCTCCGACACCAGCCAGGCCGAGAGCGGCCAGCAGGTCGTGCTGGCGAATCCGCCGAACAGGGTGAGCGTGGTGATGGTCGAGCGCGCGCCCTGGCCGTAGATGCGCCCGAGCGTGGCGAAAGCCGCATCGTAGAGGCCGGCGCCCATGCCGAGCCCCATCAGCACCCAGGCGACAAGATAGAAGACAGGGTTGGGCGCCAGAGCCAGTCCGACGGACCCCGCCGCCAGCAGGAGCGCGCTGACGGCGAGCACGGGGCGTCCGCCATGGCGTTCGATCGCGTGCCCCACCTTGGGAGAGATCAGAGCGGCCATGAGCAGGCCCAGCGACAGCCCGCCGACGATCCAGCCGAGCGGCCAGCCCGTGTCGTCGGCGATCGGCTTGGCCAGCACGGCCGGCAGGTAATAGGACGAGCCCCAGGCGAGGATCTGCGTCACGCCGAGCGCCGGCACGACGATGCGCCGGTCCGGCAAGGCAACCGGAATATCGGCGGAACCGGCGACGACGGACTCGGTCATGCGGCGACGCCGCTTCCGCAACAGGATTTCTTCGCCGGCTTCACGGCAACCGGCGCCGGCGCGCAGCAGGCCGCCGTCGCGGCCGGAGCGGGAACACAGCAAGCCTCGGCAACGCTGAACTGCTCATAAGGGTTGCTGTCGCAAATGCCGGTCTCCGGCAAGGTCAGCTTGACGTCGTCCGCGGCTGCCATGTCGCCAGCCAGGGCGGCAGCTACCGAGCGCACCTGCTCGTAGCCGGTCAGCAGCAGGAAAGTCGGCGCGCGGCCGTAGCTCTTGACGCCCACGGTGTAGAAGCCGGGCTCGGGATGGCCGACCTCGCGATGGCCATGCGGCGGCACCGAACCGCAGGAATGGAGATTGGGATCGATCAGCGGGCCCAGCGCCTTCACGCCCTCGAGCCAGGGATCGAGCTCAAGCCGCAATTCGCGGGTCATGGTCAGGTCGGGACGCTGGCCGGTGGCGACCACGATGCGGTCGAACGGACCCAGGCTTCGCGGCCCTTGCGCTGTCTCGCCGTCGAGCCACAATTCCTTGCCCTCCTCGCGCAGGCGCGTCGCCGCGAAGCCCGATGTCAGCGCGATCCGGCCGTTCTCGACCGCCTCCTTGAGATGCCAACCCAGCGCGCCGCGCGCCGGCAGTTGGTCGGCATCGCCGCCGCCATAGACCTTGGCGAGACTGGTGCCGCGCACCATCCAATCGACCCGGTTGCCTAGCGCCTCGGTGGCGAGGCGGATCAGATCGAGGAGGACAT
The DNA here is from genome assembly GCF_008728855.1 of Hypericibacter terrae. Lineage (GTDB taxonomy): Bacteria > Pseudomonadota > Alphaproteobacteria > Dongiales > Dongiaceae > Hypericibacter > Hypericibacter terrae. The sequence goes on along the minus strand of NZ_CP042906.1, from coordinate 3,574,403 downwards.
TGGCCGCCGAATAACCGGCGCCGATGACGAGCGTGCGCCGGCCGGCATAGTCCGAACGGTCGCGGCCGAGCACATCGGGCATGCCATAGGCGATCCGGTCGGTATGCTCCGCTTCGCCGTTGGCCGGCAGACCCGAGGCGCCGATCGGATTGGGCTGGTTCCAGGTGCCCGAGGCGTCGATCACGGCGCGCGCCAGGTCGCGGCGGCGCGTTCCGTCCGCCCGCTCGACCACGATCTCGAAGGGCTTCGTCTCGCGTTGCCGGCTCGTCATCTTGTCGAGGCCCCGGCGGGAAATCGACACGACGCGGGCCGAGGTTTCGACGACCGGCGCCAGCTCAGCCGTGCGGGCCAGCGGCTCGAGATAGAGGTCGCAAAGATCGTCGCCGGTCGGAAGCGCGGTGGGGTCGGGCATTCGCCAGCCATGACGCTCGAGGATCGCCAGGGCCGCGCGATCGACGTCATGCTCCCAGGGCGTGAAGATGCGGGCATGGCCCCAATCGCGCAAGTTCGCGCCGACGGTCGTGCCGGCCTCATAGAGCTTCACTGGCAGACCTCGCTCGATGAGATGGGCGCCGGCGGCAAGCCCGATCGGACCGGCGCCGATCACGGCGACGGGAAGCGAGGCGGTGCTTTCGGTCATGTCACGGGTCCTTCGCTATTTCTGGAATCATCGAACTAGAGAACAAAAATCGAGGGCTCGGTCAGGCCGCGGCTTCGCCGCTCGCCGCAGCGGGCGCGTCGGCGCAGCATTCGTCGGCGAGAAACCCCAGCAACTCATGCATGATTTCGTAGTTGGCCCGGCAGATCAGCGTCGTGGCCTGACGCTCCTGCGAGACCAGTCCGGTCAGGATCAGGCGGTGGAGATGGTGCGACAGGGTCGAGGCCGCGATTCCGATCTTGTCCTGCAGCCGACCGACCGGCATGCCGCCATGGCCGGCTCGCACCAGTGTCCGATAGACCTTGAGGCGGGTCGGGTTGCCCAGCGCCTCGAGCTGCTTTGCCGCTTTTTCGAGTTTCATGGAAATAAGGATGGCGTCGGGGCGCCGGCGCGTCAAGGGCCTATTTCCAGGAAACTCGAAATAGCCTCTCAGCGCTTCAGGCCTGGTACCAGCTCGGGCTTGCGGGCGCCGCGTTCATACCAGGGGCGGCTGGCATTGACGATGCGCACGACCGACAGCATCACCGGCACCTCGATCAGCACGCCGACGACGGTCGCGAGGGCGGCACCGGAATGGAACCCGAACAGGCTGATGGCGGCGGCCACGGCGAGCTCGAAGAAGTTGCTGGCGCCGATGAGCGCCGAGGGTCCGGCAACGCAATGTTGCTCGCCGGCGAGCCGGTTGAGGAGATAGGCGAGGCCGGCATTGGCATAGACCTGGATCAGGATCGGCACCGCCAGCAGTGCGATCACGATCGGCTGCGCCAGGATCTCCTCGCCCTGGAACCCGAACAGCAGAACCAGCGTCGCGAGCAAGGCGCAGAGCGAGACGGGCTGGATCCGCCGCAGCATCGCCGCCAGCGCCTCGTCGCCGCCCTGACGCAGCAGCGCGCGGCGCAGGATCTGCGCGACCACGACCGGAACCAGGATATAGAGCGCCACCGACAGGACCAGCGTGTCCCAGGGCACCGTGATTGCGGAGAGTCCGAGCAGCAGCGCCACGATCGGCGCGAAGGCCACGATCATGATGCTGTCGTTGAGCGCGACCTGGGTCAGGGTGAAATGCGGCTCGCCTTTCGTCAGGTTCGACCAGACGAAGACCATCGCGGTGCAGGGCGCCGCCGCCAGGATGATGAGGCCCGCGATATAGGAATCGATCTGGCCGGCCGGCAGATAGGGTCGGAAAAGATAACCGATGAAGAGCCAGGCCAGCGCCGCCATGGTGAAGGGCTTCACCGCCCAGTTGATGAAGAGCGTGACCCCGATCCCGCGCCAGTGGGCCGTGACGCCCGCGAGCGCCTTGAAGTCGATGCGCATCAGCATCGGCACGATCATCAGCCAGATCAGGATCGCGACCGGCAGATTGACCTTGGCGATCTCGAGCCCGCCGATGGCCTGGAAGACGCCCGGCAGGAGATGGCCGAGGGCGACGCCCACCGCGATGCAGAGCGCGACCCAGAGGGTGAGATAGCGTTCGAAGACGGACATGGGTGCGGGTTTTCTCTGGATCGAGGCGACGGCGCGAGGGCGGGGGCCGCGGATCCGCTAGGCGGATTCGGGCAGGGAACGGCCGATCTCGTCGAGCCGCTTCTGCAGGCTGAGCTTGTCGAGCGACTTCAGCGGCAGATGGGCGAAGATGCCGATCCGGTTGTTCAGCATGCGATAGGTGTCGGCGAAAGCCAGCCGGCGCTCGACCTCGGTGCCCTCGGCGGCCACGGGATCGGGAACGCCCCAATGGGCGGTCATCGGCTGGCCGGGCCATATCGGACACACCTCGTTGGCGGCGTTGTCGCAGACCGTGAAGACGAAGTCCAAGGCGGGTGCGCCCTTGGCGGCGAACTCGTCCCAGCTCTTGGAGCGAAGCTCGGCCGTGGGATAATTCAGCCTCTCCAGCAGATCGATCGCATAGGGATGGACCTGGCCCTTGGGATGGCTGCCGGCGCTGAAGGCCTTGAAGCGCCCGAGGCCCTCGCGATTGAGGATGCTCTCCGCGAGGATCGAGCGCGCGGAATTGCCGGTGCAGAGAAACAGCACGTTGAAGTGGGGCTCAGACACAAGACTTCTCCGGAGGACAGGCGCAGGAATCGATCAGCGGTTCGAGCAGGGGCGCGCAAATCTCGGGACGTCCGCCGCAGCAGTCGCGCGTGAGAAATCCAACGAGGCCGCGAAACCCGTCCAGATCGGCGCGATAGAGCACGATGCGTCCCTGCCGCTCGCTCCGGGCGAGGCCGGCGCGGGTGAGAATCGCCAGATGTGAGGACATCGTGTTGTGCGGGACCCCGCACGCCGCCGCAATTTCGCCGGCCGGTATGCCTTGCGGATGCGCCCGGACCAGCGTCCGGAACACGTTCATTCGCGTTCCCTGCGCCAGAGCGCCCAGAGCCTCGACAGCGTCCAATTCGTCTATATTCGTCGACATATGGACATAATTAGCGCAACCGGGCGAGGATGGCAAGAATGTTCGAAATCGAACATCGCTGGACTGAATGCGAAAATAGGTGAAAACTCCGGCCGATCTCGCCCTGTCTGAGCAGGGCACCGATGGGGCAAACCATCGGTCTGCCTGTTGCCGACGCACTGGCCCAGGGGCGGTTCGGCAAGACCTCGAAGGTTTGAACCGCCGAGAGTCATGGCGGTCGGCTGTCGCTTCCGGGCCTCGCCTCCAAATCCAACCGACCTGCCGGAAAAGCGCGCCGTCGACGCGATGACTCCCATCCTGGGGGCCGGTGATGCCATGAGCCGAACGCTCGACGAGGTCTTCGCGGCCATCGCCCGACTGCCTGGTGACGACGGCGAGAAACTGCGGCTGCGGGACAGGGCGCGCCGATATCACCGCGCCTGCGGCTGCGCCTTGGGCGGCGCGTTTCTCATCATCGCGATCCTGGCTTCCGTGAGCGGCCTCGCTTTGGCCGATCCTTTTCGCTGGCGCTGGGTCGCGATCGGCATTGCCGGCGTCGTTTGCGCCGGCTTCCTGGGAAAAGCGATCGGGATCGGCTGGGCCCGCGCGCGGCTCGGGCTGATGCATCGCCTGCTCGTTCGACGGATCGCGACTTAAGGGGGAACCGACATGTCGACCTGCACCAACTGGGTCAACCAGGCCGTCATCACCTGCAAGAACTGGTCGTCCAAGACCGACTATGAATGCACGAACTGGGCCGACGAAGGCTCTAACCAATGCTCCGAGTGGGCCGATGAAGGCTCCAGTCAATGCACCTCCTGGGACAAGTGCCACTGGTACACGCCCTGGGACTGCATCGCCGGCTTCTTCTGCCGCGCCTGGTACTGGGTCGCGAAGTGGGTCTGCAAGGGCTGGTACTGGGTCGCCAAATGGGTCTGCAAAGCCTTCGCCTGGGTGGTGGAGAAGTTCTGCGTCCTGTTCGGCTGGGTCTTTCAGCTGGTCTGCACCACCTGGGACACGGCGCGCTGCGCGCTGCTGAATTTCTGGCGCTGGCTTCAATCCCTGTTCGGCCGCGGCGGCAAGGGCAGGGGCCCGCAGATCGAGCATGTCTTCGTGCTGATGCTGGAGAACCGCTCCTTCGATCATATGCTGGGCCTGAGCGGCCTCACCGGTGTGGATCTGCAAGGCAATCCCGTCACGGCCGACGGCGTCGCGGTCGGCGTCAACACCAACCCCGATCCCGCCACCAACACCGACGTGTCGGTCGGCCCTTCGGCCGACTACTTCCTGTCGGGCATCGATGCGGGGCCCGGCCATGAGTTCGAGAACGTGGTCACGCAGCTTTGCGGTGCCGGCGTGACCTATACCGACGACGGCGCGCCCTATCCCGACATCCACAACACGGGCTTCATCGCCGACTATGCCCATAGCGGCGCTCAGGTGCCGACGAACATCATGAAATGCTATGCCGCCGCGCAATTGCCGGTCATGAACCAACTGGCACGGGAGTTCGCGGTCTGCGACCGCTGGTTCTCTTCCCTGCCGGGGCCGACCTTTCCCAACCGGTTCTTCGCGATGGCGGCGACCTCAGGTGGCCTCGACGGCAGCCCGAGCGATCTCCAGACCGTCATCTCGACCGGGTTCGAGGGCTACCGCTTCGAGAACGGCAATATCTTCGACCAGCTCGACCAGTATTGCCTGCCTTGGCGGATCTATCGCGGTGACGATTTCCCGGCAGCCTTCCTCCTCAGCGGCATGAACCTCAACGAGCTGCAGGGACGCCTGACGGGCTTCGACGATTTCGAAAGCGAGGTGAACGACACCGGCTTCGACAAGAAGTTCATCTGGATCGAGCCCAAATACAGCGCCGACAAGTTCGACATCACCGGCCCGGGCGATTTCACCTGCGGCAATTCCATGCACCCGAAGGATGACGTGAGGCGCGGGGAAAAGCTGATCAAGAAGGTCTATGAGGTGATCCGCAATTCGCCGCATTGGGAGAAGAGCCTGTTGATCGTGACCTTCGACGAGCATGGCGGCTTCTACGATCATGTGGCGCCGACTCCGGCAACGCCGCCCGGTGATGCCTTCACGCAGGATTACATCCAGCATCACTTCCCGTTCGACCGCTATGGCGTCCGGGTGCCGACGCTGGTGATCTCGCCCTTGATCCGGAAAGGCGTGATCGACAAGACCGAGTATGATCACACCTCGGCGCTGGCGACGGTGCAGGCGCTGTTCGGCATGGGCCATCTGACCGCCCGTGACGGCGCCGCCAGCGATCTGCTGCCGCTTTTGTCGCTCGGTACGCCGCGGACCGACGCGCCCCTGACCCTGCTGCCGGTTGCCGACGATCTGCCGCCTCTTCCCTGCGACGACGATGACGACGAAACCGGCGTGATCCTGCGGATGAAGCTGGCCGAGATGAAGTCCGCGCAGACCGGCGGCACCTACCGGGGGAAGAGGGTCCGCCAGGCGCCGGTCGATCGCTCCCAGATCGGCTTCATCCAGGTGGCCCTGCTGCGCGTGCTTCAGGACGCCGAATATCCCGAGCGGCAGCAATGGATCGAGGAATACCGGCGGATCCAGAACAACCTCGACGCGGCCATCTTCATGACCGAGGCCAAGCTCAAGCTTCGCTATGGCGCCGACGTCAAGAAGGAGGCCCGATTGGAGCAGGAGAAGCTGCGGCGGGAGAAGCGCGCTCGCAGGCGCTAGGCCCTCTTCGGCGACGTTCGGCGATCGCGGCGGCGCTGCTTATGGAGCGCTGCGCAACGCCCGGCTCTCGGCGAACTGCCAGCTGACGAGGCCCGGCAAGAAGATGACGCCGTCGCGAATGCGCCGCACGGTCGCCAACGCCATGGCCGTCACCGGATCGAGGCCGACGGCGGCCCCGATCAGCAGGAAAGCCGCTTCCTGCACACCGAGCGCACCCGGCACCAGAAAGGCGGCGCTGCTGACCGCCTGGATCACCGATTCGACAATGACGGCGTCGATCACGCCGATGGGTCGGCCCAGGACCCATAGTGCCGCCCAGATCTCGGCGGCACCGGCCAGCCATCCGGCCAGCAGCCACAGCAGACAGCCCGCGATCGCGGCATGTCGGCGGTAGAGCGCTCTGACCTCGCGATCGATCTGGGCGGAATGACCGATGGCCGCATCGAACCGGCCCGCGGCGAGGCGATTGAGAAGCTGCATCGCCTTTTCGGTGAGGCCCGCATTTTGCAAGGCGATGAGAAGCGCGACGCCGATCGCCAGCAGCAGCAGGGCGAGTGCCATCCTGGCAAACAGGGTCGAGGTTGAATCGAGATAGAGGAAGGTCAAGCCCGTCAGGGCGAAGACCAGCTGGCTGACGATCGAGAGCGCGACTTCGACGGTCACGCCGGCGACGGCCGGGGAGCGATCGACGCCCGCGCGCCGCAACATGCGATAGGCGACGATCTCGCCGCCGACCCGTGCCACGGGCAGCAAGCCGTTCACCGCCTCGCGGATCCAGACCACCCGCATCAGGCTCGCGAGCTTCGGCCGGCTTCCGACGGGGAAGAGCAGGCGCCAGGCCTGGGCGTTGATCAGCACCGGAAACAGATGAACCAGGCTCGCCAGGACCAATCCCGGTCCGGCCATCTCGAGCAAACTCAGAATGGCACCGGGGTTGTCGCGCAGAAACAGCCACACTGCGAGAATCAGGCCGGCGAGGGCCAGAACCTTGCCGAGATGCCTCATGCTCCGAATTCCGCTGCCTTGAAATCCCCGAAGCCGCCCCGGGCGGCGCCCGTCTCCTGCAGCGCGGCAAGAACCGACGGCGCCATGAGGGCGGCCAGTTCCTGAGCATAGCCGTAGCCGGGGGCGGCGCCCGGAAAATCATTCGAGACCGCGGGGTGGAGGTAGATTTCGCTCAAACCGGCGGGAAGGTGGCGCAAGATGCCGGCCAGGCGCGATTCGCTCACGGCACCCGACCAGGCGAGCCCGAACACCTGGCGGGGAACCAGCAGGCCCGCCATCGCAAATCTCGCCTGCAGCAGCCCGGTGACAGGCGCCAGAAGCATCGGTTGAAGGGCACGCGGTCCCGGTTCGATGCGGCGGAGAATGGCGGCCGGTTCCGCCGGCACCCGCGCGGCGGACATGCCGAAGCGGCGGCCGATCGCGATGATCCGTCCGGCGACCGTGGGGTGAAGGTGAAAATGCTTGTGGGCGTTGACGTGATCGAGCCGCAGTCCGGTCGCACGGAAGGCCTCGAACTGCGCGGTGATCTCGGCGGTCAATTGGCGTCGCACCGCGGGCCGAAAGAACATATCGACGCCCATAGGGGCCATGTCGGACCGGAACAAGCCCCGGGCGTCGACCAGATCCGGAATCTCGGCCGGCGGCAGGACAGGCCTTCCTTCGACCAGCACGAGGTGCAGGCCGACCCTCAAGGCGGGCAGGCGCCTGGCGCGCGCCACGGCGTCGGCCGCCGCCCTCCCGGTCACCATCAGGCTGGCCGCCGTCAGGATGCCGTCGCGATGGGCGGCCTCGACCGCCTCGTTGATCTCGATGGCGGCCCCGAAGTCGTCGGCGGTGACGATGACGCCCTTCAAGGCGCGACGGCCCGGCGCTCGCGCAGGAAGCGGAAGAACTCGACGCCTTCGCGAAGCCGGCGCCGCATCATCTCGGGGCTGCGGACCATCTCGCCGACGATCGAGGCGATCTTTCCGGAGCGGAAGTAGAAGCGACGATAAAACTCCTCGACGGAATCGAAGATCTCTTCATGGCTGAGATGCGGAAAATGAAGCGGCGCGATCTGCACACCGTGCGCATCCACCAGCTCGGCATTCGCCTCGTCGAGCCAGCCATTCTCCAAGGCCTGCTTGTAAAGGAAGGTTCCGGGATAGGGCGCGGCCAGCGACACCTGGATCGTGTGAGGGTTGATCCGGGCCGCGAAGTGGATGGTCTCCTGGATGGTTTCCCTGGATTCTCCCGGCAGTCCCAGAATGAAGGTGCCGTGGATAGTGATTCCCAGCTCGTGGCAGTCCTTGGTGAAGCGTTCGGCGACCTCGATGCGCATCCCCTTCTTGATGTTGTGCAGGATCTGCTGATTGCCGGATTCATACCCGACCAGCAGCAGGCGCAGCCCATTGTCCCGCATCACCTTGAGGGAGGCGCGCGGAACATTGGCCTTGGCGTTGCAGGACCAGGTCACGCCCAGCCTGCCCAGTCCCTTGGCAATGGCCTCGGCGCGCGGCAGATCGTCGGTGAAGGTATCGTCGTCGAAGAAGAATTCCTTCACCTGCGGGAAGGCCTTCTGCGCCCAGGCGATCTCCTCGAGCACATGGCCGACGCTGCGCGTCCGGTAACGGTGGCCGCCTACGGTCTGTGGCCAGAGGCAGAAGGTGCAACGCGATTTGCAGCCGCGGCCGGTATAGATCGAGATATAGGGGTGCTTCAGGTAACCGATGAAATAGCGCTCGATCTTCAGATCGCGCTGATAGACCGGCGTCACGAAGGGGAGCAGGTCCATATTCTCGAGGATGGGTCGCTCGGCATTGTGCTCGATCCTGCCGTCCGGGCGGCGGAAGGAAATGCCGGCGATCGAGGCCAGGTCGCGTTCCTCGGCGACCTCCTTGATCGCGAAATCGAATTCGTTGCGCGCGACGAAATCGAGCGCCTTCGCCGCCTTGAGGCTGCCATCCGGGTCGACCGCCACCTTGGCACCGACGAAGCCGGCCGTCAGCGCCGGATTGGCCGCCTTCAGGGCTTCGATCGTCTTGACGTCGGACGCGAAGGACGGCGTCGAGGTGTGGAGGACGACGAGGTCATAATCCTTCGCGACCGCGGTCACGTCGGCCAGGGTGAGATCGTGGGCGGGCGCGTCGATCAGGCGGCTGCCGGGAATGAGGGCCGCCGGCTGCGCCAGCCAGGTCGGATACCAGAAGGACCGGATTTCGCGCCGGGCCTGGTAGCGGGAGCCGGCCCCGCCGTCGAATCCCTCGAAGGAGGGGGCTTGGAGGAACAGAGTGCGAAGCATGTCAGTGCTCCTGTGTGACGGACAGCATGCCATTCGCGCGGACCCGGAATCGCCGTCCGCGCCACGAAACCTTCTCGACAAAGAATGTCGCGCAGAAGACCGCGAACGAAAGCAGGTCACGCAGCGGCATCAGCCACCATCCGGGATCGCCCAGGCTGCCGCCCGCCGAATGGTTGACCTGGTGGCGAAGGAAATGTCGCGATGCCAGGGCCGCCAGCAAAAGGGCTTCGGTCCAGGGGGTGAAGCCGAAAGCCCAGAGGCTCAGCAGGGTGAGGGGCAACGGCTGGGTCGCGATCATGCCCGCGAAGCTCGGGCCCGCGACGGAAAGAATGGTGCGCGACCAGCGCAGCTCGTGATTGAGCAGTGCGCCGAGGCTCTGCTCGGCACAGCTGTGCGTGACCAGCATCGGAGCCACGGCCACCTCCAAGCCCAGGGACCTGACCGCCTCGCCGATGGCATTGTCATCGGCGAGATGATCGGCGAAGGCCTCGAATCCGCCGACCCGATCCAGGACGCTGCGGCGGAGGGCGATGGTCGAGCCGAAGCAGGGGCGCGCCAGACCGCTCTTCAGGCCGACGATGACGCTCGGCAGGAAGTTGTAGTCGATCGCCATGGCCGACAAGATCGGCCACAGGCCTGCCAGCGGCGCACCCCGATAGAGACAGGTGACGAGCCCGACCCCGGGCCGGGCGAGCTCGGCGACCGTGCGCCGTAGATAGTCCGGACCGACCCCGATATCGCTGTCGGAAAGGACGAGAACCTCGTGGCGCGCTGCCCGCGCGATGTTCACGAGGTTGGAGATTTTCCGGTTGGCCCCATATTCGCGGACATCGATCACCAGGGAGATCGCCATCTCCGGGTGCCGATCCTGCAACGCCCTGACATAGCGGATGGCGGGGTCTTGGGGATCCTGGACTCCGAAGACGAGATCGATCTCGCCCGGATAGTCGATCTGGCATAGAGACTCGAGATTCAAATCCAGATCGACTTCTTCCCCGTAAAGCGGTTTCAGGATGCTGACGGAAGGAAAGTCGGACAGTTCAGCGCCACGACTGCGAAAGAACCCTCGCACGAGGATGCCGGCGATGAAGGTGTAGAGAATGCCGATGCCGGCGCAGAGCACGCAGGACGCGCCAGCGAATAGGACGAACCGGGGATTAATGGTCATGGGGATCGCTATGGTTGCCTGGTCGCGAGCAGTATCGGAAATCGTCGTCTGTCTCTCGTCTCGACTTCCCGATGTGGCGCTCGTCATCCCCTACGACCGCTCAGCACATGACATTGGTGGCATTGTGGCTCGGATAAGCGCCAGCACTTTACTGTGAAATTGTCGTAACGCGGCGGCAGCTCGGATTGCCGAGCGTGACGAACATGCGACGCCGTCTCGACGCCCAATGAGAAGGAACATTGTCTCTGACAACTCTGGCGGCACCGCATTTGGGCGTGTGACGGCGAGAATCTTCTAGACCGACAGGGAACCGACAGGAAGATGTGCCGGTCTCCATATTGCTGGGCGGCAACAATCGCAGGATCGCCGGAGTTTTCGACCCGGCGCCTTGCTGGCAGTCGCGGTCGCCTCGCCGTCAGGCTGTGCTGCCGCGCTCACGCAACGGCTGGCCCGGAAGGTCGGCCGCCGGCTCCGTCGGCGGGAAGCCGCTACGTCAGCGCTTTCTCGCCGCCTGGATCGCGCGCCAGACGCGTTCGGGCGTCGCCGGCATGTCGATGTCGGTGACTCCTAAAGGCGCCAGCGCGTCGAGCACGGCGCTCACCAGCGCCGCAGGGCCGGCGATGGCGCCGGCCTCTCCGCAGCCTTTGACGCCCAGCGGATTGTAATGACACGGGGTAACGATGGATTCGATCCGCATCGAGGGCAGGTCGGAGGCCCGCGGCAGCGCGTAATCCATCAGCGAGCCTGAGAGCAGCTGCCCGGTCTCCTTGTCGAAGGCGCAGAGCTCCATCATGCCCTGGCCCACGCCCTGCGCCAGGCCGCCATGGATCTGACCCTCGACGATCATCGGATTCATCTGGTTGCCGAAATCGTCGACCGCAGCCAGCGCCAGGATCTCGATCTTGCCGGTCTCGGGATCGACCTCGATCTCGCAAAGATGGCAGCCATAGGGGAAGGTGAAGTTGGGCGGGTCGAAATAGGTGGTCATCTCGAGGCCCGGCTCCAGCTTGTCGAGCGGGTAATCGACCGGGTTGTAGGCCGCGCGCACCACCTCCTTGAAGGTCCGGCTGAGATCGGTGCCGGCGACGCGGAACAGGCCCTGCTCGAAGGTCACGTCGACGGGGTTGGCCTCCATCAGATGGGCCGCGATCTGCCGCGCCTTCTCGACCACCTTGTCGAGCGAGATCTTGAGCGCCGAACCGCCGACCGCGATCGAGCGCGAGCCATAGGTGCCGATGCCATAGGGCACGCGGTCGGTGTCGCCATGGACGATCTCGATCGCGTTGAAATCGACGCCGAGCGCATCGGCGACGATCTGGGCATAGACCGTCTCATGGCCCTGGCCATGCGTATGGCTGCCGGTCAACACGGTCACATTGCCGGTCGGGTTCACGCGCACCGTGCCCACTTCATATTGTCCGCCCAGGCAGCCCTGCTCGTTCAGGAGCTTCGAGGGCCCCATGCCGCAGGATTCCATGTAATAGGCGAAGCCCAGCCCGCGATAGCGATTGCGCGTCAGCGCCTCGGCGCGGCGCGCAGGGAAGCCGGCGAAGTCGGCGACCGCGACCGCCTGGTCCATCAGCCGGTCGAACTCGGCCACGTCATAGGTCCAGAGCAGCGGCGTCTTGTAAGGGAAGGCCCCCGGCGGAATGAAGTTCCGCCGCCGCATCTCGATCCGGTCGATGCCCATCTCGCGCGCGGCCGCGTCCATGGCGCGCTCCAGCACATAGGTGCATTCGGGCCGCCCGGCACCGCGATAGGCATCGACCGGCTGGGTGTTGGTGAAGGCGGCGCGCGTGCGGCATTGCACCGCGCGCACCTTGTAGGGGCCGGGGAAGGGATAGGCATAGAAGAAGGACGGGATCGCCGGCGCGAAGGTCGAGAGATAGGCGCCCATATTGGCGATGGTGTCCACTTTCAGCCCCTGCATGACGCCCTGGGCGTCGAGGGCGAGCGAGACGGTGGTGACATGGTCGCGCGCGTGGGTGTCGCTGAGATAGGCCTCGCTGCGGTCGGAGATCCATTTCACCGGCCGCTTCAGCCGGCGCGAGGCAAACACCACCAGCACCTCTTCGGCATAGTGATAGATCTTCATGCCGAAGCCGCCGCCGACATCGGGCGCGACCACGCGGATCTTCTCTTCCGAGATGCCGAGGGTCGCCACCGCCAGCAGCACGCGGATGATGTGCGGATTCTGGTTCGAGGTGTAGAGCGTGTAGCGGTCGGTCGAGGAATCGTAATGGCCGATCGTGCCGCGCGTCTCCATCGGCGAGGCATGGATGCGGTTATTGACCAGCTTCAGGGTCGTGACATGCGCGGCGCCGGCAAAGGCGCGTGCGACCGCGGCGGTGTCGCCGATCTCCCAGTCATAGCAGAGATTGCCCGGCGCCTCGGGCCAGAGCTGCGGCGCATTTGGATCGACCGAGCTTTCGAGATCGACGATATGGGGCAGGGGCTCGTACTCGACCTCGATCCGCTCCATCGCGTCGAGCGCCTGCTCGCGTGTCTCGGCCACGACGAAAGCGACCGGATCGCCGACATGGCGCGCGCGCTCGGTCGCCAGTACCGGATGGGGTGGTTTCGCCATCGGCGCGCCGGTGGTCTTGGGCACGATCCAGCCGACGGGGAGCCCGCCGACCTTGGCGGCATCGAGATCGGCGCCGGTCACGATATCGAGTACACCCGGCAGGGCCCGGGCCGCCGCGATGTCGAGCTTCAGGATCCGCGCATGGGCGTGGGGCGAGCGCAGCACCACGCCGTGGGTCATGCCGGGGATCTGGAAATCGTCGACATAGCGCCCTTCGCCGGTAATGAAGCGCCGGTCTTCCTTGCGCTTGATGCGTTGACCGACGAGCGGGGCGGTGGCGACGGGCTTGTTCACGGGTGGCGGGCTCCTGATGGCGGCGAGGAGGCTCGACTCTGCTGGCGCGTGTCGCTGGGGCTCCGGCCGAAGCGGGCCTTGTAGTGACGGCTGAACTGGGCCTGATCGCCGAAGCCCCAGAAATGGGCGATCTCGGCGATGGTCCGGGCCCCGCGCGGGTCGCGCAGTGCCTCGTCGCAACGGAGCAGCCGCTGCTCGCGCACCCATTGGCCCAGCGACTGGCCCTTCTCCTGGAAGAGCTGATGCAGATAACGCACCGAGAGGCCGCAGGCGTCGGCGACGCTCTGCGGTGAAAGGCTGTTCGATGTCAGGTTCTGGCGCAGATGGCGCTCGATGCGCTGCAGATGCGCCTGTTTGACCGGGGCCTGGCGGCTCTCGAGGGTGCGTGCGTCATTGTCGAAGGCGAGGGCGAGCAGCTCGATCAATTGCCGGCCCAGCACCTCGCGCCCCGAAGGATGGATCGCCTCGACCGTCTCCGGCACGAGGCGCAGCATGTCGACGAAGAGCCGGCCCGCGCCTTGCGTGCAATCGAACCCGAGCGAGGCGAAGCGGTCGGGGATCGAGAGGCGCTGGCGCATCAGCGAGGCCGGCACCCGCAGAACCCAGAGCGCGTTGGCGTCGGGATCGCTGAACTCGTAGGGCAGGTGGCTGCGCTCGACCACGAAGCCGCCGGGGCGGCAGTCGACATCCATGCCGTCCTGCCGGAAGCGGATGGGGGCGCCCTCGGGCACGGTGATGAGGAAATGCTCCTCGGGATCCTTGCGCAGATGCCGGGCGTGGCGGGCATAGGTGATGCCGTCGGTCACCAGGCGCGACAGCGAGACCTCGCCCAGCTCCCACAGCTCGAGGCTGCCCTCGAACCGGTCGGCGTCGCGATAGGTCAGATCGAGCGGGAAATAGGCCTGCGCCACCGCCTCCTGCCAGAAGCGGCTGCGTTCGCCGGGCGCGATCCCTGCTGTTTCATAGCGGACGGACAATGGCGTCTCCCGAGGCTGGGTTGTCCCGAGGACCCGGCCGAAGCGGTCGCGGGCCTCCCGCCCGGAACGATGCCGCTCCAGGCTAGGCGGAGCCCGAGTTTAGGGCTTGATGCGGCGCGCGCCCAGTTTTGCTGGAAAGTGCGCTGGATCGGCATCGCTATTGCATTGCGATGACCATCACGCGTGGCCACCCCTCCCCCTACCCCCTCCCGCAAGGGGAGGGGGCTGGGATTTCAGGAATCACGTCTTTCTCGCAAGCAATCATGGAGAGTCAAAAGCATTCACGCCCCCTCCCCTTGCGGGACGGGGTAGGAGGAGGGGAATGGCGTGCTAGTCACAACATCATCGCTCTCGACCCTCATACTCCTGCCGCAGCTGGTTGCGGTCGACCTTGCCGCCCGCATTGTAGGGCAGGGAGTCGCGCTGGAAGACGCAGTCGGGGCAGCGATAGCTCGCCAGATGGCGCTTGCAGTGGGCGACCAGGGCGGCGGGATCGACCGGCCCGTCCCTGGCGACGATCACGGCGGCAATGATCTCGCCCCAGACCGGGTCGGGCAGGCCGATCACGACGGCGTCCTTGATGCCGGGGAAATCGAGCAGCACCTTTTCGACCTCGGCCGGATAGACGTTCTCGCCGCCGCGGATGATCATCTGTTTCTTGCGGCCGGCGAGATAGATATAGCCGTCGGCGTCGCGATAACCGAGGTCGCCGCTGAAGAGCCAGCCCTCCTTGATGGTCTTGGCTGTCTCCTCGGGCATCTCCCAGTATCCGACCATGCCGGTGCCGCCGCGGCTGGCGATCTCCCCAATCTCGCCTTGGGGAACCTCGCGGCCCTGTGCGTCGCAGATCTTGAGCTCGACCCCGATGGGCGGCCGTCCGATGGAATCGAGATGCTTCGCACCCTGAAGAAAGGCCTCGCGGTGATCCTCGATCGAGAGGATCGATTGCGGCAGGTCCTCGGTCTGGCCGAAGGACTGCACCATCTCGCCCCGATAGACCGACATGACGTCGCGCAGCAGGCGCGGATTCATCGGCGCGCCGGCATAGACGATCAGCCGGACATCGCCGAAATAGGCCGCGCCGAACTCGGGCGCCGCCGCCATCATGGCGAGCATGGTCGGCACCAGCGACAGGAACGTGACGCGATGCTCGCGCACGGCCGCCATGGTCGTCTCGAGCTTGAACTGCGGCAGGATCAGGACACCGGCACCGCGCACGAGGCAGGTCATGGTGATGACCAGGGCCGAGATATGAAACAGCGGCGTGGTCACATGGACGATGTCGTCGCGCCGGATGCCGAACTCGATGATGAATTTATAGGCACGCAGGCAGGCGGCGCGCTGGTCCAGCACCGCGCCCTTGGGCCTCCCCGTGGTGCCGCTGGTGTAGCAGATGACGAAGGGCGCGCTGCCCTCGACGCCCCTGAGATCGGCAAGGCTGCAGGGATGCTTTGCGCGGGCCTCGTTGCAGAACATGTCGAGACGCTGCCAGCCGAGCGCGAGGTCGAGTTTCAACGCCTCGGCTTCCGCTTCATAGCGCGATCCGGCCAGCAGGAGCCGCGCGCCGGAATTCTGGATCTGATAGCGCAGCTCCGGCACGCGCTGGCGATAATTGAGCGGCACGGCGATGGCGCCCAAGGCCGCGATCGCATACAGGATCTCGAAGAAGTCGATGCTGTCGACATCGAGCAGCGCCACCCGGTCGCCCGGGCGGATGCCCGAGGCCGCGAGATGGCGCGACAGCGAGGCGATCTCGCCGGCGAAACCTTCGAAGCTCACGGTCCGCTCGGCCGCGATCAGACAGGGCTTGGCTCCGAACCGCCCGGCGGCGGCGCGCACCAGCGCGGTCAGGCTGTCGCTGTCGGGATGAAGCGTCGAAGGCAGGCGGTCCATGGTGGAGCGGCTCTGTCCGGCGATCACTCGAAGCGAGACTGCGCCCAGCGGATCGCCGAGGCGAAACCGTCGCGCTTCACCCGCTGCTCCAGCTCGACCTTGAAGGGATCGGGCAGGAAGCAGAGCTCGACGAAGGCATCCTCGCCCATGGCGATGGCGTTGCTGAATCCCATGATCTCGTAGTTGCGATTGACGGCAGCCTTGCTGAGCGCCCAGATCCCGGCCGGGAAGCCCTGCAGTTTGCGCGACCATTCGCGCACACGGGCTTTCAATTGGCCGGGCTCGCAGAGCTCGTTGACGAGGCCGACACGCTCGGCGCGCTCCGCGGTCATGAGCTCGCCCATCAGCAGCACTTCCTTGGCATGGCGGATGCCCATGACCCAGGGGCTGATGAGGAAGGGCGCGCTGGCGGCGATGCGGGCCTCCGGTTCGCCGAAGGTCGAGCCCTTGTCGGCGAGCACGAAATCGCAGGCCATGGCGAGCTCGAAGCCGCCGCCGAGACAGTAGCCTTCGATAGCGGCGATGACCGGCTTCTTCGAGTGCCAGACCTTCCAGCAGGCGGCGTTGCCGCGGCCGATATGGCGCCGGATCTCGTCGGGACCGCCGCCCTCGAGCTCCGTCAGCGCCGCCGGCAGATCGTAGCCCGAGGAGAAATGCGAACTCGTGCTGGCCAGCGCGATCACGCGCACGCTCTCGTCCGCCGCCGCGTCATCGAGCGCCTGGCCCAGCTCCGTCCATTGATGCTCGTCGAAGGCGTTCATCTTCTTGGCGCGGTCGAGGCGGATCCAGCGCAAGCCGTTCTCGTCCTCGATCTTCACTGTCGCGAAAGCGGTCGTCATGAGCGTGATCCCTGGATGAGGCAAATAGGCCGGTGCGCCGTGGTCGGGCGCCCCTTGGACGGCGAGCAGTTGAATGGCTTTTGAGTGACTCGGCAAGGGTATCTGCGGAGCCACGGGGCCGAAAGATTCGTCAGTCGCTCTGCGTCTGGCGTTGCACGACATGGACCGCGCCGGAGGGCATCGATTCATCGACCAGCGAGGTGTCGGCGTCGCTTTCGGGGGTCGAGGTCGCGATCTCGACCGGCGGCAGGTCGGGTTTCGCCACCGGCAGCGGGGCAAAGGAGCGGCGCGGCTGGTCGAGCGCGCCCAAGGCATAGGCCTTGCCTTCGAACATGTCGCGCTCGAGCAGCTCGATCGAGGCCAGCCAGTCGGCGGCGCGACGGCATTCAGGGTCGCTGTCCCCGTCGCGACAGACCTCGGCCACCTCGCGCCCGCGATAGACCAGGGTCGCTTCAGGCAGCGGACGGTAGAGGCGGTCCCCCGGCGTCCGCGACAGGTCGAACAATGTCTTCTGCGAGTTGCCGACGAGATCCATCACCAGCCGCGGCAGCTCGAACATCGGCACCGACCCGACACGCAAGGGCCCGCGCTTGCCGTCGATCACCAGCAGCGGCGTCGCATCGGAGACGCCATACTGGTCCGCGGTGAAATCGCCGAAGCGGTCGGCCAGCAGGCCCGATTCCACATAGCCGCCGAATTTGGCGCCCAGGGTCGGCAGATGGTCGCCGAAAGCGATGACAATCGCTTCGGGGTCGGTGGCGGTGATGCGCTCGATCTCGTCGGCCAGCTCGCGCGACTTGTGCCGGATCACGCTGCCATAGCGCTGCACCAGCTCGTTCGGGGATTGGGCGGTGAGCACGGCCGGGTGCGTCTCGCCCAGGTCGTAGGACCAGTGCCCGTAATAGGTCATCACATAGCTCAAGGTCGGCCGATCGTCCCTCTCGCGGTCGAGC
The DNA here is from genome assembly GCF_008728855.1 of Hypericibacter terrae. GTDB lineage: Bacteria > Pseudomonadota > Alphaproteobacteria > Dongiales > Dongiaceae > Hypericibacter > Hypericibacter terrae. The sequence continues at coordinate 3,556,632 of NZ_CP042906.1, read as the reverse complement.
CTGGCCGCGACCTGCCGATAGAGGGAACGGTCCGACAGGAAGGGGCCGGTCAGATCGTCGAGATCGAAATCCTTCACCGACCAGAATTTCTCGAAGCCGGCATGGCGGTAGGCGTTCTGCCGGTTCCAGAAGCCCGGGCCGTTGGGATGCGAGGCGACAGTGCGGTAACCCAGCTGGCCCAGCACCTGGGGCAGGCAGGGCAGATCGTTGTCGAAGCCACTCTCGAACTTCACGGTGAAATCATGGACCGGGAAGCCGCAGAGGAACTCGAACTCGGCATTGGCGGTCTGGCCGCCGAAGGCGGGGCTGAGCGCGGTCGATTTGCCGGCCAGCTCCCACAGTGCCTCGAAGCGCGGATCGAACGGCGGCTCGCTATAGCCGGCCTTGGTCAGCTGTGAGGGATCCCAGAAGCTCTCGAGCACCATCACATAGATGTTGCGGGGCTTGGCTGGCACGGCGAGGTTGCCGAACCAGGGCTGTGCCAGCCTCAGGGTCGCGGCGGCCAGCGCCTCGGCGCGGGTGGGCCCCGGGTGACGGCTGGCGAGCTCGCGCGCGATCTCCTGCAGGCTGTGCAGGGCAGCACCACGCCACACATAGTTCTCGCGCTGGTCCCAGGTGGTGTTGCCGAAGCGCTCATCCATCGCCGCGACGAGGGGTGCCGGCGCCAACACCGGAATTGCGAAGAGCAGAGCCAGGCCGGCCAACCCCAGTTTGGCGCCGAGGCCGCGCCAGGTGAGGTTGACGAGGATCAGCCCGGCCAGGAGCGCGAGCGGCAGGCAGAGGGCGACCCAGCCCAGCGGTCCCAGCACTTCGATCAGCGCCGGAAAGGAATCCATGTCGTCCGGCATCATCGGCCGGCCGAGCAGTGCGATTTTCAGCGGATTGCCGATCCACAAGGCCGCGACCAGCAGGGTCTGGATCGCAAGGAAGATCCAGACGCGGCGCGAGACCAGGAACAGGAACCACGAGAACGCGAGCAGCAACCCGCCGTCCCACAGCATGCGGCTGCGCACGATGCGGATCTCGAACAGCCATTGTGCAAGGCCGTCGGCGAGAAGATAGAGCAGCAGGGTGGAGACGACCGGAATCCACCAGCGCGAGCGCGCGAAGCGAAGTCCAAGACCGGATATCGGGGCGGAAAGTGGCATCCGGCGGCTCGGCTGTGCGGTCAACTGACGCTGAAATGAAACCTGTCCGTAGCAACAAGTTCATAAAGCAGAGTTGGTCGGCGCACCAGCCATTCGAAAGGAGGATGTTCCTGGCGTTGGGCCTCCCGCAAAAATTCGAGCAATTACAATTTGTTGAAGCGCAGATTGGCCCGACATCGGCGCATCGCCGGGAGCGGTGCTGCGTTCGAGCACTAACGGAGACCGCAGGTCAGCGGCTGGATGGATCGAGCGCTGCGCCTAGGAATGGGACGACATCGTTCCTATCGAGGCGATGGGCGTCACATCTGGCGAGGCCGTCTCAACGAAGGATCATCGGACATAGCCATGCTCGCGGAACCAGACGATCGCGTCCGCGATCGCCTCGCGCGCGGGCCGCGGGCGGTAGCCCAATTCCTGGATCGCACGCTCGCTGCTGAAGAACATGGTCTTGCGCGCGAGCTTCACCGCCTCGCGGGTCGCGAAAGGCTCGGTCCCGGTGGCCCGGGCCCAGAGCTCGGCCAACCCTGCGATCGGCATTACCAGCCCATGCCTCAGCTTCACGCGCGGCGGCGGACGATCGGTCAATTCGGCCACCGTCGCCAGGATGCTGGCGAGGCTCAGATTCTCCGAACCCAGAATGTAGCCGCGGCCGGTGCGCCCTCGTTCGAGCGCCAGGACATGGCCTTCGGCGACATCGTCGACATGGACGACATTGAGGCCGGTGTCGACATAGGCCGGCATCCGCCCCTTGGCGGCATCGACCACCATCTTGCCGGTCGGCGTCGGCTTGATGTCGCGCGGGCCGATTGGAGTCGAAGGATGGGTGATGATCACGGGCAGGCCTTCCGCGATCATGGCGCGCACGACGACTTCGGCGGCATGCTTCGATTGCTTGTAGGCGCCGACCATATCGGCGGCGCTGCCGACGTCCTCCTCATGGGCGGGGCTGTTGTCCGGTCGCGGCAGGAGTGTAGCGACACTGCTGGTATAGACGATGCGCCGCACGCCAGTTTCGCCCGCGGCCTGCATCAGCGCCCGCGTGCCCTCGACGTTGGCCTTGAACATGGAGGCCGGATCGGGAACCCAGAGCCGATAATCGGCCGCCACATGAAAAAGCGTGTCGCAGCCCTTGACGGCCGCGGCGAGCGAGGCGGGGTCCATCAGATCGCCGGCGACGATCTCGACACGGAGATCCTCGAGGTTGCGGCGATCGGCGGCCGGTCGCACCAGCACGCGCACGGTCTCGCCACGGGCGAGCAGCTTGTGAGCCAGCGCCGAGCCGACGAAACCCGTGGCACCCGTTATCAGCGTCGTCATGGCAGCGAGGTCCGCCAAGCAGGAAAGCGAGTCGTTTGGGGGCCCACTATCGCGTTCCCGGACCCCGGAGGCCAGCCGCTTGATAGTACGCGCGCTCCATGTTCAGGGCTTGGTTGCCAGGTCGTCGATGATCGGACAGTCCGGTCGATGGTCGCCGTGGCAATGGCGAGCCAGATGGTCGAGTGTGCGCCGCATGGCCTCGAGCTCGGCGATCTTCTCGTCGAGCTCCTCGATATGGCGCAGGGCCAGCGATTTGACCTCGGCGCTGGCGCGTTTGCGGTCACGCCAGAGCTGCAGCAGCTTCGCGGTCTGCTCCAGCGAAAACCCCAGATGGCGCGCACGCCGGACGAAACTCAGGGTGTGGACGTCGTTGTCGGTGTAATGCCGGTAGCCGGCCTCGGAGCGGGCCGAGGGCCGAACCAGCCCGATTGCGTCATAATGTCGGATCATCTTGGCCGAGATGCCGCTTTCCCGTGCCGCTTCGCCGATCGTTTTCATCGGGTGTTACTCCTCGATATCGGGGCGCCAGCGGCCCAATAGCAGCGCATTGGCAACCACACTGACGCTGGAGAGGGCCATGGCGGCGCCTGCGGCGACAGGCCCCAGCAGGCCGAAGGCCGCCAGCGGAATGCCCAGCAGATTGTAGACGAAGGCCCAGAACAGGTTTTGCCTGATCTTCGCGTAAGTTCGCCGCGACAGGGCGATCGCGGCGACGGCAAGGCGCGGATCGCCTCGCATCAGGGTGATGCCGGCGGCGTTGAGCGCGATATCGCTGCCGCTCGCCATGGCGAAGCCGATATCGGCCGCCGCCAGGGCCGGTGCATCGTTGATGCCGTCGCCGACCATCGCCACGACGCGATGCGGCCCCTTGAGGCGGGCGAGGGCTGCCACCTTGTCGGCGGGCAACAGTTCGGCCTCGACCTGGCCGATGCCGATGGCCTGCGCCACCGCCTGGGCTGCCGCTGCATTGTCGCCGGTGAGCATGACGGTTTGAATGCCGGCGCGGGTCAGAGCGGCCACGGCGTCGCGGGCCTCGGGTCGGATCGGATCGGCGAATCCCAGCGCGCCGACGAGTGTCGCCGGCCGGCCAGCGGCCTCGGCCTGCGCCAGATAGGAGAGGCTGCGGCCCGGCGCATCGACACGCGCCGCGATCCGAGCGAGCGTTCCCTCGTCGATGCCGGTTTCCTTCATCAGGCGCCGGCTGCCCAGCAGCAAGACCTGGCCCTCGACCTTGCCGGCCACGCCGCGGCCGGGGAGCGCCTGAACCTGCTCGGCCGACGGCAGGTGGAGTTGCCGGAATTGCGCGGCCGCGGTCACCGCCCGCGCGAGAGGATGCTGGCTCGCGGCCTGCAGCGCTGCGGCGAGGCGCAGCAGCGAGCTCTCGTCGCCGTCGAACGACGCCAGGGCCGCCAGCTCCGGGTGACCTTCGGTCAGCGTCCCGGTCTTGTCGAAAGCGACGGTGGTGACGGCATGGGCGCGCTCCAGCGCTTCGCCGTCGCGGATCAGGATGCCGTGGCGCGCGCCGACGCCGGAACCCACCACCACGGCCGTCGGCGTCGCCAGGCCCAAGGCGCAGGGGCAGGCGATGACCAGCACCGTCACCGCGTTGACGATGCCCGCGACCGGATCGCCGGCGCCCAGCCACCAACCGAAGAACGTGGCGATGCCGATCGCCAGCACGATGGGGACGAAGACCGCGCTGACACGGTCGACCAGACGCTCGATCGGCGCCTTGCCGGCTTCGGCGGATTCGACCAGCCGGATGATGCGGGCGAGAAGCGTGTCCGTGCCGATGCGGAGGGTCTCGACCAGCAGCACGCCCTCGCCATTGATCGCGCCGGTCGCGACCTCGTCGCCCGGATGGCGTTCGACCGGCAGGCTCTCTCCGGTCAGGAGCGATTGATCGAGGCTGCTGGCCCCTTCGACGATCCGGCCATCGACGGGAACCTGCTCGCCCGGCCGGATCTGCACGCGATCGCCCGGCCGGATCTCGGCCGCCGGCAGTTCCACGAAGGCGCCGCCGCGCCAGACGCGCGCCGTCTCGGGCCGCAGCGCCGTCAGGGCGCGGATGGCGGCGAGCGTGCGCCGCTTGGCCCGGCTCTCGAGCCACTTGCCGAGCCGCACCAGCGTCACGACCAGGGCCGACGCCTCGAAATAGAGATGCGGCGCCATGCCCGCGGGCGCCGTCGCCATCAGATAGAGACTGAGACCGAAAGCGGCGCTGCTGCCGATCGACACCAGGAGATCCATATTGCCGGTGCGGGCCTTGAGTGCGCGCCAGGCGGCGCCATAGAAGCGCGCACCGAGCCCGAACTGGATGGGAGCGGCCAGCAGCAGCTGGATCCAGTCCGGGATCATCATGTGCTGGCCGAAGAGCTGCAGTCCCATCTGCACCAGAAAGGGCAGGCAGGCGAGCCCGGCGAGGGCGAGCTTGATGCGTTCGGCGCCATCCTGCGGCGGCTGCGCCGCCGGAGGGTGGGCGACGTCGATCAGCCGCGCCTCGTAGCCGGCATCGGTCACGGCATCGATCAACGCCTCCGGTCGGGGCGCCTGTCCGGCCGCGAACCGGACCCGCGCATGCTCGCTCGCGAGGTTGACCTCGGCCTTGACCACGCCCGGGACCGCCTTGAGGGCCCGTTCGACCCGGCCGGCACAGGTCGCACAGCTCATGCCGCCGATCTCGAGGGCGACCTCCCCGCCCTCGGCCGGGTCGCGGTCGGCCTTATTTTCTTCATATTTTTCAAATAAGTGAGATTTCCCCGGGGCGAGCGCGTCGGGGCCCAGGGCGGTCAGAGCGAGGTCTGGCGAGAGCGGCGGGTTGGTTTCCATGCCACACCAGATGAGGGTTCCCATCATGGGAAGGTCAAGCCCGCGCTGCCGGCATGGCCGGGTTGTGACCCCGGCGACTTGACCCATTGGTTCATTCGGCCGACAGATTGAAGCGGGGAAAGGGAGTGTTGCTATGCGATTCCGAGTTTCCGGCATGAGTTGCGAGGGTTGTGCCCAAGCGGTGACGCGGGCGATCCGGAAGGCGGCGCCGGATGCCAAAGTCGACATCGATCTGGCCAGCGGTGAAGTGACGGTCGACGGCCGCGTCGCCGAATGCGCCGTCGCCGCCGCGATCCAGAAGGCCGGCTACACGAATGAGGGCCGGCTGGATTGAGAGAGGTCTCGAACCTCCGTCCTTCCATTCTCTCCAGCGCCTTCACGATCAACCAGACCTGACCGAAAGTCCGTCGCCCGCATCGGATCGGCCGTCGGCCGTTGCCGGTTGCGTGGGCGCTTCCTACACTCTGGCGCCGGTCGGGGAGTCGGGAGACGCTCCAGGCGGGCACTCCGGCCCTTCGGGTCCCTTTGCCAACGATCGAGACCCCGCCCATGACGCCCTCCGACCCGAAGACCTCGGCCGCGGCCTCGCCCGCGGCCCGAACGCACGGATCCAACAGCCCCGCCAACGCCGCCTTCGTCTATGCCGGCGGCAATTACAGCACGGCCCAGCACAAGCTGATGGGCCGCATGTCGGCCAGCGAGAATTTCCTCAAGGGCTTCGCGCGCCATAGCGGCGTCGACCGCTTCTATTGCTACGCCATGCGCCAGCAGGATCTCGAGGACTTCACGCGCCGCGTCCAGGAGATCGCGGGCGCCGACAAGCCGGTGACGCTGGTGCCGCCGCTCGATCTCGCGGTCGTCGGCGAGCCAGGCTGCCTCTACCGGCCCGGACCCAATATCGGCTATTTCGCGTGGCAGCGGCGCGTCGCCGACCAGCGCCGTTTCAGCGTCTGCGGCGTCACCCACACCACGGCCGAGCATGTGGTGATGGATGGCCTCGCCGAGGCGGTCGCGGGCCCCACCCAGGCTTGGGACGCGCTGGTCTGCACCTCGAGCCAGGTTCGGACGATGGTCGAGCGGCTGGTCGATCAATGGAGCCACTATCTCAGCCGGCGCTTCGGCGGGAAGGATGTGCGGGCACCCTTCAAGCTGCCAACGATTCCGCTGGGCGTCGATTGCGAAGGCTTCGCGCCGACGCCGCAGCGCCAGCGCGACGGCCAGGCGCTTCGCCAGAAGCTCGGCATCGCGCCCGATGATGTCGTCGTCCTCTTCGTCGGCCGGCTGACGCATGTCGAGAAGGCCAATCCGCTGCCGATGTATCTGGCGCTGGAAGCGGCCGCCCGGCGCACCAAGAAGAAGCTGCATCTGCTGCAGGCCGGCTGGTACGCCGCGCCCGAGATCGAGAAGATCTTCGTCGAGTCGGCCCAGCGCCTGATGCCCTCGGTGCGCTACCACCATGTCGATGCGCGCGAGCCGGAATATCGCTGGAGCGCCTGGTATGCGGGCGACATCTTCACCTCGCTCTCGGACAACATCCAGGAGACCTTCGGCCTGACGCCCATCGAGGCGCAGGCCGCGGGGCTGCCGGTCGTGGTCAGCGACTGGGACGGCTATCGCGACACGGTCGTCGACGGCGAAGTCGGTTTCGCCGCGCCGACCTTCATGCCGCCGCCGGGAACCGGCGCCGATCTCGGGCTGCGCTATGCCACGGCGGTCGACAGCTATGGCCGCTATTGCATGACGACGGCGCAGAGCATCTCGGTCGATGTCGAGTTCTGCGCCCGGTCCTATCTGAAGCTGATCGAGGATCCGGCGCTGCGAAAGCGCATGGGGGCCGCCGGGCTGGCCAACGCACAGTCGAAGTTCGACTGGCGCGTGGTGGTCGGTGCCTATCAGACTCTGTGGCAGGAGCTGGCCGAGCTGCGCCGCAGCGCCCCGGAATCCGTAGTGCCGGAGGCCGACCGGCCGGCCCATCCCTTGCGCGACGATCCCTTCAGCTTGTTTTCCTCCTATCCAACCGGATTCGTCGATGGCGATACGGTCGCGACCGCCGCTGCTGGCGGCAATCGGCAGCATCTGGCGGAACTGCGGACCATCCCGCTCGCCAATCTGATGCCGGGCCTGCTGCTGCCCGAGCCCGAGCTGGTGAAGCTGCTGGAACTGGTCGCGAAGTCGCCCGCGTCGGTCGCGACGCTGCTCGCCACCGCGCCGGAGCCCCGGCGCAACCAGGCTCGCCGCAGCCTGGGCTGGCTGGCGAAGATCGGTCTCGTGCGTTTCACCAAGCCCTCGGCGTGAGCTGACGGCGGCACGATCTTCCAGAACGCGAGGCCGAGATGATCGACAGCGTTTCCTTCCTCTTCTTCCTCGTCGCGGCCCTGGTCATCGCGCTGACGCCGGGCCCGGGTATTCTCTATGTGGCGGCACGAACGCTGTCCGGCGGACGTGGCGAGGGTTTCGCCTCCGTGCTGGGCACCGGTCTTGGCGGCTTCGTCCATGTCGCGGCGGGGGCACTCGGCGTATCGGCGCTGGTGCTGGCGAGTGCCGAGGCCTTCACGCTGCTGAAATTCCTGGGCGCGCTCTATCTGATCTATCTCGGCATCAAGACCTGGCGGGCCGCGAAGCTGGCGCCGGACCTTGTCGCCATCGCGCCCTCCGGCGCGCGCCGCGCCTTTCGCGAAGGCGTGCTGGTCGAGGCGCTCAATCCCAAGACCGCGGCGTTCTTCCTGGCCTTCATTCCGCAATTCGTGGATCCGCATCGCGGCGGCGTTGCGCTGCAGTTCGCGGCGCTGGGGCTGATCTCGGTGCTTCTGAACACGGCCGTGGACGCCGTCGTGGTGCAGGGCGCGACATCGCTGCGGTCGAGGCTGCTGCGCCGGCCTCAGATCGTCCGCCGCCTGCGCCAGACGGCCGGCGGCATCATGTGCCTGCTGGGATTGTCGCTGGCGCTGACGCGCCGTCCGGGCTGATCCTGCGTCGCGGGCTTGCGACCCTCTAAGGCTCGCCAGGCTTCCAGGCGTCGATCAGATGCTGCGCCATGTCGAGCTGCTCGTTGCTCATCTGCTGTCGCATCGCGTCGATCGCCATCAGGATCCGGCTGCGGTCGGGCCCCTGGGCAAAGCGGGTCGAGGCGAGGGTCAGCCATTTGACGGCTTCAACCTGATCCTTGGGCACGCCCTGGCCGAGCTGATACATCACGCCGAGGCCGAGCATCGCATCGGGATTGCTCTTCGCGGCCGCTTTGCGATACCACTTCAGGGCCTCGCCGTAATTGGCGGCGCCGACCAGGCCATATTGATAGATGCCGGCGACCTGCACCTGGGCCAGCGCATTGCCCTTCTCAGCTTCGGGCTTCAGCTCCGAAAGGGCGCGGAAATAGTCGCCCTTCTGGTAATAGGCCATGCCCTCGTCATAGCCGGCCTGGGCGGCGCCTGCGATGGCAATCGCGCCGGCCAGACAGAGGGCCGCGACGGCGGTTCTCGCGCGGCGCATCAAGGCATCTCCTCGGCGGCGACGATCTCGAGGTAGCGGCCATATTTCGTGTTCTTCAACTCGCCCGCGAGCTTCAGCAACTGCCGCTTGTCGATGAAGCCCTTGCGATAGGCGATCTCCTCGATGCAGGCGATCTTGAGACCTTGGCGCTGCTCCATGATGCGCACGAAGCTCGCCGCCTCGATCAGCGAATCATGGGTGCCGGTGTCGAGCCAGGCATAGCCCCGCCCCATCTTCTCGACATGAAGCCGTCCGGCGGTCAGATAGGCGCCGTTGACGTCGGTGATCTCCAGCTCGCCGCGCGCCGAGGGGCGGATGCGGCGCGCGATCTCGACCACCGCCGGATCGTAGAAATAGAGCCCGGTCACCGCCCAGTTGGAACGGGTCTGCTTGGGCTTCTCGACGATCGACTGGGCGCTGCCATGGGCGTCGAACTCGACCACGCCGTAGCGTTCCGGGTCGTCGACCCAATAGGCGAAGACGGTGGCGCCCTGGTCGCGTGCGTTGGCATGTTCCAGCAACTCGGTCAGGCCATGGCCGAAGAAGAGATTGTCGCCCAGCACCAGCGCGCTCGGGCTCTCGCCGACGAAATCGGCGCCGATGAGGAAGGCCTGCGCCAGCCCTTCGGGGCGCGGCTGCTCGGCATAGCTGATATCGAGGCCCCAGCGCGCGCCATTGCCGAACAGGGCGCGGAAGCCCGGCAGGTCGCGCGGCGTGCTGATGAGCAGGATTTCGCGGATGCCCGCATGCATGAGGGTCGCCAGCGGGTAATAGACCATCGGCTTGTCGTAGATCGGCAGCAGCTGCTTGCTGATGGCGTGGGTGACGGGATAGAGCCGCGTCCCGCTGCCGCCGGCCAGGATGATGCCTTTTCGCGTCATATCAGATCCTTCGTTCCGCCCGCGGCCATGATCTCGGAGAGGCATTCCGCCATGCTCGTTTCCCAGGCGCTCGGCAGGATACCGTAAACCGCGCCGATGCGTCCGCAATCCAGCACGGCATTGGCCGGGCGGCGCGCCGGCAAGGGGTAGGCGCTGGTGGGGATGGGCGTCAGGCGGGGCACCTTGTGCCCATGGGCGGCGAGCCAGTCGAAGATGAATTTCGCCTGGCCGAATCGCGTCGTCGAGCCGGTATTGCAGAAATGGAAGGTGCCATGGCCGTCGCTCTTGCCCGCGGCGAGCGCGGCGGCGATCTCGACGATCGCGCGCGCCGCATCGGCCGCGGCGGTCGGCGAGCCGTGCTGATCGTCGATGATCCTCAGTTCCGTCCGCTCGGCGCCCAATCGCAGCATGGTCCTGACGAAGCTGCCCTCGCCGAAGGGGCTGTAGACCCAGGCGGTGCGCAGGATCACATGGCGCTCGATCCGTTCCCGCACGGCGCGTTCCCCAGCTTCCTTGCTGGCGCCATAAACCGACACCGGTCCGACCGGATCCTCCTCGCGGTAGGGCGTCGGCTTGGTGCCGTCGAACACATAGTCGGTCGAGATGTGGATCAGGGCAGCGCCGCAGTCAGCGGCGCCCTCGGCCAGGGCCGCGGCACCGTCGCGATTGAGCCGATAGGCGAGGTCGGGTTCCGACTCGGCCTTGTCGACCGCGGTGTAGGCCGCAGCGTTGATCACGATATCGGCGCCGCTCCGCGCCACTTCCCGGATCGTCCGCGCCGGGTCCATGAGGTCCAGGCTGTCGCGCCCGCGGCATTCGAGCGCAAAGCCGCCCGGCAGGGGCGCGCTCGCCAGCGCGCGCGCGATCTGCCCCGAACGTCCGGCGACCAGGATGCGCTGGGCCATGAGAAGCGTCCGACCCGCTCAGCTCTGGGGGATCAGGCCGGCCGGCTGGTCGGTTTCGGAAGTGAGGCCCAGCCTTTCGCCGCGATAGACGCCCGAGCGGATCCGCTCCCACCAGCGGCGATTGTCGAGATACCAGCGCACGGTCTTTTCGAGACCGCTGTCGAAATTCTCGCGCGCCCGCCAGCCGAGCTCCTGCTTGATCTTGGTGGCGTCGATCGCATAGCGCATGTCGTGGCCCGGGCGGTCGGAGACGAACTCGATCAGCTCCTCATGGCGCCGGCCCGGCACCAGGCGATCGAGAATGGCGCAGAGCTTGCGCACCACGTCGATATTCTTCCATTCGGCATCGCCGCCGACATTGTATTTCTCGCCGGTCCGGCCTCGCGTCACCACCAGCCAGAGGGCGCGGGCATGGTCCTCGACATAGAGCCAGTCGCGCCGATTCTCGCCCTTGCCATAGACCGGCAGCTTCTTGCCCTCGAGCGCGTTGATGATCATCAGGGGGATGAGCTTCTCCGGGAACTGGCAGGGTCCGTAATTATTGGAGCAGTTGCTGATGACGACCGGCAGCCCGTAGGTGTGGTGCCAGGCTCGGGCCAGATGATCGGCCGCGGCCTTGCTGGCGGAATAGGGCGAGTTGGGCTGATAGGGCGACTCCTCCTCGAACAGACCCTCCGCTCCCAGCGATCCATAGACCTCGTCGGTCGAGACGTTGTGGAAACGGAATCGGGCCCGCTTCGGCTCCTCCAGCTCGCGCCAGTAGCGCCGGGCGGTCTCGAGCAGGACATAGGTGCCGCGGATATTGGTGTCGATGAAGGGAGCGGGACCGTCGATCGAACGGTCGACATGGGACTCGGCCGCCAGATGCATGATCGCGTCGGGGCGATGTTGGCGAAAGGCGGACTCCATCGAGGCGGCGTCGCAGATGTCGGCCTTCAGCAGCCGGAACCGCGCGCTGTCGCGCACGTCGCTCAGCGATTCCAGGTTGGCCGCATAGGTGAGCTTGTCCACCACCAGCAGGTCGGCATTGGTCTCGTGGACCAGATAGCGGCACAGCGCGGACCCGATGAAGCCGGCGCCTCCGGTAACGATGATCCGCATCCCCGTCATGCTCGATGGCCTCTCACGCTCAATTGTCGCCGTCCGTTATCGGTCCGCCGGTAATTCCATCGGTAACGAAATCGAAATGGCTCGCGCGGGAATATTCGCGGCGAGCGCGGTCAGGCTCAGTCGGTATAGCGAAACGGGAGGTCCGTATCCGCGAGAAAGGGCAGTTTTGCATCTTTTTCCGACAAGACCGCTGAAGCTTCCTTAACGGGCCAGTCGATTCCGAGGCTTGGATCGTTCCAATTGATGCCAGAATCATGGGGGGCCGAGTAGGGAGTCGACACCTTGTAGAAGACCAGGCTGTCGGGCTCGAGCGTGCAGAAGCCGTGGGCGAAGCCCGCCGGGACCAGCATCTGGTTGCCGCGATCGCCGCTCAGCTCGGCGGCGACATGCTGGCGATAGGTCGGCGATCCGCGGCGCAGATCGACGGCCACGTCGAAGATCCGGCCCCGAATCACGCCCACGAGCTTGGCCTGGGCGGCCGGCGGGAGCTGGAAATGGAGGCCCCGGAGCGTGCCGGCCTGGGTCGAGAGCGAGAGATTGTCCTGGCAGAAATCGAGATCGAGCCCGGCTTGCTTCAGCTTATCGCGGTTGAACCATTCGGCGAAAAAGCCTCGGCGATCGGCAAAGCGGGGCGCGGTCAGAATCTTGACGCCGGAGATCGCTGTATCTTCGATTTGCATCGACTCGGGTTCGATTGGGGTTAAGAAGCATGGGGTGGCGAGAACGCCCGCCCGACATTAGCATGGCGTGCCGGCCCAACGGCAAGTTCGAGGGTCATCTTGTCTGACGCGTGCCGGCGACGGGACCCGCAGCCGAAGCGGCCCAGGCTCGAGGGATTATGACCACCGACAAGCGCAAACGAGGCGCGAAGAAGGCCGGTAAAGCGCCTGCAGCCCAAAAGTCGGTCCGCAAGCCCGCGGCAAAGGCCGCCGCGCGCATGCCGGACGCCGCATCGGAGGCGGCGTCCGCGCCGGTGCGCATGCGACCGACAGCCGGAAGGCGCAATCCCGCCGATGCGGCGCAGCTCGGCCTCGAGCTCATCACGTCGGCGCCCGCCGTCGCCGCCGTGATGGTCGCACCGGGCAGTCCCGAGGCCGAGCATGCGCAGCGGATCAAGACGGCCGTCGACGAGTTACAGGCCGGTAATCTCGAAGCCGCCGGCGCCATTCTCGAACCGATGCTTGCTGCACGGGCCGAGGACTTCGAGACCCTGCATGCGGGCGCGGTGCTGCGGCTGAGACTCGGCCGCTTTTCCGAAGCCCTGGAATTGATGCAGAAGGCCGTCACGAAGAATCCGGGCGACGCCCAGGCGCAACAGAACCTGGGCGCGATGCTGGCGCGACAAGGACGGCTCGAGGAAGCCGCCACCTATTTCACGCGTGCGATCGCCATCGACCCGCGGAATGTGTCCGCGCAGACAAATCTCGGCCTGATCTATCAGAGCCGCGGTCAGATCGAGGCCGCCACGGCCTGCTACAAGAAGGCGATCGCCGTCGACCCCGGCATGGCCGAGGGGCATAGCCGGCTGGCGGCGGCCCTGAAGGATGTGGGCGATCTGCCCGGCGCCATCGCGTCGGCGCGCCGGGCGCTCGAGCTGCGGCCCAACTATCCCGAGGCGCTGGGCAACCTCATTCATTATCTCCAGCATGTGTGCGACTGGCGCGACCTGCCGGCGCTGGAGGCGAAGCTCGATCAATTGACCGGACCCGCGCTGATGCGGGGGACCAAATCCGGCGAAACGCCGCTGCTGTCGATCGTCCGCTCGGCCGACCCGGTGCGCAATCTGCGAGTCGCCCGTGCCGCGTCGAAGGATCTGCTCGCCAGCATGGCGAGCCTCAACATGCATTTCCCCCATGACCGGCGGCGGGGCCCGCGCAAGAAACTTACCATCGGCTATCTCAGCGGCGACTTCCGCAATCATCCGGTGGCCCATCTCGTGCGCGGCTTGTTCCAGCGTCATGACCGCAGCCGGTTCCGGGTGATCGGCTATTCCTACGGTCCGGATGACGGCAGCGTCTATCGCAGCCATATCGCCGCCAGCTGCGATCTCTTCGTCGATCTGCGCAGCACGGGTACCGCGGCCGGTGCGCGGCGGATCTATGAGGACGGTGTCGATATCCTGATCGAGATCACGGGCTATGTGGCGGGGCACCGCCTCGACATCCCGGCCCTTCGTCCGGCACCGCTGCAGGTGAGCTGGCTGGGTTTTCCGGGCTCGACCGGCGCCGGTTTCTTCGATTATGCGATCGTCGATCAGACCGTCCTGCCGCAGTCCCAGGCCACGTCGTTCTCGGAACGGCTGATCTGGATGCCGCATTCCTATCAGATCAACGATTCCGGTCAGGCGATCTCGGCCAAGACCTTCCGGCGCGCCGACTTCCATCTGCCCGAGAACGGATTCGTGTTCTGCTGCTTCAACAACACCTACAAGATCGAGCCGAAAATGTTCGATCTGTGGATGCGCCTGCTGAAGGCGGTGCCGGGCTCGGTGTTGTGGCTGCTGCGCTCCAATGCGCAGGCCGAGGAGAATCTCAAGCGCGAGGCGGTGGCGCGGGGTGTCGCGCCCGAGCGGCTGCTGTTCGACGGCAAGCTGCCCAAGGATCAGCATCTGGCGCGCCTGGCGCTCGCCGATCTGGCGCTCGACACGCTCATCTATAACGGCCATACGACCTCCAGCGACGCGCTCTGGGCGGGCGTGCCGGTTGTGGGATTTTCGGGCACCCATTTCGCCAATCGGGTCTCCGCCAGCCTGCTGACCAATCTCGGCCTGCAGGAGCTGATCGCCCACAATCTCGAGCGCTATGAAGCGCTGGTGCTGGAACTCGTGCGCGACCCGGCGCGGTTGCGGGGCATCAGGCGCACGCTGGCGGAGCGTCGCATGCGCTGGCCCTTGTTCGACACGGACCGTTTCGTGCGCAATCTCGAGGCGGCCCTGATCGGCATCTGGAATCTCCACGAGGCCAACAAGCCGCCGTCGCCCATCGTGGTCGCGGATCGCGATCCGATGGAATCCGCGCCTTTCGCGCCGATCCCGCCGGCCTCCTGAGCACCGAAGCCGCAGCACTTTCGCCCGCATCGGCGCGGTGATCGGGTCGACATTTCGTCCTAGGGTAAACGATATCCGACAGCTCCCGGCCCTGTCGCGCGCAGTCTCGCCTGCGTCGCAATGTCCGATGCCGCGGCGCAACGCTCTCGCATAGCATCGATCCCACGAGTGCCCCTGACAGAGATCCGGGGGTTTCCCATGACATCGCTGAACCGCCGAGACGGCGCCGACCTGCAGACACGCAGGTTCCGCCGATATTGCTGGACGTCACGCCGAGCAAGGGGAACCGCGCCATGAACATCCACGAATATCAGGCCAAGCAGTTGCTGCGTCGCTACGGCGTGCCGGTACCGCGCGGCGACGTTGCGCATACGCCGCAGGAGGCCGAGGCCGTGGCCGAGGAGCTCGACGGTCCTGTCTGGGTGGTCAAGGCGCAGATCCATGCCGGCGGCCGCGGCAAGGCGGGTGGCGTCAAGATCTGCCGCTCGGTCAAGGAGGTCGTGGCGATCGCCGACCGGATGCTGGGCATGCGCCTCGTCACGCATCAGACCGGCCCCGAGGGCAAGGAGGTCAAGCGCGTCTATATCGAGCAGGGCAGCGACATCGCGCGCGAGCTCTATCTCGCGCTGCTGATCGACCGGCGCACGGGCGGCATCATGGTGATCGCCTCGACCGAGGGCGGCATGGATATCGAGGAGGTCGCCGCCAGGACGCCGGAGAAGATCGTGCGGGTGGCGTTGCCGCCGGCGGCCGACATGCAGGGCTTCCATGCGCGCAAGGTGGCCTTCGCGCTCGGCCTCAAGGAGCGCGAGGTCCACAAGCTGGTCCGCCTCCTGCTGTCGCTGCATCGCGCCTTCGTCGAGCTCGATGCCGGCATGATCGAGATCAATCCGCTGGTGGTGACCAGCGCGAACAAGCTGGTGGCGCTCGACGCCAAGATGAGCTTCGACGACAACGCGCTGTTCCGCCATCGCGACATCGAGGAGCTGCGCGACGACGACGAGTACGATCCGCTCGAGCGCGAGGCGCAGCGTCACGACCTCAACTATGTGAAGCTCGCCGGCGACATCGGCTGCATGGTCAACGGCGCGGGCCTCGCCATGGCGACCATGGACATCATCAAGCTCAATGGCGGGCGCCCCGCCAACTTCATGGATATCGCCGGCGCCGCCACCAAGGAGCGCGTGGCGACCGCCTTCCGCCTGATCTATTCCGATCCGGAGGTGAAGGGAATCCTGGTCAACGTGTTCGGCGGCATGATGCGCTGCAATGCCATCGCCGCGGGCATCGTGGGGGCGGCGCGCGAGGTCGGGCTCGACCGGCCGCTGGTGGTGCGTCTCGAAGGCACCAATGTCGAGCTGGGCCGCGAGATCCTGAGCAAGTCGGGCTTGAACATCATCCCGGCGACGACCTTGGCCGACGCGGCGCAGAAGATCGTCGCCGCCGTCGAGGGAGGGCGCTGAGCCATGGCCATCCTCGTCACGCCGGAGACCAAGGTCATCTGCCAGGGCTTTACCGGCACGCAAGGCACCTTCCACTCGCAGCAGGCGATCGAGTACGGCACCCGGATGGTCGGCGGCGTCACGCCCGGTCGCGGCGGCTCCTCGCATCTGGGCCTGCCGGTCTTCAACACGGTCATGGAGGCGGTGGCGCGCACCGGCGCCACGGCCAGCGCGGTCTATGTGCCGCCGGCCTATGCCGCCGATGCCATTCTCGAGGCGATCGATGCCGGGATCGCGATCGTGGTCGCCATCACCGACGGCATCCCGGTCCAGGACATGGCGCGGGTCAAGCGCGAGGCCTCGCGCTCGAAGTCGCGCGTGATCGGCCCCAATTGTCCGGGGCTCATCACGCCGGGCCAGCCCGGCGGCTGCAAGATCGGCATCATGCCGGGCTATATCCACCGGCCGGGCCGGATCGGCATCGTCTCGCGCTCGGGCACGCTTTCTTATGAGGCGGCGACCCAGACCACGGCGGCGGGCCTCGGCCAGTCGACCCTGGTCGGCATCGGCGGCGATCCCGTGAACGGCACCAATTTCGTCGATTGCCTCGAGCTCTTCATGGCCGATCCGGGGACCGACGCCGTGATCATGATCGGCGAGATCGGCGGCACGCCCGAAGTCGATGCCGCCGAGTTCCTCAAGCGCGAGAAGCACAGGAAGCCGGTCGTGGGATTCATCGCGGGCTTGAGCGCGCCGCCCGGCCGCCGCATGGGCCATGCCGGCGCCATCGTCACGCAAGGCGGGGAGACCGCCGCCGCGAAGATCGAGGCGCTGCAATCGGCGGGCGTGCTGGTCTCACCGTCGCCCGGCGAACTCGGCGCCACCATGCTGCGCGCGCTCAAGGCGTGAACGCCTGTGGTAATTGATTGCCACACCAACAACGATAGCGCGCGATTTGTGACAAAAGACGGTCATCGCGCCGAAACGCTCGATTGACATGACAATGCGGTTGAACGCGGCGGCAATCGATCGCTAGCGTTTCAACCGACGCGCGAATGGCGATTTCATCGCCCACCGAAGGCCCAGGTGCGATGCGCGTCGGCAACGATGGGGCCGATCATGACAATCCGCACGACGAACTCGTTCGACGATGGCGTTCTGCTGAGCAATGTTCCTGGCGCACCCTTGCTGCTGGGATTGGCCAGTTCGGCAGCGCTGGCACCCGATGCGGTCATTCGCGGCGGTGCGCCCGACGATTCCCTGCCTGGAACCGACGGCAATGACGAAATCCATGGCGGCGGCGGCAACGACACGCTCGATGGCCTTGCGGGCCCCGATTCCCTCTTCGGCGAAGTCGGAAACGACAGCGTGATCGGTGGCATCGGCAACGACTTCCTCACCGGCGGGAACGGAAACGACACTCTGGACGGCGGCAACGGCATCGATCAGCTGTTCGGCGGCGGCGGTAGCGACTTTATCCGGGGCGGAGATGGCAACGACAAAATTATCGTTGATACAAGCGACAATCAGACAAGAGAAAATATCGCGGATGGCGGCAATGGCGACGACTGGATGACGGGCGGACCGGGCGATGACAGCATGGTCGGCGGCGACGGCAACGACCTGATCATCGGCGGGGATGGCACCAACACGCTGGAAGGCGGTGCAGGCGACGACACGCTCTCTGGCGGACTTAGTTTCTTTACTGTGAACCTCATCGATGGCGGTGCTGGCAGTGATTTCATCAGTGGTGATCTGGGTCCCGACACGATCGAGGCCGGCACGGGCGCCGACAGCATCCTCGCCAACTTCGGTAATGACGTCGTCGCCGGCGACGATGGCAACGATACGATTGATGGGGGAGGCGGCAACGACGCACTCGAAGGCGACAATGGCAACGATTCGATTCTAGGGGACGATGGCCACGACATCCTGAGCGGCGGCAACGGCAACGATACGATCGGTGGCGGCGACGGCAATGACACGCTCTTTGGTGAAAACGGCAACGATTCCCTGTGGGCCGGAGCTGGCGATGATTCCATGGTCGGCGGCGGCGGCAACGATACGCTCGATGGCGGTGCGGGTGCTGATTCCCTTTCGGGTGCCACAGGAAATGATTCGCTCAATGGCGGCGCCGGCGACGACACGCTCACCGGCGGCGCACTTCTGGATACCCTCTTCGGTGCCGCCGGTAACGACCGGATGCAGGGGAACCAAGGCAGCGACTTCCTCAGCGGCGGGAGCGGGAACGACACGCTCGATGGCGG
Source organism: Hypericibacter terrae (assembly GCF_008728855.1). Taxonomy (GTDB): domain Bacteria; phylum Pseudomonadota; class Alphaproteobacteria; order Dongiales; family Dongiaceae; genus Hypericibacter; species Hypericibacter terrae. The sequence continues at coordinate 3,538,198 of NZ_CP042906.1, read as the reverse complement.
CAACGGCAGCAACCAGCTCTTTGGCGGTGCCGGCGACGACCTGCTTGTCTTGAATGGGCTGAACGATACCTGCAACGGCGGCAGCGGCATCGATGCGCTAGCGATAGCGGCGAGCATCAATTTCACCGGTTTCAACGAAAAGACGAGCGGAATCGAAGGGCTCGATCTTCGCAGCGGCGGCGCGAATTCGGTCATCTTGAACGCGGCCGACCTGAGCAGCTTCGGGGGCACCACCGGAGAAAGCGTCGATGGGCATGCGGTCGATCTCGTCGTCCGCGGCGATGGCGCTTTAGATACGGTGCTGCTGCAGCCTACGTGCGATGCATCTTTCGGCGCGGTCGCTCTCGATGTGACGCTGAACGACCCCGCCTATGGCGGCAGCGGCGTGCATTACGACGTCTATAGCGACGGCACCCGCTATGTCGCTGTCGAACAAGGCGTGACGGTCCAAGGCGCGGTGTCCGTGCAAGGTCTGGCCTTCGCGGCGCTGGACCTGGACCAGACGTTGCAAGGCGGGGCGCAGAACGATCTGCTGACGGGCGGCGACGGCAACGACGTCATCCATGGCGGCAGCGGCGACGATACCCTGATCGGCAACGCGGGCATCGACACGCTCTTCGGCGACGGCGGCAATGACAGTGTCGGCGGCGGCGATGACAGCGACCGGCTCCTGGGTTGGACTGGGAACGACACGCTCATCGGCGGCGCCGGCAATGAAAGCATCTATGGCGAGAACGGCGACGATCTGCTCGACGGCGGTGACGACAACGATACGGTGCGCGGCGACAATGGCGACGACCGGATCTATGGCGAAGGCGGCGTCGACAGTCTGATCGGCGGCGACGGAAACGACAGCATCGACGGCGGCAGCGGCGCCAACACGATCACGGGCGGCCTCGGCGACGACACGCTCTATGCCGGGGATGGCAGTTCCGGGAACCTCCTCGATGCCGGCAACGGCAACGATCTCCTACTGGGCGGCCCCGGCTACGACATTCTCTGGGGCGGCGATGGCGCCGACACCCTCGTCGGCGGCATGGGCAGCAATCCCATGTATGGCGGCGACGGCGACGACACCGTGACCGGCGGTCGCGGCGACGACATTCTCAGCGGCGACAACGGCAACGACACGCTCTCCGCCGGCGATGGCGCCGACATCGTCACGGGCGGCAGCGGCGACGATTGGATGGATTGCGGCGCCGGGAACGACTTCGTTCTCGGGGGGTCCGGCGACGACACCGTTCTGGGCGGCGACGGCGACGACACCGTCTATCGCGAGGGCGGCGACGGCCTCGGCGGCGCCTGGATCGACGCCGGCAATGGCGACGACTTCGTCTGGGCCGGCGCCGGTCCCGATTTCCTCGAGGGCGCCGATGGCATCGACACGGTGAGCTATGTGTACTCGTTCCATGGCGTGTCGGTTCGCCTGACGGAAACCCTGTCCGATCCCCTCGCAGGCGTGGGTGGCGACGCGCAAGGCGACACGCTGCATGGCTTCGAGGGCCTGATCGGATCGCAATATGCCGACACGCTGACCGGCGACACGCACGACAATATTCTCCAGGGGCAGAATGGCACCGATCTGCTGCAGGGCCTTGCCGGCGCGGACAGCCTCGACGGCGACAACAACAACGACACCCTTTATGGCGACGAGGGCGACGACAGCCTGAACGGCGACAATGGCAATGACCGGCTCGACGGCGGCAACGGCGCCGACCGGCTCGACGGCGACGGCGGCAACGACACGCTCGAAGGCGGCAACGGCGGCGATGTTCTGTTGGGCGACGACGGCAATGATTCGCTCAATGGCCGCGCGGGCGAGGATACGCTCGAAGGGGGCCTCGGCGGGGACAGCCTCTATGGCGCCGCCGGCAACGATCAGCTGCAGGGAAACGAAGGCAATGACTTCCTCAGCGGCGGCGATGGCAACGACACGCTCGACGGCGGCAACAGCATCGACCAGCTCTTCGGCGGTGGCGGGGACGATGAATTGGTGTTCTCCGGCCCCGGCGATACCTATAACGGTGGAATTGGCCTCGATGCGCTGTCGGTCACGCAGGATGTCAACTTCACGGGGTTCAGCGAGGAGACTTCGGGCATCGAGATGCTCGACCTGCGTGGCGCCGGCGCCAACGCCGTCACCCTGAACGCCGCCGATGTGCTGAGTTTTGGCGGCAGCACCGGCGAGACCGTCGACGGAAACGCCCTCGATCTGGTCGTCCGCGGCGACACGGGCGGCGCCGGCGACACCGTCAATCTCCAGCAGACCGGCGGCACGCATTTCGCTCTCGAGGCGAACGGTGTGGCTCTGTCGGACGCGGCCTACGGCGGGGCCGGCACTCTCTACGACGTCTATGGCGACGGCTCGCACGAGGTCGCCGTTGAGCAGGGCGTCACGGTGACGACCTGATCGCTCCCCCGCCCTCGATCGTGGTGAGGAGCGAGGCGAATCGCGGATGACATGGCTGCAAGGTCTCGCCTCGCGATGTAATGGTGGTGAGGCGCTGCGGACATCGCCGTTGTGGCAAAAAGCGGACGCAGCGGGAGCGCAAAAGGGATAGCGCCTTGGTCGCCGGTGGCAAATTCGGGACCTATCACCCCGTTATGTCGTTCCTCTTAACAACCAGGTTGAGAGGTGGTTAACCGGCCCGTTAGCTTCGCCCCCGACGCGCCGACGACGACGAGGTCGTCCACCGAGGCCCAGGTGAACACTCGGCGCGAATTCCCCAGGGGCCTAATAATGTCCAGCATCAAGAATTTCGGAAACGGCTTCGGCCAGAATGGTGACAAAGGCGTCAACATCGAAGGCACGAAGTGGGCCGATTTCATCCCCGGTTCCAACGGCGACGACAAACTCGATGGCCATGGCGGCAACGACACGATCGACGGCGGGAACGGCGACGACCGCATCCGCGGCCGCGATGGCGATGACAGCCTTCTCGGCGGCAATGGCGACGATACGATCGACGGCGGCAACGGCGACGACACCATCTATGGCTCTTTCGGCGACGACTCCATTCTTGGCGGGAACGGCAACGACGAAATCCATGCCGGCCTCGGTCGGGACACGGTCCGAGGCGGAAATGGTGACGACACGGTCTTCGGCGACACCACGGCCGATCGCCTCTCGGGCGACAATGGCAACGACCGCCTGGTCGGGTACGACGGCAACGACACGCTGAATGGCGGCAGGGGTGACGACACGCTGCATGGCGACAACGGCAATGACTCCATCGTCGGCGGCTTCGGCGACGATTCCGTGGTCGGCGGCGACGGCAACGACACCATTCTCGCCGGCGAGGGACATAACGTCGTCAAGGGCGATGCCGGCAACGACCTGATCTTTGCCGGCGCGGGCGGCGACACAATCCTGGGCGGCGAGGGCGACGACACGATCTATGGCGGCAACGGGCCGGATACGATCAATGGCGGCAATGGCGACGACCAGATCCATGCCGGCAACGGGCTCGACACCATCAGCGGCGGCGATGGCGATGACACGATCTTCGGCGACAGCCGGTCCGACTCCATCCTCGGCGCCGAGGGCAATGACCGCCTGCTCGCCTGGCTCGGCGACGACACCGTAAAGGGCGGCAATGGCGACGACACGCTCTATGGCGACAACGGCAATGACACGCTGATCGCCGGTAATGGGGACGATTCGGTCCTGGGCGGCGAAGGGCACGACACCATCGTCGGCGGCGACGGCAACGATCTGCTGCGTGGCAACAATGGCGACGACACGATCGATGGCGGCAACGGCAACGACACGATCGACGGCGGCAACGGCCATGACCTCCTGACCGGCGGAAGCGGCGCGGATTCGATCCTGGGAGGCGCCGGCGACGACACCATCCAGGCGGGGCCGGACGACGACACGGTCCATGGCGGCGAGGGCAATGACTTCATCACCGCCGTCGGCGGTCATGACGGTCTCTTCGGCGACAATGGCAACGACCAGATCTCCGGCGGCGATGACGACGACGAGATCTCGGGTGGCAACGGCAACGACCTGCTCTCGGGCAATGACGGCCAGGACCATATCCTCGGCGGCGGAGAGGACGACACGCTGAGTGGCGGATCGGGCGACGACACGCTCGATGGCGGGGGCGGGGTCAACCAGCTCTTCGGCGGCGACGGCAACGATCACCTGGTCTTCAACGACCTCGGCGATCGCTACGAGGGCGACAGCGGCATCGACAGCCTGGTGATCTCAGGCAGTGTTGATTTCACGCCCGGCGGCCAGAACACCGGCGGCATCGAGGTTCTCGACATGCGCAACGGCGCGTCCGACAGCGTCACGCTGAACGCGGCCGATGTGATGGATTTCGGCGGCAGCACCGGCGAGAGCTGGAACGGCCACACGATCGATCTCGTGGCGCGAGGCGATGCCGCCGGCGACAGCGTCGATCTGCGGAGCACCGGCGGGGTCCATTTCACGCTGCAGGCCAGCGGCGTCGCGCTGACCGATCCCGCTTATGGCGGGGTCGCTTTTGATGTCTATAGCGACGGCACGCACACCGTCGCCGTCGAGCAGGGTGTGGTTGTCACCGACAGTTGATTCAGCGCCGCCCTCACCTTGAACGCCGCGAACTTCATGAACCGGCGTCCCATCTCGGGGCGCCGGTTTTTGCTCGCCCGATTGCCGCCACCGCGCAATGGCCGTGGAGCTTTCCGGGAGTTAACCATGATCCGCGCCCGAGACCAGGCAATCGGCTCAAATCCGCGCTTTTTGGCGATTTATTACAGAGACTTAATCAGCGACCAAAATTACAAGTCGGACATCTACCACCTGGGTGTATCGCTTTGAGGCGCAAGCGCGTTGAGGCCTCTTAAGGGATCGCTAACCTTTGCCCCCGCGACGCAGAACCTCTGCGCGCCGGCGGCCCGCATGAAGCGCAGCCGCATCTATCGAGGGGGCACCCATGGCGACCGACTCCACCACTCCGATTTCTGGCGGCCAGGATCATTCCGCGGTGAATTCCGAAGCGCAGGGCATGAGCCCGGCGCATCCGAGCGCGGAAGGCCAGCAGGAGGCGAGCGCACAGGCGCAGGTGTCGGCGCAGCCGAACGCGGCCGCGACGAGCGAGGGCAACGCGCCGCAGGCCGACGCGGCCCAACCGGGCGACGTGCAACTCGCCGAGGTGAAAGTCGTCGAGGTCAAGGAACCGGCGGCCGGCGAGCATGTCGACATCCAGGTCGCGGCCGACGAGCAGCTCAAATTCGACTTCAGCATCGACAAATCGCAGATCACCCAGACCGCGGACGGCGTCGAGATCGTCACCCCCGATGGCGGCCATGTGCTCCTGGTCGGCATGACCATGGACGAGTTCCTGCTGGCGCTGGGCACGGGAGAAATCGTGACCGCCGCGGGCGGCGCGCAAGCCGGCACCGGGACCGCCAACACCGGCCATTTCCTGACCCCCTTTGGCCTGGCGGGCCTGCTGGCCGCCCTCCTTGACAACGGCCCGATCGGCCCGACGGCGCTGCTCTACGGCCTGCCCGAACCCCTGACCAATCCTTTCGATAAGCTGGACTTCCACAACTGCCTGTTCACGAACAACAACGACTGCGTGGACTTCGATTCAGTCACCGGCGCGGTCGGCTCCTTCTACGATCCCAGCTGCTTCTATCACGCCCTCGACGGCAACGATCATGTCTGGCTGCCCTCGAACCAAACCGAAGCCGACCAGATCCTCTACGACCCCAATCACGGGTTCTTCGGCGATTCCGGCAATGACAGCATCTTCGGCGGCGCGCTGAACGACATCGTCTCGGGCGGTTCGGGCAACGACAAGCTGGTTGGCGACACCACCTGCGACAGCCTGTTCGGCTCGAAGGGCGGGAATGGCGGCGACACGATTTCCTTCGGCGGCAGCAACGACACGCTGGTCGGTGACGACGGCAGCGACACGATCATCGGCGACCACATCATCGGCACCAACGGCGATGACAGCATCGGCGGCGACGATTCCCTGGTCGGCGGCAATGGCAGCGACCTGATCGTCGGGGACAAGCTGGTGGGCTCGGGCGGCGACGACACGCTCCACGGCAACGACACGATCGCGGGCGGCAACGACCGCGACCTCCTCGTCGGCGACAAGATGTTCGGCGGCATCGGCGACGATATGTTCGTCGGCCAGGATTCAATTCTCGGCGGTGCCGGCGACGATTCCGTCATCGGCGACAAGATGGTCGGCGGCCCCGGCGACGACGTCTTCTATGCCCAGGACACGATCGACGGCGGCGACGGCAACGACATCATCGTCGGCGACAAGATCTTCGGCGACCAGGGCGGGATCAACCAGGAGATCGCGACCTATCTCGATCAGTGCAACTGCGACGACACCATTCTTTCCTTCGCCAATGTCACGCTCGGCGAAGGCAGCGGGGACGACACCGTCTATGCCGGCGACAATATTTCGGGCGGCAACGGCAACGACTTCATCCTCGGCAGCGTGATCTCCGGTGGCAACGGCCAGGACCAGATCTGCGACGACGACACGATCCATGGCGACAACGGCAAGGACGTGATCATCGGCAGCTATATCTCTGGCGATGATGGCAACGACAGCATCAGCGACAACGACAAGCTCTATGGCGACAACGGCGACGATTCGATCCTCGGCGGCTACATCCAAGGCGGGGACGGCAACGACACGATCTCCGACAGCGACAAGATCTATGGCGGCAGCGGCAACGATTCCATTCACGGCGGCAAGGTATTCGGCGGCTCCGGCAACGACGTGATCGTCAACTTCGACACGATCTATGGCAACGACGGCAACGATCTGATCGCCGGCGATTCCATCTTCGGCGGGGACGGCAACGACACGATCAATGCCGGCGAGTGCATCAGCGGCGGCAATGGCGACGACAGCCTGGCCGGGAACTTCATCCGCGGTGACAACGGCAACGACAGCATCGACAACCACGACGACATCAGTGGCAACAACGGCGACGATTCGATCTTCGGCGGCGCCATCTATGGCGGCAACGGCGACGACACGATCGAGGCCGGCGACACCATTCACGGCGACAACGGTGACGACACGATCGAGGGCGACTATATCAACGGCGGCAACGGCAACGACTGGATCGACACGCACGACTTCATCTCGGGCGGCAATGGCGACGATTCGATCTTCGGCGGCAAGATCACCGGTGGTGAAGGCGACGACACGATCTATGCCGGCGACTGCATCAACGGTGACAATGGCGACGATACCATTTCCGGCAACGCCATCTATGGCGGCGAGGGCGACGACAGCATCGACAGCCACGACGACATCAATGGCGGCGCCGGCGACGATTCCATCTTCGGCGGCAAGATCTCCGGCGATGACGGCAATGACACGATCCATGCCGGCGACAACATCTCGGGCGGCAGCGGCAACGACACGATCTCCGGCGACGCCATCTATGGCGGCGCCGGCAACGATCTGATCTGCAGCGACGACCATATCGAGGGCAACGACGGCAACGATACGATCTCGGGCGGCTACATCTCGGGCGGCGCCGGCAACGACAGCATTTATGCCGGCGACTGCATCTCGGGCGGCAATGGCGACGACACCATCGCCGGCAACAACATCAACGGCGACAACGGCAACGACTACATCTCCAGCCACGACGACATCTCCGGCGACAACGGCGAAGACACCATCTTCGGCGGCAAGATCACCGGCGGCAGCGGCAACGACACGATCCATGCCGGCGACCACATCTCGGGCGGCAGCGGCAACGACACGATCGCGGGCGACGAGATTCAGGGCAACAACGGCAACGACCTGATCTGCAGCAACGATCACATCCAGGGCAACGACGGCAACGACACCATCGAGGGCGGGCTCATCGCCGGCGGCGATGGCAACGACAGCATCTATGCCGGCGACTGCATCTCGGGCGGCAACGGCGACGACACCATCGCCGGCAACACCATCCTGGGCGGCAACGGCAACGACTACATCTCCAGCCATGACGACATCGCCGGCGACAACGGCGAAGACACGATCTTCGGCGGCAAGATCGCGGGCGGGAATGGCGACGACACGATCCAGGCCGGCGACCACATCTCGGGCGGCAGCGGCAACGACACGATCGCTGGCGACTCCATCGAGGGCAACAACGGCAACGACCTGATCTGCAGCGACGATCATATCGAGGGCAACGACGGCAACGACACCATCGAGGGCGGGTTCATCGCCGGCGGCAACGGCGACGACAGCATCTATGCCGGCGACTGCATCTCGGGCGGCAATGGCGACGACACCATCGCCGGCAACACGATCAATGGCGACAACGGCAACGACTACATCTCGAGCCACGACGACATCGCCGGCGACAACGGCGAAGACACGATCTTCGGCGGTCTGATCACCGGCGGCGAGGGCAACGACACCGTCTGCGCGGGCGACAACATCTCGGGCGGCAGCGGCAACGACACGATCGCCGGCGACTCCATCGAGGGCAACGACGGCAACGACTACATCTCGAGCCACGATCACATCCAGGGCAACGACGGCAACGACACCATCGAAGGCGGCTTCATCGCCGGCGGGAATGGCGACGACAGCATCTATGCCGGCGACTGCATCTCGGGCGGCAATGGCGATGACACCCTCGCCGGCAACTCGATCTCCGGGGGCAATGGCAACGACAGCATCGACAGCCACGACGACATCACGGGCGACAACGGCGAAGATACGATCTTCGGCGGCAAGATCACGGGCGGCAGCGGCAACGACACGATCAGCGGCGGCGACTGCATCTCGGGCGGCGACGGCAACGACACGATCGCGGGCGACGAGATCCAGGGCAATGACGGCAACGACCTGATCTACAGCTACGACCATATCGAGGGTGACGACGGCAACGACAGCATCTCCGGCGGCCTGATCACCGGCAACGACGGCAACGACAGCATCTATACCGGCGACTGCATCTCCGGCGGCAATGGCCAGGACACCATCGACGGCAACGAGATCCAGGGCGACAACGGTGCGGACAGCATCGTCAGCCACGATCAGATCTACGGGAACAACGGCGAAGACATCATCCTCGGCGGCGTGATCTCCGGCGGCGAGGACAACGACACGATCCGGGCCGGCGACTACATCTCCGGCGGCGCCGGCAACGACATCATCTCCGGGGATTCGATCTTCGGCGACAATGGCGACGACAAGATCTTCGGCCAGGACACCATCACTGGCGGCGACGGCAACGACTCGATCCTCGGCGACAGCATCTTCGGCGGGAACGGCAACGACAAGCTGGTCGGTTCCGATACGATCGACGGCGGCAACGGCAACGACACCATCAATGGCGGGATGATTGCCGGCGGTGAAGGTAACGACTGCATCACCGACAATGACTCGATCGTCGCAGGCGACGGCAACGACACCGTCCTCGGCAGCTCGATCGAGGGCGGCAACGGCAACGACGACATCACCGACAACGACACCGTCTATGGCGGCGCTGGCGACGACACAATCGTCGGCAGCTCGATCGAAGGCGGCGACGGCGACGACACGATCAACGACAACGACTACATCGTCGCCGACGGCAACGACAGCATCCTGGGCGATTCGATCCGCGGCGGGAATGGGAACGACTACATCGTGGCCGACGACATCGTCTATGCCGGGGACGACGAAGATGTCGTGCGCGGCAGCTTCATCGATGCGGGCGACGGCAACGACTATGTCGTCGACCAGGACACGCTCTTCGGCGGCAACGGGAACGACACGCTGGTGGGTGATTCGATCGCCGGTGGGGCCGGCGACGACACCATCTATGCCAATGACGCGATCGACGGCGGCGACGGCAATGACTCGATCGTCGGCGACGGCAGCATCGTCGGCGGCGAGGGTGGCGACGTCATCCATGCCGGCGACAACATCACCGGCGGCAACGGCGACGACACCATCTGGGGCGACGCGCCGGGCCCGAACGACGGTCTGTTCGGCGAGACCGTCTATGCGGCCGACCTGATCCACGGCAACAACGGCGACGACTACATCCATGGCGGGGCCGGCAACGACACCATCTATGGCGACGACGGTAACGACTCGATTTTCGGCGACAACGGCAACGACAGCATCGATGGCGGGTTCGGCGACGACACCATCCATGGCAACGAGGGCAACGACACCATCGACGGAGGGAACGGCAACGACTCCATCTATGGCGACAATGGCGACGACAGCCTCTTCGGCAACTATGGCGACGACACGATCTTCGGTGGCAACGGCAGCGACAAGATCGGCGGCGGCCAGGATAACGACTCCCTGCTGGGCGAGAACGGCAACGACACCATCAATGGCGACGAAGGTGCCGACACCGTCCGGGGCGGCGAGGACGATGACAGCCTGAGCGGCGGCGACGGCAACGACAGCGTCTATGGCGACAACGGCAACGACACGCTCTATGGCGGTGCCGGCGACGACACGGTGCTGGGCGGCAATGGCGACGACTCCATCGATGGCGACGCCAACTTCGTCGACGGCAACGACAGCCTGCTGGGCGAGAACGGCAACGACACCATCTACGGCAATGTCGATCAGGACACGATCCTGGGCGGCAACGGCAACGACTCGGTCGATGGCGGCGATGGCAACGACACCATCCTCGGCAACAACGGCCATGACACGCTGGCCGGCGGCAACGGCGACGACACCATCCATGGCGACGACGGCCTGGCTCAGAACGGCAACGACCAGATCTTCGGCGACAACGGCAACGACTCGCTCTATGGCGACAATGGCGATGACACCATCCATGGCGGCGAGGACCAGGACACCATCCTGGGCGGCAACGGCAACGACCAGCTCAATGGCGACAACGGTCAGGACTCGATCCTGGGCGGTGACGGTTCCGACACCATCGACGGCGGCGACGGCAACGACCTAATCGCCGGCGGCGTCGGCAGCGATCTCATCCTCGGCGGCAACGGCAACGACACCATCGAGGGCGACGACAGTGCCGACACGATCGATGGCGGCAACGGCGACGATCACATCACGGGCGATGCCGGCAACGACTCGATCTTCGGCGGCGACGGCAACGACAACATCACGGGCGATGCCGGCGACGACAAGATCGAGGGCGGCAACGGCAACGATCGTCTTGACGGCGGCAATGCCGGCGAAGACACGCTGAGCTACGCCCATGCGGGCGGCGCCGTGAGCGTCGATCTGGGCACCGGCATCGCGACCGGCGCCGAGGGCACCGATACCGTCAGCAACTTCGAGGATCTGACGGGCTCGAACTTCGACGACACGCTCAACGGCGACAGTCTGGATAACGTCATCCTCGGCGGTGGCGGTGCCGATCTCATCCACGGCAATGGCGGCAACGACACGATCGTCGGCGACGGCGGAGCCGACGGCAACGACACCCTCTACGGCGACAACGGCAATGACAGCATCCTGGGCGATGTCGACAACGACCATATCTATGGCGGCGACGGCAACGATACCCTCGATGGCGGCGACGGCAACGACACGATCAATGGCGGCGACGGCAACGACCTTGCCCATGGCCGCGCCGGTAACGACTACATCTTCGACGGCAAGTTCGACAACGGCAACGACACGTTCTCCGGCGACGACGGCAACGACACGCTCTACGGCGGCGACGGCAACGACAGCCTCGACGGCGGCAACGACAACGACGAGCTGCACGGCGACAACGGCAACGACACGCTGTTCGGTGGCGAGGGCAACGACACGCTCTTCGGCGGCAGCGACAACGACCAGCTCTCCGGCGGGAACGGCACCGACAGCCTGTCTGGCGACAATGGCAACGACACGTTGAACGGCGGCGGGGACAACGACACCCTGTTCGGCGGCGACGGCAACGATCAGCTGAACGGCGACAACGGCAACGACAGTCTCGACGGCGGCAACGGCAACGACACGATCCATGGCGGCGACGGCAACGATACGTTGACCGGGGCCGGCAGCTCGCACGACCAGCTGTTCGGCGACAACGGCAACGACCTGCTGCTGTTCGGCGATCACGGCGCCACCTATAACGGCGGCAACGGCGTCGACACCTTGTTCGTCGGAGGCGGTGGCGGGGTCAACTTCTCGACCTTCACCCAGGACGTGTCGCATGTGGAGCGGCTGGACATGACGGATGGCGACTCGACCGACACGCTGACGCTGAGCGCGAACGACATCCTCGACTTCTCGAGCACCAGCGACAGCACGGAGTCCAATGCGGGCGGGGCGATCAAGCTCTTCATCACCGGCAATACCTCGGGCTCGCACGACAACGTCGATATCCCGCTCGGCACCGGCGACAACCAGTGGCATACGACCGGCGCGAGCATCACGCCCACCGATCCGGGTTACGGTGGCGCCACCTTCGATGTCTACACGGACAATGCCGGCCACCAGATCGCGATCCAGCAGGGTCTCGATGTGACCTGATCGGCGGACGCGATATCCGATCTCATGAGAAGGCGGGCGTCCCAGGCAGGGGCGCCCGCTTTTCTTTTGCGGCGGCAACGGCGACGACAGCCGTCCGGAGCCGGCAATTCGCACGACGGTCTGTTCAGGGACGACGGCAACGACCAGCTGGTATTCGGCGATCGTGGGCCTACCCGGCTTATGGAGGGCCAGGCGTCACCTCCGACATCTATAGCGACAGCAATGGCACGGTGATCGCCGTCGAGGACGGCGTCACGGCGATCACGAACGGAAGATCGAGGCAGGCTGGGGTTTCGGGGGCGCCTCCCGCTGGGGCGCCCCCTCTGCATTTGTACATCGTCTCGGACGGCCCGACCGTCCTCCATCCGGCAGCGTCTAGCTGTGACGGATCGGGATCCGGAAAGGGCCCATCTTCACCGCGGATAGCGGTATGTCCGCGGGCGCCCGTGTCTCTTTCCTGGACGGAACCGAATCCAGGAGCCCTCCAGGGCAAGGGAATGCCCTCGGAAAAGGTGTCAGCCTTCTGTATCTCCAGCCATCATTGTCAATTTCTCATGAAAAAACCGATATATACATCGGTGCAGCCCTCTCCGGCATTTGCCGAAACTGCCGGATAGTTACCGTTCACTGTCAAACAGTTGGCGCTCGCCTCATCGATTAATCTACGGTTAATACCACCAGGATGTATCGGTTTGCTTTCCGAATCCCTATCGGCAAGTTAAAAAATCACTAATGTTCCCTCGACAACCTGCGGCAAATCCGCATGTGACGTGACGCTCATGAAGAGCGGCATTGCAATCGACGGGGGCAAGACCATGGCGAACGATTCCAGCACTTCCATCACTTCGGTGAGCGGCAGCGACCAGCATTCGGACGCGAAGGGCGCGCCCGAGGGCAGCACGCCGAGTGCAAATCAGGCGCCTCAGCCCGGCGCGGATGCAGCCCCCGAAGCGAGCGCTGCCACGGCGCAGCCGAGCGGCGCGACGCCGGTTCAACCGGGCGATGTCCAACTCGCCGAAGTGAAGGTCGTGGAGGTCAAGGAACCTGCGGCCGGCGAGCATGTCGACATCCAGGTCGCGGCCGACGAGCAGCTCAAGTTCGACTTCAGCATCGACAAGTCGCAGATCACCCAGACCGCCGATGGCGTCGAGATCGTCACCCCCGATGGCGGCATCGTGCTCCTGGTCGGCATGACCATGGACGAGTTCCTGCTGGCGCTGGGTACGGGCGAAATCGTGACCGCCGCGGGCGGCGCCCAGGCCGGCACCGGCGCGGCGAACACCGGCCATTTCCTGACCCCCTTCGGCCTGGCGGGCCTGCTGGCCGCGCTCCTCGACAACGGTCCGATCGGCCCCACGGCGCTGCTCTACGGCCTGCCGGAGCCCTTGCCCAACCCGGAGGACCGGGATCTTTTCCACAACTGCCTGTTCACCCCGAACAACGATTGCGTGGATTTCGATTCCGTCACCGGCGCGGTCGGCGTGTTCTATGACGAGGACTGTTTCTATCACGCCCTCGAGGGCGACGATCACGTCTGGCTGCCGACGAACTGGACTGAGGCCAACGAGATTCTCTACGACCCGAACCACGGGTTCTTCGGCGATTCCGGCGACGACACCATCGTCGGCGGCACGCTGAACGACATCGTCGATGGCGGCACCGGCGACGACAAGCTGCTGGGCGATACGACCTGCGACAGCCTGTTCTCCTGCAAGGGCGGCAACGGCGAGGACCCGTACGGCGGCAAGCATTTCGGCGGCAGCAACGACACGCTGCTCGGCGGCGACGGCAACGACTTCGTCATCGGCGACCACATCATCGGCACCTATGGCGACGACAAGATCATCGGCCATGATTCGCTGCTCGGCGGCGACGGCAACGACACCGTCGTCGGCGACAAGATGATGGGCAACTGCGGCGACGACAAGCTGTTCGGCAACGACACGATCGATGGCGGCAACGGCACCGACTTCCTGGTCGGCGACAAGATGTTCGGCGACGAGGGTTACGACACGCTCTGCGGCAACGACGACATCTATGGCGGCGAGGGCAACGACCTCATCGTCGGCGACAAGATGGTCGGCGGCGCCGAGGACGACAGCATCGATGGGCGGGACTACATCGACGGCGGCGACGGCAACGACGTCATCGTCGGCGACAAGATCTTCGGCGACGACAGCTGCACCCTGCCGGAGCAAGTGGTCTCCTACCAGGACAAGTGCGATTGCGGCTGCGACTGCGAAGAAGAAACTGTCCTGCCGGAGGATCTGACCGACGCCCGCCTGGTTGAGAGCGACAAGGTGTTCGGTAAGGGCGACGACTGCGTGCCCGAGCTGCTCACCTGCGGCGAAGGCTATTGCGACGGCAACGACACGATCGACGGGTCGGACGACATCTATGGCGGCCAGGGCAACGACAAGATTGTCGGCAGCCTGATCGCCGGCGGCGGCGGCAACGACTGGATCACCGACAACGACTACATCTCGGGCGACTGCGGCGACGACAAGATTCTCGGCGGCTATATCGAGGGCGACACCGGCAACGACCTCATCGTCGACAACGACTACATCCAGGGCGGCGACGGCAACGACAAGATCGTCGGCAGCGCCATCACGGGCGGCGATGGCAACGACTGCATCACCGACGACGACAAGATCTATGGCGGTGACGGCAATGACCTGATCTCCGGCGGCTTCGTCACCGGCGCGGACGGCAACGACGACATCAACGACCACGACTTCATCTCGGGCGGCTCGGGCAACGACAGCATTTCGGGCGGCGAGATCTGCGCGGGCGACGGCAACGACCAGGTGAATGCCGGCGACTGCATCACCGGCGGGTCGGGCAACGACACGATCGAAGGCAACAATATATCCGGCGGCAGCGGCAACGACGTCATCTGCAGCAGCGACGACATCTCCGGCGGCAACGGCGACGACAGCATCTTTGGCGGCGCCATTTCGGGCGGGTCGGGCAACGACACGATCGATGCCGGCGATAACATTTATGGCGGGGAAGGCAACGACACGATCGCCGGCGACTCCATCCTTGGCGATTGCGGCAACGACAGCATCGACAGCCACGACCATATCGAGGGCAACGACGGCAACGATCTGATCTATGGCGGCACCGTCGCGGGTGGCGAGGGCAACGACAGCATCAATGCCGGCGACTGCATCTCGGGCGGCAATGGCGACGACTTCATCCAGGGCAACCGGATCTCCGGCGGCGAGGGCAACGACGACATCAGCAGCCACGACGACATCTACGGCAACAACGGCAAAGACAACATCTTTGGCGGCAAGATCTCGGGTGATGACGGCAACGACAGCATCCATGCCGGCGACGACATCTATGGCGGCGGCGGCAACGATACGATCGAGGGCGATGCCATCTATGGCAACGACGGCAACGATCTGATCTGCGCCAACGACCATATCGAGGGCAATGACGGCAACGACACCATCGAGGGCGGCTACATCTCGGGCGGGTCGGGCAACGACACAATCCATGCCGGCGACTGCATCTCGGGCGGCAATGGCGACGACACCATCGCCGGCGACACCATCTATGGCGGTGACGGCAACGACAACATCAGCAGCCATGACGATATTTCCGGCAATAACGGCAAGGACAATATCTTCGGCGGCAAGATCGGCGGCGATGACGGTAACGACACGATCCACGCCGGTGACCACATCTATGGCGGCAGCGGCAACGACACCATCGACGGCAATTCCATCTACGGCAACGACGGCAACGATCTGATCTGCAGCACCGACCATATCGAGGGCAACGACGGCAACGACACCATCGAAGGCGGCTTCATCGCCGGCGGCAACGGCGACGACACCATCGATGCCGGCGACTGCATCGCGGGCGGTAACGGGGACGACACGATCTCCGGCGACTCGATCAACGGCGACAACGGCAACGACTCGATCGACACCCACGACCACATCTTCGGCGACAACGGCCAAGACACGATCTTCGGCGGCAAGATCTCGGGCGGGAACGGCGCCGATACGATCGATGCCGGCGACTGCATCTCGGGCGGCAGCGGCAACGACACCATTGCCGGCAATCACATCTCGGGCGGCAACGGCGACGACAGCATCGAGAGCCACGACCACATCGTCGGCAACGACGGCGACGACAGTATCTTCGGCGGCCAGATCGAGGGCGACGAGGGCAACGACACCATCGTTGCCGGCGACTGCATCTCGGGCGGCAATGGCGACGACACCATCCAGGGCGACTCGATCGACGGCAATCAGGGCAACGACAGCATCGACAGCCACGACCATATCTTCGGCGACAACGGCGAAGACTCGATCTTCGGCGGCGCGATCCATGGCGATCCGGGCAACGACACGATCGGCGCTGGTGATTGCATCACTGGTGGCTCGGGCAACGACACCATCGCCGGCAACAGCATCTTCGGCGACGATGGCGACGACAGCATCGACAGCCATGACGACATCCAGGGCAACGACGGCGAGGACTCGATCGTCGGCGGCAACATCGAGGGCGGCAACGGCAACGACTCCATCGACGCCCACGACAGCATCGACGGCGGCGAGGGCGGGGACACCGTCCGCGGCGACAGCGTCTTCGGCGGGAACGGTGGCGACATCATCACCGGCTACGACACCATCGACGGCGGCGACGATGCCGACACGATCCATGGCGGCCATATCGAGGGCGGGAACGGCAACGATTACCTCAATTCCCGCGATTCGATCCTCGGCGGCAATGGCGGGGACACGATCTCCGGCGACGACGTCTATGGCGACCAGGGCGACGACAATCTCAACGGCAATGACACCATCCTCGGCGGCGACGATGCCGACACGATCTTCGGCGGCTCCCTCTTTGGTGGCACCGGCAACGACCGGTTCTATGTCGGCGACCGCATCGAAGGCGGCGAGGGCGGGGACACTCTGGTCGGCAACAGCATTCATGGCGACGGGAGCGACAGCATCCCCGGCGACGGGGATGACGACAGCATCGTCAGCCACGACACCATCCTCGGCGGCGCGGGTGCCGACACCATCCTCGGCGGCGTGATCGACGGCGATGGCGGCAATGGCAATGGCGGCAACGACACCGTCGACGCCGGCGACACCATCAATGGCGGCTCGGATAACGACACGATCGTCGCGGATTTCATCCACGGCAATGACGGGAACGATACGCTTTACAGCCGTGACAACATCGTTGGCGATGGCGATTTCGGCGGCAATGGCGACGACTCGATCGTCGGCGACTCGCTCTTCGGCGACAATGGCAACGACAAGCTCGTCGGTAGCGACACGATCAACGGCAACAACGGCGACGACTACATCCTCGGCGGCGTGCTTCAGGGCGGCGAGGGCGAGGACACCATCGCCGATCACGACACGATCTTCGGCGGGGACGGCGACGACACGATCCTTGGCAGCTCCATCGGCGGCGGCGACGACAACGACGGGATCGATGACGCCGACACGATCGTCGGCGGCCTCGGCAGCGACACCGTCATCGGCAGCGACATCGACGGCGGCAACGGCGACGACACCATCAGCGACATGGACTCGATCACGACCGACGGCGACGACAGCGTCCTCGGCGACTCGATCGATGGCGGCGACGGCAACGACTCCATCAATGGCGGCGACACGGTCCGGACCGACATCGGCAACGACATGGTGATCGGCAGCCTGATCCTGGGCGGCCTCGGCAGCGACGTGATCTACGACAACGACTATGTCGATGCCGGCAACGACCAGGACACGGTCCTCGGCAGCAAGATCGAGGGCGGCAACGGCAACGACTACATCCAGGACAATGACTACATCCTGGGTGGCTACGGCGACGACACGCTGGTCGGCGACTCGATCCTGGGCGGCGAAGGCAACGACACCATCGTCGGGGCCGATCGCATCGAGGGTGGCAATGGCAACGACTCCATCATCGGCGATGGCCATGTGCTCGGCGGCAACGGCAACGACCTCGTCAACGGCGAGGACACCATCCTCGGCGGCTTCGGCGAAGACACCATCTTCGGCGACAACCCGGATGGCAGCGAAACGCTGGCCGGCGAAACCCTCCTCGCGGCAGACCTGATCTATGGCGGCTTCGGCAACGACGTCATCCATGGCGGCGCGGGCAACGACACGATCTACGGCGACAACGGCAACGACACGCTCTACGGCGACAACGGCAACGACTACATCGAGGGCGGGTACGGCTACGACACCATCTATGGCGGCGATGGCAACGATAAGGTCCATGGCGGCTACGACGACGACACCATCCTTGGCGGCAACGGCAACGACCAGCTGTTCGGCGACAAGGGCAACGACACCATCCATGGCGACAACGACAACGACGCGATCGATGGTGGCGAGGGCAACGACTCGCTCTATGGCGACAACGGCAACGACACGATCTATGGCGGTGCCGGCGCCGACACGGTGCTGGGCGGCGAGGGCGACGACTCCATCGACGGCGACGCCGATCTCGTAGACGGCAATGACAGCCTGCTCGGCGAGAACGGCAACGACACCATCTACGGCAATGTCGATCAGGACACGATCCTGGGCGGCAACGGCAACGACTCGGTCGATGGCGGCGATGGCAACGACACCATCCTCGGCAATAACGGCCATGACACGCTGGCCGGCGGCAACGGCGACGACACCATCCATGGCGACGACGGCCTGGCTCAGAACGGCAACGACCAGATCTTCGGCGACAACGGCAACGACTCGCTCTATGGCGACAATGGCGACGACACCATCCATGGCGGCGAGGATCAGGACACCATCCTGGGCGGCAACGGCAACGACCAGCTCAATGGCGACAACGGTCAGGACTCGATCCTGGGCGGTGACGGTTCCGACACCATCGACGGCGGCGACGGCAACGACCTAATCGCCGGCGGCGTCGGCAGCGATCTCATCCTCGGCGGCAACGGCAACGACACCATCGAGGGCGACGACAGTGCCGACACGATCGATGGCGGCAACGGCGACGATCACATTACGGGCGATGCCGGCAACGACTCGATCTTCGGCGGCGAAGGCAACGACAACATCACCGGCGACCAGGGCGACGACAAGATCGAGGGCGGCAACGGCAACGATCGTCTCGACGGCGGCAATGCCGGCGACGACACGCTGTCCTATGCCCATGCGGGCGGCGGCGTTACCGTCAACCTGGCCACTGGTTCTGCGACCGGTGCGGCAGGTACGGACACCGTCAGCAATTTCGAGAACGTCACGGGCTCGAACTTCGATGACTCGATCACCGGCGACAGCCTCAACAACGTCCTGCTGGGCGGGAACGGGGCCGACACCATCCGTGGCGGTGGCGGCGACGACACGATCCTGGGCGATGGCGGTGCCGACGGCAACGACGTGCTCTTCGGCGACAACGGCAACGACAGCATCCTGGGCGACGTCGACGACGACTACATCGAAGGTGGCAATGGCAACGACACGCTTTACGGCGGCGACGGCAACGACACGCTGCGCGGCAGCAATGGCGACGACATCGGCCATGGCGGCAACGGCAACGACCGCATCTACGAGGATAGCGGCGAGACCGGCGACAACGGCAACGACACCTACTTCGGCGACGACGGCAACGACACGATCAGTGGCGGCTACGGCAACGACTACCTCTCCGGTGGCGCTGGCAACGACAGCCTGAATGGCGATTACGGCAACGACACCCTGGTGGCCTACAGCGACTTCGACAACAACAATGACACCTTTGCCGGTGGCAGCGGGTTCGACGTGGTCGATTTCTCCGGCAATGACTCGCTCCATACAGTGAGTCTTAGCCTCGACCACAGCGGCAACGGGACCGCATCTCTGCCTGGCGGTAGCGATGATTGTACGCTGAACAGCATTGAGGGCATCATCGGCAGCCAGGGCAACGACACCATCTCGGGCAGCACGATCGGTGGCCAGAACAACTGGTTCGATGGCCAGGGCGGCGACGACAGCCTGAGCGGCGGCAATGGCTCCGACACTCTCGACGGCGGCGAAGGCAACGACACGCTGCGGGGCCAGGACAGTAACGACCTGCTGAACGGCGGCAACGGCAATGACAGCCTTGACGGCGGCAGCGGCAACGACACGGTGAATGGCGGCAACGGCGACGACACGCTGACGGGTGCCGGCTCCTCGAACGACGGTCTGTTCGGCGGTGAAGGCAACGACCAGCTGGTGTTCAACCACCACGATGCCAACTATGACGGCGGCAACGGCCACGACGGACTGAAGGTGACCGGCAACGAGAACTTCACCACCTTCGACCAGCAGACCAGCGGTATCGAAATGCTGGATATGCGCAGCGGCGCGGCCAACACGGTCACGATCAATGCGGCCGACGTGCTCGACTTCTCCGAGCCGGCGGCGGTTTCGACGGGCGAAAGCTTCAACGCCAATACGATCGACCTGATCGTGCGCGGCGAGAGCGGTGACCAGTTGAACCTCAACGCGACTGGCACTCACCACTTCACATTGCAAGGCACCATGTCGATGACCGACCAGAACGTCTACGGCTCGGGCACCTTCAACGTCTACGCCGACGACCAAGGCAACTACGTCGCGGTGGAGCAGACGGTGGCCACGACTGCCAACTGATCGACGATCTAGAGACGGTTCTTTCACTACCGTTGGCGGGCGCCCTGTCTGGGGGCGCCCGCTTTTTTGGGGCCCGCCGGGTTCTATTTCTGAACTATTTGCAGCCCCCGGGGCCCGGCTAGGATGCCGGCCCATGAAACATTGGCATCTGACCGATTGGGTCGTCCTCGCCGTCGCCTTCCTGGTGCTGGCGCTATCCTTCTCAGCCCGATCCCTCCTGGGTCTTACCATGCCGGCGCTCGAGACCGAGCTCGGCTGGAGCCGCAGTCTCTCCTCCTCGGCCATGTCGCTGGCCCTGGTGGTGATGGGCTGCGTGGCGCCGCTGTCGGGGGCGCTCGTGGACCGCTTCGGCGCGCGCGCGATCCTTTGCGCCGGCCTCGGGGCGGTGGGGGTGGGGGTGGCGCTCGCCGCCAGCGTCGCCGCCAGCTGGCAGTTCTTCGCGAGCTTCAGCCTTCTGGCGGGGCTGGGCTTCGGCATGGCCGCCAACCATGTGGTGGCGACGCTGATGAGCCGGCGCTTCGAGGAAGGCCGCGGCCTTGCTGTCGGTATCGCCACGGCCGGCTCGACCGCGGGCCAGCTGCTGCTCATCCCGGTGCTGTCGGAAGTCATGACCGCCACCGGCGGCTGGCGGTCGAGTTATTGGGCCGTAGGCATCAGCTGTCTGGCCGTCATCCCGATGACCTGGATGCTTGTCAGCCGCCAGGGCCGCGCCGCAGAGCTCGCGCGCGATCATCTGCCGGCGCGACGCGCCGAAGCGGCGCTGCCGCTCGATGAGCGCCTCCGCTACATCTTCACCAACACCGCTTTCTGGCTGCTGGCGGCCGGCTTTTTCATCTGCGGCATCACCACGACGGGCGTGATCGAGACCCATCTGCTGCCCTATGCGGCGGCCTGCGGTTTCCCGCCGCTCGAGAGCGCCACCGCCTATGGCGTGCTCTCGGCCTTCAACCTGTTCGGCATGGTGCTGGCGGGGCGCCTCTCGGACCAGATGAACCGGCCGCTGCTCTTGGGTGCGATCTATATCTTCCGCGCGCTCTGTTTCATCCTGCTGATCTTCGTCGCGCGCGACGTCTCGCTGCTCTTCGTCTTCGCGGTGCTGTTCGGGATATTCGACTATTCGACCTTCGTGGTGACGGCGAGCCTCGTCTCGACCCATATCGGCCTGCGCGTGATGGGGCTGGCCATGGGGCTGCTCTCGGCGTCCCACTCCCTGGGCGCCGCGATCGGCAGCTTCGGCGGCGGCTATCTCTTCGATCTCTTTGCCCGCTATGAGTGGGTCTGGGTGGTATCGATCGTCCTGGCCTTGGGGGCAGGGCTGCTCTCCTTCTTGATTCGGGAGAAACCGGACCGCGCGGCGGTTGTGGAACTCTTGCCCGCTCCCGCTCACTAACGGGTAACCGGTCGCCAAGACCACGGTTCTGGCCCTCCCGCAAACCTTTCCGGGTCGCTATGATCGTGGCTGCCCTCCAAGCCGCTCTCCCAACCAGGACAACCTCCCCTAATGCGCGTTCGTTTCCTCGACAAGCTCCCGGCAAAATTGCCGGTTCTGGCCGTCTGCCGCTCCGACGAGGCCGGCCTCCTGCCGGCGGCGCGGCGGGTCAACCAGCTCCTGAAGGGCGCCCTTGCGCGCGCCGGCCAGCGCCCCCGACCGGAAGAGGACGAGGGGCCCTCGGTCGTCGAATTGACGGCGCCCAGGGCGATCAAGAGCCGGCGCGTCCTGCTGCTGGATCTGGGACGCCGGCGCCGGCTCGACCGCGCGCGGGCCGAGGCCGCGGGAGCCGCCCTGGCGAGGGCAGTGGCCCAGGCCGGGGAGAGCGAGGTGGTGCTGGTGCTGGATCATCCGGAGCAGGCGGCGCTGGGCGCGCCGGAGCTGGCGGCACATCTGGCCCTGGGCGCGCGGCTCGGCGCCTACCGTTTCGACCGCTATCGCACCAAGGCGCGCCCCGAGGATCCGATCGGCCGGCTCGAGACCCTGTGGATCGTGACGCCGGCCGCCGCGGCCGCGCAAGGCGCCTGGCGCCGGCTGGGGCCGGTCGCCGCCGGCGTCGAGCTGGCGCGCGATCTCGCCAACGAGCCTTCCAATGTGATCACACCGGACGGCTTCATCGAACGCACACGCCAGGCGCTGGGCCCGCTGGGTGTCGAGATCGCGGTCATGGACGAGAAGAAGCTCGCCAGGCTCGGCATGAACGCGATGCTGGCGGTGGGCGCCGGCAGCGAGAACAAGCCGCGATTGCTCCTGCTGCGCTGGCGCGGCGCCCCGGGCCGGCCCTTCGCCTTCGTCGGCAAGGGCGTCACCTTCGATACCGGCGGCATCTCGATCAAGAAGGCCGCCGGCATGGAGGAGATGAAGGCGGACATGTCGGGTGCTGCCGCCGTGGTGGGCTTGATGCGGGCGCTCGCCGGCCGGCGCGCCAAGGTGCCGGCGATCGGCGTGGCGGCCCTGGTCGAGAACATGCCCTCGGGTACCGCCTATCGGCCGGGCGACGTGATCAAGACCTTTTCGGGCAAGACGCTCGAGATCGTCGATACCGACGCCGAGGGCCGCGTCGTGCTTTCCGACGCCCTGGCCTTCACCGTGCAGAAGTTCCGCCCGCGCGCCATGATCGATCTCGCCACGCTCACCTATGCGGTGCTGGCGGCGCTGGGCCAGGCCTATTCCGGCATCTTCTCCAATGACGACAAGCTCGCCGAACGGCTGCTGGCGGCGGGACAGGCGACCGGCGACCGGCTCTGGCGCCTGCCGCTCGATCCCGAATATGAGCGCAACCTCAAATCCCAGATTGCGGACCTGCGCCAATGCGCGCCCGACGATGCCTTCGCCGACGCGTCCCATGGCGCGCAGCTGCTGCAGAACTTCGTCGACGGCACCCCCTGGGCCCATCTCGACATCGCCGGCCGCATGTTCGGCAAGCGCGACGATGACGGCAACTGGCCCGGCTCGCCGGGATTCGGGGTCAGGTTGCTCGACGCGTACCTGGCGGAGCGCGAGACGGATCTGGCGAGCAGCGCCAAGCCGGCCGCGGCGAGGCGGGCAAAGGCTTGAGCTCGCCTTTCTTCGCTCCTGCCTCTTCTCCTCCGTAACCAGGGGGCGAAGGGGGGCGGAGTGGGGCGGCGGCAGAGGGACATCAATCCCAATGTGGAACTGGCTGAAACAGCCGGCCCTCAGATCGAAACCGCGCGAGAAATGGGATTCGCAGGAAGGTCGCCGTTATCGCCAGGGCTGGATGGCGGCAGGGACCGTTTTGGGGCAAGATCCGTCGGCCACGGTCACCTGCCCAAGTTGCGGAATTGGCATTCTCGTCGTGACGGACGCGATGTTTTCCGATGGCAGCGGCGTGGAACGCTGGATGCGATGCAACGTTTGCAGGCATGCCAACACAATGCTCATGCGAAATCGGCCGCCGTCCCCGCAGGGTAGTACCTGACATGGTGCACACGCCTCACGACCTCGGCTCTGCCCCTGCTTCGGCGCCTCAAATGCCGACCCATGTGTGTGTCTGCGGCTACTCGCGGAGCGGCACGACGCTCTTCTACAACATGCTTCGCACCACGGTGACGAACTTTATGTTTGTGGAAAACGAGTGCCGCGCCGGGAGCGTCATCGGCGAAACACTGGACAGCTACGTCACGAAACGCCCTCTCGACATCTTCGCCTTCGACAACATCGTCCGGAAGAACGTCTTCGAGAAGCCTCTCTGGTTCATCATCATGATCCGCGACATCCGCGCCGTCATCACCTCGCGTCATGTCGCCGTGCCCGACGACTACTTCGTCGGCTGGGATCATCAATATTTCATCGAGGGGGAGACGGCGACGTTCACCAACCCTGGCGTCGTTGCGATCGACGAGGCGATCTCCTACGTGAAGTCTCGCGCCGAACTGGCCCCGATCGTCCTGAAATACGAGGACCTCCTGCGCGACAGCGACGCGGTGCAGCGGGAACTGGGACGCCAGATCGGATTTCGGTATTCGGGCAGTTTCGGCCAGTTCTTCGAGCACGACATCCCGGAACGTCTGCAACGCGCGTTGAACGGCAAGCGGCCCGTGGACCTGCGGAACATCGACGCCTGGCGCGCGCCGAAACATCGCCAGCGGATCCGCGAGCAATTCCTGGCCTGTCCGGCACTGTTCTCCATTCTTCGCGCTTACGGGTATGAGCAGGACGATCGCTGGTTCGAGGAATATCGGGCGGAGGCGCCGTAGGACGGCTCCCGGCCGCGATGAGGAGCGTCCGCGAGGTACGGGGAGCCACGAGGCCTGGACGATGATTTGACCGAGGGGGAAGCCGCCCAATGTCGATCGAGGAAGGAAACCGTTCCCGCCGGCGGGTGGTCGCGGCCGGCATCATCGGCAACGTCATGGAGTGGTACGATTTCTCGGTCTATGGCTTCTTCGCCCGGACCATCGGCAACCTCTATTTCCCGTCCGACGATCCGCTGACCTCGCTGCTGGCCGCTTTTGGCGTCTTCGCCATCGGCTTCCTGATGCGTCCGCTGGGCGCGGTCCTGTTCGGCCATATCGGCGATCGCGTCGGCCGCGGGCCTGCCTTGCTCTGGTCGGTGGTCGCCATGGCGGTGCCAACCTTCGCCATCGGACTGCTGCCCACCTATGCCCAGATCGGCGTCGCGGCCTCGGTGCTGATGCTCCTCTGTCGGCTAGTTCAGGGCCTCGCCGTCGGCGGCGAGTTCACCAGCTCGGCGGTGTTTCTCGCCGAGACCGCGCATCCGCAGCGGCGCGGCGCCGCCAGCGCCTGGGCGCAGTTCGGCGCCGTCGCCGGGATCCTGCTGGGCTCCGCCGTTGGCGCCACGATCATGAATGTCATGCCGTTGGAGCAAGTCGTCGCCTGGGGCTGGCGGCTGCCCTTCCTGTTCGGCGTGGTCGTCGGTTGCGTCGGCTTCATCCTCCGGCGGCGCATGCCTTTCGACAGGCCGGCGGCGACAAAGGGCTTTCCGCTGGCTCAGGCGCTGCGCCTGCACCCGGTGCAGCTGCTGCAGGTCGTCGGCATGAGCCTGGTGTTCGCGCTCGCCTTCTATCTGATCTTCGTCTACATCGTCACTTGGCTGAAGCTCTTCGCCGATGTGGGCGCGAGCGTCGCGCTTGGGATCAACTCCTTCGACATGGCCGTCATGCTGGTCATGATTCTCGGCATGTCGAGGCTCTCCGACAGGATCGGGCGCAAGCCGATCCTGGTGGGCGCGGCGATCGGGCTCTTCCTGTTCTCCTGGCCGCTGATGGCCCTCATGCAGACCGGGCAGATCCTGTTCGTCGTCCTCGGCCAGTTCGGATTTGCGCTGCTGATCGGGTCCTACGGGGCGGTCAATCCGATCGCGATCTGCGAGATTTTCCCGCGCCATGTCCGCTGCTCGGCGGTCTCGACGGCTTATAACATCACGCTGGGCGTGGCGGGCGGCACGGCGCCGGCGGCCGCCACCTGGCTGATCGGGGCGACGGACCACCCCATATTTCCAGCGTTCTATATCATGGCGGGTGCGATCGTCTCGATCGTGGCGGTCCTGTCGGTGCATGAGCGCAGCCGGGCGGCGATCGGCGATTCGGTCCTTCCGCACCTGCCGGTTCCCGCGAACGCGGTCCGCTGATGCCAGCGCCGAGGGGCTCGAACTGCCGGCGCCGAGTCCCATTGGAGGGCTGAGCGGCCCCCGCTGCAATGCTGGTTCTCCATGGCCCCCATCGCGACGTTACCGCGACCGGGAAAGATTTCTTAATCGATAGAGCCCATGATGAGCGACGCGACCTATGGATTTCTGGAGCGGCCGCGCTCGTGGCCGAAATGTCCCAGCTTCGAAGAAGTGATCTGCACGGCGCGCCGCCGCTCGTTTCTCAGCGCCGATCGATGATCGGCACCGATGAGTCGGGCTTGTCAGAAGGGCCGGGTCCGGCCAACATGATTTGGGCGCTGCCGACGGCTATGGGGAAAACCGACACGGGCTTCAGCGTGCAAGAAGTGGCTTTTCGTCAGCTTGCCGCTGACGGATCTCAGAGGGGGAACGGAGACCATGGCCAAACTTGTTCTGCATGGGCCCGACTACAGCACGCATGTGCGGACAATCCGGCTGTGCCTGCACGAGAAGAAGATCGACTACGAGCTCAAGCCGCTCGCGATCCTTCGGGGCGAAGGCAGGACGCCGGAACATTTGCGCCTGCATCCTTTCGGCCGCGTGCCGGTGATCGAGCACGACGGATTCACGCTCTATGAGACGCTGGCCATCTCGCATTACATCGACGACGTTTTTGAGGGCGTGAAACTGCAGCCTGCGGACAAGAAGCGGCTGGCACGGATGCGGCAGATGATTTCGATCCTGGACTCCTACGGCCATCAGCCGATCGTGTCGACGATCGTCGCTGCGCGCGCTGAAGAGGCGCTTCGCGGCGTTCCCGTCAACGCCGAAAGATTGGCCAAGGCGGTGCCGGCGGCACGGCACTGCCTGGCGGTGATCGACAGAATGATCGGGGAGGGACCGTTTGCGACCGGAAACTCACTGACGCTGGCCGATCTCCACCTGGCGCCCACCGTCGGCTTCTTTGCCAGGACCCCGGAGGGCACACGCATGCTGCCGAACCTACCCAAGCTCGCGGGCTGGTGGGAGCGGATGGCAGTACGCCCCTCGGTCGTCGCGACTGATCCTTACGCGGCCTGAGGCGCGATGCCGCGCTCGGTTGCCGAGCTGGCGTCTCTGCGCGTGTAGATCCGCTCATCCGCCCTAGTACGATTGGGGCAAGCCGCATGCGCAACCGCCCTCGGTCATGCGCCCGTGACCTACCCCAATCTGCGGTAGTACATACGTGTCGGGAATGTGGATTTGATCTGGTTGAACGCGACACTGGGGCTGCGAGGTGCAGAGGCTGACTGCGACTGAGCCGCCTCTTCCAGAAGGGCGATCCTCTCCATTGTGTCCGGGTAGGTGGAGAACAGGGAGGTCGTTCCCTTCGTGTCGTGAGGGGCGAGCTGCGTCAAGGTGCGAAAGAAGTCCGGTGCCTTTCGCGGGTCGTTTCCGGACTTGGCGAATACATTGAAGATATAGGCATCGGCCTCGCGCTCGGCGCCGCGGGAGTATCCCGACGTCGCCATTTTCATCATGGGTTCCTGCAATGCATCGGCAACCGCCGTGGACGCGATCGCCGTGGCGCCGCTGGTCTGCGACGCCAGCGCACCCCGAGCGGAGTTGGACAGGCTGGAGGTAAAGCGCTCGGTCTTCATCTCCTCCAGCGCGTGGCTGCGATCGACATGGCCGATTTCATGCGAGATGACGGCAGCAAGCTCGTCTTCATTGGCGACATAGCGCAGCAGCCCCTTGTTCACCGCAAGTTTGCCGCCCGGCAGCGACCAGGCATTTACGGCGTTGTCGTCGAGCACGACAATCTCCCATTGGAACTCCGGTCGCGTCGAGGCGGCAATCAAGGGTGCTGCAACACGCTGGATCGATTGCTGGATAGCGGCATTGTGATAGGTGCCGCCCGACATGGCGATGACGCGGCCATAGAGCGCGTTTCCCAGGGTGGCTTCATCCGGCAATGTCAGCGCCGCGCCGACGAGATTGGTAGCAGCGCCGGTAAGTTCCTGGAGCAGATCCTGGGCCAGAATGTTTCGGGCATGGAAAATCGATAACCCGAAGGCACCCAGCCCGATCAGGGTCCCGCGACGTGACAGGCAGGTGGAACCGTCCAATTGCTTATGCCGAAGAAAGCCGGCCATGCACATGTTGCTTCTCCTCTATTGATGGAGACTGCCATCCCATTCGGGAGGCAGATTTTTCGGGGTCAGACTGCTGCGGTTTTTCAGATAGGCTTTCGCTGCGGGGTCGGTGCGGCTTAGGTCTTCGAATGCGGCCAACGCTTCTGCAATGCGCCTTCGGTAGTAGGCTGCCAGCGCGTTGCGGAATCGGAGGCGCTGCAGGTGATCGTCGTTGGCCGCGTGATCGCGAACCTCATAGGCCCTGACACGATGCTCTTTGCCCTTCACGATGATCCGCCCGAGGCGGCGCGTGATGTAGCCGCGCGGCAGTTGCCGCCGCGTGGCCTCGCCGATGATGATGCTCGTGCCGAATATTTTGTTCACCCCCTCCAGGCGGCTGGCCAGATTCACCATGTCGCCGAGGGCCGTATAATTCACACGATCGCGCGATCCGACATTACCGACCAAGGCTGAACCGGAGTTGATGCCCACGCGAAACTGCAGCGACGGGGCATTGGCGCCGGACAGGGCTCGGCTATGGTTCAATTCCTCGACGCGTCGTTGACAGGCAAGCGCGGCATCCACGGCATGAACCGCGGCATCCGGATCGTTGTCCGGAGCGCCCCAGATCGCCATGAGCCCGTCGCCCAGATATTTGTCCACATAGCCGCGATGCTGCTGAATGGTGTCGGCAATGCATCCGAGATAGGTATTCGCAATGTCGAGGAGCTCCTTGGGCGCGTGCTGGAGCTGCTCGCTCAGTGTCGTGAAATCCTTGATGTCGAAAAACGCGATGGTCACGGCGCGGATTTCGCCATCCAACCGGGCGTCACGGCGACGGTCTGCAAGCCGTTCCACGATGACCGGCGACAGGTAGCGGCCGAAATGCAGGGTGATCCGATCGCGAATCTCCTGCTCCCGCACGAAGCGATAGGCGTAGGTCACGACATAGGCCGCAGCAATCGCCAGGCCGGTCTCGGAAAACGGCAATAGCAGGCCTCGCGACATCGACAGAGCGCCGACCGCGTAGAGGACCGGAAGCGCAACGGCCGCGAATGCCGCTCCCCGGAGAGGGGATTGTCTCAGGAAAAGGAGCGTCACCAGCACGACCGCGCCGCCGATCAAAAGGGCGTCGATCCAGGCGGGGATAATTCGCAGAGCCGTTCCTGCAAGCATCGTCTCGACGGCTGCCGAATGGACAAAGACTCCTGGGATCGATCGCCCATTCATCAGGCTGGCGAAGTCCTGCGGACCGCTTTCGGGACAGGCGCTTTCGACCGTAGCTGCCGCGCGTTTGAAGGAGAACCGGCGGCTTGTCTGGTGGCGATCCTCCACGTCGAGGGCGCTGCCGACCAGCACGATCCGACCGTCAAACTTCTGTTTGAAGGCATCGACATTGCCGCCGCGGCTGCACTCCAACAAATCGGTCAGGCTGTAGATGGGCAGGGATGCGGGGTTTCGGGAAAAGTCGACCAGAAAGTCTTTATCGGGCGGGGCTGCTCCAAAGCGGCGCACCAGCTCGGCCGCGAAAGAGGTCACGACCTGCCCTGTATCGGTCGGAACGGATGCCAGGTAGCGACGAACCACGCCATCGCGATCAGGAAGCAGATTGATCGAACGAAGGTTGGCGTTGCCCCCGGCGGCTATGATCTGGCCCTGGAAGGGCGAAATCGGGCCATTCGCCGCTTGCCCATAGCCGAGAATCAATCTTCCCGATTGCCCGAGATGGTGCAGGGCATTGAGAAACGGCCTGTCATATCCAGGAACAAGACCCGGCCGGTCGAGTGTCGTGGGGTAGATGAGATCCATCCCTACGACTCTGGCGCCCGCCGCATCGATGGCCTGCAAGACTTCGGCGATAAAGGGCGTCCAGGCCACCTGAGGGGTCTGCAGAAAGGGCGCGTGCCGATAGGTCTTTTCATCGATGACGACGACCGCGAGCGGAGGAGCGGGGCGTTGCGGAGCGATGAACTCTGCCAATGGCAGCGTGAAGTCGATGTCCCACCGTTGCAGCTGACCCTCATGCGTCAGCGGGGCATAGAGCATCGTCAGAAGCCCCAGCGCAACAACCAATCGCCAGGACATCCACTGGCGCGATGAAAGCGTTTTTTGGGCCACGAGCCTTTACCGCGGCAGGGAGACGGTATCGACCTTGCCGCTGCTTCCCACATAGCCGGGATCGACAGAGAAGACGACGGACTTTGGCGACCCGTTCGAGGCGTCGATCTCGGCTCTGTAAGGCATGCCGACGGTGAGCGGAGGCGCATCTTTCGGGTAAGCCGAGACGGGGCCCTTGACGTGGCCCTGCCATGCGACGCGCGGTTGCGGGGCGTCGAGCTCGATGATGCGGAGCGTGGCGTCGCCGCCTCCCCAAGAAAAGCGCGGCGTCCGTGTCGATACAGTTGCCTCCGCCCAGACGGCGGGGTCGAACGGCGTCACGCGCTTCACGCTCGCCCCGAACTCGGTGGCCGAGGTGTCGACGGCGAGTTCCTGGGCACTACACTGCGTCGATGCTCTTTCGACCGTTCCGCCGGTGATCGTGCTGGCAATGGTGCCCACAATCATCGTGCCGCCGTGGATCACCTCGGTGGTGCAGCTGGAGAAATAGGTCAGCTTGAGGGTGCCTTGGGGTCCCACATCGATCTGCTGTCCCGGAGACAGGTAGCTGAAAGCGGCGACCCCAGCCGTGCGGATGCCCTCGGCTTCCTCGACGACGGCAGAGTTGACCGCGCCGGTATTGCCATTGCCGGTATTGCTCGCGTCAGAGGGCGAGGCCGACGCTGAATCGTTGCCGCTGATCGCATCTGTCGCATCTTGGAGGATGCTGTTGAAGAGGTCCTCTGCCGCCGCCGGTACGGGATCGATGGTCACCGCGAAGGCCACGACAGCCGCGAGCACCATCGATGCAGGCATGTATTCGATCATCCTGCGTTTGTATCGAGCTCTTTCTGACCTGCGCATGCTGGCATCCTGGCGAAAGTCGGACTGATCCTGCATCGGAATGACTTCCGATCGGGGGCAGATCTACGGCGACGTGGTTAAGGATTCGCTGTCGCAAATCCAGCTCCGGCCGGCGCAGCCCCCACTCTGCGGCCGCTACAACTGAAATTAGACTTCGGAGTCGAGCAGAATGATTCTAGTTTCGTTCTTTCTCCTGGTCCTGGCCATTATTCTTTCGGCCCTGCGCTCTCTGTCTCGGGTTTTTCTCGACACGGACGAGGGGCGGGCGGTGAAACCAGATTTCAGCCCACCCCTACCTGCCGTTCGAGGATATCCAGGAACGCCCGCACCAGGCTGAGGTCGCGCCGCTCCGAAAGGCAGGCGACATATTCTGTCATCGCCAGCTCCTCGGCCTCGATTTGCAAGGGCACCAGCCGCCGGTCGCTGCCGAACTCGCTTTCCGACACCACCCCGATGCCGAGGCCGGCGGCAACCGTCTCGCGCACCGCCTCGCGGGAATTGACCTCGAGCACTTCGCCCAGCGCCAACCCGCGCGCCGCCATCGCGTTCTCGAACAGGCGCCGGGTGGTGGAGCCGATCTCGCGCAGCACGAGGCGGCGGCCGGCAAGCTCCTTGAGCGTCAGGCTCTCGCGGCCTGCCCAGGGATGATTTTGCTCGACGAAGGCGATCAGCCGGTCCCGCCGGAAGGCAACAGCATGGACCCGCGGATCCTCGGAGATGTTGGCCAGCACCGCCACATCGGCCCGATGCTCGACCAGGTCGTCCAGGATCTGCTCCGAATTGCCGATGGTGAGGGAGAGCCGGATGCCGGGATAGCGCTTGGCGAAGGCGGAGAGGGCGCCAATGACATGGAAGGGGGCGTCGGCCGCGAGGCGCAGATGGCCGCGCTTGAGCCCCTTGGCCGCCCCCAGGATCTGCTCCGCCTCGGCCTCGAGGCTGAAGAGCCGCCGGGTGAGATCGAGCAGGGACCGGCCCAGCTCGGTCGGATAGACCCTTCGCCCGCGCCGGTCGAACAGCTTCACGCCATAGCGCGCCTCCAGCTCCTTCACCTGTCCCGAGAGGGTCGGCTGGGTGACATGCAGGACCTCCGCCGCCCGGGTGAAGCTGCCTTCGCTGGCGACGGCATGGAAGGCCCTGAGCTGGGCATGATTCATCGAGCGGTCTCAAAGAGATAACGCCTAATACATAGGTATAATCTATAGTTTATATAGAAACCAGTGATTGGACAAATAAATAGAAGAGGGACCTAATAGCGCCATCGAGGCCGGCGAGAGTTTCGCCCATCGCTATCCGGCTCCCGCGAGGGAGGGGTTCTCCAAGATCGAACGAGTTGTTGATCGGAGATCTCGCCCGAAGCTTGGAATCAGAGCGTAGCGATCACATCAGAGGAATCTATATGCCCCGCCAAGATCCCTGGCTCCTGACGCCCGGCCCGCTTACCACCTCGCTGACGGTCAAGCAGGCGATGCTCCATGACTGGGGCTCCCGCGACCAGGAATTCATCGAGATCAACGCCGGCATGCGCCGCCGCCTGGTCGAGATGATCCAGGGCGGCGACCGCTTCACCACCGTGCCGATGCAGGGCAGCGGCACCTTCGCGGTCGAGGCGATGCTGGGCACTTTCCTGCCGCGCGACGGCAAGGCGCTGATCCTGATCAACGGCGCCTATGGCAAGCGCATGACGCGCATCTGCGCCTATGCCGGCCGTCCCTACTCCACGGTCGAGGCGGCCGAGGACAAGCCGATCGATCCTGCCGCCGTCGCCAAGGCGCTCGCTTCCGATCCGGCCATCACCCATGTCTGCGCGGTCCATTGCGAGACCACTTCAGGCGTCCTCAACCCGATCGCCGAGATCGGTGCCGTCGTCGCCAAGGCCGGCCGCCGGTTGCTGATCGACGCCATGAGCGCCTTCGGCGCGATCCCGCTGCTCTCCACCGAGGTGGCCTTCGACGCGGTCGCTGCCTCGTCCAACAAATGCATCGAGGGCGTGCCGGGGCTGGGCTTCGTCATCGCCCGCATCGAGGCTCTCAAGGCCACCAAGGGCAACGCCCATGCGCTGACGCTCGACCTGCACGACCAGTGGGAAGTGATCGAGAAGACCCAGCAATACCGCTTCACCCCGCCGATCCATTGCATCGTGGCCTTCGCCCAGGCGCTGGACGAGCATGCGGCCGAGGGCGGGGTCGAGGGGCGGGGCGCGCGCTATCGCAACAACTGCCGGATCCTGGTCGATGGCATGCGCGCCATGGGCTTCGAGACGCTGCTGCCCGACCGGCTGCAGGCGCCGATCATCGTCACCTTCCACATGCCGGCCGACCCGCGCTTCGTGTTCGAGAGCTTCTACGACCGCTTACGCGAGCGCGGCTATGTCATCTATCCGGGCAAGCTCACGGTCGCCGACAGCTTCCGCATCGGCTGCATCGGCCGGCTGGGCGAGGCGCAGATGCGCGGTGCCCTCGAGGCGGTCCGCGCCGTCATGAACGAATTGGGCGTCAAGAGCGGCGCGCCGGCCAAGCTGGCCGCGAGCGCTTGAACGCGACAACGGGAAACGAGGCAATTTCGATGAGCGAACGCAGCCTGACCGTCAATGGTCGCCGCTATGCCTGGCCGAAGGCGCCGGTCGTGGTGGTCTGCATCGACGGCTCCGAGCCGGCCTATATGGAAGAGGCGATGAAGGCAGGCATGATGCCCTGGCTTTCCCGCGCCTTGCCGCACGGCACCAAGCGCCTTGCCGATTGCGTGGTGCCGAGCTTCACCAATCCCAACAATCTCTCGATCGTCACCGGCGCGCCGCCGGCGGTCCATGGCATCTGCGGCAACTACTTCTACGACCGCGAGGCCGGCACCGAGATCATGATGAACGACCCGAAATATCTGCGGGCCGAGACGATCCTGGCGACCTTTGCCGACGCGGGTGCTAGGCTCGTGGTCGTGACCGCCAAGGACAAGCTGCGCAAGTTGCTCGGCAAGGACATGACCGGCATCTGCTTCTCGGCCGAGAAGGCCAACGAGACCACGATGGCCGAGCATGGCATCGACAATGCACTGGCGTTTGTCGGCCTGCCGCTGCCGTCGGTCTACAGCGCGGGCCTGTCGGAATTCGTGTTCGCGGCCGGCGTCAAGCTGATGCAGCGCGACCGTCCGGATATCATGTATCTCTCCACCACCGACTATATCCAGCACAAGCATGCGCCGGGCACGGCCGTGGCGAACGACTTCTACAAGATGATGGATCGCTACTGGGCGCAGCTCGATGCGGCCGGCGCCACGGTGGTGCTGACCGCCGACCATGGCATGAACGCCAAGCATGGTCCCGACGGCAAGCCGCAGATCCTGTTCCTGCAGACGCTGCTCGATGGCTGGCTCGGCAAGGATGCGGCCCGCGTGATCCTGCCGATCACCGATCCCTATGTCGCCCATCACGGCGCGCTCGGTTCCTTCGCCACGGCCTATCTGCCGGAAGACGAGGATGTGACGGCCATCACGGTCCGCCTCGCGAAGCTGCCCGAGGTCGAGCTCGCTCTGACGCGGGCCGAGGCCGCCTTTCGCTTCGAGCTGCCGCCGGACCGGATCGGCGACATCGTCGTGGTGTCGAAGAAGGCCTTCGTCATCGGCACCAGCGCCGACCGGCATGATCTCTCGGGTCTCGACGCGCCCTTGCGCTCGCATGGCGGCGTCTCGGAGCAGCGCGTGCCGCTCTATTGCAACCGCAAGACCCCGGCCCTGGCGGCGGACGCGAAGCTGCGCAATTTCAGCGCCTTCGACCTGGCGCTCAATTATGCCGAGCCGGCCGTGACCGGCGCCGCGCGCCGCGCGGTCGGCTGACCGGAACCGGTGGGAGAACAGCCATGAACGCACCCCTTCGGCCGCTGCGTCAGGAAAAGATGCGGATCGGCGGCAAGCTGGTCGGCAGCGACCGCGTCATCGAGGTGTTCAACCCTTACAATAACCAGGTGATCGGCACCGTGCCGAAGGCGGGCCTGGAACAGATCCGCGAGGCCTATGAGATCGCGGCCGCCTACAAGCCCAAGCTCAGCCGCTATGACCGCTCCAAGATCCTGCGCCGCACGGGCGAGCTGCTCGATGCCCGCCGCCAGGAGATCGCCGAGGTCATCACGGCGGAATCCGGCCTGTCGCTCAAGGACACGCTCTACGAGGTCGGCCGGGCCTATGACGTGTTCGTGCTCTCCTCGACCCTCTGCCTCCAGGACGACAGCCAGACCTTTTCCTGCGATCTGACGCCCCACGGCCAGAAGCGGCGCATCTATACCCAGCGCGATCCCCTGCGCTGCATCACCGCGATCACGCCCTTCAACCATCCGCTCAATCAGGTGGCGCACAAGGTGGCGCCCTCGATCGCGACCAACAACAAGATGGTGCTGAAGCCCTCGGAGAAGACGCCGCTGACGGCGCTGCTGCTGGCCGATGTGCTCTACGAGGCGGGCCTGCCGCCCGAGATGTTCCAGGTCGTGACAGGCGACCCGCGCGAGATCGCCGACGAGATGCTGACCAACCCGAATGTCGAGCTCATCACCTTCACCGGCGGCGTCGCTGTCGGCAAGTACATCGCCAACAAGATGGGCTATCGGCGCGCGGTGCTGGAGCTGGGCGGCAACGACCCCATCATCGTCATGGAAGACGCTGACATCGAGCGCGCCGCGACCCTGGCCGCCGGCGGTTCCTACAAGAACTCCGGCCAGCGCTGCACGGCGGTCAAGCGCATGATCGTCCATGAGGCGGTCGCCGACGAGTTCGTCGAGAAGCTGCTGGCCAAGAGCAAGGCCTGGAAATATGGCGACCCCGCCGATCCCAAGACCGAGATGGGCACCGTCATCGACGAGGCGGCCGCCCGCTATTGCGAGGACATGACCAACGACGCGGTGACCAAGGGCGCCAAGCTGCTCTACGGCAATGTCCGGAAAGGGGCGCTCTATTCGCCGACCGTGCTGGACCATGTGCCGTTCGACTGCCCGCTGGTGAAGCAGGAGACCTTCGGGCCGGTGTCGCCGGTGATCCGGGTCAAGGATATCGACCATGCGATCCGGGTCTCGAACTCGACCGCCTATGGCCTTTCCTCGGGCGTCTGCACCAACCGGCTCGACTACATCACCCGCTTCGTCAGCGAGCTCGAGGTCGGAACCGTCAATGTGTGGGAGGTCCCCGGCTACCGGATCGAGATGTCCCCCTTCGGCGGCATCAAGGATTCCGGCCTCGGCTACAAGGAAGGCGTGCTCGAGGCGATGAAGAGCTTCACCAACGTGAAGACCTATTCGCTGCCGTGGGTGTGAGCGGCGCATCGATATTGCTCACTCTGATCCCCTCTACTTCCTTATCCCCTCCCCCCTTGAGGGGGAGGTTAGGGTGGGGGGTAGCCACGGACGCGATGGCTGCCCAATGGCGGCGAGTTGGATGGAATTTCACTCTCAAGGTTGCGCCCTACGATCACCCCCCACCCCAGCCTCCCCCTCAAGGGGGGAGGTGCAGGAAGGGAAGGAGAGTCAGGGAAGGAAAGGGAGCGCCGGACGGGCTGGAAACCCGCAGTTTTCTGCCGCCTCGGCTGCGACCGGCTGGCGGTTCACCTGGAGCCACGACCCCGCTAGATTACGCCCCGCATTCCTTCCAGAAGGGGACCTTTGAGTATGGCTCTGCCCTCCCACGCCCGGGCCGTCATTGTCGGCGGCGGCATCATCGGCTGTTCCGTCGCCTATCACCTCACCAAGCATGGCTGGAAGGACGTCGTGCTGCTGGAGCGCAAGAAGCTCACCAGCGGCACCACCTGGCATGCGGCGGGGCTGGTGCGCGGCATGCTCTATAGCGGCAACCTGACCAAGCTCGCGCGCTATTCGATCGAGCTCTATCGCAAGCTCGAGGCCGAGACCGGCCAGGCCACGGGCCTGAAGCAGAACGGCTCCATCTCGATCGCGACCAACGAGGAGCGCTGGGACGAGCTCAGGCGCGGCGCCTCGCTGGCGCATGCCTTCGGCGTCGATGCCGAGCCGATCACGCCGAAGCAGGTCGCCGAGAAATATCCGCTGATGAACACCTCGGATCTGCTGGGTGCCATCTTCTTTCCCAATGACGGGCAGTGCAACCCGGCCGACACCGCCATGGCACTGGCCAAGGGGGCCCGCATGGGCGGTGCCAAGATCTTCGAGGACACCCGCGTCGCGGCGATCCTGAAGCAGGACGGCCGGGTTACCGGTGTGCGCACCGATGACGGCCAGGAGATCAAGTCCGACATCGTCGTCAATTGCAGCGGCATGTGGGCGCGCGAGGTCGGCCTCATGGCCGGTGTGAACGTCCCGCTCCACGCGGCCGAGCATTTCTACGTCGTGACCGAGCCCATGGATGTGCCGAGCAACCTGCCGGTCATGCGCGACATGGATGCCTGCGCCTACTACAAGGAAGACGCCGGAAAGCTGCTGATCGGCGCCTTCGAGCCCAATGCCAAGCCCTGGGGCATGAACGGCATCCGCGCCGATTTCTGCTTCGACGAGTTGCCCGAGGATTTCGATCATTTCCAGCCGGTGCTCGAGGGCGCCATTCACCGCATTCCGAAGCTGGGCGAGACCGGTATCCGCAAGTTCTTCAACGGGCCGGAAAGTTTCTCGCCGGACCAGCGCTATCTCCTGGGCGAGGCGCCGGAGCTCAAGAATTTCTTCGTCGCAGCCGGTTTCAACTCCATCGGCATCCAGTCGGGCGGTGGCGCCGGCATGGCGCTCGCCTCCTGGATCGTCGACGGCCATCCGCCCTTCGATCTCTGGGATGTCGATATCCGGCGCATGATGCCGCACCAGAATCGCAAGACCTATCTCTATGACCGCGTCTCCGAGGCGCTGGGGCTGCTCTATGCGATGCATTGGCCCTACCGCCAGTTCACGACCGCGCGCGGCATCCGCCGCACGCCGCTCTATATGCGGCTTCAGGAAAACGGCGCCTGCTTCGGCGATGTCGCCGGCTGGGAGCGCCCGAACTGGTTCGCACCCAGGGGCGTCGAGCCGAAATACGAATACAGCTTCAAGCGCCAGAACTGGTTCCCTTATTGCGGCGACGAGGTGAAGGCGACGCGCGAGAAGGTCGGGCTCTACGACCAGTCCACCTTTGCCAAGTTCCTGGTGCGCGGCCCCGATGCCGAAGCGCAGCTGCAGCGCATCTCCGCCTCCGACGTGGGCGGCGCCCCCGGCCGTGCGATCTATACCCAATGGCTCAATGAGCGCGGCGGGATCGAGGCCGATCTCACCGTGACGCGCATCGCCGAGGATGAATATTGGATCGTGACGGCGGCCGCGACCGCCGTGCGCGACAAGAACTGGCTCATCCGCCATATCGAGCCGGGCGCCAAGGTCACGGTCGACGACATCACCAACGCCTATGCCGTGATCGGCGTCATGGGCCCCAATGCGCGGGCCCTGCTGCAGCCGCTGACCGAGGCCGATCTCTCCAATGCGGGCTTCCCCTTCGGCGCCAGCAAGGAGATCAATATCGGCCATGCCACGGTGCGGGCGACGCGCATCAGCTATATGGGCGAGCTGGGCTGGGAGCTCTATGTCCCGACCGAGTTCGCGGTCGGCGTGTTCGACACCGTCTTCGCCGCCGGCACCCCGCACGGGCTCAAGCTCTGCGGCATGCATGCGATGGATGTCTGCCGCATCGAGAAGGCCTACCGCCATTGGGGCCACGACATCACCGACGAGGACACGCCGCTCGAGGCAGGGCTCGGTTTCGCCGTGGCTTGGGACAAAAACGTGAATTTCATCGGCCGCGACGCGCTCTTGAAACAGAAAGGGCAGAAACTGCCCAAGCGCATCCTGCAATTCGCGCTCGAGAACCCGGAACCGCTGCTCTATCACAACGAGCCGATCTACCGGAACGGCGAGCGCGTCGGCCATACCAGCTCGGCCAACTACGGCCATCATCTCGGCCGCGCGATCGCGATGGGCTATGTGAAGAACGAAGCCGGCGTCGATGCCGATTGGGTCGCGTCGGGCAAATGGGAGATCGAGGTCGGGTTGAAGCGCGAGCCCGCGCGCGCGAGTCTCAAGCCGATGTATGACCCCACCAGTGGCCGGATGAAGGTTTGAAGATCGAGCGGCTCACCCCTCCCCCTACCCCTTCCCGCAAGGGGAGGGGGCTAGAAAAGATAGACCACGCCCCCTCCCTTCACGGGAGGGGGTAGGGGGAGGGAAGCCGCGAGACGGTTTGTGAGGAGAATGGAAAGCATGGCATCGGTCCAGAATGCGGAAGTGAGCGGGCGGCGCGTGGCCGTCCGCTGGCGCGAGGGCGGTGGCGCCGAGTTCCCGTTCCTGTGGCTGCGCGACAATTGCCGCTGCGCCCAATGCCGGCATCCCGGCAATGGACAGCGGCTGCTGGACACGCTCGACATTCCCGAGGACATCGCGCCGAAGGCGGTTGCGGCGAAGGGCGACGCGCTCGAGATCGGCTGGTCGGACGGCCATGACAGCCGCTATGCGGCCGATTGGCTGAAGGCCCATGAGCTGAGCCCCCAGGCCCGCGCCCGGCGCCGACCGCAGCATCGGATCTGGGGCAATGAGATCGCCAACGATCTGCCGCGCGCCGATTGGAACGAGCTCGACCGCTCGCCCGAGGCGGAGCGGGAATTCCTGGCGCGCTATCACGCCTATGGCTTCGGCCTCGTCGACAATGTGCCGGTGCGCAGCGGCATGGTGGTCGATGCCGGCAACCGCTTCGGCCATGTCCGCGTCACCAATTACGGCGCCTATTTCGACGTGAAATCGATCCCGAACCCCAATAATCTCGCCTACACCTCGGTCGGGCTGGGGGTGCATACCGACAATCCCTATCGCGACCCGTCGCCCGGCATCCAGCTGCTGCATTGCCTCGAAGCCGACGCGCCCGGCGGCGAGAGCATCCTGGTCGATGGCTTCAAGGCGGCGGAGGATCTGCGGCGCGAGGACCCGGCGGCCTTCGAGCGTCTCTCCAAGCTGCCGCAGCATTTCCATTTCTCGGACAAGAACGCCGATCTCGAGGCCGACCAGCGCGTGATCCATACCGATCACGAGGGCGTCGTGCGCTCGGTCCATTTCAACAACCGTTCGGCGGCGCCGATCGATCTTCCGCTCGAGGAGATCGAAGGCTGGTACGCGGCCTATCGGCGCTTCGCGCGCTTGCTGCGCCGGCCCGAGGGCGAGCTGCGTTTCCGGCTGGCGCCGGGGCAACTGCTGATGTTCCAGAACGACCGCGTGCTCCATGGGCGCGACGGGTTCGATCCCAGTCTCGGGCGCCGCCATCTCCAGGGCTGCTATATCGACCAGGACGGCATCCTGAGCCGCTGGCGCGTGCTGGAGCGTGGGTCCGCTATCGAGCTGCGGGCATGACCGCGGACGAGCTCCTGCTCGAAATCAAGTCCGCTTTCGAGCGCCGCGGCGGCGAGACCTATGGCGAGGGCGTCAACCAGACCGATCACGCGCTGCAGGCCGGCTGGCTCGCCGAGCAGGCGGGGGCGCCCCGCGCGCTGATCGTGGCCTCGCTGCTGCATGACATCGGCCATCTGATCCATGAGCTGCCGCAGGACATCGCGGAGCAGGGGATCGACACCGAGCATGAATCGCTGGGCTCGGCCTGGCTCTCGCGTCATTTCGGCCCGGACGTGACCGAGCCGGTGCGGCTCCATGTCGAGGCGAAGCGCTATCTCTGCGTCGCCGAGCCCGGCTATTTCGACCGGCTGTCGGAAGCTTCGGTGCTGTCGCTCCGGCTTCAGGGCGGTCCGCACAAGCCGGAGGAGGCCGCTGCCTTCGCGGCCGAGCCCTATGCCGAGCAGGCGGTGAAGCTCCGCCACTGGGATGAGGAGGCCAAGGTGCTCGGCATGAAGACGCCGGACTTCGCCCATTTCGCGCCGCTGATCCGCGCCTCGCTGCGCGCTGGGTAAGGCGAGGCATCTGAATCCCCTCCCCCGGAACGGCAGGGCTGTCCGGGGAATGAGTCGATAGGTCGCGGGCGCATGCCCGGTTTTCCGGAGGTTTTCCGGGTACTTTCTGGTTGTCGAGACTCAGAAAGGGAACCGGGCATGCAGTACATGGGTAGCATCTTCGTGAGCCTGCTGAAACCCATCGATCGGCGTCAATTCCGCACGCTGGTGGAGCGCCACGACGGCGATGCCTACGACAAATCCTTCAAGAGCTGGGATCATCTGGTGGCGCTGATCTACGCCCAGCTCAGCCACGCCAAGAGCCTGCGGGGGGTGGAGGCGGGTTTCAACGCCAACTCCCAGCATCACTACCATCTGGGGGTCGGGAAGCTGGTTCGTTCGACCTTGTCGGATGCCAATGCGCGCCGTCCAGTGAGTGTGTTTGCGGGGCTGTTTGGCACGCTTTCCCAGGAGGTGGATCGGCTGGCTCGCCAGGAAGGGAACGAGATGCTGCGTTTGATCGACGCCTCGCCGATTCCGCTGGGCAAGGTCTGCGCCTGGGCGGACTGGAACGGCCGGATCCGCGGCATGAAGATGCATGTCGTCTACGATCCCAAGGCCGATCGCCCCTGCTCGGTCGAGGTCACGCCGGCCACCATCAACGA
This sequence comes from Hypericibacter terrae, assembly GCF_008728855.1. Classification (GTDB taxonomy): domain Bacteria; phylum Pseudomonadota; class Alphaproteobacteria; order Dongiales; family Dongiaceae; genus Hypericibacter; species Hypericibacter terrae. The sequence goes on along the minus strand of NZ_CP042906.1, from coordinate 3,495,917 downwards.
CATCGAGGTGGGCCGGCGCGTGCCGATCGAGGCCGGAGCCACCTATGTCTTCGACAAAGGCTATTGTCGCTACAGTTGGTGGTGCCAGATCGACGCCGCCGAGGCGGTCTTCGTCACGCGCGCGAAGTCCAACATGCGCTTGCGCGCCACCAAGCGGCGCAAGCTCCGGAAGATTGTCGGCGACGGCTTCAGGATCATCGACGACGCCGAGGTCCGCCTCGTCAGTAAGGGCGATTCCAAGCTGGCGATCCGGCTGCGTCGGATCCGGGTCCGGCGCGAAAAAGGCGGCGTCATCACCCTCATCACCAACGATATGACCCGCTCGGCCGTGGAAATCGCCACCCTCTACAAGACCCGGTGGCAGATCGAGCTGCTGTTCCGCTGGATCAAGCAGCATCTCGATATTCGCAAGTTCCTTGGCAACAACGAAAATGCCATCCGGCTGCAGGTCCTCGCCGCCATGATCGCCTATCTGCTCCTGCGCATCGGCGCGCGCCTCCACAGCGTGAAAATCCCCCTCCTGCGACTGGCCGAACTCGTCGGCCAGTCGCTCTTTACCAGGAAAACCTTCCACCGTATCGATCGCCCGCCGCCCGTCAATCCAAGCAAGCCATCTCCCAAAGTCCCAGCCAACCAGATGGCGTTCTGTTATGCATGAGTTTCCCCGGACAGCCCTGCGCATGCGGGAGAGGGCAAGGGAGGGGGAGGACGCGATGTTTGCCGCTGAATGTGCTTCGCGTTCCGTCACTTGATCAGAGGCCGAGCAACCCCCTCCCTGACCCTCCCCCGCGAGGGGGGAGGGGATACGATATGAAGCGTCAGGCCGCTTGCTGGCAGGCCGCGCACTGGCCTTCGATCTCGACCGTCGAGCGTTGTGTCGCGAAGCCCTGTTTGCGCGCACCGGATTCGATCGCGGTCGCGATCGCGCGGTCGGTCAGTTCCGCCACGCTGCCGCAGCCGCGGCAGATCAGGAACTGGTAGCTGTGCATCTCCGCCGGATGGGTGCAGCCGATGAAGGCGTTGCGCGATTCGATCCGGTGGACGAGGCCCTGCTCGATCAGGAATTCCAGTGCGCGATAGACCGTGGGCGGCTGCGCGCCGCGGCCATCCGCGCGTAGCGCTTCCAAGAGCTCATAGGCGCCGACGGGCGCATGGCTCTGCCAGACCAGCTCCAGCACCCGTCGGCGGATGTCGGTCAGCCGCGCGCCGCGCTCGCCGCAGAGCGACTCCGCCGCGCCCAGCGCCTCGGCGATGCAATGCTCGTGATCGTGGGCGACGGTCTTCATGCCGGTGACGGGAGCCATTCGCCTTGCCTCATCTCCAGATCGCAGGTCGAGGTTACATTATAACAAATCTGCGGCCTCGCCAATGTCGCGCTCGACCGCCGAGGGCTCGCCCGTAACCCATTCAAGAACAATAAAAAATGGCGGGAAAACGGTGTTGCCGTCTTCCCGCCAGTTCAAGGCCGTAGTCGGGGTACTAGCTCAGAAAAGGTTCGTCTGCGTCATGAAGTCAGGGGAACCAAGTCTCAGTCCAGACAGGTCAGGCACGTCTACTCAACTGCCGATCTCGCCGCCGTCTTCCTTGACGATGGCGATCACGGCGGGACGCGGCGGCAGGTTCGGGTCGAAGTCCGGCCAGCGCGTGGTGGGTTCGGCGAAGACGGAGCCTTCGCCGGGATGCTGGACGGCGATGAAGAGCGTCTTGCCGTCCGGCGTGAAACAGGGGCCGCAGGTCTCGGCGTCGCGCGGCATGGCGACGAACTTGCGCGTGACCGCACGGCCGTCGCCGCTGACATCGGTGCCATAGAGCCCGTCGCCGATGCCGAACTTCTTCTGCGTGCCGCCCTGGTCGGTCGCGATCCAGAGCCGGCCCTTGGGATCGAAGGCGACGTTGTCGGGGCAGGCGAGCCAGCCATTCTTGCTGGTGCCCTTGCCATACATCGTGGTGCCCCAGAGCGGATTGCCCGCCACCAGGAACATGTCCCACTTGTATTCGGCGGCGGTGTGATCGGCGTCCTTGCCGTCGCCGCCCGCCGGGATCAGCTCGACGATATGGCCGGCCGCGTTGTCGGCGCGCGGGTTGGCGGCGTCGATCTGGTTGTAGCCGCGCTTCGAGTTGTTGGTGAGGACGACATAGACGCGGCCCGTCACCGGATCGGTCTCGACATCCTCGGGCCGGTCCATCGGCGTGGCGCCGAGGAGATCCGCGGAGCGGCGGGTCTCGATGACGACGTCGGCCTGGCTCTTGAAGCCGTTGGCCTCGGTCAGCGGGCCTTCGCCATAGGTGAGCGGCAGCCAATGGAGCTTGCCGTCGGGATCGAACTTCGCGACCGACAGCGTGCCGTCGTCGAGCAGGCCGAGATTGGCCTTGCGGTCGCCGGCGCTGTAGGTGCCCTTGCTGACGAAGCGGTAGAGATAGTCGAAGCGCTCGTCGTCGCCGAGATAGACGACCACATGGCCGCTCTTGTCGACGACGCTGGTCGCGGCCTCGTGCTTGAGGCGGCCCAGCGCGGTGCGCTTCATCGGCGGCGACTTCGGATCGAACGGATCGATCTCGACCACCCAGCCGAAGCGGTTGGGCTCGTTGGGCTCTTTGCTCAGGTCGAAGCGGGCCTCATGCTTCCACCAGGCGTATTCGGGCTCGCCCTTCACGCCATAGCGCTTGAAGGAAGCGGCGTCGGGGGCGGCGGACGGATCGCCGCCGAAATAATTGTTGAAGTTCTCTTCGCAGGTCAGGACCGTGCCCCAGGGCGTGATGCCGCCGGAGCAGTTGTTCACCATGCCCTTGACGGACATTCCTGACGTATCGGCAGAGGTCTTGAGGCGGTCGCTCCCGGCGGCGGGCCCGGTGATCGAGATCAGCGTCGTCGCCGTCACGCGGCGGTTATAGGGGCTGTCCTCGACCACCGCCCATTTGTCGCCCGTGCGCTTGATCTCGAGGATCGAATGGCCATGCGCTTCCATCTCGGTCGCGACCTGGTCGGCGGTCGCCTTGTCGAGCTTGTCGTCCTCGGCGAGGCCCGGAAACATCAGCTCGATATTGGTGTATTCGTGGTTGACGCAGAGGAGGCCGTGGTCCGAGGCGTTCGAGCCTACCGGCAGCGAAATGAATCCGATGAAGTCGTTGTTGTAGCCGAACTGCACCGCCTGACCGGCGGCGGTCGATTTCCCGGCCTCGAACGCCGGCGCGTTCGGGTTCAGCTTGTCGCCCCAGCGGATCAGCACGTCCGCGCGATAGCCCTTGGCGAGCCGCAGCCCGTCATCGATGCCCTGCTCGATCTCCTCGAAGGTGAGGGTCGAGGGATTGCCGTCGGCCTTGGCGGAGCGCGCGCCCAGGAGGCCGGTGAAGAGGCCGGCGGCGCCCGTGAGGCCCAGGCCCCGCAGTGCCGCGCGGCGGCTGTAGCGGCGCGCCGCGATCTCGATCAGCGGCGAATTGTCGGTGGGGTTGGAACCGACATCGTCGGCATCGGGGATGGTCATCGGGGGATAACGGTCGATCGACGTCATTAGGCCTCTCTCTCCAGAGGTGAGCGCGCCATCGGGGACCGAACATGACGGCGCTGAAATCTGGCGCGACCATAGACAGAAGGCCAGGACTCCCGCGTGACCGGTTCGTGACAGCGATATGACGCGGGGCACAAGTGGCTTTTTGCCATCCCCTCCCCCGGAACGGGGGAGGGGACAGAATCTACCGCTTCATCTTCTCGAACGCCGCCAGCGCGCGCGCCCTCGCCGCGGCGTGGTCGACGATGGGTTCGGGATAGTCGCGCCCCAGCACGACACCGGCGGCAGCCAGCAACGTCGGTGGCGCCGTCCAGGGCTGGTGCAGGAACTCGGCTGGCACCTTTGCCAGCTCCGGGACCCAACGCCGGACATAGGCGCCGTCGGGATCGAACTTCTCGCCCTGGATCACGGGATTGAAGATGCGGAAATAGGGCGAGGCGTCGGCGCCGGAGCCCGCCACCCATTGCCAGCTGGCCGCGTTCTGCGCGAGGTCGGCATCGACCAGCGTGTCCCAGAACCAGGCCTCGCCCTCCTGCCAGGGGATCAGGAGATGCTTGACCAGGAAGGAGGCCGCGATCATGCGCACCCGGTTATGCATCCATCCCGTGCCCCAGAGCTCGCGCATGCCGGCATCGACGATCGGGTAGCCGGTGCGGCCCTGCCGCCAGGCGGCGAGCCCCGCCTTGTCGCTGCGCCACGGAAACCGTCTGAAGTCGGGCTTCCAGGGCTCGGTCGCGATCTTGGGCCAATGGAACAGCAGGTGATGCGAGAACTCGCGCCAACCGAGCTCCCGCAGGAAGGCCTCGGCCGCCCGGCCCGGCACGAGATCGCCGGACGCGATCTCGAGCGCCTTCACCGCATGCCAGATCTGGCGCGGTCCGATCTCGCCCCAATGGAGATGAGGCGAGAGCTGCGCCGTGGCGGCGAGATCGGGGCGGTCGCGCTTCTCGTGATAATGAGCGAGATGGCCGGCGAGGAATTCCTCGAGCCGCAATCGCGCACCGCTCTCGCCGGGACGCCAGGCAGCGGCGAAACCAGCAGCCCAATCGGGCTTGGTCGGCTTGAGCTTCCAGTCCGCAAGCTTGTCGGAGCGCGGCTGCTTATAAGCCTTATCCAATTTGCGCGGTGCCGGTGCCGGCCGGGGCGGCGCCGGCAGGGTCTGGAGCGACCGCCAGAAGGGCGTAAAGACCTTGAAGGGCTCGCCGGCCTGGGTCTTCACTGTCCACGGCTCGAACAGCAGCGCCGCGTTATGGCTGGTGGCCTCGATCCCGCGCCGGGCGAGATCGGATTTGATGGCCTTGTCGCGCCGGATCGCATAAGGCTCGTAGTTGCGATTCCAGTGCACCGACTTCGCCCTGGTCTCGGCGATCACCTCGGCCAGGATCTTCGCCGCCGGCCCGCGGCGCAGGATCAGCGGCACCGCCTTGCGGCGCAGCTCCTTTTCCAGCGACTGGAGGCTCTCGGCCAGCCACCAGCGCGAGGCACCGCCCCAGGGCCGCAGGCCGCGGGTCTCGTCGAGGATATAGAGCGCGACCAGCGGCCCTTCGGCCGCAGCCGCCGTCAGTGCCGGATTGTCCTCCAGACGCAGATCCTGGCGAAACCATAGGATGACAGGCGCGGGCATGGCGGGAAGGGGCCGGAACGTAGGGAAGGGTCAGTCGAGGGCGTCGCCGCGAAAGCCGTGCGGCTTCGCCCGCCCCACGATATGGACCCGATTGCCCCTGGGGAACAACCCGGAGAGGGCCGAATCCCGGGCAAAGGAATGGCGGCAGGGGTGGTCGGTCTCGCGGGTCCCGACTATAACTTTGTCGGCAGGCGCGAGCAGGGGACGAGAGAGCGATGGCCGGAGCCCGACCGATCGGCATTCTGACGCCGATGGAGGATGAGCTGGCGTTGCTCGAGAAGGGGCTTCAGCGGGCGCGCAGCGAGGAGCGGGCGGGCGGGCGTTTCATCGCCGGCCGTCTGGACGGCCATGACGTCGTCCTGGCGCTCTCGGGTATCGGCAAGGTCAGCGCGGCGCAGGTGTCGAGCCTGCTGCTCGACCGCTTCGCCTGCCGGGCGCTGGTCGTCTCCGGCGTCGCCGGCGGGCTCGATATCAGGCTCGGCATCGGCGATATCGTGGTGGCCGACCGCCTTGCCCAGCAGGATTACGGCGCCTTGACCCGCCGCGGCCTGGTCAATTACCGGGCGGGCTCCATGCCGATGGGCGAACGCCGCCACGACCCCTATTACAGCCTGACGCCGGAGCTGAGCGCGCGGCTGCGGGCGGCGCTGAAGGGGCTCCATCTGCCGCCGATGCCGGCCGCCGCCACGGGCGGGCGGGAGCGCCGGCCCAAGATCCGCTTCGGCACCATCCTCAGCGGCGACCAGTTCGTGAATGCCGCCCCGGCCCGGTTGGCGCTGCGCCGCCGGTTCCCGGGCGCGCTGGCGGTCGAGATGGAGGGCGCCGCCGCCGCCCAGATCGCCGAGCGGCACGGGGTCCCCTGCGTCGTCGTCCGCGCCCTCAGCGACCTCGCCGGTGCGGCGAGCCACATCGATTTCATGGCCTTCCTGCCGGCCGCGGGAGCGGCGGCGGCCATGACGGTGCGGCGCTTGCTGCCGGCGCTGTGATGGCATCCCTGGCTGTCATCGCCGGGCTTGACCCACGGCTGTCCGGTTGAGTTTTTGTGGACGCGGTGCATGGCGTTGATTCTACTCGGTCCTGAACGTCGGCAAACGTTTCGGGACACGGGCAGAGGGTCAGCGCCATGCGGCACCAGAATAGCGTATTTCATTCGGTTCTTAAGCAGGTTGCGTGGCTCGACTTCGATCGGCTGGTCGAGGCCCACAATAGCGATGCTCGGGTGCGGCGGTTGACGACCAAGGGCCAGTTCGTGGCGCTGCTCTACGGCCAGCTTTCGGGCGCGACGAGCCTGCGGGAGATCGTGAGCGGGCTGACGAGCCACGCGGCGCGGCTCTATCACCTGGGAACGGGCGAGGTTCGCCGTTCGACGCTGGCCGATGCCAATGCCATAAGGCCGAGCGGGCTGTTCGCCGAGTTGCTCGCCGTGATGATCAAGCAGGCCCATCGCGGGCTGCGCCGCAAGATCGCCGAAACCACCTATCTGATCGATTCCACTGGCTTGCGATTGAGCGGTCTGAGCGCCGATTGGGCCCGTTTCAGCGCCGGCGTCTGCGGCGCCAAGCTGCATGTGATCTACGATCCCGACGCCGACCGCCCCATCTATGCCGCTGTCAGTGCGGCGAATGTCAACGACATTACCCCCGCCCACGACATGCCGGTCGAGCCCGGCGCCACCTATGTCTTCGACCTCGGCTATTACGACTATGCCTGGTGGGCCAAGCTGGACGCTGCCGGATGCCGCATCGTCACTCGCTTCAAATCCAACACACCCCTGACCCTCGTCGCCGAGAACGCCCTGCCCCGGGGCAGCGCCATTCTCTCCGACCGGATCGGATATCTCCCGGCCCGCCAAGCCGCCAGCCGCAAAAACCCCTTCCAAGACCCGGTCCGCGAGATCCGCGTGAAGACCGAAACCGGCAAGATCCTGCGCATCTTGTGCAACGATCTCGACGCCAGCGCCCAGGAGATCGCAGACCTCTACAAGCGCCGCTGGGCGATCGAGCTGTTCTTCCGGTGGGTCAAGCAGACCCTGAAAATCACCCGCTTTCTCGGCACTTCCGAGAACGCCGTTCGCATCCAGATCGCCGTCGCCCTGATCGCTTTCCTGTTGTTGCGATTGGCACAGAAAGCCATCAAGGACGGTCACAGCCCGTTGGCCTTCGCCCGCCTCGTGCGCGCCAACCTCATGCATCGCAGGCGCATCGACCGCCTGCTCGAACCCGAAACCGCCCCAATTCCGAACCCACATCAAATGGCGCTACAATGGAGCTGAAACCGGAACCGGACAGCCGTGGGCTTGACCCGGCGATCCAGGGGCTGGGGCACTGGATGCCCGGATCAAGTCCGGGCATGACAAGGGGGCAGGCGGGGGAGGAGAGAATAGAGATGCCTCACCCCTTGTGTCGTCCGGTCGCCAGGGCGTGGCGCAATTGGGCGAGGCGGGTTTCGAGCGCCGCCGCTTCATACGGCTCCGCCGGGAGCTGGCCCCAGATCGGCTTCGGCCAGACCGGATCGTCATGGAATCGCGCCACCACATGGACATGAAGCTGGGCCACCATATTGCCGATGGCCGCCACATTGACCTTGTCGGGGCCGAAGAGGGCCTGCAGCAGCCGGGTCGCGTCGGCGATCTCCTCGATCAGCAGCGCCCGGTCGGCCGTGTCCAGATCGGCGATCTCGCGCGTGCCCGCCCGGCGCGGCACCAGGATGAGCCAGGGCCAGCGTCGCTCGGCGCGCATCAGCCGCAGCGACGACAAGGGCCAGTCCGCGATCGGCACCGTGTCGGCCGCGAGCTGCTGGTGAAGAGCGAAGTCCTCAGTCATTCTGCCGCCACCCTGTAATTCCCGTTCAAGTCCGGTCCTCCCCTCATGTTCACCGCCGTCCGTTCCGTCTTCTCGCTCCTGTTCGGGGCGGCCATCATGATCATTGGCAACGGCCTGATGTTCATCCTGCTGCCGATCCGGCTGGGCGTCGAGGGGGTGCCGGCCGAGACCTCCGGCCTCGTCATGTCCTGCTACTACGCGGGCTTCGTCGCCGGCAGCCTCTGGGGCCGCGATCTCATCGGGCGCGTCGGCCATATCCGCGCCTTCGCCGCCTTCGCGGCCCTGGTCTGCGCCGTGACTCTCCTCTACGCGCTCTGGTTCCAGCCCTATGCCTGGGCGATCCTACGCGGAGTCAACGGCTTCTGCATGGCGGGCCTCTTCGCCGTGATCGAGAGCTGGCTCAACGAGCGCTCCAGCAATACGACGCGCGGCCAGATTCTCTCCCTCTACATGGTGACCTCATACGCCGCCTCGAGCGTCGGGCAGTTCCTGGTCAATCTGAGCGACGTGCACTCGCTGACCCTCTATTGTGTCGCGGCGCTGCTGCTCTCGATCTCGTTGGTGCCGGTCGTGCTGACACACGTTCAGGGCCCCGATCTGCGGGAGGTCGCGCCGCTGAAGCTGGCCGAGCTCTATCGCATCTCGCCCCTGGGCGTGGTCGGCTGCGCCGGCGCGGGCATCCTATCCGGCAGCTTCTATGGCATGGGCGTGATCTATGCCCAGGCGACGCATCTCTCCGTGTTCCAGGTCTCGCTCTTTATGGGCATGGCCGTCGTCGGCGGGTTGATCTTCCAATGGCCGATCGGGCGCGCTTCCGACAAGTTCGACCGGCGCACCGTGCTGCTGGTGGTGCTGATCGCCACGACGCTGCTCTTCGTGGTGAACTATTCCTTCAGCCTCGCCGGGCTCGAGGGCAAGGCCGCCGACTGGATCGTGATCGGCCTGCCGCTGCTCTTCGGCGGCGGCATGGCGGTGATCTATCCCCTCGCGATCGCCCATGCCTTCGACTATGTCTCGAAGGAGCGCATGGTCGCGGCTTCGAGCGGGTTGCTGCTCGCTTGGGCCATCGGCGCCACGGCCGGCCCGCTGATCGCGTCGGTGCTGATGGGCCATTTCGGGCCGCAGTCGCTGTTCGCCTATATGGCGCTGATGACGGGCTCGATCGCGCTCTTCACCCATTGGCGCATGACGCGCCGCGCCGCGCTCCCCAGCCGCGATCAGGCGACCTTCGTGCCGGTCACCACGACGTCCTCGGTCGCCGCCACCCTCGATCCGCGCTCGGAGCTGGGACACAAGGTCTGATCAACGGAAGCCTCAGCCGCCGAGCGCGATCGCGACCGCGACCAGCGCCACGCTGAAGAGAGACAGCAGGCCGCCGGCCCACCAGGGATTGACGTCGGTATAATGCGCCCAGCGGAATCCCGCCAGGAACAGCATGCCGATCAGGATGGCGTTGGAGAGGCGGATCGCGACGAAGGGGTCGTCGACGAAGAGGAAGGGCAGTGCCGGCGGCAGGCTCGGACCCGCGACCAGCGCGAAGACGATGAGGGCGCCCATCAGATCGTCGCGCTTGACGCGGGCCCGGAGGCGTCGCCGGCCCTTCATCGTCCGATAGATCCCCTCGGCCAGATGGTCGACGTCCTCCGGCGCGCTGAACTCGCCATAGCGGCGGTCGATCACGCGGCGGATCGCGGCGATCCCCGTCTTGTGATCCTTGGCCTCCTGCATCAGGCGGTGAAAGCGCGAGAGCTGGGCGCGAAGGAACAGGCTGCCCATCACGAACATGGCCGCGTCGATGATGCCCCAGGCGAGATTGCAGCCGATCGCCGCGAGGATGATATGGCGGGCGGTGATGATATCGAGCCCCGCCAGCACGCTGGCGCCCAGCGTGAAGGTCAGCAGCATGATCAGCCCGAAGATGACCTCGCCCAGGCTTTCGCCGGGTTCCAGGTAACGCTCGATGAACTGCTTGAGCAATCCGGATCTCCGAACCCGGCCTCCGTTTCGCCGGTGCGCGTCATGCTAGGGCATCGGCAAGAAGGCCGGAAGGCGGCCGGATTGCCTAGGCCTTCTAGATCGGGTTGTCTTTGATAATGTGATGCTCGGAAAAAGGGCACGGGGCCGACAGATGGCGGGCACATCGACGATGCAGGCACCGCATGCAGTTCATTGAGAAGAGTGTCGCCGGGGTCCGCGCCGCCTTTCTGAAGTTCTGCAGCCGCAACGTGCAATGCACCGAACCTCTTCGACTACACGAGTAGCAGACAGCCATCGAAGGGGAACGTTGGCAAATGGACCAAGCTCTCAAAGCAATAACTATCATCCTGTTTGCGGGTTGTTGGATCGTTGGAGTTATAAGCTGGTTTGTTGCGGTCATATGCATGGCACGTCTGCCATTCAATACTAAAGCTGGCGGATCGAATGGCTGGTTGCGTTACAATCCGCTCAATGTGGTTTTTAACCCGGACAGCCTTACCGATCGCGGATTGATTTTGCGTACGCGGTTATGGAAGGCCCTCTTGGTGTTCGTGGGTTCAATTGCCGCGGGGGGCGCGATAAGGATAATGGCCCATCTGATCACGGCCATCGCCTTCTGACGCGCAGGCTCCCCGTCACCCCGCCGGCTTCAGCGCCGCATAGGCGTCCATCACCCGCGCCGAATAGACCAGGGCCGCGCCGGCATTGATCGCGATCGCGACCCCGAGCGCCTCGGCGATCTCTTCCTTCGTGGCGCCATTCTTGATGGCGGCGTCGGTGTGGGTGACGATGCAGCCGTCGCAGCGCAGCGAGATGGCGACGCCGAGCGCGATCAGCTCGCGGGTCTTGGCGTCGAGATGCCCGGTCTTCTGACCGGCGCCGCTCAACCCCGCATAGCCCCGGAGGGTCTCGGGGCTGAGCTTCGCGATCTCGCCGACATTGGCCTTGAGTTGCTGCTGATAGGCGGTCCAGTCCATCATCATGATGCGAGGCTCCTTTGCGGGCTTCGAGGGCGAGTAGCGCTCCGGCAAGGCTGCGCCGCGAGGCGCCGGTCTGCCTAGAGGGATGCCCCCGCAAATTGACGTTTCCAGCCCCTAATCCGCCGCGCGAAGGCCAGCCCGCAAAGGGTTCGGGCGCTTGGCTGGTCCCCAAGGCACCCTGGACGGGCGATGGGCCCGGACGGTAAGGAAGAGGCCCAGCGGGGGAGGAATTTGCGGATGGCGGACCAGGCGTTCGACTACATCATCATCGGCTCCGGCTCGGCCGGCTCCGTGCTGGCCAACCGGATCTCGGCCCGGCCCGAGAACCGCGTCCTGGTGCTGGAGGCGGGACCGCCGGACAGCTGGTGGAACTGGAAGATCCATATGCCGGCGGCCTTCGCCTATCCGCTGGCCGACGACAAGATCAATTGGTATTACCAGACCGAGCCCGAGCCCGGCATGAACAACCGCGTCATGCTGTGCCCGCGCGGCCGGGTGCTGGGCGGCTCCTCCTCGATCAACGGCATGGTCTATATCCGCGGCCATGCGCGCGACTATGACCGCTGGGCCCAGGGCGGCAATCGCGGCTGGTCCTATTCCGAGGTGCTGCCCTACTTCAAGCGCGCCGAGCATCGCGTCAAAGGCGGCGACGAGTATCACGGCAGCGACGGTCCGCTCTGGGTCTCCTCGCAGGTGACCTTTCCGCCGCTGCTGCAGGCCTGGCTCGAGGCGGCGAAGCAGGCGGGCTATCCGGTCACGCAGGATGTGAACGGCTATCAGCAGGAGGGCCTCGGGCCCTACGAGATGACGACCCGCAAGGGCCGGCGCTGGAGCGCGGGCCGCGCCTATCTCCATCCGGCGATGAAGCGGTCCAACGTCACGGTCCATACCCGCGCGCTCACCTCGCGCATCCTGTTCGAGGGCAAGCGTGCCGTCGGCGTCGAGTATGAAATGGGCGGGCAGGTCCATCGCGCGCGGGCCGAGCGCGAGGTCATCGTCAGCGGCGGCACCATCAACTCGCCGCAGATCCTGATGCTCTCGGGCGTCGGCGATGCCGAGCAGCTCAAATCCTTCGACATCCCGGTGGTGCAGCATCTGCCGGGCGTCGGCCAGAATCTGCAGGACCATATCGAGACCTATGTGCAGATGGAGGCGACCCAGCCGATCACGCTCTATGGGCGCTACAACGCGCTGGGCAAGCTGCGCACCGGCATCGAATGGGCGCTGTTCGGCACCGGCTGGGGAGCCAGCAACCATTTCGAGGCCGGTGGCTTCATCCGCAGCCGCGCCGGTGTCGAGCACCCCGACCTGCAATATCATTTCTTCCCGATGGCGATCTCCTATGACGGCAGCCAGACCCAGGCGGGTCATGGCTTCCAGGCCCATATGGGACCGATGCGCTCGACCAGCCGCGGCTGGGTGAAACTTCGCTCGGCCAATCCACGCGACAAGGTGCGGATCCAGTTCAACTACATGTCGACCGAGCAGGACCGGCAGGAGATGCGCGCCGGCATCCGCCTGACGCGCGAGCTCTTCGCGCAGAAGGCCTTCGACGCCGTCCGGGGCGCCGAGCTGGCGCCGGGTCCCAACGTCAAGACCGATGCCGAGATCGACGCCTTCATCCGCGCCAAGGCCGAGAGCGCCTATCACCCTTCCTGCTCCTGCAAAATGGGTACCGACAGCATGGCGGTGGTCGATCCGGAGCTGAAGGTTCACGGCATGGAAGGCCTGCGCGTGGTCGATGCCTCGATCATGCCGACCGTCGTCAGCGGCAATCTGAACGCGCCGGTCATCATGCTCGCGGAAAAGGCCGCCGACATGATCCTGGGCAACGCGCCGCTGCCGCGCTCCGAAGCGCCGGTCTATATCAATCCCAACTGGGCCGCGAGCCAGCGCTGAAAACCGATGCGGGGCGGGCGGTTCCGCCCGCTTCCCGCAACGGAGCCTTCCGCTTTTTGCAGGGCTGGGCGCCCGGGTTATGCACCAGACTTGCCGGCCTGGATGGTCGTCCAATCTTCCGGACGGCCAAACGGGAGCAAGGCATGGCACAAAATACCGGGCATGGTTTCAAGACCAGGCTCACCGAGAAACTTGGCTGCCGATACCCCATCATCTCGGCCGGCATGGGCGGGCCCGCGCGTTCCGAGCTCGCGGCCGCCGTTTCCGAGGCTGGCGGCTTCGGCCTGCTGGGCATGGTGCGCGAGCCGCCGGCGCTCATCGCCCGCGAGATCGCCGCGGTCCGGACCCGGACCGGCCGGCCCTTCGGTGTCAATGTCATTCCCTTCGCGACCGATCCGAAGCTGCTCGACGAGCAGCTCGAGGTATGTTTCGCCGCCAAGGTGCCGGCGATGTGCTTCCACTGGAACGTGATGCCCGGCATCGTCGCGCGTGCCCGCGAGGCCGACTGCCTGGTGCTGCATCAGGTCGGCAGCGTCGCCGCGGCGATCGAGGCGGAGCGGGCGGGCACCGATGTCATCATCGTGCAGGGCGTGGAGGCCGGCGGCCATGTGCATGGGAAACTGCCGCTCTCGGTGCTGCTGCCCGAAGTCGCGGCGGCGGTGAAGGTCCCGATCGCGGCCTCCGGCGGCATCGTTGCCGGCGCCGATATGCTGGCCGCGATGGCGCTCGGCGCCGATGGCGTCCATTGCGGCACGGTGTTCCTGCCGACTCCGGAATCCTTCGCCCATGACTTCCACAAGCGGCGCATCCTCGATGCCAGGAGCGGCGACACGGTCCATACCGACCTCTTCGCGATCAACTGGCCCCCCAACTCCCCCGTGCGGGTCCTGCGCAACAGCCTGACCGAGGCCGTCGGCCACAAGCTCTGGGGCCATCACCCGGACAAGCTGCCGCGCGAGCCGATCGGCGAGGATGCGGGCGATCCGATCCTCAAATTCAGCACCCATTCGCCCTTGCGCAGCACCACCGGCGATCTCGAGAAGATGCCGCCCTTTGCCGGCGAGGGGGCAGGGCGGATCACCAGGGCTCGGTCCGCGGCGCAGGTGATCGCCGACATGATGGCGGAGGCGGACGCGGCCCTCGACCGGTTGGAGGCGATGCGCGCATGAGCCAGGCCAAGATGAGCTGGGACGAGGTGCGGCCCTGGCGCAAGCTCGAGCGCGAGCGGCTGATCGCTGCAAGGGTCGCGACTGTGCAGGAGATTCGCGCGCGCTGGACCCGCGCCATCATCGAGACGCTGGAGCCGATCCTGCGCGAGAGCGAGGGGCCGATCAGCTTCTATTGGCCGTTCCGCGGCGAACCCGATCTGCGGCCACTGATGCGGACCCTCGATGGCGAGGGCTTCACGCTCGCCTTGCCGGTCGTGGTCGAGCCGAAGACGCCGCTCGTCTTTCGGCCCTGGCGGCCCGGCAGCAAAATGGAGCTCGGCGTCTGGAACATTCCGATCCCGGCGGCAAAGGAAGAAGTCGTGCCGCGCCTGCTGCTGGCGCCCGTGGTGGGCTTCACGCCCGACTTCTATCGGCTGGGCTATGGCGGCGGCTATTTCGACCGCACCCTGGCGAAGCTGGGTGCCGGCCATGCGGCCATCGGGATCGGCTTCGAGATGGGCCGGCTCGAAACCATCCATCCGCAGCCGCATGACATCAAGATGCGCCAGGTCGTGACCGAGAAGGGCGTCGTCGGCGCCAGGCGTCGCCCCGGCGCCTAAAGCCGGTTACCCTCGAGTGCCTTGACCCCGTGTCCGTCCCGTCCGATATCGGCGGCGAAGGAGAACGGGCATGGCGAGACCGACCCCTGAAGCGACGGCCAAAGGCGGGACGACCCATCGGCAGGTGGCGGCGCTCTTTCCTTGCGTGCCGACCACCGACGGCGCCGGGGTCAAGATCAGCCGCATCATCGGCACGCCGCGGCTGGGGCAGATCGATCCGTTCCTGCTGTTCGACCAGTTCGGCTCCGACGATCCGGATGCCTATATCAGCGGCTTCCCCGATCACCCGCATCGCGGCTTCGAGACCGTGACCTACATGCTGGCGGGTCGCATGCGCCACAAAGACAATCATGGCCATGAAGGCGTGCTGGGGCCGGGCGGCGTGCAATGGATGACGGCCGGTCGCGGCATCATCCATTCGGAGATGCCCGAGCAGACCGAGGGGCTGATGCAGGGCTTCCAGCTCTGGGTCAATCTGCCGGCGGCCCTCAAGATGCGCGCGCCGCGCTATCAGGAGTTCGAAGCCGACCAGCTGGCGCTCTCGACGCCGGCTCCCGGCGTGACCGCCAAGGTGATCGCCGGGACGCTCGGCAACCGGCGCGGACCGGTCGAGGGCATCTCGGTCGATCCGCTCTACGCCGATCTGCGCTTCGAGCCGAAGGCCGCCTTCGAGGTGCCGGTCGCGACGGGCCACACGCTGCTGCTGTTCGTCTTCGCGGGCGAGGTGGCGATCGGCGGCGTCACGGTGCCGACGGGCTCACTGGCGGTGATGGGATCGGAAGGGGAGGCGCTGGCGATGACGGCCGGCGCGAAAGGCGCATCGGCGATGTTGCTGGCGGCGGCACCGATCGGCGAGCCGGTGGTGCGTCACGGCCCCTTCGTCATGAACACGCGCGAAGAGATCCAGCAGGCGCTCGAAGACTATTATCTGGGTCGGCTCTAGTTCAGGCCGGCTGCGGTTCGCGGCGCTTGTTCAACTGCAGCTCGAGATAGTCGATCGCGATCAGCATGGCGCGCTCGGTCTCGAGGCCATAGGGCGAGAGCGCCGCACGCAACCAGAGACCCTCGAGCAGCGTGCTCAGGCCTTCGGCCACCCGCACCGCGTCGATCGTCGGCAAGAGCTGCTTCAGTTCGTGACGCAGGCTGGAATCGAGCCGGCAGACGATCGCGCGCTGCACACGGGCGAGGCGCGGCTGCTTGCGGCCTTGGGCCCAGAATGAAAGCCAGGCGGCGACGGCGGCCGGGGTCAACTGCTCGGGTGCCAACCAGGAGCCGATGATCGCCCGCAGCCTGTCGCGTGGATCGGTGGCCTCGCCCAGACGGAGCCGGGTGACCTCGCGCACCTGGCCCCCCAGCGTGCGCAGCGTGGCCTCCAGCAGGTCGTCCTTGTTGACGAAATAATGGTGCACGATGCCGGGCGACATGCCGGCTCTTGCGCTGATGCGCGACACCGTGGTGTCGGCAAGACCGTCCTCGTGAATTGACGCGATCGTCGCTTCAATCAGTTGGCGGCGGCGGATAGGTTCCAGTCCAAGCTTTGGCATTCCAGCAGGTCTCCCCAACTGCTTGGAATGCTATCAGGTTCACCGGACTGGACAATCAACCAACAATAACCGGCTCTGGCGGCCCTTATGCGGACTGGCAAGACCGGCCGGCAAGCCCATTATGGGCCGCCGCTTTCTCGACTCGGGGTGCGAGGCTTCGAAAAAGACGGTGTCAGGGAAATTTACCTTCTTCACCCCACGAATCTCACACGAACGGGAGATCGGTGACAATCGCGCGCGGGCTGCCTAACGGGTGGTGTACCCTGACCGGGTCCCCGACGGCGAGGGAAGCGTCGACCAAGGCGATGCCGATGCTGCGGTCCAGCGCCCAGGAATGGACCGCCCAGCGCACCTCGCCGGGGCGGCCCCGTTCGTCCTCCAGCGGCCAATACCATTCGAGTCTCGGCAGGTCGCCCTCGATGAAAAGCCCGACCGTCTTGCGCTTCGGACCCTCCGCGGCGACCCGGGCGAGCGCCTCGCGCCCGACGAAATCGCCCTTGTCGAGATCGACCAGCCGGCCATGTCCCGCCTCGTAGGGGTTCATCCCGGAATTGCTGTGATAGGCGGTGTCGGTCACGCCCTTCTCGACCGCGCGGTCCACGATGGGGCCGACCACCATCATCTCGTAGGGCCGCCCGGCTTCGCGGATGGCATGCCAGAGATCCATGGCGCGCGCGCTCGAGAGCGGGAAGACCTCGTAGCCCGGGCCGCCGCTCCATCCGGTGCGTGAGACCACGGCCTCGATGCCGGCGACACGGGTCGTCACGCATTTGTAGAATCCGATCTGCTCGATCGAGGCTTCGACGAGGGGACGCAGGACCTCGATCGCATGCGGTCCCTGGATCTGGAGCGGTGCCACGTCGGGCTCGCGCACCTCGACCCGATAGCGACCCTGGAGCGCGATGCCGCGCGCCCAGAGCGTCAGATCGGCATCGCCATGCGAGAGCCAGATCAGATCCTTCTTCGGATGCAGCAGCACGGGATCGCAGATGATCTGCCCGTCGGGGTCGCAGGCGACCGTATAGCGGCAATCGCCGGGCTTGAGCTTGGCGAGATCGCGCGTGGTCAGGAAGTTCGCGAAAGCGACGGCATCGGGGCCGGCGATCTCGGTCTGCCGTTCGCAGCCGACGTCCCAGAGCGTGACGCGCTCGGTCAGGGCCGCATATTCCTCGGCCGGCGAATGGTGATAGACCAGCGGAAAATAGACATGGTTGTAGATCATGAACTCCGAGACGCCGGCCTCCACGCTGCCCTCCCAATAGGGCGAGCGGCGGGTGATCGGATAGATCCGGCTGCGTTCGCGGGGCTTGAGCGGCTTGGTGTCGAAATACTCCGTCCAGCGCGCCACTTTGCCGTTCTTCATCGCGGCCACGGCCACGAACTTGAAATCCAGCCGGCCCGGCGTGCCATCCACATGCGGCGAGATGCCGACATGCTCGGCGTAGAAATAGCCTTCGGCAAAGCCCGTCGAGCCCTGCTCGGCGATGTGGTCGATCACCACCTCGATGTTTCGCAAGCCGCGGATGGCGGTGCGGGTCTCGCGCATGATCTGGGCGCGGCCGTGATGGCGCGTGTCGTTGAGGGGCAGGTCGAACACGGCATCCTCGGCGAACAGGGCCTCCATCTCGTCGGGCGCGCGACGGGCGAAAGCGCTGCAATAGAGCTCGATGGCCTGGCGGGGCGTGAAGGTGCTCGGCATGGGATGACTCCTGTCGAACGAAGAGGTCAGCGCGTCGGGGCGAAGATCGGCCCGTCGCTCCAGAGTCGGTAGGGCCGCGCGTCGAGATAGACGGAGAGCCGCGTGATGGCGCCGTCGCGGGCTTGCATGACCAGCGCCGCCGGCATCTCGACCGGGTCGCGATCGCGGTGGAGCTTGGCCTTGAGGCGGCCTTCGGCGATGGTGGCACCCGGTCCGGACTGCGCGGTCTCGATTTCGAAGGCGCAACGCTCGGCGAGCGCGAAGATGTGCGCCAGGCCGGCCCTGATCTCGCGCCGTCCGAACAGCCTTTGCCCCAGCAGCGGCATCTCATAGACGGCACCATCGGCGAAGAGTGCCGACGCCATCTCCGCGTCCTTGGCGGCGAAGGCATCGATATAGGCTTGAAGCGATGGTGCGACGGTCATTCGATCGTTCTCCCCAACGGCGGCGGTTCCAGGCTCGCCGATCCACGCGTCCAGGCCAATGGACCCGAACGGGCCAAGCGAAGCGGCGGGGGCGTCAGCGCTGCCCGAAAAGATAGGATACGAAGTTCAGGAACAGTTCGCGCTCGGTCGTGATGTCGAGCTTGTGATAGAGGCGTTTCTTGTGATTCTTGATCGTGTTCAGGCTGAGGCCCAGCCGTTCGGCGACCTTGAGTGTCGGAAAGCCCAGCAGCATCAACCCCACGATATCGCGCTCGCGCGGCGTCAGCCGGTCCTCGAGGAAGCGCACCGTCGCCTGGCCGTAGTCGAGCGGCGGCAGGCCGTCATTCGCTGTTTCGAGCAGCAGCAGGCGGCCGTTGGGTGCGAGTGCAAAACCTGCGTCCAGCGGTTCCGCGTGAAGCACCAGCCCCGGGGCGAGCTCGAGGCTGACGGGGGCCTCGCCGTCCAGGGCGTTCAGCTTCGCGAGGGCGCCGGGATTATCGATCAAGGCGCGCTGCCAGCTCTTGCTTTCGAAGATGCCCTGGCCCCGGTGATCGACGATCCGGATCGGCTTGTCGGGCGAGCGTTCGAGACTGGCGAGCTTCGCCAGCATCAGGCGCTCATGAGCGGTCTGGAGGCCTTCGAGCAGGGGGTAGATCTGCCGCAGCCTCGTGACCTCGCGGCGGCGGAACACCGTCTTGCGCTCATAGGCGAGGCCGATGCTGGTGCCCGCCGGCCCCGGAAACAGCACCACCAGATCGTCCGCCATGCCGGTCAGGGCGAGGAAGACGTTGAAGTAGTCACCGGAACGCTCTTCCGGCGTGGTCACGTCGGCGAGCGTATAGACGCCGCGCGGCTCGCCGCTCCGGCAAAGGCGATAGACGGGATCCACGCGATAGAGGCCGCCGCGATAAAGCTCGATATGCTCGGGCTCCAGATCGTCCTGCACCACATAGTCGGGCGCGCTGTGCCGCGAGTAGCGCATGACCATGGCGAGATCGGCGCCCAGCGTCGCCGCCACGGTCCGCATCAATGTCGGATAGAAATCCGCGGTGGCGATGCTGGAGGCGACGCCGCCCAGGGCGGCCGGGTCCCATCCTCCGATCGACACCGCGCCCGCGCGCTGCGCGGGCTTTCGCGCATGGCCCTGGGGAGGGCGGGGCGCGGCGATCTTGCGTCGGGTCCTGGCACGGGTTCTGGCCATCGGGCGCTCGTGCCCGCGATTGTCGGCGATAGTCCGGCGAGGGTCCATAGCGAGACCGGCTCGGAAACCTTCGGCCGGTGCCTTCAGGCACCAGGATGGCGATTGGACAAGGGCGCCGAAAATCGGTTCACTGCCGCCCATGCGGGGGCAGGACCATCGGATTGTCGAGCCGGTAAACGAGGCCGGGATAGGGCGCCGTCCAGGAATCGGTGACGGCGGTGACGAACAGGCTGCTCTCGTCGGGCCCGAAGCCCACATTGGTCACGTCGCGATCCGGAATCTCGATCGCCCGGATGAACGCGCCGTCCGGAGCGCAGACGAGAATGCGCGCGGCGCCGAACTGGCAGATATAGAACCGGCCCGAACGATCGATCTTCATGCCGTCACCGCCGGTATAGCCATTGGCGAAGGCCGGTTCGGGCAGCAGGTCTGGCAGCGACAGAAAGCGTCGCGCGGGCCCCAGGCTGCTGTCCGGCCAGCGCTCGAAGACCAGCAGCTCCTTCGCGAGATGGGCGCTGACAAAGAGGCGGCGGCCATCGGGCGAGAGCGCCAGGCCGTTGGCAAACTGGATGTCGCTTGCCACGCAGCGCAGGCGGCCGTCGCGCGCGCGATGGAACACGCGGCCCGTCCTGGGTGCCGTCACGTCGAAGGCGCCCGATCCGGTGAAATAGAACCCGCCTTCGCCATCGCTCGTGAAGTCGTTCGGGCCCCCGAAGCCCTGGTCCCCGGGACCCGGCTCGACGCGCTCGAGGCACTGCCCGTCGAGGCTGATGCGCTCAAGCCGGTCGCCGCTGAAACAGGCGACCCAGAGGCCGCCCTCGGCCGCGGGAATGAGCGAGCAGGGGCCGCTGCCGGCTCGATGCCAGACCGGACGGTTCTGCGCGCCGTCCCAGCACATGACGCGATCTTCGGAATATTCGACGTAATAGAGCCGGCCCTGATGCCAGAGCGGCCCTTCGGGATAGAAGGATCGGGGATTGATCGGCTGCATCGATGCAGTCTAGCCGGTCGGGATCGCGCCGGGTCAACTCTCGGGCCGCGGGCGTGAGCCGGATGGGACCGACGCGCGAATCGCTTCTGGCCGCGCTGGCCGTGACCGTCGCCGGCTGCGTCTGGGGGGCGCTCTGGATTCCGTTGCGCCATCTGGAAAGCACAGGCCTCGTCGGCCCCTGGGCCACCATCGGCGGGGAGGTGGCCGCGACCCTCGTCATGCTGCCGCTGGCGCTCCGGCGCTGGCGCCGCTGGAAGGCCATCGGTCCCCTGTTCCTGATGGGGCTGTTCGGAGGCGCCGCCTTCGTCCTCTACAACAATGCCATCCTCACGACCGACGTCATCCACGCCATGCTGCTGTTCTATCTGACGCCGATCTGGAGCACGCTGCTGGCGCGCCTGTTCCTGGGCCAGCCCATCACGCCGGTCCGGATCGTCACCATCCTGCTGGGCTTCGGCGGGCTCGCGATCGTGCTCGGTGCCAAAGGTTGGCTGCCGATCCCGAGCCGGCTGGGCGATTGGATGGCGCTGGCGTCCGGCATCCTCTGGGCCTTCTCGCTGGTGGTGATCCGCAAGCGCGGCGACATCGCGCCATACGAGTCATCGTTGTCATTCTTCGTGGTCGGGCTGCTCGCCTCGGTCCTGGTGCCGCTCGCCGTCATGCCGGAGACGCTGTTCGAGAACCTGCCGCGTCTCGACGATTTCGCGCGATTCCTGCCCTGGTTGATTCTGCTGGGTCCGCTGCTCTGGGTGCCGACACAGCTTCTCCTGATGTGGGGCACGAAGCGGCTCGATCCCGGCCGGGTCGGCATTCTTCTGATGGGCGAGGCGCTGGTGGGCGCCGCCACCGCGGCATTCCTCACCGATGAACCTTTCGGCTGGCGCGAAATGGTGGGCGGCACGCTGATCATCGGTGCGGGACTGATCGACACCCTGATGCCGGGGCCTGACGGAAAAGTCATTCAAACAGCCTCGGCGTGAGGTTGCTTGCACCGGTGGATTGGGCGTTGAATCGACCCTCCCGGCCGGGCTGAAAGTGCGGACAGACGGGGCCGGAGCCATCGATGCTGGCCGAAGGGTCAAGATCGCGGGCGATCCCCGTCGATGGCCGCTGGACATGAAAAAAGCCATTGATTTGCCATGGGCTTGCTTGCGGGCGGTCTGGCTCCGCGTATAGAGTCCCGAGGCTGGTTCCGCCGAGTTCCGGCCGGTGGCGTTACCCTCGACGGTGGCGCCCGCAAGCACCAAAAACCAACACAATCACGGCAAGACGCTGGGAGGCATACCGAAGATGTATCGCAGGTTTACGACCCGGATTCTGGGCGCGGCCGCGCTCATGGCCGGCCTGATGGCGGGCGCTCCGGCGCACGCCGCTGTCCCTGAGAGCAAGGACACCATCAAGCTCGCCATCAATGAATGGACCGGGCAGCACATCACGACCTACGTGGCTGGCGAAGTGCTGAAGCGGATGGGCTACAACGTCGAATACACGGTCGCCGGCTATCTGCCGCAGTTCGAAGCCATTCAGGACGGCACCGTCACCGCCAGCCTCGAAATCTGGTCGAACAATGTCGGCGATGCCTACAAGGCCGCCAGCGCAACCGGCAAGGTCGAGGATCTCGGCAAGCTCGGCCTGGTGGCCGGCGAGGGCTGGTATTACCCGACCTATGTCGAGGAGAAATGCCCCGGCCTGCCGGATTGGCATGCTTTCGCGAAATGCGCCGAGCTGTTCTCGACGCCCGAGACCTTCCCCGAAGGCCGGTTGCTCGACTATCCGCTCGATTGGGGTGCCCGCAACGTCGACATCATCAAGGCGTTGAAGCTGCCCTACCAGTCGGTGCCGGGTGGCAGCGAGGGCGCGATGGTGGCGGAGTTGAAGGCGGCCTACGCGAAGAAAGAGCCGATCGTCGTGATGTTCTGGACCCCGCACTGGATCTTCGCCGAGATGGATCTGCACAAGGTCGATCTGCCGCCCTACAGCGACGCCTGCATGAACGATCCCAAGGCGGGTCCCAACCCGGACGTGACCGGCGACTGCTTTGTCGACATTCCGATCACCTTCAAGGTGGCTTGGTCGGGCATGAAGGACAAATGGCCCGCGGCCTATAAATTCCTCAAGTCCTTCACCTTCTCGGCCGACGACCAGATCCCGCTGATCCACAAAATCGACGCGGAGGGCCAGGATCTCGAGACGGTGGTCAAGGCATGGGTCGATCAGAACGAAGCCAAGTGGAAGCCGCAGATGGATGCGGCGATGGCCGGCAGCTGATCGCGACGGACGCCGGAGAGGCCGGACCCCGAGGGTCCGGCCTCTTGTTTTTCCTTAGAGCCGGAAGCCCGTGAGCATGGCGCGTGAGGTGAAACTTTCCTGCCGTAACCTGTGGAAGGTCTATGGCGCGAATGCGGATGGTTTCTTTCCCGGCCGTGACGGGAAGGTCGCCGACGCTGCGGCCCAGGCCCGCAAGATCCGCGAGAGCGGCCATGTGGTCGCCGTCGGCGACGCCTCCTTCGATGTCCATCAGGGCGAGATCTTCATCATCATGGGGCTCTCGGGCTCCGGCAAATCGACCATCGTGCGCTGCCTCTCGCGGCTGGTGGAGCCGACCGCGGGCGAAGTGGTCTTCAACGGCGCCGACCTGCTCAAGGCCTCGCGCGAGCAGCTGACCGATATCCGGCGCCACAAGATGGGTATGGTGTTCCAGAATTTCGGGCTCATGCCGCATCTGAGCGTGATCGACAATGTCGCCTTTCCGCTGAAGGTCCAGGGCATGACGCCCCAGGCCCGGCTGCAGCGCGCGGGCGAAATGCTGGAGCTGGTGGGCCTCAAGGGCCGCGAGCGCAGCTATCCCAGTCAGCTCTCCGGCGGCCAGCAGCAGCGCGTCGGGATCGCCCGCAGCCTCGCGGTCGAGCCGGAGCTCTGGTTCCTCGACGAGCCCTTCTCGGCGCTCGATCCTCTGATCCGGCGCCAGATGCAGGACGAGTTCCTGCGGCTGCAGAAGCTGCTGCACAAGACCATCGTCTTCATCACCCACGACTTCCTCGAAGCCCTGCGTCTGGGTGACCGGATCGCCATCATGAAGGATGGCGCGGTGGTGCAGATCGGCACACCGTCGGAGGTGGTGACGCATCCGGCCGACGCCTATGTCGCCGAGTTCACCCGCGATGTGCCGCGGGTCAAGGTCATCACTGCGCGCGATGTCATGCTGCCGATGGAATCGAAGATCGTGATCGGCGGCAGCGTGCCGATGCATCTTTCGCTGGAGATGGTGATCCCGCGCTTCGAAAGCTCGGTCGAGGCCCTGGCCTGCACCGACGAGAGCGGCGCCGTCTGCGGCCATATCACGGCCCAGGGCGTGCTCGCGGCCCTGGCGGAGGGGGCGGCCCCGCGATGACGGCTGTCGCTGGCACCGGCGGCCTGCCTGCCGCGGCGGCGAAGCGCATCGACGGGTGGGCGCTGGTCTGGGCGGGCGTCTTCGTCTTCTGTCTCGTCTGCTTCCTGCTCCGCAGCCAGTTCCCCTGGCTGGTGGCCTATCCTAAGGAGTGGGTGCCGCCGATCGACACCGTGCTGAATGACGGCATGCGCGCCGTCGTCGACTGGTTCAAGTTCATCTTTCGCGCCCTTTCCTGGCTGCTCGAGTTCCCGATGCTGTGGCTGCGCGGCCTGCTCCATTGGCTGCCCTGGCCCGCGGTCGTGCTCAGCGCGACCGCCATGGCGCATGCCGCCGGCGGGCGTCGGCTCGCCTGGTTCACGGCCCTGTCGTTGCTCTACATGGTGGTCACCGGCTATTGGGACGAGAGCATGGTGACGCTGGCGCTGGTCGGCATCGCCGTGCCGCTTTCGGCCGTGGCCGGCCTCTTCCTCGGCCTCTGGGGCGCCCATTCGGCGCGGGTGCGGCGCGTGCTCGAGCCGGTTCTCGACGTGATGCAGACTGTCCCGACCTTCTCCTACCTGACCCCGCTCATCCTGTTCCTCGGCTATGGGCCGGTGGTGGGTCTGGTGGCGAGCGTCATCTTCGCCGTTCCGCCGATGGTGCGAAACGTGATGATCAGCGTCGCCAATGTGGCGCCCAACATCACCGAGGCGGGGCAGATGGCCGGCTGCAGCAACCGCCAGCTCACCTGGTGGGTGCAGGTGCCGGCCGCCATGCCGGGCATCATGCTGGGCCTCAATCAATGCATCATGGCGGCTTTGAGCATGGTCATCATCGCGGCCACCATCGGCGGCTTCGCCGATATCGGCTGGGAAGTGATCTCGACCCTGCGCAAGGCGGAATTCGGGCAGAGCCTGCTGGCCGGCATCGTCATCGCGCTGCTGGCGATGATGCTCGACCGCATCGGCCATGGCTTCAGCCGGCGTGCCGGCGAGACCAAATTGCCCGTTGAGGGGCCGATCTGGCGCCGCCATCCCTATATCACCTTCGCGCTGGCCGCCCTGGTCGCGAGCCTGCTGCTGCAGCTCGTCATCCCGGCCTTCAACGACTGGCCCGAGGGCTGGGTCATCCGCCCGGCCAAGCCGCTCAACGAGATGGTCGACTGGATCGTGGTCAATCTCGGCGGCGCGCTCGACGCCATCAAGAACGCCGCGCTGTTCTTCTACATGCTGCCGCTGCGCATCGGACTGGTGAATTCGGTCCGGGCGAACTATTGGGGCTTCGACATGTCCCCGACCGTGGCCGCGGTCTTTGTCGCGATCCTGGCGGCGATCGGCGCGCTTGCCTGGCGGCAATGGGGCTGGCGCGGGCTGGTGCCGGTCGTGATCATGGGCGGCCTCTATTACTACGGCACCAGCGGCACGCCCTGGCCGGCCTTCATGGCGGTCGTCATCGCGCTCTCCGTGGGTGCCGGCGGCTGGCGGCTCGGCGTCTTCGCCTTCTTCTCGATGGGCTTCATGTTGCTCGGCGGCGCCTGGCTGCCGGCGATGTGGAGCATCTATCTGATGATCGGCAGCGTCGCGCTCTCCTTCATGATCGGGACGGCGCTCGGCATCTGGGCCGCCTCCAACGACCGCGTCTCCGCGGTGCTGCGGCCGATCAACGACACGCTTCAGACCATGCCGCAGTTTGTCTATCTCATCCCGATCATCATGCTGTTCAAGATCGGCGATTTCTCGGCGCTGCTCGCGATCATGTCCTATGCGATCGTGCCGGCCGTCCGCTATACCGAGCATGGCCTGCGCAGCGTGCCCGGCCATGTGATCGAGGCGGCGCATATGATCGGCTGCACCGAGCGCCAGATCCTCTGGCAGGTGCGCCTTCCGATCGCGCTGCCGCAGATCATGCTGGGCCTCAACCAGACCATCATGCTGGGCATCACCATGCTGGTGATCGCAGCCCTGGTCGGCACGCGCGATCTGGGGCAGATGGTGTTCGGCTCGATGACCTCGGCGAATTTCGGCATGGGCGTGATCGCCGGCGGCTCGATCGCCCTGATGGCGATGCTGTCGGACCGCGTCTTCCAGGCGCTCAGCGCCAAGCAGGCCCGCCGGCTCGGCGTGACGCTCTGAGCGCCGGCCGCCGGCCCGTTGCCGCCAACCCTCTCGCTTGCGATTGTGCTGGGACACTCCTGCAAGCTTGATCGAAACCTGCCGCTCCGACGCAAATCCATGACGCGGATAGGGGATTTCGCTGGCCGGGAGGCTTGCTAGCTTCCTGGAATGGACCGTTCGGTCAACCCAAAGGCCCAGGCTGCAGGGTTATGATCGATCGGGTTCATCCACCCCCCGGGGACTCCGACAGGGGCTCCGAGGGCAACAGCACTGGGCCGTCCGATGGCGATCCAACAGCATCGGCGATCTCAGGCAACAGGAGGCGGACTTCCATGGCGATGCGTAAATTTCTGCTGCTGGGCGCGGTTGCGCTCGGGTTGACACTGGCCGGGCAGGCCCAGGCGGCCGAGCCTGCCGCTTGCAAGACGGTGCGTCTGGCCAATGTCGGCTGGACCGACAATTTCGCCCAGAACGGGCTGTTCCGGACCGTGCTCAAGGGACTCGGCTACAAATATGACGACAAGGAAGGCCTGGCGCTGCCGGTCATTCTCGAGAGCCTGAAGAACAAGGATCTCGATATCTTTCTCGACAATTGGATGCCGTCGAACGCGCCGAACGTGAAACCCTATATCGATGCCAAGACCATCGAAATGATCCGCACCAATCTGCCGGGCGCAGGTTATGGGCCGGTGGTGCCGGACTATGTCTATGACGCCGGCGTCAAGGACATCAAGGATCTGAGCACGCATGCCGACAAGTTCGATCACAAGTTCTACGGGATCGAGCCCGGCAACGACGGCAACAAGATCGTGCAGACCGAGATCGACAAGCCGGAGAACAACCTGAAGGGCTGGAAGCTGGTCGAGTCCTCCGAGCAGGGCATGCTGGTCCAGGCCGAGAAGGCCATGAAGAACAAGGATTGGATCGTGTTCCTGGGCTGGGCGCCCCATCCGATCATGGGCAAGATGCCACTCAAATATCTGAGCGGCTTCGAGGCCGACGGCTTTGGCGACGCCCAGGTGCAGACCCTGACGCGCGCCGGCTACAGCGCCGACTGTCCGAATGTCGGTAAGCTGCTCGCCAATCTCGAGTTCGACCTGCCGATGGAATCCTCGATCATGGATGAGATCGGCAAGGGCAAGGATGGCGAGACGGCGGCGGCGGCTTGGCTCAAGGCCAACCCGGGTACGCTCGACAAGTGGCTCGCCGGCGTGACGACGGCCGATGGCAAGGACGGCTTGGCGGCGGTGAAGAAGAGCCTGGGGCTCTAAGTCTCCCACCCTGCAAAAGGCAGCGGCGGCTTTCGGCCTTCACAGGCCGGACGCCGCCGCTTTTTTCATGACGAGGCGCCAAGCCTTGCGAAGATGATATAAATCGACAAATGGCCAACCCCGGCCGCTGCGGCCGATCCGCCGTGGACGAGAAAAAGGCCGGGTGTTCTCTGGGAGACGGGCTCATGGATCAGTTCTGGCAATGGATCGCCGGCATCGACGAGTGGATCGGCAGTGCACCGGTCCCTATCGGCCTTTGGGCCAAGGCAGCAGTGGACTGGCTCACCGGCAATTTCGAGTGGCTCTTCGATGGCATCACCAACGGCCTCAAATATCCGATCGAGGGCACGGCCGAGTTGCTGCAGCAGGTTCCGGCGGTCGTCCTGATCGCCATCATCGCGGGGATCGCGCACTGGCTGCAACGAAGCTGGGCGATCACCGCCTTTGTCGTGGTGGGCCTCCTTTTCATCCTCAACCAGCAGCTTTGGCCGGACACGGTCGAGACCCTGGTTCTGGTGATCTATTCGAGCTTCGTATCACTCGCCATCGGCGTGCCGATGGGAATTTTCTGCGCGCGCCGGCCGCTCTTCTACCAGTTCTTGTCGCCGATTCTCGACATGATGCAGACAATTCCAACCTTCGTTTATCTGGTGCCGACGCTGGTCTTCTTCGGGTTGGGCATGGTGCCGGGGATGATCGCTACGGTGATCTTCGTGGCCCCGGCGCCGATCCGCATGACCTATCTCGGCATCAGCCAAGTGCAGAAACCGCTGATCGAGGCGGGTGAGAGTTTCGGTTGCACCCGCTGGCAGTTGCTGACGCGCGTGAAGCTGCCGGCGGCGCTGCCCACAATCATGGCTGGCGTCACTCAGACGATCATGCTGTCGCTGTCGATGGTAGTGATCGCCGCCCTCGTCGGCGCCGACGGGCTCGGTGTTCCGGTGATTCGGGCGCTCGCCCAGGCAGACGTGGCACGGGGTGTAGTCGCAGGACTTTGCATCGTTGTGCTGGCGATCGCGCTCGACCGCATCTTGAAGCGTCCACAGCGTCGCGGTTCGCTCAAACTTCCGAAGGCCTGAATCCATGACTGAGAAAAATTCGACTCTCTCCGGCGCCAGCGCCGTCCGCTTCGAGCATGTCGACGTGATCTTCGGCGAGCGCGCTCCTGATGCCCTGACGATGCTGGATCAGGGCGAGGGGCGCGACGCCATCCTCGACCGGACCGGCAGCCTGGTCGCCGTGCACGACGCCTCTGTCTTCGTGAACGAGGGCGAGATTCTGGTGCTGATGGGGCTCTCGGGCTCTGGGAAATCGTCGCTCCTGCGTTGCATCAATGGTCTCAACCGTGTCTCGCGGGGGCACATCTGGGTGCATGACGGACAAGGCGAGATCGACGTTACGAGCTGCGACGAGAACAAGCTGCGCCAGATGCGCCGCAACCGCATCTCTATGGTGTTCCAGCAGTTTGCGCTGATGCCCTGGCTCACAGTGCGCGACAATGTCGGGTTCGGCCTCGACATTCGGGGGCTCGAGAAGGCCGAGCGCGACCGGATCGTGGACGAGAAGATCAAGCTGGTTCGGCTCGACAAGTTCGCCGACAAGTTTCCGCACGAGCTTTCGGGCGGCATGCAGCAACGCGTCGGCCTGGCGCGTGCCTTCGCGACCGAGGCCGACGTCCTTCTGATGGACGAGCCGTTCTCTGCTCTCGATCCGCTGATCCGCGAGCATCTCCAGGACGAACTCATCGAGCTGCAGCGGAGCTTGCGCAAGACCATCGTGTTCGTGAGCCACGATCTGGACGAAGCGCTCAAGATCGGCAGCCGCATCGCCATCATGGAGGCCGGAAAGGTAGTACAGTTCGGCGTGCCGGAGGACATCATCCTCAATCCGGTCAACGACTATGTGCGCCAGTTCGTGGCTTCGATGAATCCGCTGACGGTCCTGAAGGGGGGGACCCTTATGCGGCCGCTGAGCGAGCTCAAGCGCGACCCGTCTGATCCTTCTATCGTCCAGCTCGATCGGGCCGGACGCTGCGTCGTCCGACTCGATGTCGCGGGCCGTCCGGC
This sequence comes from Hypericibacter terrae, assembly GCF_008728855.1. Lineage (GTDB taxonomy): Bacteria > Pseudomonadota > Alphaproteobacteria > Dongiales > Dongiaceae > Hypericibacter > Hypericibacter terrae. Next base: position 3,466,660 of record NZ_CP042906.1, on the reverse strand, counting down.
CGAGCTCAAGGTGGCGGGCGCTCCCGGAAGATTCGTGCCCTACAGTACCGACCTCGACTTGGCCCGGATGGCCGGCGATGTGATGGTGACGGGCAACGCCCGGACGCCCATGCGCGCCGCCGTGATGGTGCGTCAGGTGACCTTGCGGCCGCTGGTGTTGTTGGGCCCCGAGGGCGAGCTGGTCGGCGTCGTGGGCGAGCAGGAGCTCTATCGCGGGATGCTGAAGCAAACCGATCTCGGCCGTTCCGATCCGGTCGCCATGGTGGGAGTGACGTGACCCTTCTCCCGCCGGTGCGCGCGGTGCTGTTCGACAAGGACGGCACGCTGTTCGACTTCAACGCCACCTGGATGCCGCTCTATCTCGACACCGCGAACGAGGTCGCGGGTGGCGACAAGGCGCTGGCGCTGAAGCTCCTGGTCGAGAGCGGCTATGACGCCGCCACGAAAAGGCTCGACCCCCACTCGTCCCTGGCCGCGGGCACCAACGCCGAGATCGCCGAGATCTGGGCGCGGGTCGCCGGCGGCGACTGGACCGTGGCGCGGCTCACCCGCCGCTTCGATGCGAACTTCGCCAAGAGCATGGAGATGCGGCCGACGCCGGTTACCGATCTGGCGGCGCTGTTCGGCCGGCTGAAGGCCAAGGGCCTCAAGATCGGCGTCGCCACCATGGACAGCCACGCCGCGGCGCGCGCCGCGATCGAGACGTTCGAGCTGGTGGGGCTCGTCGATTTTTCCTGCGGTTACGATTCGGGCCACGGCCACAAGCCCGGCCCCGGCATGGTCCACGCGTTTTGCCGGGCGATCGAGATTCCGGCAGGGGACATCGCGGTCGTCGGCGACACGCCACATGACATGCATATGGCACGCGCGGCCGGTGCCGGTCTGGCGATCGGCGTTCTCACCGGCGTCAGTCCGCGCGAGGTTCTGGCGGATCACGCCGACCGCGTGCTGGATTCCATTGCGGAATTGGACGCGTTGCTCGCTTAGCGAGCAAATCCATTCATTCCTATCGCCTTATCGGCCGGCCTCGGTTATTCTTGTCCTGCGACAATATTGCGGGGGGAGCGATGCGCGGGGGATGGTGCGCCGGCTTGCTGGCGTCGATGGTGCTGCTTGGCTCCTCGGCCGGCCATGCAGCGTCGGAGAAGGTCGATTGCAGCCGGCTCAGCCTGGAGTTTCCGCCGGCCGACAAGGCCGATTGGTCCGAATGCTACGTCTATCACTATTCGGAGGGCGCGGAAGAAGCCAACGCCGAGGTGGAGACGTTGATCGCCGATATCGGCACGCATGTCGTCCACCTCACCTCGGTCGTCGCGGGCAGGAATACCTATCTCCACAAGGAGCCGGTCAGCAGCAAGATCTCCGATTACGACGAGCTTGAGGATGTGGTGACGGGATCGACCGAGCCGAGCTTCGAGCGCTACCAGATCCTCCGCTTCCGCGCCACGCTCTGGAAGGCACCGGCGGACTGCATCGGCTTCGTCAAATATGGCGGCGGCTCCATCACGCAGGGCGGATCGACCTACGGCGCGCATACTTATCTCGCCGGCTACGATTGCTGGCGCAATGGCGCGCCGGACCGGAGCCAGATCGAAGCCACCTTGGACGCCATCGACGATTGAGGGGGCGGCGTCATGCCGGGGATCCGGGGATTCATTCCGATGGCGGCCGCCCTGGTCTTCGCCAGCGGCGCGGCCCAGGCTGCGGACAAGGTCGATTGCAGCCGTCTGGATCTGAAATTCCCGCCGGCCGACAAGGCCGTCTGGGTGGAATGCTACGCGCATCACTATTCCAAGGGCGAGGAAGAGGCCAACGCCGATGCCGAGGCGCTGATCGCCGATATCGGCACCCATGTCGTGCATCTCACCTCGGTCGTCGCCGGCAGGAACACCTATTTCGACAAGGTGCCCGTCAGCCGCAAGCTCAGCGCCTATGACGAGCTCGAAGACATGACGGACGTCGCGACCGAGCCCGGCTACGACCGCTACCAGATCGTCCGCTTCCGCGCCTCGCTCTGGAAATCAGAGACCGATTGCGTCGGCTTTCTGAAGTATGGGGGCGCCACGATCGGGCAGGGTGGTACCTCCTACGGCGCGCGCAGCTACCTGGCGGGCTATGACTGCTGGCGCAACGGTGCGCCCGACCGTGCCCAGATCGAGGCTACCCTGGACGCGATCGACGATTGAGCGGGAAGTTCATGCGGAAAATCGGAAGTGCCGTTCTGCTCGTCCTGTCGGTGCTGCTGCCGAGCGCCGCCACCCAGGCCGCTGCGGAGAAGGTCGATTGCAGCCGGCTCGATCTGCAGTTCTCGCCTCACGACAAGATCGATCGGATCGAATGCAAGGTCATTCATTGGTCCGATCCCGACGACGGTGCAGAGGGCGCAACGGCGGAATTCGAGATACTGACGGCAGATATGGGAACGCATGTCGCCCGTCTCTCCTCTGTCGTTGCGGGGAAGAACACCTATTTCGACAAGATGCCGGTGAGCAGCAAGCTGCGGAATTGGAAGGAACTCGAAGGATTCACGGTCGTGGGGACGGAACCGGAGTTCCGGCGCTATCAGGTCATCCGGTTCAGCGCATCGATTTCGGAGACCCCGATGAGCTGTGTCGGTTTCATGAAATATATGGGCGGTGCGATCGGCCAGACGGGCAGCGCTATCGGGGCCAAGGGCTATCTGGCGGGCTATGACTGCTGGCGCGACGGTCCGCCCGACCGCGCCCAGATCGAAGCCACGCTGGACGCGATCGACGATTGAGATAGAGGGCAAAGATGTCTTTCGGATGGCGGCAAAGCCGCGCGAGAGGCGGCACCACCGGGAGGAGTTGAAACATGACGCGGAAATTGTTTGGTGCGGCTCTCCTGGCGCTGCTCCTGGCGCCGGCGTCGGGGGCGTCGGCGGCCGCGCTGGAGAAAGTCGACTGCAAGCGCATGACCCTGACCCTGCGCATGGAACCCGATGCGGACTGGGCCGAATGCTATCGCGCGCACCAGTCGGAGCAGGGCGAACGCGCCGATGGGATCACCGCCAGTTTCGAGGTGATCCTGGCGGACCTCCGCACCCATGTGGTGCATATCGAGGCCGGCAAGGCTGGGCGCACCAGCTATTTCTTCAAGGACTCGCTCCAATCGCAGTTGAAGGAGTTCGAGGAAATCGAGGACCGGAGCGACTTCGTCGAGGACGACGAGTTCGAGGATTATGACCTCGTTCGGTTTCAGGCCCAGCTCTGGAAGAAGCGGACCGACTGCGTCGGCTTCCTCAAATACACCCATGCGACCTACACGCAAGGCGGGGGCGCGGGCGCCGGCGCCTATGTCGTCGGCTATGATTGCTGGCGCGACGGCGCGCCCGACCGCGCCACGGTCGAGGCGTTCCTGAAATCAATCAAATGGTGACGGCGGATACCTAGAAGGCGCCGTCGCCCGACGCGCTCTCGCGGCGGCGGCGGCGGCTTTCGCGGGTGTTGCTCGGGGCCTGGATGCCGCTCGCCTGCTGGTTGGCGCCGAGCGAGATCTGGCCGAGCCGCCCGACGATCTCCTCGAGCGTCGGCTTCGCCCCCGGCACGTAATGATCGAGCGCCTCGCGCATCGCCTTGAGATGCGTCGGCGAGGTGCCGCAGCAGCCGCCGATGATGCGCGCGCCGGCATCGCGCGCCATGCGCGCATATTCCGCCATCAGCTCGGGCGTGCCGTCATAGCGGATCTTGCCCTCGTGATAATAGGGGATGCCGCAATTGCCCTTGGCGACGATGACATCGCCGGCCTCGGCCGAGCCGGACATGTTGACCACGGCCGCGATCAGCTCCGCGGCACCCACGCCGCAATTGGCGCCATAGCCGATCGGCCGCGGATTGAGTTCGTGGCAGAGCTGCGCATGCTCGCCCGGCATCAGCCCCATCATGGTGCGGCCGTTGGTGTCGAAGGAGAGGGTGCAGACATAGGGCATGCCGGTGCTGGCGGCCCCTTCGGCCGCGGCGCGCACCTCGTCCTTCGAGGACATCGTTTCGATCCAGAGCACGTCGGCGCCGGCCGCAGCCAGCGCGCGGGCCTGCTCGGCGAAGGCGGCGACGCCTTCGGCATGGGTCAGCGGTCCCAGCGGCTCGAACAGCTCGCCGGTCGGGCCGATCGAGCCCGCGACCACCACGGGCCGGCCGGCGCGATCCGCCACCTTGCGCGCGATTTCGACCGCACGGCGGTTGATCTCCTCGACGCGGTCCTGCGCCTTGTGCAGCTTGAGGCGATAGCGGCTGCCGCCGAAGGTGTTGGTGAGGATGATGTCGGCGCCCGCATCGACCATGCTCTGATGCAGCGCCTCGATCTTCTCGGGATGCTCGAAGTTCCACATCTCCGGCGCCTCGCCCGTGGCGAGGCCGGCGTCGAACAGGTTGGTGCCCGTGGCGCCATCGGCCAAGAGATGAGGGCGCTCTGCGAGGAGTCTCTGCAAAAGGTCTGACATGGGGGCCAAGCTAGGCTGAAATCCGGGAGGCTTCAAGCATGCCACGGCTTTGGCGCAACGGCTTGAAACGCCTTGTAAATGGGCATCAGCGGGGGCATTCCAAGGCCTCGGGCTTAACCCTTTCGACGCAGGTCCGGTCCTACCAGAGCCCGGTTCCCTTGCGCTGCCAGCGATAGCTGCCTGCGCCATCGGTGGTCACAAAGCTGTCCGGGCCCTGAAACTTGTAGGTCGATCTGAAATCGTCGCCATGGTCCGGCGAGATCTCGAGATCGCCCGCATCGGCCTCGAGGCTGCCCTCGATGGTCACGACCGGCGTCAGCACGGAATCGCCATCGGGCGAGATACGCCAGACCAGAATCGTATGGCCGCCGTCGGTGTCGGGCTCGGCGCGCCACAGCCCGACCATGGCCGGATCGATGGCGCCATGGGCCATGCCGACCAGCGGGATCGCGCTCCAGATGCCGAGGAAGACCGGATCGACGCCGTCGGGCCTGGCACCGTCGGGCACCCGGACCCATTCGGCCGCGACATCGCCCTGGGTGACGAGGCCGTCCTTGCCGTTGGCCTTGTAGTTGCCGCTGAAATGCTCCTGCGGCGAATCGACCTGCCACTGCCCGTCCTGCGCGGTGAGGGAGCCCGAATGCTCGGGGGCCATGGTCATGACCCAGTCGCCGTTCTTCTTGATGATCCAGCGGCGCACTTCGCGCGTGCCGCGGTTGGGATCGCCGGCATCGGTGTACCATTCGCCCACCAGGGCCTCGATGCCCGGCTCGCGATGGGCGGCGGCCTCGGTGCCGAGCCGCGCAGCGGCCTGTTTCGCCAGTGCCACGGTCGCGTCGACCCGCCGCGCGAGGTTGGGCTTGCTGAGCGTGATCGTCACCAGGGTCTGGCCCTTGAGGAGAGTGACCGAGGTGAAGCCCGCCGGCGAATCGAAGGCATAGGCGCCGTCGGCGATGTCGAAACGCTTGGCGTTGCTCTGCGAGGCCTGGCTGGCGAAGAACTCGGCCCGCCCGGGATTCTCGTCGACGGCGACCGTTACCTGGGAATCATAGCCGCTGGCGCCGCGATAGTTGCAGTCGCCGGCGCCGCTGTTCTGGCCGTTGCCGACCTTGTCCTGCAGCGCCTGGCCGATCTCGGCCGGCGTCACCAGCAGGCAGGGATCGGTCTTCTGATTGGCGCCGCCGCCGGCAAGGGCCGGGGACGCCGACATCAGCGCCAGCATCAGGAACGGAATCGAGGCGAGGTTTCGCATGGGCCTTGCTCCATCGCCCGAGAAAGAAGGGGATTTTATCATGGGTGGCGGAAGCGGGCCACAGGCCGGCTGTCGAGGATCGCGCCCTGCCGCTTCGAATTGTGAGCGGATCGGTGCCTGCGCTACCATGGCGCGAAGGAGACCTTCGATGCTGTCATCAGCGCCTGTGGTCCGCATCATCGGGCTGGCCTTCTGTTTCATGACTTTGTCGACGGTAGTCCATGCTTCCGATCTCGACCTCTGCCGCGAGGGCGGGCGCCGGCCGGAGACGCAGCTTGCGGCCTGCACGCGCCTCATCCAGGCGGACGCGCTCGACAATACGACGCTGACGGAAGTCCTGGTGGCGCGCGCAAGTGCCTATTCAGACGCCGGCAACCGGGCCGGCGCGCTCGCGGATCTCGACCACGCGGTCGGGCTCGCGCCCGATGATCCCGTCATCCATCTGCGTCGCGGTCTCCTTCTGGCGGACGGCGGCGACTATGATAAAGCTCTGAGCGACTTCGACGAGGCGATCCGCCTCGACCCGACCCAGGCCCATGCCTATGGCAGCCGCGGGCTCGCCTATGGGGACAAGGGCGAGTTCGATCTTGCGATGGCCGATTTCGATCGTGCCCTGCAGCTCGATCCCGGCTATGGCAACATCTATCTCTATCGCGGCGATGCCCTCGCCAAGCAAGGCCGCTACGATCGGGCGGTCGAGGATCTGACGCGGGCGATCGATCTCTATCCCGACCTGTCGGTCGCCTATCGCAAGCGCGGCGACGCCTTTGCCGGCTGGGGCAAGGCGCAGAAGGCGCTGGCCGACTATGACGAAGCGATCCTGCTGGATCCCACGGACGGCAAGAACTTCACCAGCCGGGGCCTCCTCTTCCTGGGCATGGGCCGCTCCTACAAGGCCATTGCGGATCTGGACGAGGCCATCCGTCTCGGGGAACGCGATGCATCGACCTATTTCAACCGAGGTGTTGCCGTGGGTCGTACGGGCGACGATGCGCGGGCGCCGGCCGATTACGAGGAGGCGCTCCGGCTAGATCCGGGCTACGCGGACGCCTATGTCAATCGCGGCAACCTCTATGCGCGGACCGAAAGATATGACGCGGCGATCGCCGACTATGATCGCGCGATCGACGCCGACCCTGCGCTGGTGCCAGCCTATATCAATCGCGGCATCGCCTATTCGCTGTCCGGAAATCATGGCCGCGGATTGGTCGACTTGAACCGGGCGATCGAGCTCGACGCCGAGAATGTGAATGCCTATCTGGAGCGGGGACGGATCTATCACCGTATGGGGCAGGACGATCGTGCCAGGGCTGACATCCAGAAGGCGATCGACCTCGATCCGAGCCTGGCGTCAGAATCGCAGCTCTGATTTATGGTGGCCGCGATGTCGTCGGGCAGGCGCTTCATGCCGCAGGAACGTCGTTTGCCGGGCGGGCCGCTGCGGGACTATGTCTTCTGCGCCTCGCTGGACTATGTCTTCTGCGCCTCGCTGGACGGCATCGGAATCCTGGGCAGCCCGTCAGCCAGCTTCAGCCAGGGGATCTGGTGGACCGTATAGACATGGGCCTGGGGCTGGATCGCCTCGGGACGGTCGAGCGTGCCGACATGGATATGAATCTCGTCGGGCCAGCGCTCGCCCTCATAGGCGAGAGGCGAGCCGCAGGTGGCGCAGAAGCTGCGGGCGACGCCGGGCGAGGAGTTGAAGGTCTTCGGTTTGCCCTTGGTCCAGCGCAGTTTTCCCGGCGCAAACCCCGCATAGGTCGCGAACGGCGCCCCGCTCGCATGCCGGCAGTCCTTGCAATGGCAATGCGCCGACCAAATCGGCGCCCCCTCGACGCGATACCGCACCGCGCCGCAGAGACAGCCGCCTTCGAGGATCTTCACCGCGCTCTCGCTCATCTAATGACCTTCAACGAACTCTTTGAAGGCCTGCAGAATATCACCAAGGTTCTGGGCGCCACCAACACCATGGAACTTTTGGCCGTTGCAGACGACGTGGTACCAATCGTCCTCTGATCGATTGACATCGGTGGCGATGAGCCTCTCGCCTTCGAGCTTCGTGTCCCTTATGTCGATATCGATCGCCCATCCGGGGTTATCGATGTTGTCGATTTTAATCCCCCAACTGTGCTCCCAGACACCATTGCACTGCATGGCGTACCAGCTCTGTAGCCAATTGAGATTGTCGCGTTGAACCGGCATGACTCTGCAGTCCTCCATGACTGAGTTCGGAAGCCCGTTACAAGCGGGCGTCCAGCCAGGAGAACAACTCATGCTGTCTTACGGCTGAACCTTGAAGAATATCGTCGCAAAACTCAGGCGGCAACCCTAAGGCTTGTCAGTTTGCCGCCGGTCAGCTCCCGCCGATCGCCTCCCACAAATCGATGTTCTGCCGCAGCGACAGCAGGTCGTGCGATTCCTGCATGCAGGCGCGCATGCTGTCGACATGGTGCGTGACGTCGACCTTCATCTGGCAGTCGGCATGCATCTTCGCCGTCTCGGCGAGGCCCGCGGGATCGACCTTGGTCGAGAGCGAAACCACCTGCGGCGCGTTCCAGATGCGCCCGTCGCTGTCCTCGCGGTGATAACCCTGCGGCAGCGCATTGATCATGGCGTTGCTGAGGCGCAGCGCATCCGAGTTGGCGCTGTGGTCGTCATAGAACTGTTCCGCGGTGAGGCGATTGGGGCCGGTTGCGAGCGCGATCTCCTCGGCGACATGCGGTTGCGGATCGGCCGCCTCGTCCTGCGGGATCAGCGACACCCGCTGTCCCACTACGATCGCGGCGCTGGTGAGGCCGAGCTTCTCGAAGGTCGCCGGGTCGATGCTTGCCTGGAGGGCGGTGAAACCGCGCGCCGTGGTGAAGTTGAGATAGGGGGCCGCGGGCAGGGTCACCGAGCTGCCATCGGCGCGGGTGCCGACGAGGCGGATGTCGGCGTTCTGCATCGGCAGATAGACCTGACCGGGAAGCGGATTATGTCGCTCCTGCTCCAGGCAGAAGGAGGTGAGCTCGACGCGGCAGCCGCCCGCGTCGCAGGTCATGGGCTGCGGCTCGAGGCTGGCGACGATGCCGAGGACTTGCGGGTTGGCGTGGGCCGAGCCCGCGGCGAGGCCGGTGATCAGCATGGCGCCGGCCAGGGCAATGATGCGGTTCATGGATGGCTTCCTCTCATTTCGTGAAGGCGATGCCGGCCCGCTTGTCGCGCGGGCCTACGACCCGCCGGTTTCGTCCCAGAATTGGCGGTTGGTGCGTGCCATCAGCTCGGTATGGCGCATTTCCATGCATTCGCGCATCGAGAGCCGCATCCGCGAGGCCACCGCGAGCTCGCAGCTCTGCCACATGTCATTGGCCTGGGCGATGCCCTCGTCGCTGGCGCCGGCGGCTTTCCCGGTGGCGATGGTGTCGGCCCAGAGTTGCTCGAGGCCGAGGCGGGATTCGCTATGCACCGGCGGCAAAGCGTTGATGGCTTCCGTCGTGAGGCGGGCCGCGTCGGCGGCGGGGCTGGGCTGGTCGAACAGCCGCGCGGCCGCCGCGCGCAAGGGCCCGGTGGCGACGGCGATCTCGCCCGCGGTCTGCGGATCGGAATCGTCCACGGCCTCGATCGGCAGCAAGGTCGCGGCCGGCCCGATCTCGAGTGCCAGGCTCGCGACGCCGCGCGAGCTTCCCAGCGAGGGCGGCAGCACGACATCGACCGAGGTGAAGCCGAAGCGGCTTTGGAACTGCACGACATCGCCGATCGGCCGCCGCTCGACATGCCCGTCGGGATGGGTGACGACCAGGATGAGCGACTGCGCGTCGGCCAGCCGGTAGGCCGTGCCTTGCGACGGTGCCGGCCGGTCCTGCTGCAGGCAGAAGGCGGAGAAGCGGGCGCGGCAGCTGCGGCCATGGTCGCAGATCAACGGCGTGGCCTGCCCGTTGCTGGCGACGATGCCCAGGATCTGGGGCGAGGCGGCGGCGCGGTTCGCCAGGGTCATCATGGCGACCGCGATCAGGGCGATGACGAACAGGATGCGATGGCGGACGGCGACGGTCATGCGGGCGGCCCTCCCTCGTGGCTGTGACCAGGCCAGGAGAGCGATCCCAGGGCGGCGAAGCGGGGCCCATAGAAGGGGCCCGGATCCCGCAAAGGATCGCCCCGTACCACCGGCAGCGCGTCGGATCGGTGATAGGACTCGAAACGCGCCGCCTTCAGCCAACCGGCGATCAGGATGGCACCCGGCCGCGCGCCGGGTCAACGCCGCCGCGGGCGGGGCTCGTTCATAACCCGGTGAGAAGGGCGTGGCCCGCCGTCATCACCCGCCCATAAGCAGAACAGGGCCTTTGACCCGTCTGGCGCGATTGCGCCAGCCTTCGTCGCTGGCCCGCAAGACCCCCGGGGCCCCGAAGGCGGAAATAGCCCGGTAATTTGCGGTTTTCCGGCGCTGGAGTCCCTCCCTCGGGACCGGTCCTGCCGGATTTTCGCCTTTCGACCAAGGAGCGGCTCCATGTCGGGCGTTGAAGAGCAGACGGCGGGTACGGGTGAACGACGGCGGTCGCGCGGCGGCGCCGAGGCCCGGCGCGCGGCGCGCACCCAGCACAAGATCGAGCAGCTCCCCTACATCGTCCGCAAGATTCCCCTGGTGACGGTGCTGGACGAGGAGGGGCTCTCGATCATCGAGCGCAACGCCGACACGATCCTGCAGGAAACCGGCATCGAGTTCCGCGACGAGCCCGAGGCCCTCAAGCTGTGGCAGCAGGCCGGCGCCGACGTGAAAGGCACGCGCATCCGCTTCCCGCGGGGGCTCTGCCGCACGATCATCCAGAAGACGGCGCCGCGCGAATATATCCAGTATGCGCGCAATCCCGACCGCAACGTGCGGATCGGCGGCGACGCCACGGTGTTCGCGCCGGTCTATGGCCCGCCCTTCATCCGTTCGCTCGACGACGGCCGCCGTTATGCCACGATCGAGGATTTCCGCAATTTCGTGAAGCTCGCCTACATGTCGCCCGCCATCCATCATTCGGGCGGGACGGTCTGCGAGCCGGTGGACCTGCCGGTGAACAAGCGTCACCTCGACATGGTCTACAGCCACATCAAATTCTCCGACAAGCCCTTCATGGGCTCGGTGACGGCGCCTGAGCGCGCGGCCGACACGGTCGAACTGGCGCGCATCCTGTTCGGCGCCGATTTCGTGGCGAAGAACACGGTCATCACCTCGCTCATCAACGCCAACTCGCCGATGGTGTGGGACGGCACGATGCTGGGCGCGATGAAGGTCTATGCCCGCGCCAACCAGGCCTGCATCACCACCCCCTTCATCCTGGCGGGTGCCATGAGCCCGGTGACGGCGGCAGGCACGCTGGCCCAGGTGCTGGCCGAGGTGCTGGCCGGCGCCTCCACCTGCCAGCTCTACAATCCGGGCGCGCCCGTCATCTTCGGCGTGTTCGCCAGCTCGATCTCGATGCAGTCGGGGGCGCCGACCTTCGGCACGCCCGAGCCGACCCTGGTCAGTATCGCCGCGGCCCAGCTCGCGCGCCGGCTGGGGATCCCCTTCCGCACCGGCGGTTCGCTCTGCGCCTCCAAGGTTCCGGATGCCCAGGCGGCCTATGAGAGCGCCCAGACCCTGCTGCCGACCCTGCAGTGCGGCACCAACTTCGTGCTCCATGGCGCCGGCTGGCTCGAGGGCGGCCTCGCGTCGGGCTACGAGAAGTTCGTCATGGATGCCGACCAGCTCGGCATGATGCAGGTGCTGGCCAAGAACATCGATCTCTCCGAGAACGGCCAGGCGATGGACGCGATCCGCGAGGTCGGCCCCGGCACGCATTTCCTCGGTTGCGCCCATACCCAGGCCAATTTCGAGACCGCCTTCTATCGCTCCTCGATCGCCGACAACAACAGCTACGAGCAGTGGGAGGCCGAAGGCGCCCAGGACGCCGCCCAGCGCGCCAACAAACTGTGGAAGCGCATGCTGCGAGAATACGAAGCCCCGCCGCTCGATCCCGCGACCGACGAGGCGCTGTTGGCCTTCATCGCGAAGCGCAAGGCGGCTTCGCCGGATTCGAACGTCTGAGCGGCCCCCTCCCTAACCCTCCCCCTCAAGGGGGGATGGGATAGATTGGTTATCACCTCCCCCCTTGAGGGGGAGGTCGCGAGCGAAGCGAGCGGGAGGGGGCCGCTCGCTGTCGACGTCAATCCGTCACAAACCACTCCCCTTCCCGGTTGCCAGATCGGTCCTGCTCGGATTCCAATAGAGTCTGAGGGGGCTCCCGAGTCGGCGTTGTCGGCGGCCCCCGGGGAGAGCCCCAAGGGGAGCCATTGAAGGAAAAAGAGCTTCGCCTCGCGCTGGTCTGCTATGGCGGCATCTCGCTCGCCGTCTATATGCACGGCATCACCAAGGAGGTGCTGAAGCTGGCGCGCGCCTCGCGGCTCTACCATTCCAACCCGGACCGGAGCCAGCGCGACCAGGCCCGCTTCGACGACCTCAAGGGCAAGATCCCCGACGAGGTCGACAGCGAGGCCGTCTATTTCGAGCTGCTCAAGGCGATCGGCGAGAAGCTCGATCTGCGCGTGGTGGTCGACAGCATTGCCGGCGCCTCGGCCGGCGGCATCAACGGCATCATCCTCGCGCGCGCGCTCGCCCACGACCTGGCGATCGACCATATGCGGAGCGCCTGGATCGACGAGGCCGACGTCGTCAAGCTGACGGCGCCGTCCCATCTGGCCCGGCCCTGGAGCAAGTTCATCCTGCATCCGGTCCTGTGGGTGGCCTACCGGATGCCGCGCTTCGCACTGGGCAAGGACCGCGAGATCCGAACCAAGCTCTCGATCTTCCTGCGCTCGCGCTGGTTCAAGCCGCCCTTCGACGGCCAGCATTTCCTGGGGCTGCTGTTCGACGCAATGAAGACGATGCGCAGGCCCGAGCTGGCGGGAGCGAAGAGCTCGCTGCTGCCGGTCGGCCATGCGCTCGATCTGTCGGTCACCCTGACCGACTTCTTCGGTTATTCGCGGCCGATCGCGATCAACAGTCCGGCCGTCATCCAGGAGCGCGAGCACAGCCATCTGCTGCGGTTCCACTACACGCGCTGGAACGACGGCACCGAGATCTCGGATTTCGGCGAGGACAATCTGCCGGCGCTGGCCTTCGCCGCGCGCGCGACCTCCTCCTTCCCGGGCGCCTTTCCGCCGATGCAGCTCAAGGATCTCGACGCCTTCGTGAAGGAGCGCGGCGTGGATTGGCCGATGCGGGCGCAGTTCCTGGCGACCAACTTCTTCGACTACGCCAATGTCGACCAGGCGCCCTTCCGCACCTCCTTCCTCGATGGCAGCGTGGTCGACAACAAACCCTTCGCGCCGGTCGTGGAATCGATCCGCAACAAACCGGCCTATCGCAATGTCGATCGGCGCATCGTCTATATCGATCCCGATCCAGAGCCGCCACCGCCGCCGCCGGGCGGCGAGAAACCCGGTTTCATCGCGACCCTCAAGGCGGCGCTCTCCGACATTCCGCGCAACGAACCAGTCTATGACGATCTCGCCTGGGTGAGCCGCTTCAACCAGAGCATCAAGCGGATGCGCCATGTGCTGGACGCGGCGCGCCCCGAGATCGTGCGATTGGTCTCGATCGTCACCAATGAGGTACCGATCACCGCCGATTTCGAGAACACGGTCCGGCGATGGCGCGATGCCGCGAACGGCGTCGCCGCACGTGAGGCGCATTACGCCTATCAGGTCTATGCGCGGCTCAAGATGGCCGAGCTGGTCGAGAATCTGGGACGCCAGGTGAAGCTCGCCTGCGGCATCGACGCGACCTCGCCGCTGGCCCCGACGGTTCCTCCGGCGCTCGCCCATTGGATCGATCGCGAGGGAGCCAGGTTGCCGGACGGTGCGATCCCGGTGTCCGTCGGGCACGAACCGGGCGAGAAGCGGCCGGGCTGGATCCGGTTCCTCGGCGCCTATGACGTCGATTTTCGGCGCCGGCGCTTGTCCTTCCTGATCCGCGGCCTCAACCGACTCTACGGCCAGCTCGACACGCCCGCCCTCGCCGGCGTGACCTCGGCGCAATTGGACAGGCTCAAGAGCCAATTCTACAAGCCGCTCCACCAACTGCGGCGCTACTCGAGCGGCGATGTGGACGGCCTGCCGGTGGCGAAGTCTTTGCGCGGCATGGTCGAGGGCGCGGAGCCGAAATCATTCCCGATCGATCAGGTCATGCAGCGCTTGGCCGAAGGGCTCGATCTGCCGGCGATCGATGCCTATATCGACGGCGTGCTGGCCGCCGTCGTTCGCAGCAACTGGTCGGCGGCGCTTCATCGCGAACTCATCGTCCATTATGTCGGCTTCGCCTTCTGGGACGTGCTGACCTTCCCGATCGCCGAATGGCGCGACATCGAGGAGCATGAGGAGGTGCGGGTCGACCGCATCAGTCCCGAGGACGCCCTCAGCCTGTCAGGCGAGGGAGCGACGGTCCTGGAAGGCATCGCCTTCGGTCATTTCGGCGGCTTCTTCAGCCGGCCGCACCGCGAGAACGACTATCTCTGGGGTCGGTTGCATGGCGCCGAGCGCCTGATCGACATCATCTATGACGCCGCCCGCAGCGAGCGGGCCGTCGCCTCGGTCGATATCGCGGCGGTCAAGCGCGCGGCGTTCCGCGCCATTCTCGCCACCGAGAAGAAATATCTCGGCTCGATGGAGGGCGAGATCGATGCCCTCGCCAGCAAAACCGAGCAGCTCAAGCGCTAGCGGGCGATAACGTCACGTCGCTGCCAATAAGAGGACGCGGCGTCCTACTTGGGGCCGCGCCCTGGCCGAGATGATCCGGGGCGGGGGCAGCCCGCCGGATCGCGGCCAACCGGGCGAATGGCGATCGTCGTCACGCCATCGGAACTTGTTCGGGGATCGAACCCCTGAAGCCGCCGATCCGCCGGCGCCCGAAAATCGGCGCCGCCCGGACCGGAAATCGTCACTGCGAGAGATCCGCGGACTGAGTCAGGTCCGTCGAGAGATTCTTGCCGCTCTTGAGCTTGGCCAGGTTCATGGCGCCGGTCGTGGGGTCGACCCAGATGATCTGGCCGCGGTCGCGATAGAGCGCCATGCAGCTCTCGGCACCGTCATCCTGCCAGGTCACGCAATGCTCGGTCTGCTTGGCGACCCAATGGCCGATGCGCCGCTTCCCGTCCTTTTCCTGCTCGACCATGGTCCCGTCGGGCGCGAAATAGACGCTGTAGGCGGTGTCGCCGCGGTAGCCATAAGCGGTCTTGTCGGAGAGGAGCTGCTTGATTTCGCTGCCGCTCAGCTTCAAGCGCTCGGCGGCGGCGGGATGGGTGAAGACGATGGCGAGCGCAAATAGAGCGAGAGACGTAAATGAACGAACCATGAAAGTTATTCCCCCTTGAGGAACTCGTCTCGATGCCAGTCGAGTCGGGTTCGTTACGACGCTAGGTGCCCTCCTTTTTCTCAGGGTGTGGTAAATGAAAGGCTGACGCGCCCGTGGCAGAGTTGTGGCAACGGAAATTTTCCGCCACTGCAATCGCGCGTTGTGGGAGGAGAGTTGCAGGTTTTATGCGGGTTTTTCGATCGTCATCGGGGACGTTGGATGATCGATCAAGAAGCGTCATGAATCTGCAGCGATTCATCATCAGAGACAAAGATGAAGAGAGTGTGAAGGCGCGCAGCGCATGGCGGGTTTTTGCCACCGGAATGCCACAGCCGCGGGCGCGCGCGTTCCGATTGCGGCACGACGACGATGAAGCGGAAACGCGGGTTGGAAATTGGCCTGCAGAACGTTCGCCGATCATCGCTCCGGGATTACCACGGCACCGCCTTGCCCTGGATCACATTGGAGGGAAATCGCGCGTGGCTGTTGGGGTCTTCCCAGATCAGGCTGTCGCCGTCGCGATAGAGATTGAAGCAGGCGTCGCCGTCGTCGGCGACCGAGCAATATTGGTCGCCGACCACCTTCCAATGGCCCTGCTCGGGCGGCTGCCCTTCCGGCTGGTAGAGCGTGGTCCCGTCGGGCGCGAAGAAACTGCGGAAATGGGAAGAGCCGCCCCAGCTCCCCTCGATCGAGTTGCCGACGAGAAGGGTCGCGATCTCGGGGCCGGTCAGCGGCTTGGGATCCTCGGCCCGCGCAGGTGATCCGTTGCCGGCGATCAGGGACGCCAGCAGCGCCGCCGCAAGCCAGGGGGAGCGGCGCCTGGGCCGGGACATCAGTCGGACGCCACCGCGATCCGGTAGTCTTCGCCGGCCCGTTCCAGCCAGCGCCAGAGATGATCGGTGAAGCTGTTCAGCACCGAGATCTCGTAGCCCGGCCGGTCGTCGATCTGCTCGAGGAAGATGTTGGCGCCGGCAAGACCGGTCTGGGCGCAGCGTCCCGGCCCGAACACGCGGGGGTGAAGGTCGAGGCTGATCCCGCGCGCCAGGAGCTCGCGTGCCTTGGGGCCGGCCACGAGGATGCAGCTCCGCGCCTCGCTGACGTCGGTCACGGCCGCATGCTGGCCGGTGAGACTGGTGCGCAGGCTGCGGGAGAGATCGGCCTCGCGGCCCGCCGGTCCGATGACGAGCCATTCGTTGGGCCCGAGCCAGAGGGCCCGCAGTTCGCCGGCGCGGGCGACGCTGTTGGGCGCCTGTGGCAAGGCGAGGCCGGTCGCCTGGCGCACGGCGTCGGCGAAGGCCGGGTCGACCACATTGCCACGCAGATTGATCTGGCAGCGATGCGGGCGCTCGGCCAGGACGATTTCGGCCTCTTGCAGAACGCCGGTCTGCGAGGCGGCGCGGGCGCGCAAGCCCAGATGGGCCAGCGGCGAACGTCGCAGATAGGGCTCAACCATTGAGGCGGGTCCCTTCGATGTCGAAGAAGCGGGCTTCGGTCACCTTGGCGCGGATCGTGCGATCGACCAGCGGGATGAAGACCGTGTCGCCCATGCGGTTGCGGCCGTTCTTGAGCACGGCCATGGCGATCGAGCGGCCGACATTCGGGCTGTAATAGCTCGAGGTGACATGGCCGATCATGGCCATTGGCGGCTTGCGCTCGAGCTCGGCCACGACCTGGCCGCCCTCGGGGATGAGCTCGCTCGGATTCTCGGTCAGGAGCCCGACCAGATGCTTGCGATCGGGCCGCGCCGTGTCGGCACGCTTGTGCGCACGCTTGCCGAGGAAGTCCGGCTTCGACTTCGCGATCGCCCACTCCATGCCGAGATCCTGCGGCGTCTGGGTGCCGTCGGTCTCCTGGCCCACGATGATGAAGCCCTTCTCGGCGCGCAGCACATGCATCGCCTCGGTGCCGTAGGGCGTGATGCCGTATTTCTCGCCGGCCGCCATCAGCGCTTCCCACAAGGCCAGGCCGTAGCTCGAGGGCACGTTGACCTCGTAGGTGAGCTCGCCGGTGAAGCTGATGCGCATGACCCGCGCCGGGATGCCGGCGACATGCCCTTCCTTGTAGGACATGAAGGGGAAGGCCGCGTCGTCGAGCGGAATGTCGGTGGTGAGCTCCGACAGCAGCCGGCGCGCCATCGGCCCGTTGACGCCGACGGTCGCCCATTGCTCGGTGACGGAGGTGCAGAACACCTTCATGCCCGGCCATTCGGTCTGCAGCCACTCCTCGAGCCAGGCCAGCACGCGCGCCGCATTGCCCGTGGTGGTGCTCATCAGGAAATGGCCTTCGGCAAGCCGCGTGGTGACGCCGTCGTCGAACACCATGCCGTCCTCGCCGCACATGAGGCCATAGCGGCAGCGCCCGACCTCGAGCTTGGTCCAGGCGTTGGTGTAGATCATGTTGAGCAGCTTGGCGGTATCGGGCCCCTGAATGTCGATCTTGCCAAGGGTCGAGGCATCGACGATGCCGACGCTGGTGCGGGTCGCCTTGACCTCGCGATTGACCGCATCATGCAGGGTCTCGCCATGCTTCGGGTAGTACCAGGGCCGCTTCCACTGCCCGACATTCTCGAACAGCGCGCCGGCCTTCTCGTGCCAGCCATGCATGGGCGTGCGCCGGATCGGGTCGAACAAATCGCCATTCTCATGGCCCACGAAGGCGCCGATGGTGACCGGCGTATAGGGCGCGCGGAAGGTGGTAAAGCCGACCTCGGGGATCTGCGCGTCGCGCAGATCGGCCAGGATCGCCAGCGCATTGACGTTGCTGGTCTTGCCCTGGTCGGTGCCCATGCCCATGGTCGTGTAGCGCTTGAGATGCTCGACCGAGCGGTAGCCTTCTCGGTTGGCGAGCGCCACGTCGGCCGCGGTCACGTCGTTCTGGTGGTCGACGAAATGCTTGCCGCCTTGGCCCAGCGGCTTGTCGGACGGGACCAGCCAGATCGGCCGCAGCGGTTCCTCCGCCGGCTCGGGCGAGGTCAGGCTCGGGGCGCTCCCGGCATTCTCGTCGAAACCGGCCGCTTTGGCGGCCTGGCCGCCGGCGGCGAAGCCCTGCGCCAGGCAATCGGAGGTGCGGAAAGCCGCATTGATGGCGCCGGCCGTCAACGTCGCTTCATGCGGACGATCCGGCACGAAGGAGGAGATCGCCTCGTCGAATTTGAGCGAGCCGCGCGACTGCGAATAGAGATGCACCGTCGGGTTCCAGCCGCCGGACACCAGCAGCGCGTCGCAATCGATCTGGCGCGCACCGCCCCCGACGGCATCGCCCGCCGCGTTGAGCGCCATGACCTTGACGCCCTTGATGCGCTTATGGCCGGCGGTACCGGTGATCGCATGGCCCGCCAGCAACTCGATGCCCTTGGCGCGCGCGGCCTGGACCAGCTCGCCCTTGGGGTCGGCGCGCAGATCGACAATGGCGGCGACCGTGGCACCCGCCTCGACCAGATCGAGGGCGGTGCGATAGGCGCCGTCATTGTTGGTGAAGAGCACGGTCTTGTGCCCCGGCGTCGCGCCGAAGCGGTTCAGATAGGAGCGGGCGGCCGAGGCCAGCATGGTGCCGGGACGGTCATTGTCGGCGAAGACCAGTGGCCGTTCGATGGCGCCGGCCGCCAGCACGACCTGCTTGGCACGGACGCGCCAGAGGCGCTGGCGCGGGCCTTTGGCACCCGGCCCGAGATGGTCGGTCACGCGCTCGACCAGGGCGACGTAGTTGTAGTCGTAATAGCCGAAGGCGGTGGTGCGGGTGAGAAGCTTGACCTCCGGCATCGCCGCCAGCTCGGCTGCGGCACTCGCGACCCATTCGGAAGCGGGCTTGCCGTCGATGGCTTCGGACGGGCTCGAGAGCAACTGGCCGCCGAACTCCGATTGCTCGTCGGCCAGAATCACGCGGGCTCCGCTGCGGCCGGCGGCCAGCGCCGCGGCCAGGCCGGCGGGACCGCCGCCCACGACCAGGACGTCGCAATGGGTGAACTGCTTGTCGTAGCGATCGGGATCGGGCTCGCTCGGGCCGACGCCCAGGCCCGCGGCCTTGCGGATGAAGTACTCGTACTTCATCCAGGCGCTCTTCGGCCACATGAAGGTCTTGTAGTAGAAGCCGGCCGGGAAGATGCGCGAGAGCAGGCTGTTGCTCTCGCCGATGTCGAGGTCGATCGAGGGCCAGCAATTCTGGCTCGCCGCGACCAGCCCGTCGAAGAGCTCGACCTGCGGCGCGCGGATGTTCGGCTCGGTGCGGGCTCCTTCGCCCAGCTGCACCAGCGCGTTCGGCTCCTCGGAGCCGGCGGTCATGATCCCGCGCGGGCGGTGATATTTGAAGCTGCGGCCGACCAGCGCCACGCCGTTGGCGATGAGCGCCGAGGCCAGCGTGTCGCCCTTGTAGCCGTAATAGGTGCGGTTGTTGAAGGTGAAGCGCAACGGCAGGTCGCGATCGATGCGGCCGCGCTCGGGATGGCGGTGGCTCTGGCGGCTCATGGCTGCGCGCTCCCAGCGCCGAGATCGCTCGGCGGCGGTTCGCCCATCTTGTAGACGGCGAGAATCCGGTGCGACACGGTGTGGCGCGCAACGTTGAACCAGCGCCGGCAGCCGCGCGCATGCATCCAGCGTTCGTAATGCACGCCCTTCGGATTCTTTCGCATGAAGAGATAGTTCGCGAACTCGGCGTCGCTGAGCGCGTCGGGATTCTCCGGCCGCGCGATATGCGCCTCATGGCCGTAGGAGAACTCGGTCTCGTCGCGGGCGCCGCAATAGGGGCAGGGGATCAGCAGCATCGGGCCTGGTCCTTCAGTGAGCGACGCCGGCGGCGCCATGCTCGTCGATCAGATAGCCGGAGACGAAGCGCTCGAGGGCGAAGGGCTCGGCGAGCTTGTGCGGCCGTTCGTTGGCGATGGTGTCGGCGAAGACCCAGCCCGAGCCCGGCGTGGCCTTGAAGCCGCCCGTACCCCAGCCGCAGTTGAAATACATGCCCTCGACCGGGGTGCGGCCGATGATCGGGCTCGCATCCGGGCAGGTGTCGACGATGCCGCCCCAGCTCCGCATCATCTTGAGGCGGCTGAAGATGGGGAAGAGCTCGCAGAGCGCGTTCATCTGATGCTCGAGGATGAAGGGGCTGCCGCGCTGGGCATAGGAATTGAAGGCGTCGATGCCGGCACCCAGCACCAGCTCGCCCTTGTCGGACTGGCTGACATAGACATGGACCGCGTTCGACATCACGACCGTGTCGAGGATCGGCTTGATCGGCTCGGACACCATGGCCTGCAGGGGGTGGCTTTCGATCGGCAGGCGGAAGCCCGCCATGGCGGCGACGACGCTGGCATGGCCGGCGACGACGCAGCCGACTTTCTTCGCGCCGATATAGCCGCGCGTGGTCTCCACGCCCTTGACCCGGCCGTTCTCGATGCGGAAGCCCGTGACCTCGCAGTTCTGGATGATGTCGACGCCGCGCGCGTCAGCCGCGCGGGCAAGGCCCCAGGCGACCGCGTCATGGCGCGCCGTGCCGCCGCGGCGCTGCAGCGAGGCGCCCAGCACCGGATAGCGCGACTTGGGATCGGTGTTGAGGATCGGGCAATAGGCCTTGCACTGCTCGACATCGAGGAACTCGGAATCGATGCCGTTGAGGCGGATCGCGTTGACGCGCCGGTTGATCTCGCGCAGGTCGCCCAGGTTGTGCGCCAGGCTCATCAGCCCGCGCTGCGAGAACATGACGTTGAAATTCAGATCCTGGGAGAGGCCCTCCCACAGCTTCAGCGAATGCTCGTAGAGATGGGCGCTCTCGTCCCAGAGATAGTTGGAGCGCACGATCGTGGTGTTGCGGCCCGTATTGCCGCCGCCGAGCCAGCCCTTTTCGAGCACCGCCACATTGGTGATGCCATGTTCCTTGGCGAGGTAGTAGGCCGTGGCGAGGCCATGGCCGCCGCCGCCGACGATGATGACGTCGTATTCGGGCTTGGGATCCGGGCTGCGCCAGGCCGTCTGCCAATCCTGGTGGTAGGAAAGAGCGTTCCGGATCAGGCCGATAATCGAATATTTGGGTCTCAAGGCCACGGGCGTGGGCCTCCTCGGGAGGGGCTGGGCGGCGGACAAAATGGCAGTGGTGGGAAGGGGTTGCAAGCGCCCCGGGGCCGCATCCCGGGCCGCGAAAATGGCGGTCCGGCGCCGATTCCGGTCTTGCGACCCTACGCCACCATTTATTCATTTCGCGACATAGCGTAGAGTGCGCCCCGTTTCCTGGCCCGACCCCCATTCTGGACGTTCCATGTTCGGTGATCCTCCCCGCGAACTGCCGCAGCAGATCGCTTTCCTGCTGGTGCCCAACTTCTCGATGATCGCCTTCACGGCGGCCGTCGAGCCGCTCCGGCTGGCGAACCGCGCGAGCGGAAAGCAGCTCTATCGCTGGCATCTGTTCTCCGCCGACGGCAAGCCGGTCGCGGCCAGCAACGGAATCGAGCTCAATCCCTCGGGCAATGCGGATCAGGCGGTCAATTTCCACACCGTGATCCTCTGCAGCGGCATCGACGCCCACACCTATAACGATCGCGGCCTGTTCGCGGCCTTGCGCCGCTGCGAGCGGCAGGGGGCCGATATCGGCGCGCTCTGCACCGGCACGCATATCCTCGCCCGCGCCGGGCTCATGGACGGCTATCGCTGCACCATCCATTGGGAGAACATGGCGGGCTTCGCCGAGGATTTCCCGCAGATCGAGGTGACGAGCGAGCTGTTCGAAATCGATCGCAACCGCTTCACCTGCTCCGGCGGCACTGCCTCGCTCGATCTCATGCTGAATTTGATCGCCGAGCAGCATGGCCACGAGCTGGCGGCCTCGGTCTCCGACCAGTTCATCCATGAGCGCATCCGCGACCGCCACGACCATCAGCGCATGGCGCTGCCGGCCCGCCTCGGCGTGCGCCATCCCAAGCTGCTCTCCGTGATCAAGCTGATGGAAGAGCATCTTGAGGAGCCGCTGGAGCGCCACGACCTGGCCGACGCGGCGGGCCTTTCCAACCGCCAGCTCGAGCGCCTCTTCCGCAAATATCTGAACCGTTCGCCGGCCCGCTATTACGTCGAGCTGCGTCTCAATCGCGCGCGGCTGCTGCTGCTCCAGACCAACATGTCGGTGATCGACGTGGCGCTGGCCTGCGGCTTCGTCTCGGCCTCGCATTTCTCCAAATGCTACCGCGACTTCTTCGGCCGCACGCCGCGGCGCGAGCGGGGCGGGCCGGCGGTTGCCGCCGCGGCCGCCGCGCGGGCCGCGGGCCCGGGCAAGATCAAGGGCGCCGCCTGACCGATTCCAGACCAGTCTGAAGGCGCTGACGCTGCGGCCCTTTCGCCGCGTCTCGTTCGGATGACGGTGAGATGGCGCCAGGGCGCTTGAGATCGGGCGCCCCCGCCCGCTAAATTCCCCCGCGCAATGAATTTGACGAGCAGGAGCTTCGATGAAGTCGCATGCGAGAGTGGTGGTCGTCGGCGGTGGCGTGATGGGGGTGGGGCTGCTCTACCACCTGGCGCTCGAAGGCTGGTCCGACGTCGTGCTGGTGGAGAAGGGCGAGCTGACCTCGGGCTCGACCTGGCATGCGGCGGGCCAATGCCCGCATTTCAACAGCTCGCTCAACATGACCAAGGTGCATGTCTATGGCACCCAGCTCTACCCCCAGCTCGAGAAGCTGACGGGGCAGGCGGTGAGCTGGCATGGCTGCGGCGGCTTGCGCATCGCCACCACCGACGAGGAGGTGAACTGGCTGAAGCAGGTCTATGGCCTCTCCAAGCTCGCCAACTACGAGGCCCATATCATCGGGCCGGACGAGATCAAGGAACATCACCCCTTCCTCAACACCGACGGCATCAAGGCCGCCTTCCTGACCGTGACCGACGGCCATGTGGCGCCGGCCGACATCACCAATGCGATGGCGGCGGGGGCCCGCAAGCTCGGCGCGGAGATCTATCGCCGCACGCTCGTGACTGACATCAAGCTGCTCAAGACCGGCGAATGGCAGGTCATCACCGACAAGGGCAACATCACCTGCGAGCATGTGGTGAACTCGGCCGGTTCTTATTGCGACGTGGTCGGCTCCTGGACCGGCCATAACGTGCCGATCGCCAACATGCTGCATCACTACATGATCACCGAGCCGCTCAAGGAGCTGGTCCAGCTCGAGAAGGAATTGCCGGTGGTGCGCGATCCCTATTCGCACGCTTACTTGCGTGAGGAGACCAACGGCGTGCTGGTCGGTCCCTACGAGACCGCCACGGCGCATGTCTGCTGGGACGGCAAGCCGCCGGCCTGGGATTTCGAGAGCGAGCTGATCGCCCCCGAGCTCGATCGTCTCACGCCCTGGCTCGAGAAGGCGGCCGAGCGCTTCCCGCTCTTCGGCGAAGCCGGCCTCAAATCCATCATCTCCGGCGCCATCACCCACACGCCCGACGGCGTCTATCTCTCCGGCCCCGCGCATGGGCCGAAGAACTACTGGATGCATTGCGGCGCTTCGATCGGCATCTGCCAGGGCGGCGGCGCCGGCAAATATCTGGCGCAATGGATGGTGCATGGCCAGGCTGAGATCAATATGCGTGAGTTCGATCCGCGCCGGTTCGGCAACTGGGCGACCAAGGACTACACCACCGAGGTCTCCATCGCCGACTATCATCACATGTATTACTGCTACAAGCCGGCCGAGCAGCATCAGGTCGGACGCGGCCTGCGCAAGTCGACGATCTATGACAGGCTCGCGGCCGCGGGCGCGCAGTTCAGCCAGATCTTCGGCTGGGAGCGCGCGCGCTGGTACGACAAGAGCGGGAAGGGCGAGACCTATTCCTTCAAGCGCTCCAACTGGTGGGACGCGGTCAAGGCGGAATGCAAGGCCGTGCGCGAGCGCGTCGGGCTGATGGATCTCTCGACCTTCGCCAAGTTCGACGTGAAGGGTGCCGACGCCCCTGCCTTCCTGGAGCGGATCTGCGCCAACAAGATCCCGGCCAAGGATGGCGGCATCATGCTGGGCCATCTTCTCAACGAGAACGGCTTCATCGAGAGCGAGATAACCGTCACGCGGCTGGCACCCGATCATTTTTATGTGCTCTCGGCCGCAGCCGCCCAGCTCTACGACATGGACCAGCTGAGCTGGCGCCTGAGGCCGAACGAGCGCGTCACCATCACCGACATCACCGACGATTTCGGCGTTCTGGTACTGGCGGGGCCAAAGGCGCGCGACGTGCTGGCCGCCTGCACCAAGACCGACCTCACCAACGCTTCGTTCCGCTGGCTGACGGGCAAGGAAATCGAGGTCGCGGGTGTGAAGGGCGTGCGGGCTCTGCGCGTGAACTATGTCGGCGAGCTGGGCTGGGAACTGCATGTGCCGATGAAGTCGCTGCCGATCGTGTTCGACGCGGTGATGAAGGCGGGCGGCGCCCATGGGATCCAGCTCTTCGGCACCTATGCGATGAACTCGCTGCGCATGGAGAAGGCCTATCGCGGCTGGGGCTCGGAGCTGACCAACGAGGTCACGCTCATCGAGGGCGACATGGAGCGCTTCACCAATCTCGACAAGGACTTCATCGGCAAGGCCGCGACCCTGCGCTCGAAGCAGCAGGGGGCCCGAATCAAGCTCGTCTATATGACGGTCGATGCGGGGAACTCCGACTGCTACGGCAACGAGCCGATCTATCAGGGCGACAAGGTCGTCGGCATCACCACGGGCGGCGCCTATGGCCATGCGATCGACAAGTCGCTGACCTTCGCCTATGTCGATCCCAAGCTGGCCCAGGACGGCCAGGCCTTCGAGATCCTGATGATGGGCGAGCGCCGCAAGGCGAGAATCGTGCCGCAACCCGCCTGGGACCCGAAGAACGAGCGGCTGCGGGGGTAGGAGCCGGCCTTTCAGAAGGTTGATTTGCGGTGCGGTACAAGTCTTTTGATCAGGCAACCCGCAATCTGGTGGTAGAGAATGTCGAGCGCCTGGCAGAGGGCAGCGAGACCATTTGGGGCGCGAGTCTCACGATGGTCGTTCTTCTGAGTGGCAATGACGATCCACGGATCGAGGAGCCGCTCACCGTCTTCGTCGCGGCCAACTCCGACTCTGACGATCTGCACCTCGGCGTTCTTCGTGAGGCTGCCCCCGCCTTCAGAGCCGAGCTCGAGCGAAGGGTGGAGCGCTTCGTGGAACATTATCGCGAGACCAGCGTTGCCGCCGGCCAGAGGATCGTCGCGGTTTTCGAGAATCCCGAGCTTACGCGACGGATATCCCGGATCCTCAGCACGGCATGGGATCCCGTAGGAATCGTGAGATTGCCGGCGGGCAAAGGCTTCTATGACGAACATGTTCCGCAACTTCGCGAGCTTTTGCGTGTCGAAGCGACAGAGCAGGAGATTGCGGATCATCTGATTCGCATCGAAGACGAGGTTCTGAAATTTCCCGTCGACCGGCCGCGTGCCTTGAACGTGGCGCGGCTCTTGATCGAGAACGCGGCAGAGTTCCGCGCGCAGCCATCAGTGAATGAGGATTAGACGAGACACCTCGACCGTCGCCAGCATGACGATGGAAACGCGCCAACGATCGTCAAACCAGATGGTCATCCCCGCGAAAGCGGGGACCCAACTCTAAGCTTGGCGCGTTCGGTCGGGATGGGCCCCTGCTTTCGCGGGGGTGACATCGAGGGCGAGGTGAAGTCGGAGCGCCGGATGATCGCCGAGGCGTCGCCTTAAACCACGAACGCCCACGGCTTGCGCCCGATCACGCGCCGTACCATCGGCTCGAAGGCGTCGATCGGCATATTCTCGTATTCCGGATCGAACGAGTTCTGGTCGTAGTTGTGGCACCACGCGGCCGTACGCTCGAACAGCGGGTGGCCGCGATATTGTTCGCGCGCGTTGCGGTCGCCGCCCACATGATGGAAGAAGTAGTAGCCCTGGAAGATGCCGTGATGCTTGACCAGCCAGTGATTGTCCTTGGAGATGTAGGGCTGGAGGATCGCGGCGGCGAGATCGGAATGGTTCTCCGGGGCCATGATGTCGCCGATATCGTGGAGGAGGGCAATCACGACCACTTCCTCGTCCTCGCCGGCGCGGAAGGCGCGCGTGGCGGTCTGGAGCGAATGCTCATAGCGGTCGATCTTGTAGCCGAGCTTGTCGCCGCCCAGACGCTTCAGCTGCGACAGCAATTCGTCCGGAAGGTGCTGGGAATGTTTCTGAAACCGGCGGTCGAGGAGCTGATATTCCTCAAAGGTGCCGTTTTCCATCCGGATGAAGTCGACCGTCTCTTCCATCATGCCCTCTCCTTCATGGCCGCGGCCGGCATCCGGGACTTGCGGAGGCCGGGGCGGCAAATGGCATCATAGCCTATCATGAGCGACCCCCGCATTTCCAAGAGCCCTAATTGGGCCAAGAGCTTAGCTGAAGGGTTGTCGGTCCACGGCCTGATCCTCCGGGGCGGCTTCCAGCCGGCGGAGGAGGACGGGCTGCCGGCATTGCCCGACGGCCGGCCGGCGCGGCTCCTGATGCTGGTCGGGAATGCCGGGCCGGCCCTGTGGCGGGCTTTCAGCCAGGCGCCCGAAGCGCGGGACGGCAGCCCCCATCCCCTCAACCGCTGGACCCGCCGGGTGGTCGAGGACGTGGCCGCGGAGTTCGAGGCTGCCGCGCTCTATCCCTTTGAAATCCGGCCGGCCTGGCCGTTCCAGCGCTGGGCGCAATGGGCCGAGCCGGTGTTCCCGTCGCCCCTCGGCCTGCTGATCCATCCCGAATTCGGGCTCTGGCATGCCTATCGCGCGGCGCTCCTGTTTGCCGAGCCGCGCTCGCTGGCGCCGCCCGCCCGGGCCACCCATCCCTGCGAGGTCTGCGCCGAGAAGCCCTGCCTGACCGCCTGCCCGGTCGGGGCGTTCGAGCCGGCCGAGGGCGGCGTCCGGTACGATGTCCCGGCCTGCCTTAACCACATCGCAGGACCTGCGGGGCAAGATTGCCTGGAGGCGGGCTGCCGCGCGCGGCGGGCCTGTCCGGTCGGCGCCGAATGGCGCTCCGAACCGGCACAGGCCGGGTTCCATATGCGGGCCTTCCTGCATGCGGATCGAAGCCGTTAGGCGGGCGCGGCAATTGACGACTCGGGTGCGCCGACCCCAGCATGGCCCCGGCCTTGCGGGCGGCTTTGCGGATCCGCGGCGGATCGGGTGACGAAGGGCGGAGAATGAGCAATCGAGTTGTGATGGTGGTCCATAGCGAGTGGCGCGAGAAGCGGATCTCGCCCCATCTGACCGCCCGCGGTTATCAGGTCGAATGCCGCTGTCCGGCCCAGGGCGATCGCCTGCCGGAAAATGTCGAGGACTACGCCGCCGCCATCGTGTTGGGCGGCGTGCAGAGCGCCAACGACGCCGACAATGTCGACTATATGCGCCATGAGCTCGACTGGATCCGGCGCTGGGTCGAGCAGGACCGCCGCTATCTCGGCATCTGCCTCGGCGGCCAGTTGCTGGCGCGCGCGCTGGGCGCCCGCGTCGATGTACATCCGCAAGGGTTGCACGAGATCGGCTACTGGCCGATCGAGCCGACCAAGGAGTCGGGCGATCTCTTCGCCGGTCTCGGCCATGTCTATCACTGGCACAAGGAAGGCTTCGAGCTGCCGCAGGGCGCCGAGCTGCTGGCGCGCGGCGCGCGCTTCCCCCATCAGGCGTTCCGCCGGGGCCGGGCCTATGGGCTGCAGTTCCACCCCGAAGTGACCGGCGAGGATGCGCGCGGCTGGCTGGGCGAGACTTCCGATTACGAGGCGAGGCCCGGGGCGCAGCCGCGCGATCTGCATCTGGCGAGCATCGAGAAACATGATGCGGCGCTGGGCCGCTGGACCTTGCGCTTCATCGACCGCTGGATCGGCGAGAGAGTGGCCGATTCAGGACCGTCTCCTGTGTCTATTGTTGCAACGCCCCGCGTCGCCCACGGCTGAATGCCGCGCCGGCGCGGATTGACCGGCCCATCATCGTCCGTCGTTTCCGTGGTGGCGGTTTGCCGCTTGTGCGGGTTCGAGCCGCTGTTGTATAGGCCTTTCGCTCGTTATCTGCCTGATCGATAAGGGGGACCCTCTTGCGCCTCGTTCTAGCGATTTGCGCGTTGAGCTGCGCGCTCGTCTTCGCCGGATCTGCATCCGCAGACTCTTCCGCCACCAACCCGACCGTCACCCAGGTCGCACAGAACAGCCAGTTCGCAAATCTGCTCGGCCAGAGCTCCTACAAGGAGCTTCCGGTCGAGACGCCGAAGCCTGCCCAATCCACCGGCACCCTGAAGCTGACCGGGATTGTCGCCACCGGCGCCTTCAAGAACCTCACCGATCCGATCCAATGGACGGTGGTGCGCGTCGCGAGCGGCGGCGTGCCGCAGGCGGTCCTTGCGCGCGACAAGAAGCCCGAGGCGACTTTCAAGCTGCCGCCCGGCAAATACATCGTCGAGGGCATCTGGAAGGCGATCGTCGTCCAGCGCGACATCGAGGTCCCGGAGGGCAAACCGGTCAAGCTGGTGTTCAATTACAATGCCGGCACCGTCAGCATGAAGATGATCCCCTATACCGGCGGCGCGCCGATCACGACCGCGGTGCAGTGGGAGCTCTACATCCTGCGCAAGGGCGCGGGCTCGAATCTTCAGGAGAGCGACCGTCTGTTCCTGGTGGTGGCGCCGACCCAGCAATTCTCGCTGCCCGAGGGCAGCTACGTGGTGCGCGCCAGCTATGGTGGCACCTCGGCCGACCTGGTGATGCCGATCCAGGCGGGCAGCGTGTACAAATACACGATCAATCTCTATTCCGCGAAGGTCACCTTCAACGCGCCGAACACCGATCAGAGCACGAGCTGGCAGATCCTGCGTGCCAAGCCCGACGGCGATGGGAACCGCCGCATGGTGGCGAGCCAGACCGGCGCGGCGCCGACCTTCCTGCTGCGCGAGGGCAAATATGTCGTCCGCGTTTCCAACGGCAAGGCGACCGCCGAGCAGCCCTTCGAGGTGAAGGCCGCCAAGAACACCACGGTCAAGGTCAAGCTCGCGGCGAAATAAGCGCGCCGCACAGGGCTTCCTCGAGAAGGGCGCCGGACTCGTTCCGGCGCCCTTTTTCGTGACCGGATGTCAGGCGATGACGCGCGCCTCGCCGATTTCGGGCAGGAAGAAGGGGAGGTCGACGTCGGGCAGGTCCATGCCGCGCTGCTGCATGACGGCATAGATCTGGCCGCGATGATGGGTCTGATGATTGAACATGCCCGACAGCAGATCACGGACCCGCGCCTCGAAATGCCGGTCGCGCTTGATCGTGGAGAAGCGGACCAGCGCCTCGATCCTGTCGTCCGGCATCTCGTCCAGCAGCGCGATCAATCCCCGGTCCTCCGCCTCCCGCGCGGCCCGCAGCGAAGTGAAATCCTCGAAGAGGATCTGGTCGAGCGAGGAGATGCCGCGATCGCTGCCGGTGACGCGTCCGATCCAGAGGCGGTCCACCACCAGCAGATGGTTGAGCGTGTGATGGATCGTGCGGAAGAAGATTCCGGTGTCCGCGCGATAGGCTTCGTCGTCGAGCGTCGCCACCTTGTCATAGAGCTGGCGGTTGACCCATTGGTTGAAACGGGCCATCAGCGAGAAATGTCTCATGCCGTGTCTCCGGGTAGGCGAGGGCGTGGCCTCGCAGCCGCATGAACCGAACCCCAGGCTAACCTCGGACCGCCACCGCGAACGCTGAGATTTTTTCAAGTTGCCGGCGAGCCGGCTGCAATTTTTCGCCGCAACACCGATTGCGGCATCGGGCAGGGATCAGCTTACGCGGAGGGCGCACCGAGCGCCTGCTCGATCGCGCCGGTCAGCTTCGCGTCCGAGGGTTTGACGGTGCTGGTGAACCAGGCCGCCAGCTTGCCGTCGCGTCCGATCAGGATCTTGTGGAAGTTCCATTTGGGCGCGCCTTGCGGGCCGGTCTGCTCGAGGGCCCAGCGATAGATCGGGTGCGCCCTTTCTCCGATCACGGTCTGCTTGGCCATGATCGGAAAGCCGATCCCGTAGGTGGTCTCGCAGAAGCGCTTGATCTGGCTGTCGGGGTCGGGCTCCTGTGCGCCGAAATCGTTGGCCGGCACGCCCAGCACCAGGAAACCGCGGTCGCGATAGCGCTGCCAGAGCGCCTCGAGGCCGCGATATTGCGGGGTGAAGCCGCAATAGGACGCGGTGTTGACCAGCAGCACCACCTTGCCGCGGAACATCTCCGGCTTGAAGGCCGTGCCCTCGACCGAGGGGAGCGGGAGCTTGCTCCAATCGACGGGCGTCGGATGCGCGGAAGTGGTGGTGCCTTGGCCGCCGGAAAAGCTGGTCATGATCATGCCTGCAAGCGAGAGGAGATGACGGGGCTTCATATCGCTCCATTATAAACGCGAACGCGAGTTGCGGCGCGGCTTCCTTTGTGGCGAAGGGGCGGGCTTGGCCGCTTCCCCTATCTCGATCCGGTAGCTGCAGCGCCGTTCCCCCGCGGCGAGCCCGTCACCGCTGACCAGATGTTGCACCCGCTCGACCTTGGCGCCGGGCCCCAGGACGGCGCGAAAGAGCTGCAGCTCCGAGCGGCAGAAGCCCTGGCAGGCGGTGGCCGCGGCGCAGATCGGGCAATGATGCTCGAGCAGCAGCAGGCTGCCATCGGCTTCCTCGCGGATCTCGGCCATGTAGCCTTCATGGGTCCGCTCCTGTGCGAGACGCCGCAATTTTTCAGGCACATCCTGTGCCGTCGCGAGAGCCGTCTCATAGCGCCGATGCTGCTCCGCCTCGCGCGCCGCGATCAGGCGGTCGAGGGCCCTGGCGCCCAGCTTGCTGCGGACGGTTTCGATCAGCTCGACCGCGAGGCGGTCATGGCCATCGGGAAACTCGGCGTGACCGGCCTCGCTCAGGGACCAGTTGAGGCCCGGCCGGCCGACCGCTCCTCTGGCCTCGCCGGCCTGGATCAGTCCCGCCGCGCGCAATGTCTCGAGCCGCTGGCGCGCGCCCTGGGGCGTGATGCCCAGGGCAGCGGCGGTGGCCGCGGTCGAGATCGGCCCGCGGGTCTTCAGCAGTCGGAGAACCTCGTCGTCGCTGGTCGCCATCGCCCTGTTATCCTCGGGTTTCGAGATTAGTTTGGCAACAAACCAGTTGTCAAATTCGACGGCGCCATTTAGAAACGAAAAGGTTTCAAAAAGGGAGAGATCAGATCATGGATCCTGCGCTCGCGGGCGCCGATCCTTACGCCGGAGAGGGCTGGCGCGAGATTCTCGGCCAGGGGCGCTGGGCGCCTTTCCTGCTGATCTGCTTCGGCATCTGGCTGCATGCGGCGGACGGGTTGATCGTGGTCACGACCATCCCTGCCATCGTCGCCGATATCGGCGGGATCGCCTGGACCGGCTGGGCCTTCGCGCTCTATCAGGTCGCTTCGATCGTGGCGGCGTCGCTCGGCGGCCTCATGGCCTTGCGCTTCGGCATCGGCCGCGCGACGGCGGCGGCCAGCGCACTCTTCACGCTCGGCTGCGTGCTCGACGCGATGGCGCCGGACATGGGTTTCTTCCTCATCGGCCGCCTGGTGCAGGGCCTCGGCGGCGGCGTGATGGTGGCGCTGTTCCATGTCGCCGTGACGCGCGTCTTTCCGGAGCGGCACTGGACCCGCATCTTCGCCTGGGTCTCCGCGGTCTGGGGAGTCTCGGCGCTGTTCGGGCCGCTCGTCGGTGGGCTCTTCGCCGAGGCCGGGCTCTGGCGCGACGCCTACTGGGCCTTCGGCGCCCAGGCGCTGGTGGTGGCGCTCTGTTCGCCCTTCCTCTTCGGCAATGTCGCATCCTCGGCGCAAGGCCTCGAGCTGCGGGCACCCTGGTGCGCGCTTCTCATGCTGGTGCCGGGCGTGCTGGGAATCGCAGCCGCGAGCGTTGTCGATTCCGTGGCTCTTGCGGCGCTGTCGGTCGCGATCGGCCTTGGCTTCCTGGCGCTGTTCTTCTATTTCGACCGGCGCGAGCATTCGCCGCTGCTGCCCGAGCGATCCCTGTCCGCGGCGCCGGTGCGGTTCGGGCTGCTGATGGTGCTCTGCTTCTCGGTCGCGACCATCTCCTTCAGCGTCTATGGGCCGCTGCTGCTGGTGCAGCTGCATCACATCACCCTGCTCGAGGCGGGCTACATGATCGCGATCGAATCCGTCGCCTGGAGCGTCACCGCGATGATGGTGGGCTGGGTCAGGCCCAAAGGCGAACCGCTTTGCATCAAGCTCGGCGCCAGCATGATCGCGCTGGGTCTTCTCGGCTTCGCGCTCTCGGTGCCGCAGGGGCCGGTCTGGGCCATCGCCGTTTCGGCCGGATTGCAGGGCGGGGGCTTCGGCGTAAGCTGGGCCTTCATCGCGCGACGGGTGGCGTCGGGCGCGATCGAGGCCGAGCGGGAACGGGCGGCCGGCGCGCTGCCGACCACGCAGATGCTGAGCTATGCGATCGGTGCCGCGCTCGCCGCCATCATCGCCAACGGCCTGGGCCTGGAACTGGTCACGCCCGAAGCGCGGCTCCGGTCGATCGGATTCTGGATCTTCTGCGCCTTCCTGCCGCTGACCCTGCCAGGCTTCCGCGCCGCCTGGCGCCTGGCGCGATAAGCCCGGGCCCGCCCGAAAGAGCGTCTCCCGTCGGAAACTTGACGTCCGGTCCTCCTTGGGCACGGAATGAGGGATCGCCGTCGGTCCGAGTCCGTTGCGCCCCCAGTGCCGGTGCCGCCCGACCGCCGGCCGGGCAGGAGAGGGCTCATTCCCATGAATGCGGATTCCGGAAGACTCACGGCCCTGCGCCGCATCACCAACATCAAGACGGCGCCCTTCGTCCCCGACGATCGTTACGGCGCGCCGACGCCGGACTTCAACTGGCTGCCGCTCGATTTCGACAGGAAGACCGGCGACGGTCTCTTCCTGCTGCGGTTCGAGCCCGGCGCCCGCTCGGCGCCGCATGAGCATAGCCATGGCGAATCCTTCCTGATCATGGAAGGCGAGCTCCATGACAGCGACGGGACGATCTTCCGACCCGGCGATTTCGTGCGCTACGAACCCCGCAGCAAACATTGGAGCGTGGCGCCGCAGGGCTGCGTGATCGCGGTCTTCCTGCGCGGCTATAACCGGCGCTTGGCGCCGGGCGAAAGCGAAGCCTGAGCCGGTTGGCGAAGCCGCAACAGCGTCAGTGAAGGAAATGGCTCAATGAGCGTGACAACGACGGCTGATCTCCAGGCAGCCGCGAAACGATTCAGCCTGTTCGCCGCCGTCCTCTTGCTCACATTGCTGAGCATCGCGCTGGGGCTGACAGAGTCCGCCGAATGGTTCTGGCCGCTGCTGGTCCTGCTGCCGCTGCTGGCGATGGGGAGCTGGGACCTTGTGCAGCCTTCCCATTCGCTCATGCGCAACTACCCGCTGCTGGCCCATTTCCGCTGGCTGTTCGAGGCGCTGAGGCCCTACCTGCGCCAATACATCGTCGAGGACGATCATTCAGGGACGCCCTACAGCCATGACGATCGCGCGCTGATCTATGCGCGTGCGAAAGGCCAGGAGGACCGCCAGCCCTTCGGCACCGAGCTCGACGCCTATTCGAGCGCCTTCGAATGGATGACCCATTCGATCGCGCCGAAGCCGGTGGTGAAGGAGCCGTTCCACATCAAGGTCGGCGGCCACGACTGCAAGAAACCCTATGAGGCCGCAATCCTCAACATCTCCGCCATGAGTTTCGGGTCGCTCGGACCCAACGCCATCGAGGCGCTCAATTGGGGCGCCAAGCTCGGCGGCTTCTATCACGATACCGGCGAGGGCGGCATCAGCCGCTATCACCGGATTCATGGCGGCGACATCGTCTATGAGCTGGGCACCGGCTATTTCGGCGCGCGCAATCCGAACGGCAGCTTCAGCCCGGAGCGTTTCGCCGAGCAGGCGCAGAACGACCAGGTCCGGATGATCGAGATCAAGCTCAGCCAGGGCGCCAAGCCCGGCCATGGCGGCATCCTGCCCGGCGCCAAGGTCTCGGCCGAGATCTCCAATGCGCGCGGCGTCGCCATGGGGATCGATTGCGTTTCGCCCAGCCGCCACTCGGCCTTCTCGACGCCGGCCGGGATGATGGAATTCATCGCCCAGCTGCGCGAGCTGTCCGGCGGCAAGCCGATCGGCTTCAAGCTCTGCATCGGCCATCCGACCGAGGTGTTCGCGCTGATCAAGGCGATGCTGAAGACCGGCATCAAGCCCGACTTCATCGTGGTGGACGGCAAGGAAGGCGGGACGGGCGCGGCACCGGCCGAGCTTTCGGACCATCTCGGCACGCCCTTGCGCGAAGGCTTGATCCTGATGCGCAACGCGCTGGTGGGCGCCGGCCTGCGCAACGAGATCCGATTGGCCGCCAGCGGCAAGGTCGTCAGCGGTTTCTCGATGGCGGTCAATCTCGCCATGGGTGCCGACTGGTGCAACGCGGCGCGCGCCTTCATGTTCTCGCTGGGCTGCGTGCAGTCGATGCGCTGCCACACCAACCGCTGCCCCACCGGCGTCACCACCAACGATCCGATCCTGCAGCGCGGCCTTGACGTGGCGCTCAAGGCGCGACGCGTGGCGGGATTCCAGCACAACACGGTGGAGGCGCTGGCGGAGCTGGTCGCGGCCGCCGGCCTCGATCATCCGCAGGACCTGATGCCGCGCCATATCTGGCACCGGCTCAACCCGATCGAGGTCCGCACCCTCGACCGAATCTATAACTTTCTCGAGCCCGGCGTGCTGGTTTCGGCTCCGGATATGACGCCTTACGCCGACGAATGGCGCGCGGCCGATGCGGACTCCTTCATCCCGCGCATGGATGTCGGGCCGCAGCGCGAGGCCGAAGGCGCGGCCTAGCGCCTCGGTGGACGGTCAATCGAGACGGTCGATTCCGTCATAGGCTTCCTGACCCTGGTCGATCCGCGTGCGGCGCATCTCCGCGCTGCCGCCGCCGTCGGGCGGCTCGGGGAATGGCGTGGCTTGCGCGAAGCGGCGGACGACGTTCTCGGTGATCCGGGAAATGTTGTTGGCATAGCCGTTATGGGCGAGGGACGCCGCCCAGCTGATCGAGCCCGTCGAGAACACGGCGCCACCCTTCGGCGTCTCGAAGAACACCAGGTCCGCATAGCACTTCTCCGCCTCCTGCCCATTGATGGTGGGGTGGTGGAAGGGCGTTTCCTCGGGAACCACATTGTATTGCCGCGTGTGACCCTCGGAGCGGGCGACGATCAGGCTGTGCGCGGGCGTGCCCAGCCAGGGATCGGCCCGGTCGATCTCCGATCCCGCGGCACCGCCGCCAATGCTGCCGAAATCGCCGAGGATCTCCTCCTCGACGCCTTCGAAGATGAAGCGGGCGCGAGGATCGTCGCTTTCGGGCCGCCGGCGGTAGTGGGAGGAGTAGTCGAAGCCGGTGGCGACCGTGCCGACGCCGACAAGCTTTTGCGGCGCCGTCGCCGAGCGGCGCCACAAGCCGCCGAATTCTCCGGTGAAGCTCATATAGGCCTCGCCCGCCTCGCTGTCCCAGTACCGGGCGCCGGTTTCCGCGCGGCGCAGCTCCACGAGCCAGGGTTTTTGCGGGTGAAGGGCCGTGCGCCAATAGAAGCCGTTGCCGCCGAGATAGATCAGCCGGCCGCCGGCCGCGAGATAGCGGGTCATCGCGTCCCACATCGCCGTGGTCCAGTATTCGGGATGGGTGCCCGTGATCACCACCTTGTAGCGGGCGAGCCGCGACAGCCCCTCCGCATGCACCGCGTGATCCGTGATCAGGTCGAAGGGCAGGCGGCGCGCCTCCAGCCAGTCGGTCACATGGGTGTCCGCGGCCAGAGCCCAGACCTTGTTCTTGACATGCATGCTGAACAGGGGCCGGCGGGCGCTCGAATAGAACACGCCGTAACCGTCGCAATGGCGGTCATAAGTCGAGAGGCCGAGCTCCCGATGTTCGTTCAGGTAGAGGTCCGAGGCGTCGTAGGTCGCGACCGCCCCGTTCTTCATTTCCATATTGGGATCGTCGAAGTCGTAATGCTCGTTCGAATAGGCGACGTAAGTGACGGAGGAGGCCAGGAAGGCGATATCGGCACGGTTCTCACCGCTGCGCTCCTCCACCAGAAACACGACATGATGCTCCGCGTCGCCGGCCGTGAGCTTCGCCGCATAGATGCCGCTGGCCAGGTCGTCCGGGAGGTCGAACGCAAAGCTCTCGTCCCAGGCGCAGTCCTCCAGATCGTCGTCGTGGAAGTGAACGGCGCGGTAATGCGCCGGCTTCTCCAGGAACTTCTGGACGGTGCCGTCCCATTGCGCGCCCGTGACGCCGCGGGAGGGAAGATTCACCAACTCGGCATCGAGGCCGCCGATCCGGTCTGCGATCCGCGAGGCGGTGAAGTCATGGGCGAAATCCCAGAAGGTGGCCGGTTGGTGAACCTTTTCAGGCCCGCCCGCCCGATAGGCCTCGATATCCGCCACGGTGGGAATCCGAGCCAGCATGACCGGGGATTCGAGACGTCCGTTGAAGAACCCTGTCATCCTCGGCGCGGCATCCCGCCCGTTCCGGCGGGCGGCGAAGCTGAGCGGCAGCCCTGCCAGCTTTCCCTCCAGCGGCAGGCCATCGCCCGTCGCTTCCACCATGGCGGTCCCGAAGCCATGGGGATCGACAGTCCTCATCATCAGCGTCATCCGGCCGGTATCGACGGAAAGGCCGATCCCAACGGTGGTCCAGCATCGCGCTTGCAGCGCTTGTGGGAGCGCCAGGCTGGCGGTCGCCCCGGCTCCATCGCCGAGTTCCATCCGCAACCTCGACCGCCCATCGATGCCGATCTTGAACCCGAGCTTTCTGCGCTCGTCCCAACGCGCAAAGAGCGTCTGGCCCTGTTTGGTGGGGGTCGTGGCGAAGACGTTGAACACGAAGCCGACCGCCCGGTTGTCCATCGCGGCGCCTGGCGCGACGGTCATGAAGGAGCCGATCTCGGTGCCCTGCTTCCTGCCGGTAATGGAAGTCTTGCGGCAGGCCGCGATGGGAGCTTCCTTGAAGCCCGGACCGGTCTCCCGGGGATCGCCGCAGACGATCCGAACGAGCACCGCGTCGAAGGCGGCGATCCCGTCGGTCGAGACCATGAAGCGGGCCTTGTCGCCGGGGCGGTAAATGAGTTCCGCCGGATAACCGATGATCTTCATTCTGCTTCAGCCGAATTGGGGAGGGGGGTGCCGGTGAGACGCTGCCAGCGCATCTTGAGGACTTCCCACTCGGCGCGCTTGTGATCGGTGAACACGCGTTCATCGATGAACCGGACGGGATCTCCGCGATTCCTGCCGAGGCGGGCGAGCCGCCAGTGTTTCGAATCGATGGCGACGATGACTTCGCGGTCGGCGAGCGGAACGAGACGCAGCCGGTTCAGGGCGCGCCGCAGCTCCAGGGAAAAATCCTTGCGCTCCTGGCGCAGGAATTCGGGCAGGATCTTGGCATCCTCGGGACTCAGCGAATACAAACTCTGTCTCCTCCGTTCCAAGCCAGCCGCCGAAAACCCCGGCATCAGGGACGAACAACGACCTCGTCCACCAGGCCCCAGGCGGTGCGATTCATGTCCATGCAATTCGGATTGTCGCCCGCGGCACGCTGGCCCTCGGGCGAGGCCCAGGCGGCATCGTAGGCGGCACGGTCGGCGAACCAGAACTCGATCACCGCGTCCCAGGGCGGATCGCCCTCGACCACGTCCGGCTCGACGAAGTTCTGCACATAGCGGGCGACATGCGGGATCGCTACGGCGAGGGGGCCGTGCACCTCGCGGAAATATTGGCGGAAGCGTTCGCGCGACCATCCTTCGCGCCGATGGCAGACCACGACAAGCTTGAGCATCCGCGTTCTCCCTCGCCTGCGGGCCGCGCCGCCTATTTGCCGAGCATCGGCAGCTTCAGGCCCTTCTCCTTGGCGCAATCGATCGCGATCTGGTAGCCGGCATCGGCATGGCGCATGACGCCGGTCGCGGGGTCGTTGGTCAGGACCCGCTCGAGCCGGCGCGCGGCGTCCTTGGTGCCGTCGGCGACGATCACCATGCCGGCATGCTGCGAATAGCCGATGCCCACACCGCCGCCATGATGGAGCGAGACCCAGGTGGCGCCGGACGCGGTGTTGAGCAGCGCGTTGAGGAGCGGCCAGTCGCTGATGGCGTCCGAGCCGTCCTGCATCGCCTCGGTCTCGCGGTTAGGGCTCGCGACCGAGCCGGAGTCCAGATGGTCGCGGCCGATCACGACCGGCGCCTTGAGCTCGCCTTTCGCCACCATCTCGTTGAAGGCGAGGCCGAGCCTGGCGCGCTCGCCCAGCCCCACCCAGCAGATGCGCGCGGGCAGGCCCTGGAACTGGATGCGTTCCTTGGCCATGTCGAGCCAGTTATGGAGATGCGGATTGTCGGGAATGAGCTGCTTCACCCGCGCATCGGTCTTGTAGATGTCCTCCGGATCGCCGGAGAGGGCGGCCCAGCGGAACGGGCCGATGCCGCGGCAGAAGAGGGGACGGATATAGGCCGGCACGAAGCCCGGGAAATCGAACGCGTCGGCCACGCCCATCTCGAGCGCCATCTGCCGGATGTTATTGCCGTAGTCGAGCGTGGGAATGCCCATGCGATGGAAATCGAGCATGGCCTTGACCTGCACCGCCATCGATTGCTTGGCGGCCTGGACCACGGCGTCCGGATCGCTCTCGCGCAGCCGCTCGGCCTTGTCGAGCGACCAGCCGGCCGGCAGATAGCCGTTGAGAGGATCATGCGCCGAGGTCTGGTCCGTGACGATGTCGGGACGGATGCCGCGGCGCACCAGTTCGGGGAAGATCTCGGCGGCATTGCCGAGGAGACCGATCGAAACCGCCTGGCCCTGCACTGTCGCCTCCTTGATCATGCCCAGCGCCTGGTCGAGATTGTCGGCACGCCGGTCGAGATAGCGCGTTTCGAGACGGCGCTCGATGCGGCTGGGTTGGCATTCGACCGCCAGCATCGAGGCGCCCGCCATGGTGGCAGCCAGCGGCTGCGCGCCGCCCATGCCGCCGAGCCCGCCGGTCAGGATCCATTTGCCCTTGAGATGGCCGCCGAAATGCCGGCGTCCGACCTCGACGAAGGTCTCGTAGGTGCCCTGCACGATGCCCTGGCTGCCGATATAGATCCAGGACCCGGCCGTCATCTGGCCGTACATCATCAGGCCCTTGCGATCGAGCTCGTGGAATTTCTCCCAGGTCGCCCAATGCGGCACGATATTGGAGTTGGCAATGAGGACGCGGGGCGCGTCGGCATGGGTGCGGAAGATACCGACCGGCTTGCCCGACTGGACCAGCAGGGTCTCGTCCGCCTCGAGGCTGCGCAGGCTGGCCACGATCCGGTCGTAGCATTCCCAATCGCGTGCGGCGCGGCCGATGCCGCCATAGACCACCAGTTCCTGCGGCTTCTCGGCGACCGCGGCGTCGAGATTGTTCATCAGCATGCGTAAGGGCGCCTCGGTCAGCCAGCTCTTGGCGCTGAGCGTGGTGCCGTGCGGGCTCTTGATCTGGCGTTCATTGTCGAGGCGGGAGGATGCGGGCATGTCGGCTTCCTGGCTGAGATGGACCCACCAGGCCCATCAAGTGGCGGTGATTAGGTCGGCCGGCCGGCCTTGTCGAGACCCCTGACCGTCAATCGCTGGTCAGGCGGATCACGATCGTATTAGTGCCGGTGACGATGAGGGCCGAGCCTTGTTTGTAGCGCTCGCCGAAGAAGGGCGAGGGATCGATATAGCGGGGCGCACGGGCCTTCATGGCCGCCTTCACATCGGGCGGGAACCAATGCTCGGCCTCGATCTCGTCAGCGGGACTGGGCGCCTTGTCTTTGGCGGCAGCCACCAGCTTCGCCATGTCCTCGTAGGAAAATTCCATGACGGCGGTGATGCGCCATTGCGTGGCGTCCCTGACGGTGGCGCCCGCCTCGTCATGCGGCAGCATCTGCCAGGTGGTGGCGATCGGCTTGGCGGGGAGGCTGATGTTCTCCCCCAGGAAATCCGTGTTGTGGCGGATCATCGCGCCCAGATCGCGCCCCGGGATATGGACCCAGTTGGTGCCGAAGAGAATGCCGGCGATGGCGATCACGGCGGTGACGCAGACGGCGATGATGACCTTCTGATGGCGCGCGAGTTGGCCGAATTTCGGCATGCGCGTGATCGGCGCGAACGGATCCTGGAAACCGCTGGGAAGCGCCTGCTGCCGCGGTCGGTTCGGGTCGGGCCGGCCTTTGCCCTGTCCCTGGCCTCCGCCACCACCGCCGGGGTTCGGCCCCTGCGGTCGGGGCCGCGCACCGGGAGGGGTCGTCGGAACCAGACCCGGCGGACCGCTGGGCGCCGGCGCCTGGCCGGCGGCCTTCTGCCGGGCGATCATCGCCGCCGCCAAAAGCTTCTTCTTCTCGGCCCCGCTCATGGCGCGGATGCGCGCCTTCTGTTCGGGCGACAGGCTGCGCACCCAGGCTTTCTCTTCCTCGGTGAGCTCGCGGCCGATACCGCCGCCGGATTTGCCCGCTGGCGCGCCGGGAGGCCGCTGGGGGTTGCTTTCGTCTGCCATGTCAGGGGCCTCTTGCTGGCTCATGATCGCAGATGCCATGCGGACTGCCAATCGGGCAGGGGGCAGCGGGATCGTAAGGTTAATGAACCGCGCCCACGGCACTTCACAAGAGCGGCGGCGACGGGCAGAGTCGGTCCTTCGCGCGACCCACCGAACCTTTCAGGGAATTCAGATTGCCATGGAGCCTTTCCGATTCCAGCCCGGGCCGGCGCCGCTCCTGATCAGCATGCCCCATGTCGGGACCCATCTGCCCGATGCGCTGGCCCGGCGCATGACCGATGCGGCGCGGTCCGTTCCCGACACGGACTGGCATGTGGACCGGCTCTATGACTTCGCGGCCTCGCTCGGCGCCAATCTCCTGATGGCGACCCATTCGCGCTATGTGATCGACCTCAACCGCCCGCCCGACGGCACGGTGCTCTATCCGGGCGCCAGCAACACCGAACTCTGCCCGACCACGAGCTTCGACGACGAGCCGCTGTGGCGGCCGGGCGAGGCGCCCGGTGCTGATGAGGCGAAGCAGCGGGTCGAGACCTATTGGCGGCCCTATCACGCGCGATTGGCGCAGATGCTGGCCGAAATCAGGTCGCGGTTCGGCACGGCGCTTCTGTTCGACGCCCATTCGATCCGCTCCGAGGTCTCGCGCTTCTTCGCCGGAAGGCTGCCGGACATCAATCTCGGCACGGCGGACGGCAAGAGCGCCCCTTCCGAGCTGGCCGCCCGCCTCATCGAAGCGGCCGGCGAGGCCGACGGCTATAGCAGCGTCCTCAATGGCCGCTTCAAGGGCGGCTATATCACGCGCCACTACGGCAAGCCCGCCGAGGGCGTCGCCGCGGTGCAGCTCGAGCTGTCGCAGATCACCTATATGGACGAAGACCCGCCCTTCGGCTTCCGCGAGGACCGCGCCAAGGGCATCCGCCCCCATCTGCGCCGC
Source organism: Hypericibacter terrae (assembly GCF_008728855.1). Classification (GTDB taxonomy): domain Bacteria; phylum Pseudomonadota; class Alphaproteobacteria; order Dongiales; family Dongiaceae; genus Hypericibacter; species Hypericibacter terrae. The sequence continues at coordinate 3,425,164 of NZ_CP042906.1, read as the reverse complement.
ATCCTCGAGACCATGCTCGACTGGGGCCGCGAGGCGAAGGGGTTGAAGTGGTAGGAATATCGCGTGTGCCCCCTCCCTGACCCTCCCCCTTGAAGGCAGGAGTGTCCGGGGAAAGTTTTCATGAATCGTATCAAAGTGTTGGCGCATATGGATTAGACGTGATCCGTGGGCGTGCGAGACTTAGAACAATAAAAATGAGTCGTTTGAATCCCTTGAGTCCGTTCCCCGGACAGTCCTGCCCCTTGAAGGGGGAGGGGACAGCGAGAACCTGTTCTTTCCATCGCTTGTGGGGGAGGGCTAGGGAGGGGGAAGACGCGCTCTCACCAGATCGCATCCGACTTTCATCCTCTGGCTTTGCAATCCAAGGAGCACCCCATGGCGACAGCCACCGGCACATCCCATGAACTCGGCTGGCGCGCGGCCGATTTCGATCTCGAGGGCGTGGACGGACGCCGCTACACGCTCGCCGATGTCAGAGGCGAGAAGGGCACGCTCGTCATGTTCATCTGCAACCATTGCCCCTATGTCAAAGGGGTGATCGGCGGCCTGGTCGAGGATTGCAAGGCGCTGGCGGCGGAGGGCGTGAAGACCATCGCCATCATGCCCAACGACACCGACACCTATCAGGTCGACAATTTCGACCGGATGAAAGAGTTCGCGCAGGAGCATCGCCTGGGCTTCCCCTATGTGATCGACCGCACGCAAGGCGTCGCGCGCAGCTATGGCGCGGTCTGCACGCCCGACATCTTCGGCTTCGACGCCGGCTTGGCGCTGCGTTATCGCGGCCGGGTGCAGGAGATGCGCGGCAGCACGCCCGTGGCGGGCGCCCGGCGCGAACTGCTGGAAGCGATGCGCCTGATCGCGCGGACCGGCAAGGGCCCTGAAGATCAGGTGCCGCCGATCGGCTGCTCGATCAAATGGCGGCGATCCTGATCTAGCCGGCGTTGGCCGCCGCGACCGGCTCCGGCTGGAGCCGCGGCTCGCCCGCAACCTTGGCATCCGGCTTGCCCTGCCAGACGCGCTGGTAGAGCGGATTGAAGCCGATACGGTAGGTGAGCTCGGCGGGGCGGTCGATGTTCCAGACCGCGAAATCGGCGCGCTTGCCGGCCTGGAGCGTGCCGATGCTGCCGCCCAGCCCCAGCGCCTTGGCGGCATTGCGCGTGATGCCGGCGAGCGTCTCTTCCGGCGTCAGGCGGAACAGGGTGGCGCCCATGTTCAGCATCAGCAGCAGCGAGGTGACCGGCGAGCTGCCGGGATTGCTGTCGGTCGCGAGCGCGATCGGCACGCCGGCTTTGCGCAGGGCTTCGATCGGCGGCAGCTTGGTCTCGCGCAGGAAATAGAAGGCGCCCGGCAGCAGCACCGCGACCGTGCCGGTATTGGCCATCGCCTGCACGCCGTCCTCGCCCAGATATTCGAGATGATCGGCCGAAAGCGCCCCATAGCGGGTGCCGAGGACGGCGCCCTTCTGGTCGGAGAGCTGCTCGGCATGGATCTTGACCGGCAGCCCGAAGGAGGTGGCGGCCCGGAACAGCTTCTCGGTCTGGGCCGCGGTGAAGCCGATGCGCTCGCAGAAGGCATCGACCGCATCGACCAGCCCGGCCGCATGGGCCGCCGGGAGCATCTTGCTCGCGACCGCGTCGATATATTCGTCGGGGCGGCCCTCATATTCGGGCGGCAGGGCATGAGCCGCGAGGAAGGTGGTGCGCACCGTGACCGGATGACGTTCGCCCAGCGCGCGCGCGACCTTGAGCTGCTTGATCTCGGCGTCGCGCTCGAGCCCGTAACCCGACTTGATCTCGATCGTGGTCAGGCCCTCGGCCAGCAGCGGCTTCAGCCGCTCGGTGGCGCTGGCGAGGAGGGAGGCTTCGGTCGCCGCGCGGGTCGCGGTCACGGTCGAGCGGATGCCGCCGCCGGCCTTGGCGATCTCCTCATAGGTGGCGCCGTTGAGGCGCCGCTCGAACTCCTGCGCCCGGTCGCCGCCATAGACCAGATGGGTGTGGCAATCGACCAGGCCCGGCGTGACCCAGCGCCCGTCGAGATCGTGAATATTGCGCGCGGTCCGGCGGGGCAATTCGCCCACGGGCCCGACCCAGGCGATCCGGCTGCCTTCGACCGCGATGGCGCCGGGCTCGATCGTGCCGTAGGGCACCGCGCCCTCGCGCATCGTCGCCAGACGCCCATTGATCCACAGGGAGTCCCACATGGCCGCTCCTCTCCTCGCTCTCCCGATCCTGGCGGCGTGGTCTGGGCGCCGGCCGTATCCCTGGATTATAGGGCCGTGCAGGCGGGGGCGGGCGCAATTTTTGTGACGCCTTTGGCGATGGGCCGGCGGCTCAGTAGGGCGCTTCGATGGGTTCGAACGTCATGGGGTCGATCACGTCGGCCGAACCACGAGCCGCGCCTTGCCCGAGCTCGCGATGCGTTCGAGGGAGTCGACCGCCTCGATCGTCATGATCGGCACCGCGCCGACCTTGTCGAGCTCGGCCTCGATCGCCCGGCGCAGCGACTGAAGCGCCGCTGTCGGGTCGCCGGCTTCCGGCCCCAGCAGCACCCGGACATGGAGCCCTTGCGGCCGCGCCTCGATCTGAAACTGCCGCAAGCCCGGATTGAGGAGGAGCGGGTCGCGGAAACGGACCGACGCGATACGTATGAGCCCTCCGGCTTTCGCGGGCAGGTCGAGCATTTCTTCGCGCCGTCCCTGGATCGTCGCCAGGCGCCAATGGGGCCGCCCGCAACGGCAGGGTTCCGCCGCGAGCGCCACGCGGTCCGTGATCTCGTAGCGAATCAGGGGCAGCACCGGATTGAAGAGCGGTGTCACCAAGACGCGCTCGCCGACGGTGCCCAGGGGCACGGGCCGATAATCTTCGTCGACGACCTCGAAGATCATCAATTCCTCCAGCAGATGCATGCCGTTCGCCTCGGCGCACTCGCTCCCGATCATGCCGGTCTCGGTCGTGGCATAGCTGTCGATGATGGGAGCCTGCCAGGCGTCGAAGGCGAGGCGGCGGACCTCGGGCGACAGGGTCTCCGAGACCGAGCTGCAGCAACGGGGCGCGATCGATAGCCTGCCGGCCAGCTGCTCGAGCGCGAGCTCGCGCAGGATCGAGGGGTAGGAGATCAGCACTTCCGGGCGATAATTGTTGAGCGCCTTGACCAACTGCGGCACAGGCATGGTGACGTCCAGCGCCGGCGCATCGGGCCGGCCATTCCGGATCTCGCGAAACACCTGGTTCGAGACGTGAATCGTGGTCGCGGCGCCGATGCCGGTGACGCGGGTCTTTTCGGTCACGCCCATCCCGCCCAGCCAGCGAAGCGTGTTCGCGATTCCGAGCAGGCGGGCGTTGCGGTCATAGATCATCAACGATCGGGTCCCGGTCGAGCCGCCGCTGGGGAAGACATGATATTTCCCGAACAGCGAGACCGTGGGGCCTTTTTCCGCAAGGTGAGTCTCGACCAGGGCGCGGTTGATCTGCGGGTCGGTCACGATCCGGTCGAACTCGGCCATCACGATGGATTTGTTCAGAATCGGAAAATCCTGAAGCCGCTTCGGTCCGTTGCCCGTCGCCTTCAGGACGGCGCGGTAGTAAGGCGAGCGCGGCACCACATAGGCGATCATCTTCCGCAGGCGCTCCCGCTGCAGGGCGAGCAGCCTGTCGCGCGGCCATTTTTCCCGTTCGGTGAGAGCCGCAAGGAATTCCAGCGTCCTCGGCTGGCGGCTCATGGGTGTCTTGGGCATGACCGTTCCTGGCGGGAGGGAGTGTCTCTATCCACGACGTCACCGCGGCCGCGTCACGAGCCGGGCCTTGCCCGAGCTCGCGATGCGCTCGATCCGGTCGACCGCTTCGATCGTCATGACCGGCACGGCGCCGACCTTGTCGAGCTCGTCCTCGATCGCGCGGCGCAGCGACTCCAGCGTTCGAGGGGGGTCGGCGGCCTCGGGTCCCAGCACCACCCTGACATGCAATCCCTGAGGCCGTGCCTCGATCTGATATTGGCGCAGACCCGGATTGAGCAGGAGCGGATCGCGGAAACGCACCGCCGGATAATGGCCGAGACCGCCATCCTTCGCCGGCAGATCCAGCATCTCCTCGCGCCGCCCCTGGATCGACGCCAGGCGCCAATGGGGCCGGCCGCAGGGGCAGGGCTTGGTGGCCAGCGCCACGCGATCGGAGATTTCGTAGCGGATGAGGGGCAGAACGGGATTGAACAGGGTCGTCACGAGCATCCGTTCGCCGACCGTGCCGATGGGGACGGGCCGATAGCCCTCCCCGACGATCTCGACGATCATCAGGTCCTCCATGATATGGATGCCGTCGGTCTCGTCGCACTCGCTGCCGATCATGCCGGTTTCGGTCGTGGCATAGCTGTCGATTACGGGGGCTTCCCAGGCCTCGAAGGCGAGGCGGCGGACTTCGGGCGAGAGGGTTTCCGAGACCGAGCTGCAGCGGCGCGGTGCGATCGCGAGGCGCCCGGCCAGTTGCTCGAGCGCCAGCTCGCGCAGCAGCGAGGGATAGGCGATCAGGACTTCTGGCTGGTAGACGTTGAGCGCCTCGACCAGCTGCGCCACCGGCATCGTGACATCGAGGGGCGGCGCGTCCGGGCGCCCCTTGCGGAGCTCCCGGAACACATGGTTCGAGACATGATTGACGGTCGCCGCGCCGATGCCGGCGACCTTCGTGTCCTCGCCGACGCCCATGCCGCGCAGCCAATGCAGCGTATTGGCGATGCCCAGGAGCCGGGTGACGCGGTCATAGACCATCACGGCGCGCGCGCCGGTCGAGCCGCCAGTCGGAAAGACGTGATACTTGCCGAGCAGTTCCACGGTCGGGCCTCGTTCGGCGAGATGCTGCTCGACAAGGGCCCGGTTCAGCTGCGGATCGGTCAGGATCCGGTCGAACTCGGCCATCAGGGTGGATTTGTTCAGGATCGGAAAATCCCGCAACCGTCTCGGGCCGTCGCCGAACGCCCCGATCACGTCGCGGTAATAGGGCGACTGCGTCACGGCCAATGCGATCATCCGGCGCAGGCGATGGCGCTGGAGGGCCAGCAGCCTTTCGCGCGGCCATGTCTCCTGCTCGGCGAACTCCGCGGCGAAGCGCAGCGTTCTCGCCCGCTGACTCATCGGCTTCTTGGGCATGAAGTCGTTCCCGCCGGCGGAGGTCCCTGGCGCCGGCGCAGAGACCCTACCAGGATGGAAGCCCAGCGTGTAGGGGCGAAGCCCGCTTCAGCGCGGGCGGGGCGACACGGTCTGGTCGATCGCGCCGAAGATCGAGCGCCCCGCCCGATCCTGCATCTCGATCGTCACGCGGTCGCCGGCGCGCAGGAACGGCGTGCGCGCCTGACCCTCGAGGATCGTCTCGACCATGCGCAGCTCGGCGATGCAGGAATAGCCGACGCCGCCCTGGGCGATCGGACGCCCCGGCCCGCCGTCGGGCCCGCGGTTCGAGACGGTGCCCGATCCCAGGATGCTGCCGGCACGCAGGTTTCGTGTCTTGGCCGCGTGCGCGATCAGGGTCGGAAAGTCGAAGGTCATGTCGATGCCGGCCTCGGCCCTGCCAAAGGGCGCGCCGTTGAGCTGCACCAGCAGCGGCCGGCTGAGCCGGGCGCCGTCCCAGTCCGGGCCCAGCTCGTCGGGCGTGACGGCGACCGGCGAAAAGGCGGAGGCCGGCTTGGACTGGAAAAAGCCGAAGCCCTTGGCCAGTTCGCCCGGGATCAGGTTGCGCAGCGAGACATCGTTGACCAGCATCACCAGGCGGATGCGCTCGCGGGCCTGCGCGGCCGGCGTGCCCATCGCCACATCGTCGAGGACGACCGCGACCTCGGCCTCGAAATCGACGCCCCAGTCGTCATCGGCCGCCGGGATCGGATCGCGCGGGCCTAGGAATTCGTCCGAGCCGCCCTGATAGATCAGGGGATCGGTCCAGAAGCTCTGCGGCATCTCGGCCCCGCGGGCGCGGCGCACCAGGGCCACATGGTTCACATAGGCCGAGCCGTCGGCCCATTGATAGGCGCGCGGCAGAGGCGACGCGCAATGTTCGGGATCGAAGGCGAAGCTGCCGCTCACATCGCCGGATTCGAGCGCCCGGTGCTGCGTCTGAAGGCGCGGGGCGATCGCGGCCCAATTGTCCAGGGCCGCCTGAAGCGTCGGAACGCCATCCATGAACACCGCTCGCTTGAGATCGCGGCTGACCAGAACGAGCCGGCCGTCGCGGCCGCCGGTCTTGAGCGTCGCCAGTTTCATGACCGCGGGCGCCTCAGGATCCGGCCTGTCGGGAGGGCGCCGTGACCGGGCCCGGCGACTGCCAGGACTGGGCATAGGCCTCCAGCTCCGTGGCGGCGGCAGCCTCGCCCATCTCCAGCGGATCGCGAGCGTCGATCATGACGGCATATTCGTCCGTGCCGGGCTTGGTCTGCTCGTACATCCGCGTCAATGCCTTGGGATGAGGCCCATGGGTGAAGCCGCAGGGATGCCAGGTCACCATGCCCGGCTTGATGTTGTCGCGGCTGAAGAAATCCCCGGCGTGATAGAAGATCACCTCGTCATAGTCGTCATTGTTGTGGAAGAACGGCACCTTGATCGCGCCGGGGTCGGTCTCGAAGGGCCGCGGCACGAAGCTGCAGACGACGAAGCGGTCGCCGAGGAAGGTCGTGTGGGCCGAGGGCGGCAGATGCTGACGGTGCGACATGATCGGGCGGATATGCCTGATGTTGATGCGCACCGGCACCAGGTCGCCATGCCAGCCCACCGCATCCAGCGGGTTGAACGGGTAGGTGACGGTCGAGAGCCGGTCCTGGCGCTTGATGACGACGCGGGTCTTGTGCTCGCCCTGTTGCGCCAGGAAGGCATCGTCGATCGCCGGCACGTCGAGCATGGCGGGATCGAAGATCGCATGCTGCCCGACCAGACCCTTTTCGGGCAGGGTATAGGAGCCGTTGCTGCATTCGATCATCAGGAGGTCGACGGGCGAGGAGACCTCGATCCGCCACATGGTCGAGCGCGGCAGCATCAGATAGTCGCCCGCCGCCAGCGACAGATGGCCATAGTCGCAATAGAGCTCGGCGCTGCCGCGATGCAGGAACAGGAGCTCGTCGCCATCGGCATTGCGGACCAGATGATCCATCGACCGGTCGCAGCGCCAATAGCGGAGCTTCACCGAGGCATTGGAGAGGATCGGCGCGGCCTTCCAGGGCGAGGACATGCCGCTGGGGATCTTGTCGAGATCGAAGGCGCGCGGCCGCAGCGGGCCTTCCCAACCGAGCCACCCGGTGGGCGGATGCGCGTGATACATCATCGTCGCCGGGCCGAAGAAGCCTTCCTTGCCCAGCTCGCGCTCGAAGGTGCCCTCGGGCAGGTCGCAATGGGCCTGGCGCGAGGCGCGGCCTTCGATGCGGGGCAAGGCGATGAACTTGCGCATGCGACATCTCCCGGACGTTTCAAGCTCGGAACAGTCCAATTAAATTAGTTTCAAATGAAACTATTGTCAAGAAAGCCGACCCTGGGCCGACTTTTCCACAGGCAGTTTCCGATTCGCGTCTGCCCGAGTCCCGCCACAATTGAAACAAATGCCGGCACGCTGAAATCGCGAGTCGTTCGACCGCCGGGTGCGAGACTCGCGTTGTGGCGGCGGTGTAACTGAAAAAACTGCGTGGTGACGGCATTATTTTGATGTGCGCATGTTCCGAATCGGCACGAGACATGTTATGGGGCGTGTACGCCAACCCATACTGAGTTGGCCCTATGGCCGTCGCCATTGAACTTTCGCACATCCGTGCGGCGGACGAAGGCGACGGACAGTCCATAACAACAGGGGATACCCATGGCTGAGAAAGCTGCAGTAACCACCGTCCCGTTGTCGAAGATCATCGCGGAGCTCGCCGCCCAGCATGACATGCCGAAGAAGGCCGTCGCTGGCGTGTTCGACGATTTCGTCGGTCTGATCGTCAAGAATCTCAAGAAGGGCAACAAGGTCCGCATCACGGGCCTCGGCATCCTCCAGGTCCGCAAGCGCGCCGCCCGCATGGGCCGCAACCCGGCGACCGGCGAAGCCATCAAGATCAAGGCGTCGAAGAAGGTCGCCTTCCGCGTTGCCAAGGATCTCAAGGAAGCGATTTGATCGCATTCTCGCTGCTGCAGCTCCGATCGCTCGGCATTCCTTGATGAGATGACGCCGACCTCGGTCCTTCTGGGGCATTGCCTCGAAAGGACCGAGGTCCCGTCGCCGGCGACCGAGCTGCGGCAGGGGATGCGACCCTTGGAGATCGCTTTTCGGCCTCCAGGCTCTTTTTCCCAGCCCGCCGGATTCCAGAATGGCGGTGCGGGTGACTGCCCTCCCGGAATTTTGCTATAAGATGGGGATCCGCGCTCCCGCGCCCCCGGTGCCAGGTTGGCCCGGCAGGACGCTCGGTCGCGCAACATTGCATATCCTGTCCCCTTCATGAGCATCGTCCATCGCCTCCTCGCCGAAAGAGCGCTCCTGCCGGACGGCTGGGCGAAGGACGTCCTGTTCGAGATCGCGGTCGATGGCAGCCTCGCGGCGGTGACGCCCGATGCAGGGGCTCAGCCCGCTGCCCGTCACGCCGTGCGCGCGGCGGGTCCGGTCCTGCCGGGCATGCCCAATCTCCATTCGCACGCCTTCCAGCGCGCCATGGCGGGGCTGACCGAACGCGCGGGCCAGGGCGGCGCTGCCGGCGAGGACAGCTTCTGGACCTGGCGCAGCGTGATGTATGGCTTCGTGGAGAAGCTGTCGCCCGGCCAGGTCGAGGCCATCGCCGGTCAGCTCTATGTCGAGATGATCAAGGCGGGCTACACCACCGTCGGCGAGTTCCATTACCTGCATCACGACCCGGAGGGGCGGCCCTATGCCGATCCCGCCGAGATGTCGGAGCGGGTGCTGGCGGCCGCGGCCCATGTCGGCATCGGCATCACCCATCTGCCCGTGCTCTATGCCCAGGGCGGTTTCGGCGGCCAGCCGGCCAAGCCCGGGCAGCGCCGCTTCCTCCATTCGCTCGACGCCTATCTGGCCCTGATCCAGGAATTGATGCGCCGCCATCGCGGCAACCCGCAGGTCCGCATCGGGATCGCGCCGCACAGCCTGCGCGCCGTGACGCCCGAGATGCTGACCGGTGCCGTCGCCGGCCTGGATGCGCTCGACGCCGAGGCGCCGATCCATATCCATATCGCCGAGCAGACGCTCGAGGTCGATGACTGCATCGCTTGGTCCGGGCGCCGGCCGGTCGACTGGCTGATGGGCCATCTGCCGGTGGGCCCGCGCTGGTGTCTGGTGCATGCGACCCACATGACGGAAGCGGAGACGCGGGCGCTCGCGATTTCCGGCGCGGTCGCCGGGCTCTGTCCGACCACCGAGGCCAATCTCGGCGACGGCTTCTTTCCGGCGATCGCCTATCAGCGCCTGGGCGGCGCCTTCGGCGTCGGTTCCGACAGCCATATCTCGGTCAGCCCCGTCGAGGAGCTGCGCTGGCTCGAATATGGCCAGCGTCTCCTCGAGCGTCGGCGCAATCGTATGACCGGGCGCACCGGCTCGGTCGGCGCCGATCTCTATCGCGCGGCCCTCGAAGGCGGCGCGCGTGCGCTGGCGCGGCCGATCGGCAAGCTGGCGCCCGGCCATCGCGCCGATTTTCTCGTGCTCGATGCCGAGCATCCGCTGCTCTATGGCCGCCAGGACGACACGCTGATCGATGCGCTGGTCTTCGCCGGCAATGCCAACCCCGTCCGCGACGTCATGATCGGCGGGCGCTGGGTGGTGGAAGCGGGCCGACATTTCGCCGAAGAGGCGGTTGCCGCGCGATTCCGCGGCGCGGTCGCGACCCTGGCGGCGTGACGAAGCGGCCCCACCCCAAAAATCTCAATCGTGAAAACCGGCTCCCCTGAAACCAGGAACCCAAAGAGGATCTCCATGTCGGCCCGCCTGCTTCTCACCGCCAGCCTTGCCGGATTGCTATGCTTCAGCCTGCCGGCCCTGGCCCAAGGCCCCGTCAGCGACAGCGCCACCTCCGAGGTCAAGATCATCGTCAAGGACGGTGTCTTCGAGGTCGACACCACCAACCGGCGCTTCACGGTCGTGCAGTATTGGCCGGAAGGGAGCGCCGATTTCGTGCATATGCTGCTCAAGGAGGAGATGGCCTCGGTCGAGCGCGACGATTCCGAAGGGCCGGTGAAATCCAGCGTCGCCGTCTCGACCTGGAAGATCGGCGCCGACGGTTCGCGCAAGCCAGGTCCGAGCTTCAACCTCACCGGGGATTCCGGCGCGCCCGCGGGCCTCGCCGGCAACGATGCCTTCTATCGGATCATCGAATATGGCTGCTGCGGCGCACTCGACCGCTCGACCTTCTTCAGCCTGGAGAGCGGGAAGCTGCTGCTCGCGGTGAGCGGCGAGCCGGCGACGCTCGAGGTGCCGAATTCCGAGGGCATCATGCGGGAGGCCGGCGTCCTGCCCTCATGGGCTGCCGACCGCGACACAAGCTTCCTCAAATTCCCGGATGCGATCGCCATCGTCACCTATGCCGACCGCACCCACATGCTGCAGCGGGCGGTGCTCAAGGGCCCGGCCGGTAAATCCTACGACGATCTCCTCAACGACATCATGAGCGAGCCGGTCGTGGGCTTCCACAAGGCCGGCGGCGGCGACGCGGAGGCGCAGTTCACCTTGTGGTCGGCGGACGGAAAGAAGGATCCGGCCAAGATCACCGACGCGGTCTTCTCGATCGTGTTCACCCCCGACTACAAGGTCGAAATTCCGGTCGTGGCCGACAAGCTCGACTTCGCGCATGCGACGCTGCCCAAGGGCTTCACGCTCGAGGCGCTGCCGGTCAACTGAGCCTGCCCTCGAGGTCTCGGGCGAAGACGCTTCGACCCTCACAGGCCGCAATGGATTTCGCGGCCTGTGCGCTGGGCCTGCTGAAGCTTCAGCTCCCATAGGCCGCGATCGACGCTGGCCTCGATGTCGTCGCGATCGATGCCGATATCGCGCAGCATCCAGTCATTCAGATGCCGCAGCCGGACGACGCTGCCGCGCCGTTCGCGCTGCCCGTCGAGCCACCGCGCCAGGGCGGCGATCACATGCTGCCACACCGCGCGGGCAGGGGAGAGGCCGTTTTGCGGAGGTTCCTGGCGCCCAATCTCGGGCAGGAAGGCACGTGGAGCGGTGCGGCGCTGGAGCCGGTTCGACATGGCGATATCCTTCAAATCTGTTTATCGGATTTTATCCTTGGGTAAAGGAGATAGGGCTTCAAAGCCGCGATCTCAAACGACTTCGCCTTGACTTATCAGTGAGTTTTATTTGAAGATAACACCATGGTGGCCTTCATTCCCGGACTGGGCGGGTTGCGCGGTTTCGAGGCGGCGGCGCGCCATTCGAGCTTCACCAAGGCTGCGGCCGAACTCGGCGTGACGCCGGCCGCAGTGAGCCATCTCGTGCGCGAGCTCGAGGATCAGCTGGGCGTGAAACTTTTCGCGCGGACCAGCCGCGTGGTCCGGCTGACACCCGCCGGGGAGATCCTGCGTCACGCCGCGGCGGAGGCGATCGACCGGGTGGGGCGGGCGGTGGCGCGGCTGCGCGAGGCGGCCGGCCGGCCGAGATTGATGGTCACGAGTTCGCCTTCCTTCGCGGCCAAATGGCTGGTGCCGCGGCTCGACCGTTTTCTGCTGCAATATCCGGAGGCCGATGTTCGGATCGAGGTCTCGCAACGTCTGATCGATTTCGCGCGCGAGGATGTCGATATCGGCATCCGGTTCGGCAGAGGCGACTATCCGGACCTGCTGGCGGACCGGTTGTTCGACGACGTGATCTTCCCCGTCTGCAGCCCGAAGCTCCTCAAGGGCGCCCATCCGCTTCGCCAGCCGAAGGACCTGCGCCACCACACGCTCATTCATGTCGACTGGAACGCGCAGGACGATACCTGGCCGAACTGGAACATGTGGCTGCTGGCGGCCGGCGTGGCGAAGGAGGCGGGCGCCGCGCGCGGGATCCATTTCACGCAGACCGATCTGGCGCTGCAGGCCGCGATCGACGGGCAGGGCGTCGTCCTCGGCGATTCGACGCTGGCCGCGGACGATCTGGCGAGCGGGCGGCTGGTGCGGCCCTTCGATCTGTCCCTCAAGGGGCCGGCGCAATTCGCCTATTTCCTGATCCGTCCCGACAGCGCGGCGGAGCCGCCCCTGGTGACGGCGTTCCGCGACTGGATCCTGGCCGAGGCGGCGCAGATGAAGAAAACCGATGGCGCCCGTCGCGCCGGGAAGTCGCCGGCCTGACCCCGATGCACGCCTGCGCGCGCGTCAGCCGATGCTGGCGGTGACTTTCCGGGCGAATTCCTCTGAATGCAGCAGGCGGTCGCACAGGCTCTCGATGGCGGCGCCATAGGGGCGGTCCTGCGCCAGCGGCGACACCAGCGCCCGCACTGCCTCATATGCGATCCGAGGGCCGGCGCCCAGGGCCGGCGGCTGGGCAAGATCGACTGCCTGGGCGCCAACGATCAGCTCGCAGGCGATGAGGAGCGCATAGCGTTCGAGCGCGGTCTCGAACTTCGCCACGGCCAGCGGCGCGTTGGTGGTGTCGTCCTCGATGCCTTCGGCGCTCTGGCGCTGATCGGCGGCAACGGGATTGGCGGCGAAGCGGATCTCGGCGGCGAGCGCCTCGGTCGTCTTGGTGAGCGGCCCCAGCCCCACCGAGGGCGGCGGCTCGCGCGTCAGGACGTCCGGCAGATCGGTCAGGCGCTTCGACATCATCCGCCCGATGCGGTTGACGGCGAGATTGGCGGTCTGCGCCAGCCCGATCGCGGCGCTATCGAAGGCCAGCGCCAGGGCCGGGGTGTGGAAATTGCCATTCGACAGGATCGTGTCGCTGTCGGGCAGCACCAGCGGATTGTCGCCAGCGCCGTTGAGCTCGGGCAGCAGGGCCTGTTCGGCATGATCCAATGCGATCGCGAAGGAACCATGGACCTGGCTGACGCAGCGGAAGGAGAGCGGGTCCTGGATCCGGCGCGCGGCCCCGGGTTGCAGGAGCGCGCTGCCGGCGAGGAGACGCAGGAACCTTGCTGCGGATTCGGGTTGGCCAGGCTGCGGACGGGCGGCGGAAACGCGCGGATCAAGGGGCGAGAGATTGGCGCGGAAGCCCTCCATCGTCAAAGCGGCGGCGAGATCGCCGAGCAGCGCCAGGTCGCGGGCCCAGGCGAGAGCCAGGGCACCGCGCGCGGCCGTCGCCGAATTGGCGCTGCAGAGGGCCAGCCCTTCCTTGGGCGCCAATGACACCGGCGTCAGCCCGGCACGCTTGAGTGCCTCGGCCCCGGGCATCACCTTGCCCTCGAATTCGGCCTCGCCCTCGCCGATGACCACCAGTCCCATATGAGCCAGCTGGCACAAATCCGAGGCGCCGATCGAACCGATCGAGGGAATGACGGGATGGACCTTGCGGTTGAGGAGCTCGAGCAGGAACCCCGCCAGGTCCGGCCTGACGCCGGCACCGCCGGCGGCCATGCTGGTGGCGCGGATCAGCAGCGTTGCCCGCGTGGCGGCGCGCGAGAAGCGGGGCCCGACGGACTGGGCACGGCCGAGCACCGTCAGCCGGGAGAACTCGGCCAGGGCCTCCGCCGGTACCGTCTTGGTCGCCTGCGGCCCCAGGCCGCGCGTCAGGCCATAGACCGGCCGGCCCTCGGTCAGGTGGCGGTCGACCACGGCCCGGGATATCGCCATTCGTCGTTCGGCCGCGGGCGCAAGCCCGACCCGGACGTCATGCAGGGCGACCTCGCGCACCGTCGCGATATCGAGGGGCGCGTCGCCGATGGGAAGCGGGCTGGATGCGGAGGACAGGGTTTTCATGCCGGTCTGCCTAACGCGAAACGGGTGTTTGCGTCCATGGGGTCGCAGCGGCCCGGGAATTCACGCGAAACTCGGGCGGGGCGGCCTTGACGGCGTCGGGGCGGGACCCCTAGCTTCCCACCCGCGCCATGACCGGGGCATTCCCGCCCGTCGGCGGGAGCGGTTCGATCGGGAGACAGCATGTCGCGTGACCAGCAAGGACGCCGCCGCGAACGTCGCGTGGTGGGCGGCCTCAAGCAACTACCCTGGCGCCACTACCGGAATGTCTACAAGCCGATCGAGGTCCTGCGTCCCGAGCAGCTCGAGAAGATCCACGAGGCGTCGCTCAAGATCCTCGAGGAGATCGGCATCGAGTTCCTCGATGCGGAGGCGCTCTCGATCCTGAAGGCGGCCGGCGCCAAGATCGAATCCGGCTCGCAGCGCGTGCGGTTCGACCGCGGGCTGGTGCTGGAATCGATCGCCAAGGTGCCGCGCGAGGTGATGCTTCACGCGCGCAATCCGGAGCACAACCTGACCTTCGGCGGCAACCATGTGAATTTCGGCTCGGTCGCCAGCGCGCCCAATGTCAGCGACATGGATCGCGGCCGCCGGCCCGGGAATTTCCAGGACTATTGCGAGCTGCTGAAGCTGGTGCAGACCTACAACATCGTGCAGTTCACCGGCGGCTATCCGGTCGAACCCGCCGATCGTCCGCCGGCGACCCGCCATCTCGATGCGCATCTGGCGGCGATCACGCTCACCGACAAGCTCTGGCATCCCTATTCCCTGGGCAAGCATCGCATCTCCGATGCGGTCGAGATGATCTGCATCGCGCGCGGCATCGGCAAGGAACAACTCAAGCGCGAGCCCAGCCTGTTTTCGATCGTGAACTCGAATTCGCCGCTGCGCCTCGACGGGCCGATGCTCCAGGGCCTGATGGAGATGGCGCGCCACGGCCAGCCGGTGGTGCTCACGCCTTTCACCCTGTCGGGCGCCATGGCGCCCGTGACCATCGCCGGTGCCTTGGCGCAGCAGAATGCCGAGGCTCTGGCCGGGATCACGATGATCCAGCTGGTGGCGCCGGGCGTGCCTTGCATGTATGGCGGCTTCACCTCGAACGTCGATATGAAGTCCGGCGCGCCGGCCTTCGGCACGCCGGAATATGCCCGCGCCGCGATGGCCGGCGGCCAGCTCGCGCGCCGCTACGGATTCCCCTATCGCTCCTCGAACGCCTGCGCCGCCAATGCCGTGGACGCGCAAGCCGCCTACGAGTCCGAGATGTCGATCTGGGGTGCCGTGATGGGCGGCGTCAATATGATGCTCCATGGCGCCGGATGGATGGAGGGCGGACTGGTCGCCTCGTTCGAGAAGTTCATCCTCGACGTGGAGATGCTGCAGATGATGGGCGAATTCCTGCAGCCGCTCGAGGTCACCGACGACACGCTGGGCCTCGAGGCCATGACCGATGTCGGCCCGGGCGGTCATTTCTTCGGCACGGCCCATACGATGGCGCGCTACGAGACCGCGTTCTATTCGCCGATCCTCTCCGACTGGCGCAACTACGAGAGCTGGCGTCTCGCGGGTGCGCAGACGGCCGAGCAGCGGGCCAACGCGATCTGGAAGCAGGCGCTGGCGGAATTCCAGCCGCCGCCGCTCGACCCGGCGATCACGGAAGCGCTCGAAGCCTTCGTCGCCAAGCGCAAGGAGGAGGGTGGCGTTCCGACCTAGGCCGCGGTCGTGATCCGGGGGACGGGCGCGGCCGGTGGCAGACTCGGATTGGGTCTGGCGGCAGCCCAGCAAGTGACTTGATTGCGTCCATTGTGCTTCGACCAATAGAGGGCACGGTCCGCGCTGGCTAGCAGATCGCTCCTATCGCTGCAGAGATCGGGATAGAGACTGAAGCCCACCGAGATGGTGACATTGACCGCACCGGTCACTAAATCTCCCAAGGCAATTTCAGAAACGGCGCTTCGCAGTTTTTCGCAAACCTGCATGCCGCTTTCCAGGTCGACCTCCGGCAGCAGCAGGACGATCTCCTCGCCGCCATAGCGGCAGGCCAGGTCGGTGCGTCGCAGCAGCTTCACGATCTGGTCGCAGACGGCCTTGAGAACGACGTCACCGGCCTTGTGACCGAACTGGTCGTTGAAGGTCTTGAAATGGTCGATGTCGATCATCGCCACGCCCAGCTTCGAGCGCACACGGTCGGCCCGCGCCACTTCGCGGTCCAGAATCTCGTCCAGGACCCGCCGATTGAAGAGTCCGGTCAGCGGATCGCGGATCGAGAGGGACCGCAGCTTCTCGCGCAGATCCAAATTCGCCAATGCCAGCGACAGGCGATTGGCCAAGCCGCGCGCCGTATCCAGGGTCGCCGAGAAGGCGAGCTCGGGCGTCGCGGCCGAGGATGCGAAATGCAGAACGCCATAGACGACGCCCTGGGCCGTGATGGGCAAGCACAAATACTGGTGGGGCGAGCCTTGAACATGGTGACAGTTCAGGCTCACACGGCCTGAATCCGCCATATAGGCCTCGCCGCGCCGGAGTGCCCAGCATTCGTCCGGGGCGAAGGCCGGAATCAGCCCGGATTGAAGCGCTGCACCACCCCACGCCGCCGATAAGACCAGTTGGTCGAGGCTATTGTCGTAAGTATAAAGTGCGCCCGTCGGGCCGGGCATGATTTGCGACGAATAGTCGGCGATGATCGTCAGGGTTTCTTCGCGGGTG
The DNA here is from genome assembly GCF_008728855.1 of Hypericibacter terrae. Classification (GTDB taxonomy): domain Bacteria; phylum Pseudomonadota; class Alphaproteobacteria; order Dongiales; family Dongiaceae; genus Hypericibacter; species Hypericibacter terrae. The sequence goes on along the minus strand of NZ_CP042906.1, from coordinate 3,408,633 downwards.
GCCGCGGCCTGCAGGGCATTGACCATGTCGGCGGCCAGCTCCGTCTCTCGACCGCGCAATTGCAACATTGATTCGGAAGCCGCGCGCCGGCGAATTTGCAGCCGGAAGGCGAAGAACTGCGTGATGCTGAGGGAGATCGCCATGACACCGGCCGCGGTCACCAGTCCGAAGGCAAGGATATTGCGCAGATCTCGCTTGCGGGACAGTTCATTGGCGTCGCCCTGGCGCTGGGCGCGAATCTCGCCGATCAGCTCGCGGATCGAGTCCATCTGCTCCTCGCCGCGAATCACGACCTGGAGGCGGTCTCCGATCAGGGGACCGTTGCGTCGGACATTCTCGATCCCCCAGCTGAATTGGAGGATCCGATGCTGGATCATGTCCGCAAGTCGCAGGATCGAGCCCGTGGCCTTGAGCTTGGAGTCGAACAAGAGCGGCGACGCGCTCTCGATCAGGCTCAATCGCTCGAGACCCTGAAAGTAGGGTTGCAGATAGGCCTCGTCTCCGGTGAGGGCGAAGCCGCGGAATCCCGTTTCGGCATCCACAAGCGCAAGCAAAGCCGCCTGGGCCCGATCGGCGTCGAGGTTCAATGCCTGAATGGTCCGATTCTCGCGGCGGACATCGATGCCCAGCGCCAGAGCCAAGCCCGCCATGGCAATGAGCACCAGGATGCCAAACAGGAAAGCCATCACGACCCGAAGGGAGTGATGTTGGGGGGCCATCTGCCACCGATCGTTGATTGGGATTCCTGGAGGATAGAGCAGGAATCCAGGAACGCTGTTCCATTTGGAACAGCCGCCGGCCTGGATCTTGTCCTAGGGCCTTGACGGGGAATCGGACGAGCCTGGCAGGGCAGCACGCCTGTTGGCCTGAGACTGGAAACCTATGCCGGCCTCCGCCATCCAGCGCGCAGCCGCTGAAGGTGCTCGTGGCTATGGGGCTGTTGCAATGCCGCTCCAGCCCTGGGATGCCTGGGTTCAGGTCGGTGTGGAGCCGATGGTTTCGAGCCGTGGCTGGGCGATGTCCAAGGGCAGGTCTGGCTTGGGGGCCGGACCGCCATAGGCCGAAACCCGGTTGCGGCCAGCGCGTTTGGCGTCGTACATCGCGCGATCGGCGCTCGGAAGCAGATCGCCATGGTCGCTGCAGCGGTCGGGATAGAGGCTGAATCCGATCGAGACCGTAACGTGGGTGGCGCCTGGCACCAGTTCTCCCAGCTCGATGCTCGCGACGCCTTCCCGGAGTTTCTCGCAGACCCGCACCCCGTTCTCGACATCGATATCGGGCAGCAGCACGACGATCTCCTCCCCGCCATAGCGGCAGGCGAGGTCGCTGCGCCGAAGCATCTTGGCGATCTGGTCGCAGACCGATTTGAGGACGATGTCGCCGGCCTTGTGGCCGAATTGATCGTTGAAGGACTTGAAATGATCGATATCGATCATTGCAACGCCGAGGCGCGAGCGGGCGCGATCGGCGCGTGCCAGTTCGCGGGTCAGAATCTCGTCCAGGACGCGCCGGTTGAAGAGGCCGGTCAGCGGATCGCGAATGGCGAGACTGCGCAGCTTCTCGCGCAGGTCCATGTTGGCGAGCGCCAGCGACAGGCGATTGGCGAGCCCCCGGGCCGTGTCCTGAATCCCGCTGAAGGCGATCTCGGGCGTGGCGGCCGGCGAGGCCAGGTGCAGGACGCCGTAGACGGCGCCCTGCGCCGCGATCGGCACGCACATATAAGAATGCGGTACGCCATGCACATGCTGGCAATTGAGGCCATGCCGTGCCGAATGGGCGATGTAGGCGGTGCCCCGGCGCAGGGCCCAGCATTGGTCGGGTCCGAAGCTCTCCACCAGCTCGCCCTTGAGGGCTGGATTGCCCCAGGAGGCGGAAAGCACGAGTTGGTCGCGGGCGTTGTTGTAGGTGTAGAGGGCGCCCGTCATGTCGGCAACGATCTGCGAGGAATAGTCGGCGATCACCAGCAGACTCTCCTCGCGCGTCGGCACGGCCTGGAGCGCGTTGGTCATGTCGGCTGCCAGCTCGATCTCGCGGCTGCGGAGCTGCAGCGCGGCTTCGGACGTTTCACGTCGGCGCATCTGGCGATTGAAGGCGAAGAACTGGGCGATGCTCAGGGCAATCGCGATGATGCCGGCCGCGGTCACCAGACCGAAGGCGAGCATGTTGCGAAAAGCCAGATCGCCGGACAGAGCCGCGATATCCGCCCGGCGGTGGGCCCGGAGTTCGCCCACCAGTTTGCGGATCCCATCCATGACCTGCTTGCCCTGGCTGACGACATCGAGACGCCCGCCGGTCAAAGGCCCGTTCTGCTTGATGTCGGCGATGCCCTGCTCGAACAGGGCGAGCCGGTGGGCGACCAGGTCGGCAAAGCGCAAGGTCGCGCCGTCGGTCTCGACATCGATAGCGAACATGGACGGCGACGCGGCCTCGATCGCGCGCAATCTTTCCAGACCTTGGTAATAGGGTTCGAGATAACCAGCGTCCGCTGTCAAGGCATAGCCGCGGAATCCCGTCTCGGCGTCGACCAACGCCAAGAGTGCGGCCTCGGTCTGGACCGCTTCGGTTTCCAATCCACGGACTTCCTCACTCTTGCGACCGACATCGATCCCCAGCACCAGGGCTGAGCCCGCCATGGCAGCGAGCAGCACGATGCCGACAAAAAAGGGAACGACGATCGCAAGAGAGCGATGCTTTTGGGCCATAGCCACCCCTCTCCGACTTCGATCCTAATGAGATTAACGGGGAAATCCAGGGGGCTGTTCCCGTTCGGACCGGCGGGTCCGATGTGACAAGGGGCGGCGCCTCCGGGCAAGGAGGCGCTATGGGATCGTGGGCCGTTCTGGCGCCCCTATCCCTGCGGCCGTGGACTTTAAGGTTCGGATGGTTCGGTGGCCGCTGGCAGGGCAGCGGCAGCGAAGCGCGATCCTCGCCCCAGGTCTCGGCAATGAGTGTCCTCAGATCAGAGGTCGCGCCTCCGGCGATAACCCTGCGCTACCAACATGGGCGTTCGCCGGCTTGAACGGCGCAATGACAGCCGCGTCATAGATCGTCACCTTGTTGCGGCCATTGTGCTTCGACGCATACAAGGCACGGTCGGCGCTTGCGATCAGATCGGCCGCATCCTTGCAGAGGTCGGGATAGAGGCTGAACCCGACCGAGATGGTGACGCGCGGAGCGCCCGGCACCATATCCGTCGGTTCGAGGGTGGCGATGCCCTCTCGCAGCTTTTCGCAAACGCGCAAACCGTTCGCGGAATCGATATCGGGCAGGAGCACCACGAACTCCTCCCCGCCATAGCGGCAGGCCAGATCGCTGACTCGGATCTTCTTGGCGATCTGGCCACTGATCTCCTTCAGAATGGTATCGCCCGCCTTGTGGCCGAACTGGTCGTTGAAATTCTTGAAATGGTCGATATCGACCATCGCGACACCGAGCCGCGACTTGGCGCGGTCGGCGCGCCCCAGTTCCCGGATCAGGATCTCATCCAGGACACGCCGGTTGAAAAGTCCGGTCAGGGGATCGCGAATGGCCAGCCCTTGCAGCCTTTCGCGCAAGTCGATATTGGCAAGCGCCAGCGACAGGCGATTGGCAAGGGCGCGGGCGGTTTCCTTGACCGTTGCGAAGGCATGTTCGGGCGGCTTGCCCGGCGACGCCAGATGCAGGACCCCGAAAACGGCCCCCTGGGCGGCGATCGGCTCGCACAGATAGGAATGCGGCGAGCCCCGCACATGATGGCAATTGACGCCGGGCCGGCCGGAATAGGCGAGGTAGGCAGCGCCGCGACGCAGGGCCCAGCACTCGTCGGGCATAAATGATTCCACCAACTCGGTCTTCAACAATCCGTTGCCCCAACTTGCGGTCTGAACCAGCTGATCGCGCGAATTGTTGTAGGTATAGAGGCTGCCCGTCATCTCGTTGACGATCCGCGACGCGTAGTCGGCGATCACCTGGAGGCTCTCCTCGCGGGTCGGCACGGATTGGAGCGCGTTCGTCATGTCGGCCGATAACTCGATTTCTCGGCCGCGCGAGTGCAGCGCAGTCTCCGAGGTTTCGCGCCGGAGAAGTTGGCGGTTGAACGCGAAGAACTGCGCGACGCTCAGGGCGATCGCAATCATGCCCGCTGCGGCCGCCAGCATAAAGGCGAGCGTATTGCGAGGCGCCAAATCGCGAGACTGCAATGCGATCGCGTCCTGGCGCTGCATCTGCATTCGGTCGACGGCCTTGCGAATCGCGTCCATGATCTGCTGCGCGCGAATTTCGATTTCGACGCCGCTCTTGGTCATGGGGCCGTTGCGGTTGATTTCCGCGATGCCCAAGGCGAGTTGTCCGAGGTTGGCGTGGATCAGGTCCGCAAACGCGACCGTCGATCCACCACTCTCCATCTCGGCGGCGAATAGGCCGGGCGCCGAGTCCTCGATCGTGCGTTCTCGATCGAGTCCTTGATAGTAGGGTTCGAGATAGTTTGGATTTCCCGTCGAGAGGTAACTGGCGAAACCCGCCTGGGCATCCACCAGCGCCAATAAAACCGCTTGGATCTGGCCGGTCTCCACCTCGAGCGCACGAATGGCCTGACTCTTGCGACCGCCATCGATTCCAAGCAGCAACGCCGATCCGGCCATGGCGGCGAGGAGCAGGATGCCCACGAAAAATGCCAGCACGAGCGCAGGTGAACGCCGGCCTCGAAACATCGGTCACCTCCATCTCCCATTCGATCCTAATGCAACGGATCGACGATCGAGAGGAGGAACGAACTAACATTGGGCAAGTTCGCGATAGGTAAACTTACTCATATGCCGCCGTAACCGGAGCGAGTGCGCCGCGCCGGAAATTACTGTTCGAACCAACGAAACGGGAAGGTCAGGGCCGGCCTTGCGGATGGATGACCGGTTCCTTCGGCGTCAGAAACCAGCGCCGCAGGATTTCGCCATAACCGGCGAGGCGGTAGCCGCCATTGGCGGCGAAGACCTGATCGCGCACCTGCCGGTAGCGCGCCGGCCGGCCGTGCCAGGGCGAGCTCGGCTCGTTGTGATGCACGAAATGCAGGTTGTTGTTGAGATAGAGGAGCGACATCACCGGGCCCGCCTCGACGATCGCGGTGCGGCTGCCCACCTCGGGCGCGGCGCGATGTTCGCAGAAGGAGCGCAGGAGCGTCAGCGACAGGCCGGGATAGGCGAAGCAGAAGACATATTTCCAGAATGACATGTCGCAGATGCCCATCACCCACCAGAGCACGATGGCCACGGCCGGCACATGGACCAGCCATTGACCGAGATGCTGCATGTCGCGGGTCGCGATCGCCCTGAGCAATTGCCGGGCCGCGCGGTAGACGCAATAGAGCGGGGTGACGAGGAGGCGGCCGGCGACCGTGGTCATGACCAGGCGCAGGCGCCGATGTAGCGGACCGAGGGCTGCCCACTGCTCGGGAGTCAGATAGTTCGATTCCGGGTCGTCGATCGGGCAGGTGAGACGCTCGTCGCGGTGATGGGTCAGATGCGATTCGCGATAGCTGAGATAGGGCAGCCAGAGCCATAGCGACGGATAGACCAGCAGGCTGTTGAGGAACCGGCCGCGGAAGGGAAACCCATGCACGGCCTCATGCTGCAGCGACCCGTGCAAGGCGACCGTGTAGCCGCCCAGGGGCAGGAGCAGCCACCAGGGGATCACGTGGCTGTACCAGGTGAGCAGACCGAATGTGACATAGGTCCCCACCGCGACAAGCAGGGTGGGAACGTCGGCGGAGCTGCGGACGTAGTTGGAGGGCGGGTCGAAAGCGACGATGCGGGCCATGACGGCGGAAGCTTATGCCCTTCCGGGAAAACGGCTGCAAGAGCAGGGCTTGCACGACCGAGCGACACCAATCCTAGACCATAAGTTGTTAACTTTCCCGACCCCGCTGGCGCGGCCTTTTGCCCCTCCTGAGTGGCGTCTCTGCGGGCTGCGCGGGTGACAAGCCGGCGCCCCGCGGCCATAATTGGGGTCTCGCCCAGCGCCGTTCCCGGCTTGCTGGGCGATCCTTTGAGGCGGCCAGGACCGGCGGGAATGAGCCAGATTCGACAATTGCCGACCCATGCGACCGGCCATTGCCTCTGCGGGGCGATCCGTTTCGAGATCGAGGGGCCGTTGCGGGACGTGGTGGTGTGCCATTGCAGCCAGTGCCGGCGCCAGCACGGCGCTCCGCCCGGCTACACCCAGGCGGCCTGGGAGCATATCCGCTTCGAGGGGGAGGAATCCCTGGCCTGGTATCGCTCCTCGGAGAAGGCGCGGCGGGGCTTCTGCCGGATTTGCGGCTCCAGCCTGTTCTGGGAGCCGATCGGGACCGGCCGGGTGTCGATCGCCGCCGGCGCGCTCGACGCGCCCACGGGCCTCAGGACCGTCCGCCATATCTTCGTCGCCGACAAAGGCGACTATTACGAGATCCATGACGGCGCGGAGCAGCTTTCGGGTTCGATGCTGACCCTCGGCCGCCCATGACGTCCCGCGCCCCGAGCGCCGCGCCCCGGGCGACAGGCCGCTGCTTGTGCGGTGCCGTCCGCTATCGCATCTTCGCAGCCCTCAATTCGGTGAGCAGCTGCCATTGCAGCCAATGCCGCCGCCAGCATGGCGCGCCCGGCAGCTATTCGGGCGGACTGCCGGTCGAAAGCGTCGTTATCGACGGCGTCGAGAATTTGCGCTGGTATCGGTCTTCGGCCGAGGCGCGACGAGGGTTCTGCCGCGAATGCGGCTCCAAGCTGTTCTGGCAGGCGAGCGACCGGCAGACGATCGATGTCGCCACCGGCAGTCTCGATCAGCCGACCGGCCTGCGCCTCGCCCGACATATCTTCGTCGCCGACAAGGGCGATTATTACGAGATCGCGGACGACGTTCCACGTTTTGCAGGCAGCAGTTCCTCATGACCATCGCCGGCTTGCCGATGTACGACCCGCAGCTGCTGCATGCGGCAACCGATGCCTGGTGGACCGGCCTGGCCCGGGCGTTCCGCCATGAAGGGATCGAGGATCTCCCCGACCACCTCACGCGGGGCATGCCCGAATACGCGCTGTGGGCAAGGCCCGACCTGATCTTCGCCCAGACCTGCGGTTATCCGCTGATGAAGAGTTTCCGCGACCGGCTCAAGGTGGTGGCGACGCCGGTCTATGACGCGCCCGGCTGCGAGGGCGCGCATTACCGGAGCTGGATCCTGGTGCGAGAGGCAAGCCCCCTGATGCAGCTCGCCGAGCTGCGCGGGACGCGCGTTGCCTATAACTCGACGGACTCCCAGTCGGGCTACAACGTGCTGCGCGCGATGCTCGCGCCCTTGGCGAAGAGTGGGCACTTCGTCTCGGCGGCGATCGAGACAGGCGGCCATCGCAAAAGCATCGCGGCCGTGCGCGAGGGTCGCGCCGACTTCGCCGCGATTGATTGCGTGACCTACGCGATCCTGATGCGCCATCAGCCGCAGCTGCTCTATGGAACGCGCGTCATCGCCGGCAGCCCGCCGGCGCCGTCGCTGCCCTATGTGACGGCGAAGGAGACCTCCGACGACGATCTGGCGCGGATGAGAAACGGCCTCAAAGAGGCGCTGATCGAGCCGGACCTCGCCTGGGCAAGGGAGGCGCTGCTGATCGCGGGCGCCGAGATTCTCGCCGAGGACGCCTATGAGACCATGCTGACCCAGGAACGCGAGGCACTGGCGCAAGGCTATGGCACGCTCGTCTGAGAGGGCGATCGCCGGCGGGCTGCTGCTGGCCAACCTGGCGGTGGCCGGCTCCGCCCTGTTCTGGGGCACGCTCTGGTGGCCGATGCGCCAGTTGGCGGCCCGCGGGGTCGACGGGCCCTGGGTTGCCGTACTTACCTTCGCGACGCCGGTCCTGTTCCTGCTCCCGGTGGCGTTCTGGCGACGCCGGCATTTCCGTTCCGGGGGATGGCTGCTGATCGGCACGGGTCTGCTGATCGGCACATCGAGCATGCTCTATGCCGACGGCGTGCTGGTCGGCGAGATCGTCCGCGTGCTGCTGTTGTTCTATCTCATGCCGGTCTGGAGCGTCCTGTTCGAGCGCCTGATTATCGGCACCCCGGTCACCCCGACGCGCTTCGGCACGATCGCGCTGGGCCTGGTCGGCATGGTCGTGCTGATGGGCTTCGAGAACGGCTTTCCCTTCCCGCGCTCCCTGGGCGACTGGTTCGGGCTGGCGTCGGGCGTCTGTTGGGCGCTGGGCATCGTGCTCGTCCGCCTCGGGGGGCCCACCGGTGCTTTCGAGAAGACTTACGCCCAATTCGCCGGTGCCCTGCTGGCCGGGCTCTTGCTGATGCCCCTGATTCTCAGCCCCGTGCCGCCGTTCCCAGTAAACGCCATCACCGATCATTGGCTGTGGCTGCTGGCCATCGCCGCGTTCTGGCTGATCCCGACGGCGGGCTTGAGCCTGTGGGGGGCGGGGCAGCTGTCGCCGGTGCGCTCGGCGCTCCTCTTGATGTTCGAGGTTCCGGTCGGGGTGATTTCGTCGGTTCTCCTGACCGACGAACCCTTCGGTCTGCGCGAGATGATCGGCGGCGCCCTCATCGTCGGTGCGGCGGTGCTCGACGTGCTGCTGGTGCCGCAGGAGGCGGAGCCGGCGAAGGAGCAGAAAGCCTAACCGGCGCGATCTCGCCGGCCGGGAGATTGATTTAGCGCAAGGCCGTTTCGGCCGATTGTTGCATCATGGGCGGCAACCTCGGAGGGCGGCCGTTGGCGCTGGACAAGAAGCACACACTCAACACCTGGTATTTCCTCGCGGCGATCGGAGCCGTGTTCCTGCTGCAATATCTGTTCTTGCTGGCCCAGCAGGTCGCGCCCATTTCCTACAGCCGATTCCAGGAACTGCTGAAGGCCGGCAAGATCGCCGAGCTGACCGTGACCGAGACGCGGATCACCGGAACCCTGAAGTCTCCGGAACCCGGCGGCGTCCGCTATTTCGAGACCCGCCGGGTACCCGAGGACATCGCGGCCGAAAGCGCGATCTACGGCGTGACGGTCACCGGCGGCACGGACAATACCTGGCTGCGCGACATCCTCTCCTGGGTCCTGCCGGTCCTGCTGTTCTTCGGGCTCTGGGTGTTCGTCTTTCGACGGATCATCGAGAAGCAGGGCATGGGCGGCGGGTTCATGACGGTCGGGCGCAGCAAGGCCAAGGTCTATGTGGAGACCGACACGAAGGTGACCTTTGCCGACGTCGCGGGCGTCGACGAGGCGAAAGCGGAGCTGCAGGAGATTGTCGCCTTCCTCAAGGAGCCGGATCGCTATGGCCGCCTGGGCGCCCGCATCCCGAAGGGCATCCTGCTGGTCGGTCCGCCCGGCACCGGCAAGACGCTGCTGGCCAGAGCCGTCGCCGGCGAAGCGAGCGTGCCGTTCTTCTCGATCAGCGGGTCGGAGTTCGTCGAGCTCTTCGTCGGCGTCGGCGCCGCGCGCGTGCGCGATCTCTTCGAGCAGGCGCGTGCCAAGGCGCCGGCCATCATCTTCATCGACGAGCTGGACGCGCTGGGACGCGCCCGCAGTCCCTTCAGCTTCGGCGGCGGCAACGACGAAAAGGAGCAGACCCTCAATCAGCTCCTGGCCGAGCTCGACGGGTTCGATCCGCGCCAGGGACTGGTGCTGCTGGCCGCTACGAACCGGCCGGAAATCCTGGATCCGGCGCTGTTGCGCGCCGGGCGCTTCGACCGGCAGGTGCTGGTCGACCGGCCCGACCGCAAGGGACGCGTCGACATCCTCAAGGTCCATATGAAGAAGGCGAAACTGGGCATCGACGTCGATCCCGAGCAGATTGCGGCATTGACGCCCGGCTTCTCGGGCGCGGATCTCGCCAACCTCGTCAACGAGGCGGCCCTGATGGCGACCCGGCGCGGCGGCGACTCCGTGGCGATGGAGGATTTTACGATGGCGATCGAGCGGATCGTGGCCGGGCTGGAGAAGCGCAACCGGCTTTTGAATCCGCTGGAGCGCGAGGTTGTGGCCTATCACGAGATGGGGCACACCCTCGTCGCCTTGACCCTGCCGGGCTCGGACAAGGTCCATAAGGTCTCGATCATTCCCCGCGGCATCGGCTCGCTCGGCTACACCATCCAGCGCCCGATCGAGGACCGCTATCTGATGCGGCGCGACGAATTGGAGAACAAGATGGCGGTTCTGCTGGGCGGCCGCGCGGCGGAGAAGATCGTGTTCGGCGAGCTTTCCACGGGTGCCGCGGACGATCTGGCGAAGGTCACCGACATCGCCCGCAGCATGGTCATGCGCTATGGCATGGTCGAGAAGCTCGGCCAGGTCACCTTCGAGGAAGAGCGCAGCCCCTTCCTGGCCGGTCCCGGCATGGCACCGCCGCCCGCCGAAAAGCGCTATAGCGAGGAAACGGCGCGCGAAATCGACCGGGCGGTGCAGGGCTTCGTCGAGGAGGCCTTTGCCCGGGCGATCGCTGTGCTGAACGAGCGGCGGCCGACCCTGGAGCAGGGCGCGAAATGGCTGCTGCAAAAGGAAACGCTGACCGAGGCGGACCTGACGACCTTGCTTGCGACGCCGGTTGCAACATTGCCGGCGGTCGGCGAGCGTCAGGCGGCACCTTAGAATCCGAATCGAGCCGGCCGGAAGGGCGCCAGCGCTGCCGGCATGGTGCCGGTGGTGATCTCCTCGGCCAGGAGCTCCGCGATCGCCAGCGCCAAGGTCACGCCGCTATGCGTCGCAGCGACATAGGCACCCGCTGAGTCTTTCAGAGGCCCCAGGATCGAATGGCCATCGGTCGGCATGGCGCGCCGGCCGACGCGATGGGTGGCGCCGCGATGCAGGTCGATCTTGCGCAGGTCCGGCATCCAATCGAGTGCGCGCTCGATCAGGGTCCGGCGTCCGGCGAGCAGGCTGTCCTCGGTGGGATTGGCCCGGATCTGGGTGTCGATATCGTCGGCGCCGAGCAGCAGGCCGCCGCCCGGCATCCGGCGAAGGTGAAAGCCGGTCTCGTCCGGCGACCAGAGCACCATGTCGAAGCCCGGCGCCAGGGGCGCGGCCGGCGTTTCCACCAGCAGCCCCGCCAGTTCCTGGACCGGAAAGCCGCTGCGGCCGGTCGCCAGCTCGACCAGCGAGGCAGCGGCCGTGCCGCCGGCGATGACGAAATGCTTGCAAGGGATGACGCCTTCGGCTGTCACGGCGGCGCGGACCGAGCCGTCGCTCGCCCGATCCAATCCCTTGATGGTGCAATTCTCGCGCAGGATGGCGCCCCGCTCGGCCAGTTGCGCCTTGAGCCAGCCCAGCAGTCGCGGCACCTCGATCCAGCGATCGAGCGAAGCGAACAGCCCTTCCGCACCATCGGGCAGGGACAGGCCGGGCGCCAGCCGGCGCATGGCCGGGGCATCGACCCAGTCCGCGCTGTAGCCCCAGCGCCGCAGGACGTCGCCTTGATCGCGCATCCGGTCGAACAGATGAGGCTTGTCCGGTCCCGCCCACTGGAGCGAGCCATTGCCGGCGAGACCGATGGCCGAGGCGCCGATCTGGCGGGCGAGCTTCTCATAAGCATCGACACCGGCGCGATTGAGCCGGTGATAAGCCTCGTGCTCGGTCTTGGACGTACCGTTGATCCAGGCGAAAGTGGCGGCGCTGATCTGTCCGCCGGCGACCCCGGCATCGAAGGCGACGATCTTGAAGCCGCTGCGGGCCAGGCGCCAGGCGAGCGCCAGCCCGACGATGCCGCTGCCGGCGACCACGATATCGGCTGTCCTCGGAATCGGCATCAGACCTCGCTGGTCCCGTAATAGAGCGTCACGGCATGGCGAGCCTGTGCGAAGAACAGCCACCGCTCCACGAACACGCCGGCCATGGCCGAGATCGCAGCCAGGAAAGCGGCGGCGATGCCGGCCAGCGGCGAGAGCAGGAACAGCAGCAAGGTCAGCAGCAACGGCACGCCGAAAGCCAACAATAACGCAATCCGGCGCAGCTTCGCCGCATGTTTGCGGGCGACGCGGAATCCCATCTCGCGCATCAGGTAATTCTCGCCGGTGTGGGGCGCTTCGAACAGCCGGACCTTGCCTGGCCCGCCGAGGCCGGTGGCCGTTTCGGCAGTGCTGCGCGGAGCGGCGGCATCGATATGACGCCAATAGCCGAGCTTCACGACGGTCGCGACCAGGACCAGTCCCAGCGCGATCCAGGCCAGGAGCGGGTCGCCGAGACCGAAGGCCAGTGCCAGCGCGTCGAGCCAGAGCGCGCCGGTCATCAGCCCCAGGGCGAGATAGACGGGCAGCGTCCAGCCGTTCGACCAGCGCGGGATCGGCTTCAGACAGGCATAGATCATCGCGGTGCAGCCGATCGTCGCCAGGGAGAGCAGGAAGGTCGCGACGCCGAAGGCGACCCAAATCCCGTCATGGGTTTGGAGCAAGACCCAGCCCAGCGCGAAGAGGCCGGCGGGCAGGAAGGTGATGCAGGCGATCAAACCCTCGCGCGACAGCCAGGAGCTCCGCCATTGCGAGAAGGCGCGCCAGGCGCGTTCGGGATGGCCCAGATGGAAGGTCGAGGAAAGCAGGCCCATCGAGACCGCGGCGAAGCCGAGACCCAGACCGGCGAGGCCGAACCAGCGATCGGCCGGCAGCCGGTCGAGCGTCCCCAGCAGGCTCATCAGCGCCAGCAGTCCGTAACCGGCGCCGGACATCGTGGTGAAGAAGATGACAGAGAAGGCGGGATGCATGTCAGGCGCGGCCGATCATCGCGAGAGGACCCGATCGACCCAGCGCAGCAAGCTGTTGCCGATGCTGCCGTCGCCCACGGGTTCGAGGCGGGCCGGGGCATTGCCGTTGGAACCGCAGCTATTCTTGCGCGGACGGGGCGGCAGATATTTGTTGGTCGGACGGTAGCCCTGCTCCGGCATCAGGTCGTAACCCTGCCGTTCGGCCACCAGTTGCGAGACCGCGGAACCGGGATCGCCCAGGTCGCCGAAATGGCGGGCGCCGACCGGGCAGGTCGCCACGCAAGCGGGCACGCGGTCGATCTCGGGAAGATTCTCGTTGTAGATCTTGTCGACGCAAAGCGTGCATTTCTTCATCACGCCGACATCGTAGTCATATTCGCGTGCGCCATAGGGACAGGCCCAGGAGCAGAGCTTGCAGCCGATGCAGATGTCCTCGTTGACCAGGACGATCCCGTCCTCGGCGCGCTTGTAGGAGGCGCCGGTGGGACAGACCGTGACGCAGGCCGGCTCCGCGCAATGGAGGCAGGAGCGGGGGAAATGCACCGTCTGGCTCTCGCGGCCCTCGCCGACCTCGAAGCTATGGATGCGGTTGAACCAGACGCCGAGCGGATTGGGGCCGTAGGGATCCTCGTCCGTCATCGGCGCCATTTGGCCGCCGCTGTTCCACTCCTTGCAGTTCACCGCACAGGCGTGACAGCCGACGCAGATATCGAGGTCGATCACGAGCCCGAGCTGCTTGCCGGTGGGATTGGCGGGGAGGGAGGTCATGTGGCCCCCCTCCCCGTACCCCCTAAGTCGATGTGATCGCTTCGCTCTACTTTTGAGCTTCGATCGCGATTTGGAATTGAGGTCGCGCCCCATTTCCCTGCCCCCCGCCCTTGCGGGAGGGGGTAGGGGGAGGGGTGGCAGCTGCGACGATGCCCAGCCATCATACCTTCTCCTTCCGGCCGCGGAAGGCGGCGCCGTAGCGCAGCCGTTTCGGCCGCTTCGGCGTGCCCGGGACGGGCTTGGCGGCGGGGAATTGCGGCTCGGTGCGGCCGCCTTCGGCCGGCGAGCATTTCTCCAGCCGCACCTTGAGATCGTACCAGGCGGCCTGGCCGGTGACCGGATCGCTGTTCGAGTAGCGGTGGCCGTCAGGCTTCGGCGGCAGCAATTCCGAGATCACATGATTGAGGAGGAAGCCCTGCTGGGATTCCGGCGCCTTGGGCGACAGGTCCCAGGCGCCCTTGCGCTTGCCGATCGCATTCCAGGTCCAGACGGTGCGCTCGTCGACGCCTTCCATCAGCTTGACCGGCGCCTTGACGCGGCCATGCGGGCTGACGATCCAGACCCAATCCTCGTCCGCCAAGCCCAGCGCCTCGCCGGTGCGGCGGTTTACGAACAGCTTGTTATGGCCGTGGATCTGGCGGAGCCAGGCGTTCTGCGAGCCCCAGCTGTGATACATCGCCATGGGGCGCTGCGTGATCGCATGGAGCGGGAAGGCCGCCTCGTTGCCGGCTTCCTGCTCGAGCGGCCGATACCAGAAGGGCAGCGGATCGAAATAGGTGCTGATCCGCTCGCGATGCGCGTCGGGCGGCTGGAGCCGGCCATGGCCATCGGCCGCCAGCCGGAACTTCTGCAGCACCTCGCTATAGATCTGCATCTGGATCGGCTCGGGGCGGTCGATGAACCCCATCTGGGTCGCCCAGCGCAGATAGTCGGCATTGGCGAAGCGGTAATAGCGCTGATGCGGCTCGAGCTCGTGGCGCCAGAAGCAGCCATTGGCCTTGTACATCTCGAGCTGGTTCGGATTGACCTCGCCGCGGCCGATCTTGTCGCCTAGCGCGCCGCGCCAGCCGGCCAGCGGGCCGATGCCCGGGCGGCGCTCGTGATTGACGATGTAATCGGCGTAGAAGCCCGGATAGCGCGGCTCGCCTTCGGGCGTGGTGAAGCCCTTGAGACCGAGGCGCGCGCCCAGATCGATCAGCACGTCCTGGAAGGGCCGCACGTCGCGGTCGGGCTCGATCACCGGCTGGCGGATCGCATCGGCGCAGCCGTTGGCATCCGAGATCGGCCGGTCCAGCAGCGAGATGCAGTCATGCCGCTCGAGATAGGTGGTGTCGGGGAACACCAGGTCCGCGTAGGACACCATTTCCGAGGCGTAGGCATCGGAATAGATGATGTGCGGAATCTTGTATTGCCCCGTCGCCGGGTCCTTGTCGGACAGCATCTTCATCGTGCCGCTGCTGTTCATGGCCGAGTTCCAGCTCATATTGGCCATGTAGAGGAACAGCACATCGATCGGGTAGGGGTCGCCGGCCCAGGCATTGGCGATCACCATATGCATCAACCCATGGGCCGCGAGCGGCGCCTCCCAGCTGAAAGCCTTGTCGATGCGCCGCGGCGTGCCGTCGGGATCGACCAGCAGGTTTTCGGGGCCGGTCGGGAAGCCCAGCGGCATGCCGGCCAGAGGCTCGCCCGGCTTCATCTCGAGCGCGTGCCCGGCGGGCAGCGGCGCCGGCGGCACCGGCTTCGGATAAGGCGGCTTGTGGCGGAAGCCGCCGGGGCAATCGATCGAGCCCAGCAGCATCTGGAGGAGATGGATGGCGCGGCAGGTGTGGAAGCCGTTCGAGTGGGCCGAGATACCCCGCATCGCATGCATGCTCACGGGCCGCCCGATCACATGGTCGTGGTGACGCCCCAGCCAGTCGGTCCAGGGAATGTCGAGACGGATTTCCTGCTCGAAGGCCGCATGCGCCAGTTCCGCGGCGATACGCCGTGTCGTGTCGGCCGGAATGCCGGTCTCCTCGGCGACGGCGTCGGCCCCGTAGCGCGGATCGAGATAGCGCTCGGCCATGAGCTGGAAGGCAGGGACGGCGCGCCGGCCATCGGGCAAGGTGAACTCGCCGATCAGCCCCGGATCGAGATCGGCTTGATAGGCGGTGACGGGCGCCTTGGCTTCCTTGTTCCAGGCCAGCGGCTGGCCCTCGCTGTTGCGCGCGAACAGCCCGTCCTGCGCCGTTCCGGGCGCCCGGATCACCAGCCACGAGGCGTTGGTGTAGCGCACCAGATAGTCGACATCGATCTTGTCGGCCTTGAGCAACTCATGGATCAGGGCCATCACGAACAGGCCGTCGCTGCCCGGGCGGATGCCGAGCCATTCGTCGGCGATCGCGGAATAGCCGGTGCGCACCGGATTGATCGAGAGGAACTTGGCGCCGTGCTCGGCCGGCCGGCCCTTGAGCTTGCCCAGCCCGATCTTGATCGGGTTGCTGGCATGGTCCTCGGCGACGCCGAACATGACGAAGTAGCGGGTGTGGTCCCAGTCCGGCTCGCCGAACTCCCAGAACGATCCGCCGATCGAGTAGAGCCCGGCGGCGGCCATGTTGACGGAGCAGAAGCCGCCATGGGCGGCATAATTGGGTGTGCCGAACTCCTTGGCCCAGAAACCGGTGAGGGCCTGGCTCTGGTCGCGGCCGGTGAAGAAGGCGAGCTTCCGGGGATCGCGCCAGCGGACTTCGGACAGCCACTGGGTCGCCAGCAGCAGCGCTTCTTCCCACTCGATCTCGACGAACTCGCCCTGGCCGCGCTCGCCGACGCGCTTCAAGGGCTTGCGCAGCCGGGCCGGCGAGTTCTGGGTCATGATGCCCGCCGAGCCCTTGCCGCAGAGCACGCCCTTGTTCACCGGGTGGTCGCGATTGCCCTCGATGTAGCGGACCCGTCCGTCCTTGATATGGACCTTGATTCCGCAGCGGCAGGCGCACATGTAGCACGTGGTCGTCTTGACCTCGTCCGAGACCTTCGGCGAGGTGTCGACCTGCTCATGGACCGTGGTGAAGACGTCGAATCGCAAAATCCGGTGAACCTCGGAGTGATGGCGCCCGGAGCATAGCTGCTGGCGGCCCGATCATCGGCAAAAACCTTGCTTCGTCCAGGATTCCAGCCGCCCGGACTGCCGCTGGCCTCGGATTTTGCTAGGATGTGGCCCAACCCCTGGGATCTCTTCCGTCGCATGACAATCACCCTCGACGCCCGCAATCTCAAATGCCCCCTGCCCGTGCTGCGCGCGCGCAAGGCGATGAAGGAAGTCGCGGCCGGCGGCCTGCTGAAGGTGCTGGCGACCGACCCCGGGGCGCCCCAGGATTTCGTGCATTTCTGCCGGGCGACCGGCCATGAGCTGGTCGAGTCGACCGAGTCGGATGGGGTCTTCAGCCTGGTCATTCGCAAGAGCGCTTGAGGACCGCCGACCTGGCAGCGCAATGCGAGGGACTTCAGTGCCTTCAGGGGCGGCTTCTGAGCAGGCTCCCGGCCCGACGCAGCCACGAAGCGACGTGGCGCACCTTCAACGCCAGCTTGAACGCGCGGGAATTGAACTGGCTATTAGCCTCGCTCGCGAGATGGGACAACCGTGCGCATTCCCGGGAAAGCCGCTCAAAGTACCCGATCAGATCGGTTGGACGGGTCGCGTCGCTGATTTTCTGTAGCGCCTGTTCGTTGACCGCCGGATCGAAATTACGGCGGCAAAATGCTTCGAGCCGGCGGAGCATCTCCTGCCGGAAGTCGGGATTGGATGCTCGCTCAAGTGCGACGGCGAAACCGCCCGGTCCGTCGCTGACCTTCAGGATACCTTCGTTTTCGCCGATGTCGCGAAAGGCGGACTCGTCGCAGACGATCGGGACGGCGCCGAGATAGAGCGCCGTCAGCAAAATACTGTGGGTCTTGTAGTCGATATTGAGGGTCTGGCCCTTGGGATGAATCAGGATGTCGATGCCGAGCGCACGCCATCTCTGCAAGAAGTCGTCATAGGACATGGCGAACGGGATCGGGCGCCAGCCAAGGGGCGAAGGCGGTGGATCTCGGCGCAAGCCTTCGCTTCCTCGGGCAAAGAACTCGATCTCGATGCGGTGCGACAGTTCCTGAAGCGCCGGAAAGACCCGATCGCGAAGGTCGGATTCACGGAATTTGCCGCCGATGAATCCCACTCGCAGTTGCTCGGGATGCGGTTCTGCCGCAATTCTTCGCATCTTTCCCAGTGTGGCCTGGTCCAGAATGGGACCGAACAGCTGCACATTCGGGTGCAAGTCGTTGGCTCGATAGTAGTCGACCAGCCGGGGCGACGTCGCCAGAACGCCCTTGAAGGGCTTCAGCACAGCCCTGACATTTTCGAGACGATATCGGGATAGCTCCGGGTTCTCCATCGCGATCAGGATCGGATTGTCGTCGGCGAGGTAATAGAGGTCGATCCCCGTGTTCGTGCAGAGGCTGATCACGCGTTCCGCGTTCGGATCGAGAAGCCCGCGCGAGACGATGACGGCATCGCACAACAGGACATGCTGCGCCTGAACTGACGCCAGGGCCTGGAAATCCACGAATCTCAGATTCGCGGCGAAGCGATCCCGAACGCCGTCGAAGCACAAGGAGATGGTTGCTTCAAGGCTGCCCGCAACGCCAATAATGGGACGCTTCGGTTCGATCAAGCGCTGGAGCTCGGCGGTGTCGGCCACTATCTCCAATGACGCCCAAGCCTTGTTCCGGAAAAACTTCCGGGTGCTCATTGCGGCGGCGGCCATGGCGAAGGACGACGGCGTCGGCACGGTCCAAACGTCCCGCTCGGGCAGGTTCTTCGGCAGCAGCAGGTCGTTCGACCGGCTCCCGTAGAACTCGAACATGACCTCCTGAAAGACCGGATAGGTGCGGCCGAGGCTGTCCGCACGTTGGGTGCCGTGCTCGCGTCCAATAAAGACCGGAACCGATACGAACGGATAATGACGCTGCGCGCGCCGCCACAGATCCCAGTCGCAATTGCGCGCCGCCATGATGTGCGGATCGTAGAAGCCGATCGCCTCGATGATCTGCCTCGGCATGAACACTGTGGCGTTGGCAATGAAGTTATCATGCCACAACCGCGCGGCCGGCACGCCGGACCGCCCTAGAACCTGATGCGGTCCGCTCCAGCCGACCATTTCGGCGTAACCGTGAACCAGCGCTTCCGGATTTGCGCGCGCGGCTTTGATCAGCGCTTCGAAGGCCCCCGGCTCATAGACGAAATCGTCGAACGCGAAGCCGATGAAGCGGCCGCGCGATTTGAGGTAGGCCTCGAACTCCGAGACCGCCGGCAGTCCGACATTGCGCGGATGGGTCAGGCAGCTTATCCGGGGGTCGCGTGCCATCCAGTCCCGGACAATGTCGGCGCTCCCGTCGGTCGAAGCGTCGTCGATCACAATCAGCTCGAAATCACGGAAGCTTTGCGTCGCGATGCTCTGCAGCACCTTCTGCAGCAGGCCATCGGCTGCGCGCCTGAAGGTCGGAAGGAAGATCGAGAGTTCGGGGGATTTGTCGTTGTAACCGGCGCCCGGAGACCAGATCGTGTCGGCGACGAGATTCGCAACCTTGACCATGAGAGACGGAGGACGCCTTTATTTGAGTGGGGCTGCAGCAAGTAACGTGGGCCGCGATCCGCGGTCAAGGGGTTGAGAAGGCGGCCCGGCCCAGAGTCGACTCCCGATCGGCGCGGGAGGGCCACGGCCGGAGTTCGTGCCACGCTTTCGTCAGTGCCTCGCCGGCCGTTCCCTTGCGATCGGATAGGACAGCACCGTCAGGCCGAAAGGCAGATTTGAACGGGACGGGTCGTCGACCACTTCGCGGCGGATAATGTCACCCTCATGGATTTCACGCAGCGGCAAGACGCTCTCTTGGGCAAAACCATTGCGCTCCTGATGCCGGATGGCGACGGGATTGTTGGACATGACCCGGACGATCAGCCTCCGGGCGCCAAGCTCGTCAATCGCCCAGCGAATGATTGTTTGCGCCACTTGGCCAAACAAACCGGCCGGGCAGCGCACTGAGCCGCGGAGCGTATTGTCGATCTCCGCCTCGCCGGGTCCGATGAGCAGCAACCCATAATGGCCCAGCAGTTCGCCATCCGGCCCCCCGACCAGGAACAGGATGCGCTTCGGGTCGCCTACCGGAAATCGCTCCATCCATCGACGGGTACCTTCCGGATCGAACGGCACGATGGTGAGGAAGCGATCCTTGTTCTCCTCGCGCCAGCGGGCGAGGGTCGCGACCAGCCGGTCGTCGCCGAGATCGGAGGTCGTCAGGGAACGCAAGGTCGCCACGGTGCCGCCGGCCTCGTCGCGAATTTGAAAGCGGAGAGGATGGGCGGTGGACTTCGCGTCCGCCAGCTTCCGCTCTGCCGCTGGCCAGAATCCGCTCACACGAACGCCATCTTCGGGGCGCTCAGGCAACCATGCCGATGCGGAAGCGGATCACGCTCTCGATGACCTTGTCCACATCGGCATCGGTGAGCCGAAGATGCAGCGGCAGCGAAATGATCCGCTCCGACATGCGATCGGCATTGGGGCAAAGCCCGCGATAGTCCGCGAACATGCGGTAGTCGGTGTTCGACAGGTAATGCACGCCGGGAAACACGCCGCATTCGTTGAGATGGACCATCATCTGGTCGCGCTTCTCGACGGCGATCTGATAGAGGTGGCGCGACGAGACGCAGCCCGGGGCCACGGGAATCGTCGAGATCGCTTCCAATCCGCGAAAACCCGCGTCGTACCGCGCAGCGATCTCGCGCCGGCGGTCATTGTCCCGTTCGAGATAGGGAAGCTGCGCCAGGGCGATCGCGGCCATGATCGAATTGCCGTGATATTTGAATCCGACATACTCGACGTCATAGAGCCACTTGTAGGTCCCGCCTTCGCTGGTGCGCGTATAGGTGTCCTTGTTGATCCCGAGCCAGGTCTTCTTGCGGGCGATCGCATCCAGGCGCCCGTCCTCGAAGCAGATCATTCCCGAATCCGCGGTCGGCAGGTTTTTGACCGCCTGGAACGAATAGACGGTCGCGTCGCCGGTGGGCGTGCGGTCATGGAGGCGCGTGCCGGCCATATGGGCGGCGTCCAGGATCAGCTTGATGTCATGGGCGGCGCATAGCGTCTGGATCTCTTCGAGGCGGCCGGTATTGCCGCCGAGCCCCACGAAGATCAGCGCCTTCGTCCGCGGCGTGATGCGCTGGGCGACGGACCGAGGATCCAGGCAGAGATACTCGTCGACATCCGCGAAGACCGGCTTCAGCCCTTCATAGAGGATGACATGATTGGTGGAGACGAAGGTCAGCGGCGTGGTGATGACCTCGTCGCCTTCCTGCCAGCCATACTCTTCCTTGAACACGTTCAGCGCCAGATGCAGGCCCGCCGTCGCCGAGTTCAGGAAATGGGCATGAGGCAGCCCGACATGCTCCTTCCAGCGGTTCTCGATCTCGACGGTTTTGAAGCCCAAACCGGTCCAGCCCCGCTCGAGACATTCGCGAATTTCGGCGAGAACCTCGTCGATGGCGAAGGTCGGGACGAAGAGTTGGATGCTCATCAGGCAATGCTCCTGGGGGACGAGGCCGGGCTGCGGAAGGGCGGTCACAGAGTGGCACAAGCGAGGATGCCCCAACTTGTGTCAATTTGCGATAGTGCGCGCCCGGAAGATGTATTGATATCCAGGGAAAGTCGGGTCGATCCCTCTACCGAAACTCAGGGGGCTTCGGCGCCGGGGCAGACATTTCCCGCTGAAAATGAGGCAGCGACTCCGGGGTGGACGTCAGTTCGACGTCCCGACCGGCGCCTTGCCCAACTCGGCATAATAGCGGGCGGCACCCGGATGGAGCGGGATCGGCAGCCGCAGCAGCGCGGCATCGAGCTTGATCTTTTGCCCCACCGGACCGGCCTGGTCGAGCAGCCGGCGGGTCGATTTGTGCCAGAGCGCACGCGTCAGCTCATAGACCAGCTCCGCATCGAGCTTCTCGTCCACCACCCACAGGGCCCCGATGCCGAGCGTGACCGTGCTGCCGACGCCATCATAGGCACCGGCCGGGATGAGGTCCACGGTGAGGTAGGGATTGGCCTCGCGGAGCGCCGAGGCCTGATCGTCATTGAGCGCCACCAGCTTGATCGGCGTTTCGCTGGCCAGATCGACCAGGGCCGGAATTGGGTAGCTGCCGAGGGTGATGATCGCGTCGATCTCGCGCGCGGCGAATTTCTGGGTCGCATCGGCGAGATCGAGATAGGCCGGCTTGATTCGCTTTTCGTTGAGGCCATAAGCGCCCAGGACCAGCAGCGACGTCACCATCGCATCGGAGCCCTTTTCACCGATCGCCACCCGGCGCCCTTTGAGATCGGCCACGCTGTCGATCGAGACATCGGCATGGACCACCACATGCACGCCCTCCTGATAGAGGTTCGCGATGGCCCGCAGGCCCGGTATGGCACGGCTCCCATCGAAGGGGGGCAGGCCCTTGGCGGCCGCCGCGGCGATGTCCGCCTGGCAGAGCCCGGAATCGAGATTGCCCGCCGCGATCTGCGTGAGGTTGTCGATGGAACCGTTGGTGGTCTGGGCGAGCGCGATCAGCCCCGGCACCCCGCAGCTGCCGCCCTGATTGCAGTCGCGGGCGCCGGGCGGGTTGGAGACCGCGCTGGCGATGACGCCCCCGATCGGAAAGTAACTGGTCTCGGGCGCGCCGGTGCCGATGCGGAAATAACGCAGCTCCTGCCCCTCGACGTGGCCGGTCAACGCGAACAGGCAGAGACCGAGGCAGAGCGCCCGCGCCAACAGCCTCGAGCCGTCAAGCAGCCTTCGGCAGAGAGACCGGCTCGCAACGTGGGTCGGGAATGCAGAGGTCCCGCGATGCGATGCGGCAGCCGGCTCGGCGGTGATGGAGTTGCGCATTCGCCTCACGGGTGGCACGCCATTTGTTCAGCGCCCAGGATCGGGAATTGTTAGACCAAAACAAGGCACCATGAAGGGCCACTTGTGGCAAAGCCGTGGGCCAGCCCGCATCTATAGCCGCTGGCACGTCACCCTGTCTTAGGAATCGATGCGTTTCAGCGCCAGAACGCAATTCAGGCCGCCGAAGGCGAAGGAGTTGGAGAGAGCCGCCTCGACCGCGACCTTGCGCGCCTGGTTGGGAACATAGTCGAGATCGCATTCCGGATCGGCCTCGGTGAAGCCGGCGGTGGGCGGAAGCACGTCCTCCGTCAGGACCCCCAGAACCGCGACCAGCTCGATCGCACCGGCGGCCCCCAACGCATGGCCATGGACGGCCTTGGTCGAGGATATGGCGAGCCGCTCGGCGTGGCGGCCGAAGGCCTTCCGAACGGCCTTGGTCTCCGCCGGGTCGTTGGCCGGCGTGGCCGTGCCGTGGGCATTGATATAGCCGATTTGCTCCGGAGCCAGTCCGGCATCGGCCAATGCCGCGGTGATGGCCGCGGCACAGCCATCGACCGACGGTGCCACGAGATCGCCCGCGTCGGCGGACATGCCGGCACCGACCAACTCGGCCAGCGGGCGGGCGCCTCGGCCAAGCGCGCTTTCCAGCGGCTCCAGCAGGAACATGCCGGCACCCTCGCCGAGCACCATGCCGCGGCGGTCGCGGCAGAACGGTCGACAGCCGTCGGGCGACATGACCCGCAGCGCCTCCCAGCTCTTGAGCCCGCCCAGCGTCATGGGGGCCTCGGCACCGCCGGCGAGCGCAGCCGGCGCGCGGCCGAGGCGCACCATATCGAAGGCGATCGCGATCGCATGATTTGAAGAGGCGCAGGCCGAGGTCACTCCAAAGGAGGGCCCACGCAGACCGAACTCCATCGAGACGTGGCTGGTGGCAGCGCTCGGCATGGCGCGCGGGACGGTCATGGGCGCGAGGCGGTCGGCCTTTTCGCCGTAGAGCCGTTGAAACCCCTCGTCCTGGGTGGTTTGGCCGCCAATGCCTGTGCCGACAATCACCGCGCATCCGCGCGCCAGCTCACCGCTCAGCGCGATCCCCGATTGCTTGACGGCCTCGCGCGCCGCCACCAGGGCGAACTGCGTGAAGCGGTCGTACTGCGCCAGCTTCTTTTCGGCAAAATGCGTCGCCGGATCGAAGCCCCGGACCTGGGCGCCGATGGTGATCCGGAGCCGTTCCAGCGGAAGCCCCTCGAGCTGACCGATCCCCGACCGGCCGTCGCGCATTCCGGCCCAGGTCGTCGCGAGGTCCGGCCCCAGCGCCGACACGCAGCCGGCGCCGGTAATGACGACGCGGTTCATGATCCCGAGCGCGCGTTCACGCCGTCTTCGCGGCTATCTGCCGCTCGATCTCCGCCACCAGGCCGGCCACTGAACCGGTCTCGGCGCGGGGATCGTTGGTCGGCAGATAGATTTTGAACTCTTCCTCGATCGCGAACATGATCTGCACGAAATCCAACGATGGAATATCCAGATCCTTCAAGGTCGAGTTCCCCGAAATTCGCGTCCGGTCCAAACCACTTTCCCGGGCGACAATCTCGATTACCTTCTCCTCGATAGCCGATATCACTTCCCTGATCTCCCCTGCTGGTCACGTCTCGGGCCGGTCCTTACTACGCTCCAGGCCCCTGACTCGTTCCGCCAACCCACCTATTTCTTCGGCTATTCGCTTGAGCCGCGCAAGGCCAAGCAACTGCTCGAAAAATTGTTGCCGGGGCAAGGCCGGCGTCCCGCCCACCACCATTCCGGGCCCCACGTCACGGCCGACTCCGGACGAGGCCATCACCATTGTATCGTCGCCGAGGGTCACATGATCGGCGATTCCCACCTGACCGCCCAGCACCACCCGATTTCCGATCTGGCAACTGCCGGCAATGCCGACCTGTCCGGCAATCAGGCAGTCTTCGCCGATGCGGCAATTATGGCCGATCATGACCAGATCGTCGATTTTGGTCCCTCGCAGGATCACCGTATCCCCGACGGTGCCACGGTCGACGGCGCTGTTGGCGCCGATCTCCACATCGTCGCCGATCACCACCCGGCCCAGGGAAGGGATCCGCTCGATGGCATGGTTGCGAGCCTGAACCCGACTTCCCACCGCCGAGGCCTCGATGCTGCCCGGCTCCGGCGTGGCATAGGAAAATCCGTCCGCCCCCAGGCAGACGTTGAAATGCAGGATGACCCGGTCACCCAGGACGACGTCGGGGCCCAGCCGCACGCCCCCATGAAGCCTGCAGCCGGCCCCCAGCCGGGACCTTTCGCCGACGGTGACATTCCCGTCGAGGACGCATCCGGCGGCGATTTCGACATCGGCACCGATCTGGGTGAAGGGTCCGACCGCGACGTCGGGGGCGACCCGCGCCGTGGCGTGGACGATCGCCATCGGATGGATGCCGGGTTCGGGACGGATCGTTAGCAGAAACAGCGGAAGAAGCTTCGCCAGGGCATAGCGCGGGCGGGCAACCCGGATGAGGCCGGAGAAGCGGCCAGGAGGAAGGGCGAGGCCTTCGACCGCCAGCGCGGCGCAGGCTCCGCCAGGTTTCAATTTTCCGAGCGCCTCGGTGGAAAAAATCAACGGCAGATCCAAAGCCGACCCCGCATCGGCCGGCTCGCAAGGGCGATCCACCTCGATGCTGCCATCGCCTTCGCAGCGACCGCCGATCTGCGAAGCGAGCGCATCGAGGCGGTGACGAGGCATGCCCTGCAACCTGCTCGTCCCTGCCTCGGCTTGTCTTAAGGCTGGAGCGTCTTTGCGCTGCAGCCCGAGGCGATCGACTTAAATTTGTTCAGCGAATCCTGGTTGGCCAAGGTACCGGCGTTAATATCGCTGAGAAGCTTCTGATATTCCTCATAGGTGAACTGCGCCTTGGTGCCATCCACATTGCACTTGCAGAAGGCCGCCCACTTATCGTCGCTGTACTTCTTGTCGTGCGCGCTATCGATGCATTCCTTGTAGTCCTTGTCCGATTGGTCTTTCGGAATCTCGGTGGCACGGACGGGTCCTGCGAACAGGACGAGGGTGAGGCCGAAGGCGGCGGCGAAGGACCGGAACATGAGGGGAGACGTCCTTAAAATGGTGCGCAATGGCGGCATCCTCGCCTTGGCTGTGGGCGGCGTCAATCGCGGGCCGCCCGTTCTCTTTTGGTCCGCGGCTAACGGCCGCTGCGCATCAATTGTGGCCAATCCGGGGCAGGCACCCGGTGGCTCCAGGCGTCCTGCCCTCGACGGTTTGCGCCAGACCGGCTAAGAAGCGGTTCCCCGCCCGATGAGCCGGGGCTCTCAGCCGGTTTCTTGTCGGTTTCCAGGCCCCTCCCTCATGCCCATCCCCGTCCGCGACGCCTCTTCCACGATCTTCCGAGCCGACCTGCTCGCCGGACGCACGGCCCTCGTGACCGGCGGCGGCACCGGCATCGGTCTGGCGATCGCGCGGGAGTTGGGCGCACTGGGCGCCCGGGTCGTCATTGCCGCGCGCGACGGCGACCGTCTGGCACGCGCGGCCGCCGATCTCGGCGAGGCCGGTATCGTCGCCCGCGCCGAGCCCCTCAACATCCGCAAGGAGGCCGAGGTCGGCCTGCTCCTGGATCGGCTGCAGGCCGACGGCTGGTTGCCCGACATTCTGGTGAACAATGCGGGCGGTCAGTTCAACGCCGAACCGCTGGCGATCAGTGCCAATGGATTCCGCGCCGTGGTGGATCTCAATCTGAACGGCACCTGGCATGTGACCAAGGCGGTGGCGGAGCGGCTGGTGGCTGCCCAGCGGGCGGGGCGGATCGTCAATATCGTCCTCTCGCTGTTTCAAGGTCTGCCCGGCTCGGCCCATGCGGGGGCGGCACGCGCCGGGGTCATCAACCTCACCAAGTCCCTGGCGCTCGCTT
The DNA here is from genome assembly GCF_008728855.1 of Hypericibacter terrae. Taxonomy (GTDB): domain Bacteria; phylum Pseudomonadota; class Alphaproteobacteria; order Dongiales; family Dongiaceae; genus Hypericibacter; species Hypericibacter terrae. The sequence goes on along the minus strand of NZ_CP042906.1, from coordinate 3,382,340 downwards.
GGGCCAGGCACGGCATCCTCCTCAATGCGGTAGCACCCGGCACCATCGAAACGCCCGCTCTCTCGCAATATGATGCGGCAGAAATGGCGGCCGACATCCAGCGGCTGCCGGTCAAGCGCATGGGCCGGCCCGAAGAGGTGGCGCAGCTCGTCGCCTTCCTCGTGTCGCCGGCGGGCGATTACATGACGGGCACAACGCTGATTCTGGATGGCGGCGAACATCTGATAGGTCCGGTGGCTGCCGCATGAGCCCTGCCGGCCCCGCCTAGCCAGCCCGGCCCGTCTCGGCCAGACTGGACCCTCGATAAGGCTCTCGAACCCTTCCCATGAACATCGCGATCGATCCGACGCCCATGTCCGCCTCCGCGACCGACGACCGGCAGAAACGCCGCCTGGCCAATCTGCGCCGCCTGCTCTCGCCCCGCCATGTCGCCTTCGTCGGCGGCCAGGGGGTCGCCGTTCCGATCGAGCTCTGCCAGAAGGCCGGTTTCTCCGGCAAGATCTGGCCGGTCAATCCGAAATATCCGGAGATTGCCGGTCTGCCTTGCGTGAAGACATTGGCCGATCTGCCGGAGCCGCCCGATGCCGTGTTTCTGGCGGTGCCGCGCGAGATGACGGTGGAGATGGTGGGCGAGCTCGCGCGCATGGGAGCGGGCGGGGCAGTCTGCTACGCCGCCGGTTTCGCCGAGGTGGGCGAGGAGGGCAAGGAACTGCAGAAGGCGCTGGTGGCGGCGGCCGGCGATCTCGCGGTGGTGGGCCCCAATTGCTACGGCCTGCTCAACTATGTCGATGGCGTCGCCATGTTCGCCTCGGGCCCCGGCTGGGCCCGGTCCAAGGGCGGCGTCGCGCTGGTGATGCAGAGCGGCAACATCGCGCTCAACCTGACCAACCATCAGCGGTCGGTGCCGCTGTCCTACGTCATCACTTGCGGCAATCAGGCGGTCCTCGACATCGCCGACTATATCGAGTGCCTGGCGGACGACCCGCTGGTCTCGGTGATCGGCCTCTATATGGAGGGCATGCCGGACGCCGCGCGTTTCGCGCGGGCGGCCCTCAAGGCGCTCAAGGCGGGCAAGCCAGTGGTGGCGCTCAAGGCCGGCAATTCGGAGCTGGGCAGCAAGCTGGCGATGAGCCATACGAGCTCGCTCGCCGGCAACGACAAGCTTTACAGCACGCTCTTCGACCGCCTGGGTGTCGTGCGCGTGCGCGAGCTTTCGGAGCTGTTGGAGACGGCGAAGCTGCTGGCGATCTCCGGCGCGCCCGAGAACAACCGCATGGTGGTCTTCACCTGCTCGGGCGGCGACAGCCTGATGACCGCCGACCGCTCGGCCGAGGTCGGCGTCGAGCTCCCGCAGTTTCCGCCGAAGACCGCGGCTTCGCTGCGCGAGCAGCTGCCGCATTTCGCCTCGGTCTCCAATCCCCTCGACTACAACACCTCGCTCTGGGGCCATAAGGAGCAACTCGAGAAATGCTTCGAGACGGCGCTGCATGGCGACTATGACGCGGCGATGCTGGTGATCGATTTCCCGGTCGACGACAAGAGCGGCTACGACGCCTGTTTCATCGCGACCGACGCGGTCATCCGGGCGGGCCGGATCCATGGCAAGCCGGCCTTCGTGACGAGCTCGCTGTCGGAGCTGATGCCGATCGAGGCCCGCGATCATGTGGTCAAGTCGGGCGGCACGCCGCTGCAGGGTCTGCAGAGCGCGATCGACGCCTTTGCCGGGGCTGCACGCTTCGGGCAGCGCCGTCGCACGCTGATGAAGCCGGGCGCGATCGATGCGGCGCTGCTGCCGGACCTGCCGCCGATACCGACCGCCACCCGCCTGCTGGGCGAGGCCGAGGGCAAGGCCGCGCTGAAGGCGCAAGGCCTGACCGTGCCCGAGAATCGCCTGGTCGGCGCCGCCGACGCGGGCCTGGCGGCGGCGGCTCTGGGCTTTCCGGTGGTGGCCAAGCTGGCCGAGCCGGTGCTGGCGCACAAGACCGAGGCCGGCGCGGTCAAGCTCAATCTCAAGAGCGCCGACGAGGTGAAGGCGGCGGTGGCTTCGATTGGCGAGAATCTGGCGCGCTACAAACCGGGCGCCCGGCCCGAGCGGTTCCTGATCGAACGCATGGTTTCGGATGTGGTCGCGGAGCTGATCGTCGGCGTGAAGCGCGACCCGCAGTTCGGATTGATCCTCGTCGTCGGCGCCGGCGGCATCCTGGTAGAGATGGTCGAAGACGCAGCGACTCTGTTGCTGCCGACCGTGCGGGAGGATGTGGCCAAGGCGGTCGCCGGGTTGAAGATCGCCAAGCTGCTGAAAGGCTATCGGGGCAAGCCCGCCGGCGATATCGATGCGGCGGTCGACGCGGTGATGGCGATCGCGGCTTACGCCTATGCGCATCGCGACAAGCTGGTCGAGCTCGACGTCAATCCGCTGATGGTGCTGCCGCAGGGCAAAGGCGTCGTTGCGGTCGATGCGCTGGTGGTGATGGGCGTTTGAACTCCGTCGGCGCGGCTCCGCCTTCGGGGAAGCCGGTCGCCAGCCAAACCCGGTCAGATCGAGAAAACGGAACCTACAGGGGCGTCAGGGCAGGCCGATGCGCGGGGGCCCGCCAGTGGCGGCCTGGCTCGGTCCGAGCGTGTTCAAGAGGCGCGAGGAATCCTCCGCCAGCTTGATGCACTCGGTCAGCATGCCCATGATCCGGACATTGTTGTATCGCACCGGGGCTGCGACGGGGCTCGGATCTTCGAGGATCTTGCTGCAACGCCGGATGATGTCCTTCTGGATCTCGCTGAGGATATCCTCGAGGCGCCAGCCGGTGGGGTTTTCGGGCGTGACGAGAAAGCGGGTCACGGGACAGGGTCCTTCCTTGCCAGGCCTCGAATGGGTCGGGGCCGCTTATGCCCGATGCTAGGCCGCAAGAGTAAGCATTCGGTTACCGTGTTCCAGCCGCCGGACTCGCCCATTTGCGGGGTCCCTGCGATGCTTGGTCGATCGCCCAAGGAACGGCCTTGCGGGAATGCATGGGGCAAGGGCGCTGGCCATTCGCGGGTAGGATTTCATTCACTTTTGTTAACGCCTGCATCGGCGCAACGACATCGTCGAGGGGCGAATCCGGCCGAACCGGCGCCGATGCGTATTTCGGGACGGGCAGGCCGTCTGTTAGACTTCCGCCTTGCGACATGGAGCCCGTGTCGAATTTCGTTCGACGGTCTGGCCAAGCCGACCGCCGCGTGCCGGTCGACATCGCAGGAAGGTCGCGCCGAGAAGCGCGGACATCTTCATGCGGTCGTCGAGCGGCCCGAATTCGAGCAAAGGCATGATGCCATGTACAATTGGGCCTTCGCCGTTCTGCTGGTGATCGTGTTCGCGCATAGCCGCTTCAACACGCCGTCGAACAGCCGCTATTCGACGACCATCGGGCAGTTCTATTTCGCGGAAATCGCCTACGTCACCTGCAATCTCCTGCTCCTCGTGCTGATGTCGGGACTGGTCCACGCTTCGCCCGAGGTGTTGAAGCTTCTTGCCGGCGGCGACCCGACACAGATTCCGGAGGGGATCGAGGGCATATCGGCGCCGCTGGTCGCGGCCCTGGTCATGACGACCCTGCTGCCGCACTCTCCGGTCATCTCCCAGATCGACAAGTTTCTCCTCGATCGCTTCCGCGCGCTCGGCAATATTCCGGTCGAGGTTCGCCGGCTTGCCGCGCTTCTGCGCGATGCCAGATTGCAGATCGAGTCGGCGGCCGCCGCGGATTCCGCGCGCTATGTCGATGCCCAGCTCGAATCGCCTGAAGCGCTGCAGGCCTTTCTGAAAGCCAACGCGCCGGACGAGCCGGAATATATCTTCAATCGCGTGCTGTATCTCGGGACACGCCTCAAGCAGTGGGAGAGCCACGAGAGATTTTCCGGGGATTGCGTGCAGTTTCGCGACGATTTCGACGGAATCTTCAAGAAACTCGACGACCTCGTCAAACTGACGAGCCGTTTCGCCGCGATCTTCGCGCTGCCGGAAAAGGGCGGCACGGATGCGGTGGCGCGCGCCCATGGCGAGTTGCGCAAGCGCATTCTTGCGGATTGCCAGGCGCTCAATCGGGAGATCTGCGACTTTCTGGCCCGGGCTCTGCTGCACAACATCCGGACCCGTCGCGAACGCGAGGCCGTGATACGCGATCTGGGGTTCGTTATCCCGGAGGGGGCCGAGGCCGGGCTCAGCGCCACCAAGATCGTGACCTTCGCCACCTCGGTCTTCCTGATCTTCTTCACGGGCCTGTCGCTGCTCGGGTTCGTGCTCAATGGCTATGAGGTCAAAGTGCATCGGCTGTTCGGCATGGCGCTTCTGGTCGCGATCATCAATGGCGTCGCGATCTACTGCGCCATCATGCCGAAGCAGTTCTGGGGCTTCGCCAATATCCAGAAGGTCGGAATGCGTCCGGTGATCGGCTATTTCGTGTCCGGGGTCCTGGCGATCATCGCCGCCGCCGCCATCGGCTTCGTCTTCCGTTCGCTGCTCTACATGAACTTCGACTGTTCCATCTCGCTGTCGCTCGCGTCTTCGCCATGGCTCGCGATGTCCTTCATCGAAACGGTCTTGCTGGCGCTGCTGGCCGACAACTATGCGGCCGACCCGCAGCGCGCGCCGAAATGGACGCGCTATGCCGAGGGGCTGGCCCAGGGGGTCGCCCAGGCCGGCATCGCCTATTACATCGTGCAGGCTCTGGGCGATATCAGGGGCGCAATCCCGCCGGTCCCGGGTTGTCCCCTGCCGGCGCCGCCGCCCTGGCAATTTCCCTGCAGCGTATCGTTCCTGATCGGCGTATTCCTCGGCGCCACGGTTCCGCACTGGTATCGCAACCGTATGGTGCGGCCGGCGGCCGCGACGGCGACGAGGGAATTGCCGGCAGGGCTGAATCCGAAGGCGGCGGGGCCGGGCACGACCTGAACGATGCGCCCGTCACGCGCTCTTTCTCGATCGGCCGGCCCGCGCCCGTCCGCACTGGACGCCTCTCTTTCTTCTCGTCAAACTCCGCAGCCTGAGAGTTCGGGCAATTGCGGAGACTGGGGAATGGCCAACGCCAAAGGCGTCGCCGTCGTGACCGGCGGCAATCGGGGGATCGGTCGCGAAATCTGTCGCCAGTTGGCGGAACAGGGCTTCCATGTGGTGCTGACGGCGCGCGACGCGGCAAAGGGCAGGGCAGCCGCCAAGGCGCTGAAGCAGGAGCTGGGCCCTAAGGCGGGGCCGGTCGAGTTCTTCAAGCTCGACGTCACGGACGCCAAGCGGATCCGCGCGCTGGCGCGTCATCTGGAAAGTGAGTTCGGCGGCTGCGACGTGCTGGTGAACAATGCCGGCATCTATCTCGAGGGCGGCTATGACGCCGCCGGCTCGCCCATCGACAGCATCCAGACCGAACCGATGTCGAAGGTGCGCGAGACGATGGAGACCAACCTCTACGGGCCGCTGCAGCTGATCCAGGCGATCCTGCCGATGATGAAGACGCGCAAGCGCGGCCGGATCGTCAATGTGTCGAGCGGCTCGGGGCAGTTGACCGGCATGGGCGTGGGCGAAGCGGGCTACCGCATCGCCAAGACGGGCCTCAATGCCGTGACGGCGATCTTCGCCGCCGAGCTGACGAAGGATCCCAAGGCCAAGGACATCCTGGTGAACTGCATGTGCCCGGGCTGGGTCAAATCGGACATGGGCGGGCCCTATGCCACCCGCAGCCTGGCGCAAGGCGCCGATACGGCCGTTTGGCTCGCCACGCTGCCGAAGGGCGGTCCCACGGGTGGCTTCTATCGCGACCGCAAGATTCTGGCCTGGTGAGCGGCCACGCCATGCAGATCGTTTTCGCCGAAGCGCAGCTGGGCCATCACCCGTCGGGATTCCTGGTGCGCGGCCAGCGCCAGCCCTGTCCCGAGATTCCGGCACGAGCCACGGTGTTGAAGGAGGCGGCCGAGCGCCATGGCCATCGGCTGGTGCGGCCGAAAAGCTATGGCGCGGGCCCGCGCGCCGCCGTTCATACACCCCGCTATCTGCGCTTCCTCGAGACGGCGCATGAACGCTGGCAGGCCTTGCCCGGTGCCTCGCCCGAAGTGATTCCCAACGTCCATCCCAACGGGCTGAAGGGCGGATACCCCGAGAGCATCGTCGGCCAGGCGGGGCACCACATGGCCGACACGGCGTGTCCGATCGCGGCCGGGAGCTGGCCCGCGATCGTCGCCAGCGCCGACACGGCGGTGCATGCGGCGCGGCTGGTTCAGGGCGGCGCCTCTGCGGCTTATGCGCTCTGCCGTCCGCCGGGGCACCATGCCTTCGCCGATATGGCGGGCGGCTTCTGCTATCTCAACAACTGCGCGATCGTCGCGACCGAGCTGCGACGCCACGCATCGCGCGTCGCGATCCTCGATGTCGATCTCCATCACGGCAACGGCACGCAAGGCATCTTCTATGCCCGCGCCGACGTGCAGACGGTCTCGGTCCATGCCGATCCGGCGAACTTCTACCCCTTCTTCTGGGGCCATGCGGCGGAGCGGGGCGAAGGGGCGGGCGAGGGCTACAATCTCAATCTCCCGCTGCCGCTCGGCAGTGGCGACGCGCCTTTCCTGGCGGCGCTGGAGCAGGGCCTTGCCGAGATTCGCGCCTACGCGCCCGACGCGCTGGTGGTGGCGCTGGGCCTCGACGCCTTCGAAGGCGATCCGCTGGCGGGCCTCAAGGTGACGACGCCGGGCTTCGAGGCGATCTGCCGGCGCATCGGCGGTCTCAAGCTGCCGACCGTGCTGGTGCAGGAGGGCGGCTATCCCTCGCCGGAGCTGGGGCGGAATCTGGTGGCGAGCCTGAAGGGGTTCGAGGAGGGGCGGGGCTGAGCGAGTTCTACGAGACCCGTCCCCCTAGCCCCTCCCGCAAGGGGAGGGGCGTGATTCAGTTTCTGATTTCTCGCTTGTCATCATTCTGCATCCAGTCGCGGGATGCGCTTTGTGTTTTCCACGCCCCTCCCCTTGCGGGAGGGGGTTAGGGGGAGGGGTGCCACGAACTCAATGCCTGCGCGGGCTACTTCACGATCTCCGTATCTTCCAGCGTGAATCGCCCCAGCGGGTTCTGGGTGAAGTTCTTCACATAGATCTGGGACGCATTGCGGTAGGGCGAGTAGTAGAGATCGATCCAATGGACATCGTCCTTCACGATGGCCTGGATCTTGTAATAGATCGCCTTGCGCTTCTCGGGATCGAGCTCGGCGCGGCCCTCGTCGATCAGCTTGGTCACTTCCGGATTCTTGTAGCGCGTGTGATAGGAGAGGTTGTCCGGATCGCCATAGAGACTGAAGGACGTCTTCTCGTCGGGGTCGATGATGTCGTTGGTCCAGTAGTTGACGCTGAGATCGTAGTCGCCCGAGATCTCGGTCTCCCAAGCCTGACCCACCTCCTGCTTCTCGATGTTGGCGGTGACGCCAACCTGGGCCAGCTGACTTTGCAACAATACGGCGAGCTGCTCGTGGGTGACGTCGCCCGAGGAGATCAGCAGCTTGAGGGAAAGATCCTTCACGCCGGCCGCTTCCAGGATGGCCTTGGCCTTGGCCGGGTCATAGGGGCAGCGCGGATTGTCCGGGTTGTAGAACATGCCGCCCTGCGGAATGTAGGAGTTGGCGGGCGTGCCATGGCCGAAGGTCACGGTCTTGACGATCGCATCGAGGTCGATCGCCATGCAGAGCGCCTGACGGACCTCCTTCTTGTCCAGCGGTGGATGGCTGTGATTGATCAGCAGGTGGTCCTCGCGGCTCGAATTGTCGAGATGGACCTCGAGTTTCGGATCCTGCTTCAGCTCGTCGATGCGGTTGAAGGGCACGAAGATCATCGCGTCGATCTCGCCCGCCTGCAGCTTGAGGATCCGGGTGTTGTCGTTCGGGATATAGATCCACTGCACCTGGTCGAGCTTGGGCTTGGCCGGGCCCTCCCAGTAGTTCGGGTTCTTGTCGAGGGTGATGGATTCGCCGCGCTTCCATTCGGTGATCTTGAAGGCGCCGGCGCCGACCGGATGCTCCAGCCAGTCGTCATAGTGGTTCTTGACGGCGTCCTCGGGCAGCACGGCGGCCGAGAACAGGGCGAGGAAGGTCAGGAACGGCGCCGTCGGCTGGCTCAGTGTGATGATCACGGTGCGGTCGTCGGGCGTGTCGATCGATTTCATCGGCGCATACATGGCACCGAACACCGACTCCTTCGTGTCGCGCACGCGCTCCAGGCTGAACTTCACGTCCGACGCCTTGAGCGGGCTGCCGTCGCTGAATTTGAGGCCGTCGCGCAGCTTGAAACTGTAGGTCAGGCCGTCCGGCGAGACGGTCCAGCTTTCCGCCAGGTCCGGCTCGATCGCCGTGCCGTCGAAATTGTTCCGGACCAGCATCTCGTTGGCGTTGATGATCACCCAGAGGTCGGCATTCTGGCTGATCAGGATCGGATCGAAGGTGGTGCTGTCCTGGTCGCGGCCGATCTTGAGCGTGCCGCCGGCGTGAGCCGGGCCGGCGCCGAGCAGGAGCACGGACAGCAACAGGAGCGAAACCACCGCAACGCGGCGGATGATGGCGGCCATGTGAAGTCTCCCGTCGAATGGCGGACGGCCTCGGCGCCGTCCTTGGCGGGAATTATGGCGCGCGGCGGCGGGTCAGCGTCAATGGTCCCCGGCGGCGAAGGGACGGTGGGTCGCCAATTTGTCATCGGTGTAGAGATGGCAGGCGACGCGGACCGGTCCGTCGCGGCGGTGAGCCGGGGGCGCGCCGGCGCGGCAAGCGTCGAAGGCCTTGGCGCAGCGAGGATTAAATGCACAGCCTGCGGGCAGGCGGGTGGCGCTGGGCGGTTCGCCCAGCAGGCGGGGCGGCGGCAGGCTGCCGTCCGGCGCCATCCGCGGGATCGAGGCCAGCAGGGCCTCGGTATAGGGATGGCGCGGGCTCGAGAACACGGTTTCGGTCGGGCCTTCCTCGACGATGCGCCCCAGATACATGACCGCGACGCGCCGGCAGAGATGCCGGATCACGCCCAGGTCATGTGAGATGAAGATGAGCGCCAGATGCCGCTCGGCGCAGAGCTGGGTCAGGAGATTGAGGATCTGGGCCTGGATCGAGACGTCGAGCGCCGACACGGCCTCGTCGGCGATCAGGAGCTCGGGGCCGACCGCGAGCGCCCGGGCGATGCCGACCCGCTGGCATTGGCCGCCGGAAAGTGCCGCGGGCCGCCGCGACGCCAGGTCGGGGGACAGGCCCACGCTCTGCATCAGATCCGCGACCTTCTCCGCGACCTCGCCGGACGGGCAGAGCCGATGAACCCGAAACACCTCCGCCAGCGTGTCGCCGATGGTGAGGCGCGGATTGAGCGCGGCGAAGGGGTCCTGGAAGATCATCTGTGCGCGACGACGGAAGCCCAGCAACCGGGCCGGATCGAGGGCGGTCAGGTCGGTGCCGTCGAACTGCACCTTGCCGCTCTTGGCGTCCACCAGGCGCAGCATCGCCCGGCCCAGCGTGCTCTTGCCGCAGCCGCTCTCGCCGACGAGGCCCATGGTCTCGCCGGGCACGATCGAGAGCGTAACACCATTGACCGCATGGGTGACGCGGGCGCTCGCAGGGTTGAGCAGCGCACCGAGGCCGCCCTCCCGAAACTCGACCGTCAGGTCGTTCGTCTCGAGCAGCGTGCTCATGCGCGGCCTCCCGCCGGCAGGGCATAGAGATCCTCCCAGCGCAGGCAGGCGCTGGCCCGATCCTTGCCCGCGCCCACAAGGGCCGGGTCCGTCTCGCGACAGAGCGGCCGGCAATGCGGGCAGCGCGGATGGAAGCGGCAGCCTGGCGGCAATTGCGACAGGGCCGGCGGCTGGCCCTCGATCGAGGGCAGGAGGCTGCCGAGCGGCACGGACTCCGGCCGCGACCGCATCAGGGCCTCGGTATAGGGGTGCAAGGGGCGGCGCAGCAGGTCGGTCTTCCTGGCGCGCTCGACGATCCGGCCGGCATACATCACCGCAACGCTTTCGCAGGTCTGGGCCACCACGCCGAGATCATGGGTGATGAGAATGATGGCCAGGCCGGTGCGGTCGCGAAGATCGAGCAGCAAGCGCAGGATCTGCGCTTGCACCGTGACGTCGAGCGCGGTGGTGGGCTCGTCGGCAATCAGCAGCTGAGGCCGGCAGGCGAGCGCCGCCGCGATCATGGCGCGCTGGCGCATGCCGCCGCTGAACTGATGGGCATAAGCGTCGAGCTGGCGCCGCGGGTCCGGAAATCCCACCTGGCGCAGCAGGTCGGCCGCCCGGTCACGCGCCGCCTTCCGGCCGATCTTCTCGTGGCTGAGCACGGCCTCGGTGATCTGCTCGCCGATCGTCATCACCGGATCGAGATGCGAGGACGGATTCTGGAAGATCATCGCCATCTTCGGTCCGCGCAGGGCGCGCATCTCCGATTCCGGCAGGGCCGCGATATCGCGGCCCTCGAAGACGACGCGGCCGGCAGCGATGCGGGCTTGGCGGCTGGGCAGGAGGCGCATCAGGGCGCGGCAGGTCATCGATTTGCCTGAACCGCTCTCGCCGACGAGGCCCATGATCTCGCCCGCGCGCAAGGCGAAGGAGACATGATCGACCGGCCGCAGGCGGCCGCTGCGCGTCTCGATATCGACCGTCAGATCCTGCGCCTCGATCAGGGCCGCGCTCATTCCCGGATCCCCAGGGTCTCGGCCAGCCCGTCGGCCAGGAGGCTGAAGCCCAGCGCCAGCGTGACGATGGCGAGGCCCGGGAAGAAGCTGATCCACCAGGCACTGGCGAGGAAGGTCTGGCCCTCGGCGATCATGACGCCCCATTCGGCGGCGGGCGGCTGGACGCCGAGGCCGAGATAGGAGAGCGACGAGCCCAGCAGGATGGTCAGCACCACGTCCGACATGGAGAATACGATCGCCGGGAGCACGGCGTTGGGCAGGATATGCCGCGCCATGATGCGCAGGCGGCCATAGCCAAGATTGCGGGCCGCGAGCACGAAGTCGCTATGTTTGAGCACCAGGGTCTGGCCCCGGATCAGCCGTGCGTAGCTGACCCAGCCGACCAGCGAAACGGCGATGAAGAAGCTGACGAGGCCGGCCCCCAGCACCGAGATGATCGCAATCACCAGCACGAAGAAGGGGAAGGAGATGGTGATGTCGAGGAGGCGCATCAGGAGCGTATCGACGATGCCGCCGAAATAGCCGGCGACGAGGCCGACGGCGCTGCCGAGGATGAAGGGAACGATCACGCCGAGGAGACCCATGGCGAGGTCCAGGCGCGCGCCCCAGATGATGCGGGTCAGCACGTCGCGGCCGAAATTGTCGGTGCCGAGCCAGTGGGCGAGGCTCGGAGGGCGCAGGGTCTGGCCCAGATCCTGGACGATGGGATCGTAAGGCGCGATCAAGGGGGCGGCGACCGCCAGGAACAGCCAGGCGCACGAGATGGCGGCGCCCAGCTTCAGCGCCGTGGGCGCCGCAAGCCCGTGCGCGGCGAGGCGAAACGGCAGGGTGGCGGCGCGGTGGGCGGGCGTCAGGCTCATAGCTTGACCCGCGGGTCGAGCGCGACCGTGACGATATCGACGATGAAGTTGGTGAGAATGACGGCCAGCGCGAAGGCCAGGGTCACCACCTGCACCACCAGATAGTCGCGGGCGAAGATCGAGCTCACCATCAGCGAGCCCAGCCCCGGCACCGAGAAGACCTGCTCGACCACGACCGTCCCGCCGATGAGCCAGCCGACATTGACGCCCAGGAGCGTGATGGTGGGAATGAGCGAGTTGCGGAAGATATGACGCCGGAAGATCTTGGCCTCGGAGAGCCCGCGCGAACGCGCGGCCTTCACGTAATCCGCCTCCATCTCGGCCAGCAGGCTCGCGCGCAGGTTCCGGATCAGCACCGGCGAGAGCGCGAGCGCGATGGTCAGGGCCGGCAGGAACAAATGATGGAGATGATCGAGCGGGGTCTCGCCATAGCCGGACACTGGAAACAAACCGAGCTCGATGCTGAAGAGGATGATGAGCACAATGCCGAGCCAGAAGGCCGGCAGGCCGAGCCCCGCCGTCGAATAGACCCGGACCACCTGGTCGGGCCATCGGCCCCGATAGACGGCCGCCAGCACGGCGAAGCCGATCGCAATGACGACCGACATGAAGATCGCATAGCCGAGCAGGAACAGGGTCGGGACGATCCGGCTCACCACCAGCTTCGGGATACCGATCTTGAAGATGATCGATTTGCCGAACTCGCCGGCGGCGAGGTTCTTGAGGAAGTAGAGATATTGCAGGGCGAGCGGCTGATCGAGGCCATATTGCGCGCGGGTCGCCTCGATCACGGCGGCGGTCGCACGCGTGCCCAGCAGGATCCGCACCGGATCGCCGGGAATCGCATGCACCAGCAGGAAGCTGATCAGGCTTACGCCGAGCAGCACCGGCACCAGCTGCAGGGGACGCCAGAGAATGAAGCGATATCGGCCCATGCCCGTGAAGTGATCCCGGTGATCCGCGTCAGGAAAGCGCTGGCGGCAATCCTATCGGCCTTCCCTGTCGCGCTCCAGGGCGCGCGAAGCCTGTCCGACAAGACAGAGGGCGGCGATCCCGTCCGGGGTCGCCGCCCTCATGCCGCCTCGGCCCCGCTCAGTTGGTGATGTCGGCCGTCTCCAGCATGTAGCGCCCGAGCGGGTTCTGGACGAAGCCCGTCACGTTCGCGCGCGAGGCGTTGCGGAAGGGGCTGTAATAGAGGTCGATCCAGTGAACATCGTCCTTCGCCAGCCGCTGAATGTCGAAATACATCTGCTTGCGCTTGGCCGGGTCCTGCTCGACCGCAGCCTTGTTGACCAGGTCGGTCACGACCGGGTTCTTGTAGTTGGTGTAGTAGGACCGGTTCTCCGGATCGCCCGAGACACAGAACTGCGCCTTCTCGTCCGGATCGAACACGTCGTTGACCCACCACATCACGCCGATGTCGTAGTCGCCATTGACGAGCGCGTCCCATTGCTGGCCGCCCTCCATCTTCACCAGATTGACCGCCACCCCGACCTTGGCGAGCTGGTCCTTCACCAGCACGCCGATCTGGTCATGGGCGGTGTCGCCCGCCACCAGCGCGAAATTGAGCGTCAGATCCTTCACGCCCTGCTCGTCCAGGATCTTCTTCGCTTTGGCCGGGTCGTAGGGGTAGTTCGGGTTGTCGGGGTTGTAGTCCATACCGTCGAGCGGGAAGAAGGAGTTGGCGACGGTGCCGTAGCCCGAGGTCACGACGTCGACGATCGCCTTCTGGTCGATCGCCATGTTGAGCGCCTGGCGCACCAGCTTGTTGTCGAGCGGCTTGTGGGCGTGGTTGACCAGGATGTGATCCATGCGGGTCGATTTGTCGAGCTGGACCTGGATGTTCTTGTCGGCCTGGAGCTCCTTGATCTGGTTCCAGGGCACGAAGGTCGCGGCATCGACCTCGCCGGCCTTGAGCTTCAGCATGCGGGTGTTGTCGTTGGGCACATAGATCCACTCGATGCCGTCGAGCTTGGGCAGCCCCTTCTCCCAATAGAGCGGATTGCGCGCCAGGATGATGCGGTCGCCGCGCTTCCATTCCTTGAGGACGAAGGCGCCGGAGCCGACCGGCTTCTCGCCGAAGCCCTCGCCCTCGGCCTTGACCGCATGTTCGGGGAGGACCGAGGCGGCGAACATGGCCAGCGTCGACATGAGCGGCGCGCTCGGACCCTTCAGCTTCAGCACCACGGTGCGGTCGTCGGGCGCCTCGGCCTTGTCGATCGGCGAGAACATCGAGCGCAGCACCGATTTCTCGTCATCGCGCGCGCGCAGCAGGCTGAAAACCACATCGCTGGCGAGGACCGGCGTGCCGTCGGAGAACTTCGCCTCGCGCAGATGGAAGGTGTAGACCGTGCCGTCGGCCGAGATTTCCCATTTTTCGGCGAGATCCGGCTCGATGTCGGTCGCGGTCGCGTTGGCGCGCACCAGGGTCGAATAGAACTGGTTGAAGACCCAGATGTCGGGCGCCAGGATCGTATAGATGGGATCGAAGGTCGTGCTGTCCTGCTCGCGGGCGATCTTGAGCACGCCGCCGGCCGAGGCCTGGGCTGCGGTGAACAGCAGGGCGGCGGCGACGAGAAATGCCGACAGAAGATGTCGTGGCTTTGCGGAAATCATGGTCGAGGTTCCTCCCGGTCCTAGGCGCCGCCCGTTCGCGAGCGGCCTTTTCGTCAGCCGCCCCGATGCTGGTCGAGGAAGCTCCTGAGCGTCGCGATGTAGTCGGCGGGTTCTTCGAAAAACGGCATATGCGAGCTGTTCCTGAAGATCTTGAGCGTGGGCTTCTTGAGCCGGCGGGCGATGCGTGCTGCGCTGTCGGGCGTCAGCTCGTCATGATGCCCGCACAGCACGAGGCAGGGCTGCTCGATGCGCGGCAGGTCGGCGAGCCGGTCCCAATCCTTGAGATTGCCGGTGCAGGTGAACTCGTTCGGCCCCCACATCGTGCCGTAGATGTCCATGTTGATGCCGTCGATCGAGCGCATCAGCGCCGGCGGCCAATGGTCGAGCCGGCAGACATGGCGGTAGTTCAGGACCTGGACCGCGCCCTGATAGGCCGGATGGTCGGTCGTGCCCTCGGCCTCGTGGCGCGCCATCATCGCGACCGTCTCGGGTCCGAGCGCCCCGCGCAGCCGCTCCAGGTCGCGCAGATGCAGCGGGATCTCGGCGGTCCCGTTGGCGCAGATGAAGCTCTTGGCGCCGTTCGGGTGAGTCAGGAGATATTCGAAGCCCAGCCAGGTGCCCCAGGACTGCCCCAGCAGATGGACGCGGCCCAGCCCCAGCGTCCGGCGCAGGGTCTCCACCTCCTCGACATAGCGGGCGAGGGTCCAGAGGCTCTTATCCTTCGGCTTGTCGGAGCGCCCGGTGCCGAGCTGGTCATGGACCACGACGCGATAGCCATGGTCCGCCATGACGCTGTGGGTCTCGCGCACATAATCGCAAGGCAGGCCCGGCCCGCCATTGAGGCAGAACAGGACCTCGGGCCCGCGACCGTAGCTGTAGACCTGGACCTCATGGCCATCGATCTTGACCCGGAAGGTCTCGTCGGGCGGACGGGCATCGGCGGGAAGGGGCGGATTGAGCGCGGCCATGATCTCTCGGGTCCCAATGTCTGGAAACAGGCCCGGCGCGGAATGCCGCTTGAGGCCTATGTCAGGCTAGGGACCAGAGGAGGGGCGGGACAACTAGCAGAACTGATAGGGCACGAACGTCCTGTCCTCCCCCTCATTCGTGAGGGGGAGGGTTGCGCAGGGTTAGTCGGGGCGAAGCGCAGACTGACCCGAAGCTGGGAGAGGGTGTGCGGGAAAGAAAGACCCATCTCTCCCAGCTTCGGGTAAGCGCAAGCTCCGCTTGCGCCAACCCTTCGCATCCCTGTCCCCCGCTACCCGGGCGGAGAGGAACGGAGGTGGCAGTCGTCGCCTGCTCCGTCACAGCCCCGCGCCCAGAAGCCGGTAATGCGCGGCGCGGGCGATGGCCTGGGCGCGGTTCTGGGCGCCGAGCTTGTGCTGGGCGTTGTTGAGATGGAGGCAGACCGTGGCCGGCGCGCGGTCCAGGATCTCGGCGATGTCCTCGGCGGTCTTGCCGCGGGCCGCCCAGCGCAGGCATTCGATCTCGCGCGCGCTCAAAGAGACGGCATGGCAGCGGCGCGTCTCCTCGTCGAAGCTGCGCAGCGCCGCTTCATGCATGAAGTGGGCGAGGAAGCTGAGCGTCGCCAGCTCACGCCGCGCCACGCGCTCGAAGCCCCGCTCGGCGCCGACGCGAATTGCGGTGACGGTCGCGAGGCTGCCGTCGCGCGAATGGATCGGCACCGTGGCGCCGCAGCTCAGATGCGTATCCTTGAGATACGCCACCACCGGCTGGTGCTCGCGCGTCAGCGGGCGTTCGAGGATATGATCGTCGACGCCCTGGAACGACCAGACGAACGGCAGATTGCAGTCGATGCACATCTGCTGGACCGGGTCGATGCGGTAATATTCATGGTCGGCCCAGAGCCCGGCGAAATCCGCCGGCACGTTGCGCGCATTCAGCAGATTCGGCCGAATCATCCTCCCGTCATGCGCGACCGGCACCGGCGCATAGTCGTAGATGACGGAGGAGAAGCCGATCGGGACAACGGCCTCGAGCAGCAGATCGAGGCAGCGCTCGAGACTGTCGGCGCTCTCGATCTTGTCGGCGAAACTGTCGATCACGTCGTCCAGCGGACGAGGCTCCCCTGCCAGCGGCGCCGCTTGCGCAAGGTTTCCGGGCGCCCTCCCGTCAACAATAGGGCGCGGCGCCTTCGGCGGTCAAACCCGGCGCAGGCTCAGCCGCGATGCTGTCCGAGAAACGCCGAAACCCTTGCCAGATAAGCATCCGGCTCCTCATACATCGGCATGTGGGAGCTGTTGGGGAAGACCGTCAGCTCGGCATGGGGGAGCGCATGCTTCATCCGCATCGCGCAAGGGGGGCCCAGTTCGTCGAAATGGCCGGTGAGGATCAGGCAGGGCTGCGTGATCCGGTGCATGTCCGGGATGCGGTTCCAGTCCTTGAGGTTGCCGATATAGAGGAATTCGTTCGGGCCCTGCATGGTCGCATAGGGTCCCATGTTCCAGTCCCCCAGCGACTGGGACACCGGCTCCGGCCAATGCTGCAAGCGACAGACATGCCGGTAATTGAGGATGGTGACGGCCGCCTGATATTCCGGATGGTCGAGCGTTCCATCGGCCTCGTGATGCTGCATCATCGCGACGGTCTCAGCCCCCAGGGCCGCGCGCAACCGGTTCAGCTCGCCGACCAGGTGGGGCATGTCCCCGCAGGTGTTGGAGAGGATGAAGGTCTTGATCGCGGCCGGGTGGGTCAGCGTGTAGTCGATGCCGAGCCATCCGCCCCAGCTATGGCCGAGCAGATGAACCGGCCCCAGCCCGAGCGCCTTGCGGACGGTCTCCACCTCGGCGACATAGCGCGCCATGGTCCAGAGCTTGGGATCGGTGGGACGGTCCGACGCGCCGCAGCCGAGCTGGTCATAGGTGACGATGCGGTAACCCTCGTCGAGCAGCCGCAGCAGCGGCTCGCGCAGATAAAGGGATGGCAATCCGGGGCCACCGTTCAACAGGAACAGGACCTCGCTCCCGCTACCGTAACTGTAGGTCACAACCTCGTGTCCATCGACCCCGACCCGGGTCGATGCATCCGGCTGGCGGCTCGGCATGGTGGTCCCCCTTCTGTCCGGTGTCTTCACATCGGCCGCCATGTTCCTGGGATTGCTTGATGAATTTCCTCTTCTTCAGGCGGCGGGTGAAGCCTGGGCTGAAGCGGCGAAATCGTCAAGGGGAGGTCAGGCGGAGGAGCGGGTCGCGACCATCGTATGATTGCCCAAACCGCGAGACACACCAGATGTCCGGCATGGGGGCCACACTGAACTGAGGTTTTCAACATGGTCTCTAAATTCTTCGCAGTCGCCGGATTGACGTTCGGGCTCGCGGTAGCGGCCCTCGGCACCGGCCCCTCCGCCTGGGCCGCGGAAAACGACATGCATGGCGTCGATCTGCTCAATCCGGGCGCCCAGTTCGCCCCGCAGGTCCCCATGGGCCTTTCCCCCTCGGGATCGATGACGGCCCCGGCATCGAGCCGCGACGGTGCGCTGTCGACGTTCCGGGAGCCGTTGCTGCGGCAGAATCCCGAGACGCCGAACCTTCATCCGACCTCGAGGACCCCGAATTTCTTCAATGACTGCACGGGAGCCCCGACGCTTCCGAGCCAGCAGATCGGGTCCGACGAGACCTTCTGCGGCTTCGGCGAGCGGTAAGGCCCGCACGAGGTCGAATGCAGAGAACCGGCAAACGCGGGCGAAGCGCCAGCTGGCGGTTCGCCCGCAGGCTGCCGGGGTCGCCTGAGCGGCGTCTGCCGGTGCTGGTGGTGACGGGTGGTTTCCCGACCTGATCGGCGCGGCTTTCAGCGGCGATCAACAACCGGTCAGGAAAGGACCTTCGAGCAGGCCATGGCGAGGTCGCTGTTCGGCGCCTCGGTCGGCGGTGTCGTTGCCCAGCCGGCCTTCATGATGAAATCGCGACGCTCATAGGTCGAGGTGATCGCCTGGAGCTCGACCAGCTTGGCCGAACCGGTGGGATCGGCTTTCGACTGGGTGACGCAGAAGGGGACGAGGGCGTCGATCACGGCGACCGCCGAGCGCTGGTCGGCCATCTTCTGCGCCGAGCTGCCGAGCATCCAGCCGCCGAAGCTGAAGCCGAGAATCATGACGGCCACCGCGCCGACGAGCACGCCGACGAGGGCTGGCCCGGTCGAGGGAGGAATCTTCATTCGAGAATCTCCTTTCATTTGAAAGGTGAATACCTCTCAAATTATTGATGAAGTAATTTTATTGACCCATTGTAACTCATAAATAATTCTAAATATAGCAATCTATCGCCTTTAGTTCTTCAGGAAACAGTACCAGAGAGATTGGCGTATTTCTACTTAGGGCCGCCGGCCGCGCAGGCTCCGGACTTCCGAAGGAGAGCGCAGGCCTCGGACGACCGGCTTGCCGGTACCCTTCAGAAGAGCGGGGGCGCGGGCAGGCCGTCGGCGGTTTACTGGGCGGCTGCGTAGTTTCCCAGGAAAGACGGGATCTGCGGCGCCGTCATCGGGCGGCCGATCAAGTAGCCCTGCGCGACATTGCAGCCGAGCTCACCCAGCCGTTCCAGGATCGTCGGCGTCTCCACCCCCTCGGCCACAGTCCGCAGGCCCAGATTGCGGGCCATGTCGATGATCGTCTTGACGATGATCTCGCTGTCGCGCGAGGCCATCATCGTGGAGACGAAGGACAGGTCGATCTTCAATTCCGAGAACGGCAATCGGCGCAACTGCGCCAGCGAAGAATAGCCCGTGCCGAAATCGTCGATCGAAAGCCGGATGCCCTTCAAGCGGAGCCGGGTGAGCACGTCCATCAGCATGACCGGATCCTGCATCGCCGCCGTTTCGGTGATTTCGAAGACGATGCGGGCCGGATTGAGCGAATGCTGCCGGCACAGCCGGAGGATCTGCTCGGGGAAGGTGACATCCTGGATGCTGCGGGCCGAGAGGTTGATCGATATGTCGAGCGGCGCCAGTCGGTCGTTCCACCGGGCCGCCTGAGCGACGGCCTTCGCCAGAACGAGATCCGTCACCTTGCCGATCAGTGCGCTCTTCTCCGCCATGGGAATGAAGGCGGACGGGGGAATGGGGCCGCGCTGCGGATGCTGCCAGCGCACCAGTGCCTCGGCGCCGATGATCCGGCGGGACTGCAGATCGAGATAGGGCTGGTAGTGAAGATCGAGCTCCTCGCGTTCGACGGCCTCCTCCAGCATCGCCTCGCTGATCTCGCCCCGGCAGGACGCGACCTTCTGCAGGAGCGCGCTCAGGGCATCGGCGCGGAAGGGCTTTTGAATGCATCCGGCCATGGTCAGGCCACGCGCCTGGCCGAGCTGCATCGCGGTTTCCAGCAACCGGCCATCCATCCCGCTGAGGATCAAGATGGGGATGCCGGTGAGGACAGCGGCGAGTTCCCTCAGGACTTCGATGCCGTCGACATTCGGCATGACCAGGTCGAGCACGACCGCGGCAGGGGGCCGTCTGCGGACCTCCGCCTCGAAGACTTCGGGATCTCCGGTATCGAAGGTTTCCCAGCCGCAGGTTTGGGCGATTTCTGCGACCAAATGCCGGATCATTGGTTCGTCATCCAGCACAACCACTTTATGTTTTGCCATGATGAATTCCCTCAACTGAAGCGCGCGCTCTGCCCAAACGCGCTTCGCGTCATTTCACTCCTAGGGTTGAAGGCACGACCGTGGGAATAGCGTAGCAAAACTGTCCAAACCGTCAGTTAACGACGATTCCGCCGTGGCGATCAACAGCGGATTGATTTCATTGAGATTTGATCCTGGGAAGGATTACCGGTAACCGTTTCCCGGCACTTCGCTATCGTTGGATAGGGGGAAACCGCCAATGGATCGGCGGTTTGGTCCCAATTTGGACGAGTTTCGCGGCGACAGCGGGGGCCCGCATGGCGGCAGGAGCGAACGCCATCGGGGCGCCCCTGGGCCGGGTCGTTCGACCGCTTCACGGAGTTCGCTGTGGCTCGAGACAGCGATGCAGGTCGGCCAGAAATTTCGAATGCTGCGGCGAGCGTCGAGAATGCGACTGTCGCCGATCGATCCAGCCGCGCCTGGCGGTCCGCGCTTGAAGGCGTATGGGCCGCCCGATCGAAAAGATGGTGCCCCCAGACGGACTTGAACCGCCGACCCCCTGATTACAAATCAGGTGCTCTACCAACTGAGCTATAGGGGCATCCTGAGCCGGACGAAGCCGGAAAACCGCGCTTCGGATGAACCAGAATGGGCGCGCTGTCAACCGCTTCGCGGAGCCCGCGGGAGGGACGGGGGTGGTTGTTCCGACCTGGGCTGCGCGATATGGTTTCCCTGCCGGCGCCCGGGGCGGCTTTGCCGCTGACGCGCCAGGGCCTTCATCGAGCGAGCACGAGGTCGCCCCATGTCCAACCGTTTCCGTGTCGCCGTCGTGCAGAACTGCGCCGAGCGCGAGATGGCGCCCTCGATCGCGGCGATCGAGCCGCTGATCCGCGCGGCGGCGAAGGATGGCGCCGACCTGATCCAGTTGCCCGAGATGGCAACGATGATCGAGCCCGACAATGCGGCCGTGCTGCGCAAGACCGTGACCGAGGCGGAGGATCCGGGGCTTGCCGCCTTTCGCCGTCTGGCGAGCGAGCTCGGGCGCTGGATCCATGTCGGATCGCTGCTGATCAAGGAGAAGGGGGCCTCGCGGGTCGCGAACCGGGCCTTCGTGATCGATCCGGAAGGCCGCATCACCGCGCGCTACGACAAGATCCATCTGTTCGATGTGGCGATCAAAGACGGCCATGCCTACAAGGAATCGGCGACCGTGGCGCCGGGCGACAAGGCGGTGCTGGCGGCACTCCCCTGGGGCCAGATGGGGCTCTCGATCTGCTACGACCTGCGCTTTGCGGCGCTGTTCCGCGCGCTGGCCCAGGGCGGGGCGGCTTATCTCGGGATTCCGGCCGCCTTCACCTACACGACCGGCCTCGCCCATTGGCATGTGCTGGTTCGGGCCCGGGCGATCGAGACCGGGAGTTATGTCTTCGCTGCCACCCAGAGCGGGATCCATGCCGAAGGACGGCGCACCTTCGGCCATTCGCTGATCGTCAGCCCCTGGGGCGAGGTTCTCGCCGATGCCGGCGACAAGGTGGGCTATGCGATGGCCGAGATCGACCCCGCCAAGGTCGAGGAGGCCCGCCAGATGATCCCGGCCCTGCGGCATGACCGTCCGTTCCAGGCGCCCGAGCGTCTGGTGCCGTTCGCCGCGGCCGGAGAATAGGGCGGCCGGCTTCGGCCTTCCGACCCGCACACCATGACGGCAGAGAGCAGCACCATCACGTCGCCGCCGAGCGACGAGACCTCGGACGCGACGGCGGATCTGGTCCACAAGGTCGAGGCCATCGGCCGCGTACCGATCTTCTCGCGCCTCGATCCCGACGACCGTACGATGCTCGCGGATTTCGTCGAAGAGCAGGACGCCGCCGAGGGCGACATGCTGTTCCGGACGGGCGAGACCGGCGAGCGCATGTATATCGTCTGCGAAGGGGCGGTCGAGCTCGCCACCACCGACAAGCTCGGGCAAAAGATAGTGCTTCACGATGCCGGCCCCGGCGAGCTGTTCGGCGAGCTCTCGCTCCTGGACCAGGGACCGCGCACGGCCAATGCCATCGCCACGGCGGCGACCCATCTCCTGGTGCTCGATCGCGGTGCCCTGCTGCGCTTCGTCAGGGCGCGGCCCGAGGCGGCGCTCGACATGATGGCGGTCATGGCCGGGCGCCTGCGCGCCACCGACCAGCGGCTGCGCCAGGCCGCCGTGCGCAACGCCAACGACGTGATGGCCTCGCATGCGACCCTGATCCAGCGGGCGACCGACGCCATCGCCGAGTTCAGCGGCAGTTTCGCCTTCCTGGTGCTGCATGGCGTCCTGTTCGCGGCCTGGATCGGCTGGAACGTGATCCCGGGCCTGGAGGCGTTCGACCCGTTCCCCTTCGGCCTGCTGACGATGTGCGTGTCGCTGGAGGCGATCTTCCTCAGCGTGATCGTGCTGTTGAGCCAGAGCCGGCAGGCCTCCAAGGACCGGATCCGCACCGATATCGAATATGACGTCAACCTCAAGGCCGAGCTCGAGGTCTCGCATCTGCATGACAAGATCGACAATCTGCAGGCGGAGCTGCTGAAGCGGCTCAATCGGATCGAACGCGATCTGGACCGGTAATCGACGGGCTTGCTTTCCAAGGAGAAGGCCGGATGAAACCGATTGAGGCTGGCGACCGTATCGTGCGCAACCTGCTGTCGGATCCCTATCGGTCCTTCGACGCCCCCGGTCTCGTCTATGAGGGCATGAGCTATCTGCCGCTGGACGAGACGCGGGTGCCCGGCACCGGCTTCCATGTCATCCGCATGGAGCCCGGCACCCTGTCGGCGGCGCATGAACATACCGCCGACGAGATGTTCTATGTGCTGGACGGAGAGCTGATCGAGCGCGACGGCACCCGCTATCGCCGCGGCGACATGGTGCTCTTGCGCGCCGGCACGCAGCATGAATCGCATACGCCCGGCGGCTGCACGCTGCTGGTTTATGTGGAGACGCTGGAAAAGCCGGTTGAATGAGGGGCGGGAGCCCCCGGGGCCGTCACTCGGTGATCGGATAGGCGCGCTTGAGCTGCTGCTCGCGCAGCCACAATCCCAGCAGCACGCGCCAGCCCGCCGGCTCGTGACCGACCTCGCGATGGGCGGCCCCGATCTCGAACAGGATCCGGGTCTGCGCGAACAGATCCCGATAGGCCGAGAACAGCGTGGTGTCGGGATCCCAGATATGGGTCGCTTCGCTGCCGCCGCCGTTGAACTCGACGATGGTGAAGCCTTCGCCCTGCATCAGCTCGCCCAGCGACCGGAAACGGACGTCGAACCGCCCGAAATGGAAGGAGGGGATGGTACGCGCGATCTGGTCGATCCGCTCCGCCAGTTCCGGCGTCACCAGGCGGCCGCCATTGCGGAACATCGCGCCCTTGCAGTGATTGCCGGCGAACACGAGCCGTACCGGCTCGCCTACGGCCGGGACCCAGTGGATGCGGTGCTGATGGCGCGGCAGATAGAGATGGGCCAGACGGCCCGCGCGCGGGTCGCGCCGGATCAACTGCCCGAGCGTCGATTTGCCGTCGCCGACGACGGTGGGGAAATATTTCAGCGTCATCGAGAAGATCCGGCCGACCGCGTCGTTCGGCCGGCGGACATAGAAGATGCCGGCTTCGCCCTCATGATCGACGAAATGCTGGATCAGCAGACGCTCGTTCGCCGGGAAGGCGCGCAAATAGGCGCGGAGCTCGGCGCGATCATGCACCAGCCGCACGCCGGCGCCATGGCAGCCGACGTCGGGCTTCGCGACGAGCGGGAATTCGAGCCCCGCGGCCTCGAGCTGCGCGGTCAATCGGCCGAGATCGCGGTCGATCTCGCCGTCGTCGCCGCGGGCGAAGCTGACATAGGGCGCCACCCATTCGCGGCCCTCGGGCGTCATGCTCGCAAACAGCTTCGTCTTCGATTCGCCGCACAGCCCGCCATGTTCGATCTGCGGGTTGGCCACGGCTGGCAAGGTCAGGCTGCGATGGCGCAAGGCCAGGAGCAGCCAATAGACGATGACCGGCGCATAGAACAACACCGGATGCCAGGATTCGAATGGGGACAGGATTCGCTTTGGCGAACCGACGTGGAGATTGCCTGTTTCTGGCACGGTTGGACGGCGCTCCGTCATGCCTGCACTTCACTTCCAGTTATCGCGGCGGCGTGAGAAGGCGGCCGTGCCATGGAGACCAGGCTGGATTGCGTTGATCGATGGCCAGACTCGGAAGCGGAGCCAGCTTAACATCAAGTCCCACCCGCAGGCGATAAGGCGGAGCGGTCCTTCGGTCGGGGTCGAAAAGAAAGCCAGGTCCTATTATGGCGGGGCGATGACGACGAGGCCGGAGGTTGGTTGCGCTGCAACCGCCGCGGTTTCCGGCCCTGTCCCGGTTCCGCCAGGGGCCTTTGAGGCGCGGGCCGCGGCATGGTTGTATCGTCCCGGGAGAACAGACACGGAAACCCGGGTCGGTCCACACTGTCCGGATCGACTTGCGAGCCGATGTCAACAGGGAGCTGTCCATGGATCGCATTACGGTTCCGCCCGCCGAAGGTCGTGCCATTCCTGTGGCACGGGGCAAGCGGGTTCGCGTCACCACGCCGGCCGGACATCAGGCCGCCGATTTTTTCGCTTACAATGCCGACGACCTCGACGAATGGCTGTCGCCGATGCACACCTGGGTTACGACGCGCTCGATCAAGCCGAAACCCGGCGATTGGTTCCTGAGCCGGTTTCGCCGCCCCATGCTGACGCTGCTGGAAGACAAGGCGGGCGGTTGCCATGACATGCTGATCGCGGCCTGCGACCAGGCCCGCTACACGCAGTTCGGCCATGCCGCACCCCATCGCAGTTGCGCGGCCAATCTGGCCGAGGCGATGGCCGGGCTCGGCCATCAGGTCGCGGTTACGCCGCAGCCGGTCAATTTCTTCACCAACACCCATGTTGAGGCCGACGGCAAGCTGGTCTCGCCGCCCAACCCCGTGGCACCCGGCAGCCATGTCGAGCTAGAGGCGCTGATGAATCTGATCGTGGTGGTGTCGTCTTGCCCCTTCGACCTCAAGGTTCCTGGCTGGACCATCAATGCCGGCGGCGGCGTGACGGAGCTGCTGGTCGAGGTGAGGTGATGATCGACTTCTTCAGACATGCCGGTGAAGGAGTCTGTTGAGGAGATCGAGGAAACATCCCCACCCCCTTGATGGGGGAGGGCAGGGAGGGGGTGACTGACTCAGTCTCCGAAATGCATTCGGAGATTCCGTTCCTCAATCGAGACCGCGATACCCCCTCCCTAACCCTCCCCACAAGGGGGGAGGGGATTGTCTTTCGGATCGGGTTCTCGTTTCTCTCTTGTGAGCAGAAAGAAGCCGAGCGAGGTCGCGCGCCGATACTCGCTAGTTCCTACTAGTTCCGATAGGTCACGCCCGGCAGCACGCACAGCATCTCGAACAGCAGATTGGCGCCGGTGAGCGCCGTGTTGCCGGTCGGGTCATAGGGCGGTGCCACCTCGACCAGGTCGCAGCCGACGATGTCGAGGCCGCGGCAGCCGCGGATCACTTCCATGCCTTGCGTGATGGTGAGGCCGCCGATCTCGGGCGTGCCGGTGCCGCCGGCGAAGGCGGGGTCGAGCCCGTCGATATCGAAGGTGAGATAGACCGGCCCGCCGGCCACCTGCTTTCGCACCTCTTCCATCAGCGGCGCCAGCGATTTGTACCAGCACTCTTCCGCCTGGACGACGCGGAACCCTTGCGCGCGCGGCCAGTCGAAATCCTCGGCCGCGTAGCCGGTGCCCCGCAATCCGATCTGCACGACTCTCTTGCCGTCCAAGAGTCCTTCCTCGACCGCGCGGCGGAAGGGCGTGCCATGCGCGATCGGCTCGCCGAACATGTTGTCGTTGATGTCGGCATGGGCATCGACATGCACCATGCCGACGGGCCCGTATTTCTTCTTGATCGCGCGCAGGATCGGCAGCGCGATGGTGTGGTCGCCGCCCAGCGTCAGCGGGATGCAGTCGTGGCCCAGGATCTCGTCATAAGCCGCTTCGATGATCCCCATGCTCTTCTGCAGATTGAAGGTGTTGATGGCGACATCGCCGATATCGGCCACCGACAGGCTGTCGAAGGGCGCCGCGCGGGTCGCCATGTTGTAGGGGCGGATCAGGCAGCTTTCGGCGCGGATCTGACGCGGGCCGAAGCGGGCGCCCGAACGGTTCGAGGTGCCGGTGTCGAGCGGCACGCCGACGAAGCAGGCGTCGAGGCCCTTGGCCGAGGGCAGGCTCGGCAGCCGCATCATGGTGGCGGGACCGCCGAAGCGAGGCATCTGGTTGCCGCCGAGCGGCTGATAATGTGTCTTGGTCATCTCTCGAGATCTGTCTGAAAGGTGGAATGCCGCCGGATACCGCGGACCGGCGGTCCTCATCCAAGCGGGCGATTGCTCTCCGGCGTGCTGTCTGCTATCGAGCCCCAACCGGTCCATGCGGTCAACCCCGCGCTTTTGGAGATCCCGACAAGCCATGCGTTTCTCCTCTTTCGTCGAGCGCATCGGGGGCGAAGGCGCCGCGGCGTGGGAGATCCATTTCCGGGCGTCCCAGCTCAAGCGCCAGGGCAAGGACGTCATCCTGCTCAGCGTCGGCGACCCCGATTTCGACACGCCCCCGGCCATTGTCGATGCGGCGATCGAGAGCCTGCGCCAGGGCCGCACGCACTATGGCGAGGTGGTCGGCGACCATCGCCTGCGTGCCGCGATCGCCGAGGCCCATGAGGCGCGAAGCGGCCAGCCGACCGACCCGAAGCAGGTGGTGGTGGTGGCCGGCGCGCAATGCGCGCTCTATGCCGCCGCGGTTTGCGTGCTCGACCAGGGCGACGAGATCATCGTGCCCGAGCCCGCCTATGTCACCTATGAGGCGGTGGTCGGCGCCAGCGGTGCCCGCATGGTGTTTGTGCCGCTCCGGCCCGAGCGCGGTTTCCAGATCGAGCCCGAGACCATCGAGCGTGCCGTCACCGCGAAGACCCGGGCGGTCCTGATCAACTCGCCGCATAACCCGACCGGCGCCGTCATCACCCGCGCCAACTGGGAGCGCATCGCCGAGATCTGCGTGCGCCACGACCTCTGGCTGCTGTCGGACGAGGTTTATGCCGGCCTTATCTTCGAAGGCGAGCATGTGAGCCCGGCGGGTCTGCCCGGCATGGCCGAACGCACCGTGACGATCAACAGCCTCTCCAAGTCACATGCGATGACGGGCTGGCGCCTGGGCTGGAGCATCACGCCGGTCGAGCTGGCCGAGCATATCGGCAATCTGGCGCTCTGCATGCTCTATGGTTCGCCGCCTTTCATTCAGGACGCGGCCCGCCAGGCCTTCGCGGTGGAACCGCCCGAGGTGTCGGCGATGAAGCAGGGCTATCGGCGTCGGCGCGATCTCGTCTGCGGGCGGCTCGGCAATGTGAAGGGCCTGCGCTGTCATCGGCCGGAGGGCGGCATGTTCGCCATGGTGGATGTGCGCGGCACGGGCCTCTCGGCCCATGATTTCGCGAGCGGGCTGCTCGATGCCGAAGGCGTGTCCGTGCTGCCGGGCGACGCCTTCGGCCCCAGCGCCGCCGGGCATGTGCGGATCTCGCTCGGCAATGCCGACGAGGAACTGGCGCGCGCCTGCGATCGGATCGAGCGCTACGCCGCCAGACTGGCGCCGTAGCCGGGGCAGGGGACGTCGCGATGCATATCCTGGCGGTCTTTGCCCATCCGGTTCGGGAATCCTTCACCGGCGCCTTGCTCGACGCGTTTCTCGAGGGCGCTGCCGAAGCCGGGCACGGCACCGAGACGGCCGATCTCTATCGCGAGGGCTTCGAGCCCCGCTTTCAGCCCGAGGATTTCGTGCAATTCAAAGGCGGCGCCATGCCCGAGGCGATCCGTGAGGAGCAGGCGCGGGCCGACCGGGCGGAAGGCATCGCCTTCGTCTTTCCGGTCTGGTGGTGGTCCTTCCCAGCCATTCTGAAGGGCTGGATCGATCGCGTGATGTCGCAGGGCTGGGCCTATGATTTCTCGCCGGCGCGATCGCGCGGGCAGCTGGCCGATCGCCCGGTGCTGTTGCTGGCATCGGCCGGCTCGCGCGAAGGCACCTATCGCAAATATCGCTATGACGACGCCATGGCGACCCAGATCGATGTCGGGATCCTGGGTTATTGCGGGCTGCGCAATGTCTCGACCCGGATCCTCTACGACGTCAATGACGACGCGGCGCTGCTCGCGACGCACCTGGCGGAGGCGCGGCGCTGCGGCCGGGAATTCGGGCGCTGGCCGCACCCGGCGACTCTCAAGCCGGGTGCGGTGCGCGAGGCCTAGAAACCGGACGTCAGAACATCCAGGTCGCGGGATTGGGATAGGGCTGCTGCTTGCCGACATACTGCATGCCCTTGACGCAACGCACGATCCACCAGACCACCACCAGCAGCAGGATCAGCCAGCCGATCAGGATGATCGTCGTCAGCACGCCGACGATCGAGAACAGGATGCCGATCCAGAAGGTGCGGATCTGGAGGCGGTAATGGGTCTGCACCCATTCCGGCGCCTCGCCCTTGTTCATATAGGCCATGATCACGCCGACCAGCGCTGTCACGCCGACGATCAGGCTGACGAGATAGAGGATGTAAATCAGATTGGCGGTAGCGCCCACCTTTGTTGTGTCGATTGAATTGCTGCTCACGGCACGGTCCCCCTCACCGGTGTTTGAAGATACGTCAGCAATCTAGGACAATCGGCGGGAAGGGCGTAAGTCCGAAATCCTAGGACCGGCTGCCCCGGTCAGGGACGCGGCGCAATGAGACCGGTGAAGACGATCTTCACCTGGCGCGCCATCTCGCGCTTGAGGTCTGCCAGGGTGCGTTCTTCCCGCGCCACGAATCCCATGAAGAGGCTGTTGCAGGACGCGAACAGGAGGTCGCCGGCCGCCCGGCAATCGACGCCGGCGGCGATCTGGCCGCGCCCCTGCATTGCCAGCAGGAGCTCGCCCACCTGGTCGGCCAGCTTGCGGTCGAGCTGGGCATAGCCTTGGCCGAAGGGGGAGTCGGCCTGGGTGAGGGCGGTCGCCATGGCGTTGCGCCACATGCTTTTGCTCAGATGCACCAGCGAGTGATCGACGTAATGCTCGAGCAGCCTGCGGACGGCGGCGACCGGGTCCTTGGGCGGATCCGCGATGATGTCCCGGCCGGCCGCGCGGACCTCCTCGCCGTCGCGCGCCACCAGCGCCAGCAGCAGGTCGCCCTTGGATTCGAAATGATTATAGACGGTCCCGGCCGCGACCTCGGCCTGCTCGGCGATGGCGTCGACGGGCGTCGCGTCGAACCCGTCGCGCCGGAACAGGTTCTCGGCCGCCGCCAGGATCGAACGCCGTCGTCCCGCTTTCTGTCGTTCGCGCAGGCCGGCCATCGGGAGCGACAATCTCCGTCAGAATGAGTTCGTTGGAGCTTGACGCAAATTTAGAGACGGTTCATTTTTTCGGCAAGCCCTTCCGGACGGCTTGCGGAAGGCGAAGATCGGGACTCGAATCCCGTCACCCCAGAGGAGGCTCTCGTCATGATCCGTTCGCATCTCCGCATTTCACGCCGCCGTCTGCTGAAGACGGGCGCCGCCGGTGCCGCCGCGGTCGGCACGTTCTCGATCATCGGGCGCGCCAGGGCCGCGGAGGAAATCAACGCGTTGGTCTGGTGCGATCATTCGGACCCGGCCCTGCTGAAGCCGTTCGAGGACACCTACGGCATCAAGGTCAATACCAAGGAGTTCGCCGCGACCGGCGAGGCGCTGGCGATCCTCGAGCAGTCGCAGCCCGGCGACTGGGACGTGCTGGTGCTGGACACAGTCGACATCACCAAGGTGGCGGCGATGGGCCATCTGGCGGCGCTCACCAAGTCCGATTATCCCTGGGACGACATCTTCCCGCAGCTGACCACCGAGAGCCTCCATTTCCTCAACGGCAAGCTCTACGGGATCCCCGAGAAGTTCGGCTACAACACGGTCGCCTACAACTCCTCGAAGGTCGATCCGGCCGACATGCGCAAGGCCTCGGTGCTGTGGAACGAGAAATACAAGGGCCGAATCGCGATCTATGACTACTATGTGCCGCTGATGCAGATGGTGGCGATCGGGATCGGCATCATCCCGCCGCAGCTGACGCAAGACCAGCTGCCGGCGATCAAGGCGAAGCTCCTGGAGATGAAGCCGCTGGCGGCGCTCATCGGCGACGTCGTGACGGTGCAGAACGCGCTGGTCAGCGGCTCGGCCGACATCATCGCCGGCGGCGGCGAGTTCGCGACCGCGGGCCTCCATGGCGAGAACCCGGCGCTCGACTGGGTGTTGCCGGACGAGGGCGGCATCCGCTGGATGCAGTCGCTCGCCATCTTCGAGAAGAGCAAGCGCAAGGAAGCCGCCAGCAAGTTCGTGAAATACATCATGAGCCCCGCCGGCCAGGCCCGGCTCGCGACCTCGGCCTGCTATTGGGCCATGCCCGCCAACAACAAGGCGGCCCTCTCCGACGAGCAGAAGAAGATCCTGCGCTGGGACGAGCAGCCGACCTTCCTCTCGAAGTCCTACCACTACATGTCGCCCAACCCGGAGATGGACAAGGCGATGCTCGAGGTGTGGACGGAGTTCTTGAACGCGTAGTGGGTTCGGAACGGTCGTCGGTGGTCGGAGCAGCCCCCTCCCTAGCCCTCCCCCTGGTAGAAGGGGGAGGGGACAATAATTCCGCGGCGGCTCCTCTCACTGTCCTCTCCCCCGCGAGGGGGAGGGTTAGGGAGGGGGCAAACTCGCTCTCGGCCGAGTCTGCGCTCGCGCGGTTCCCACCATGACCGTGCTCACGCCGCACTGCCGCCTCGACCTCACCCGTTGGGCCACCTGGCCGGCGGCGCTCTGGACCGGGCTGTTCTTCCTGCTGCCGCTGCTGATCATGCTGGCCGTGAGTTTCTCGGCGCGGGTCGACAACCGGATGCTGGCGGTCTTCACGCTCGACAATTACGCCGCCTTCTTCACGCAAGGCGGCGGCGTCTATGTCGCGGCGCTCCTGAACTCGGTCGAGGTGACGGCGATCGTCACGCTGGTCAGCCTCGCGGTCGCCTATCCGCTGGCCTACATCCTCGCCTATGGCGTGCCGGCGCGCTGGCAGCGGCTGCTGCTCGTGGTCATCGTGCTGCCCTTCTGGACCTCCTATGTAATCCGCTCCTACAGCTGGCTGCTGGTGCTGTCGGAGAAGGGCGTGATCAATCAGGTGATGATGGCGCTGGGTCTGTTCGACCAGCCGATCGGGCTCGGCAACACGCGCGGCGCGACGGTGCTGGGCTTTGTCCATTTCTTCACGATGCTGCTCACCCTCACGATCTATGCCAACCTGGTGCAGATCAAGGAGAGCTACCGGAAGGCCGCGGCCGATCTGGGCGCCTCGCCCTTGCAGGTCTTCCTGCGCATCACGCTGCCCTTGAGCCTGCCCGGTGTCGCCGTCGGCGCCTTCCTCACCTTCGTGCTCGCGATCGGCGACTACATCACGCCGCAGATCCTGGGCGGCAGCCGCGAGCTGCTGCTGCCGCAGGCGATCATGCTGCAGATCAGCCGCCAGGCGAATTTCGAGATGGCCTCGGCCATGAGCATGGTGCTGATGCTGGTGGTGAGCGCTGCCTTCCTCCTCTTCGCGCGCCATCTGCGCATGGAGCGGGTCTGAGCCATGAGCGCGCGCCGAATCTTCGCGATCGTCTATCTGCTGCTGGCGCTGGGCTTCATCTTTCTGCCTGTCGTGATGCTGGTGCAATACTCGTTCCAGGACGGGCTCCTGCCGGTGCCGCCTTTCAAGGGCGTCTCCTTGCGCTGGTACGAGGCCTTCCTCGCCAACGACCGGCTGATCCATGCCATGGGCAACTCGACCCTGGTGGCGATCGCTTCGTCGGCGGTGGCGACGACGCTGGGCTTCCTCGCCGCCTATGGCATGGCGCGGCGCAAGCGGCGGCTCAATCTCGGGCTCCAGCTTCTGTTGATGGCGCCCATCGCCGTCTCCTATCTCATCATCGCGATGGGCCTCCTGATCGTCTTCAACTGGCTCGGCATCTCGCGCTCGCTGCTGGCGGTCGGGATCGGCCATGTCGTGATCAACCTCCCGCTCTGCTTCGCCATCGTCTATTCGCAGCTGGGCGAACATCAGGCCAATATCGAGCGCGCCGCGCATGATCTGGGTGCCAGCGACCTCAAGGCGCTGCTGCTCATCACCGTGCCGATGCTCTGGCCGGCCTTGCTCGCAGGCTTCCTCATCGCCGCGACGCTCTCCTGGGACGAGTTCGTGATCGCCTTCCTGCTCTCCAAGTTCGAAGTCACCATGCCGGTGATGATCTGGAGCATGCTGCGCTCGGGCCTCAACCCGGCCTTGAATGCCGCCGGTACCGTCGTCTTCGCGATCTCGATCCTGTTCGTGATCCTGATCGAGCTGATCCAGGCGCGGAGCCGGCGTCATGGCTGAGACCAAAGAACCGCTGGTCCGGCTCGAAGGACTCTGCAAGAGCTACGACACGCAGGTCGCGGTCGAGCGCTTCGACCTGTCCATCGCCAAGGGCGAGTTCGTGGTGCTGCTGGGTCCCTCGGGCAGCGGCAAGACCACGGTGCTCTCGATGCTGGGCGGCTTCACCGAGCCCAGCGAGGGCCGGGTGCTGATCGAGGGCGCCGACGTGACGGCGCTGCCGCCGGCGAAACGCCCGACCGCGACGGTGTTCCAGGATTACGCCCTGTTCCCGCATATGAGCGTGCGCGCCAATGTCGGCTTCGGGCTCGCCATGCGGAAGGTGAGCAGGGTTGCGCGCGACATCCGCGCCGACGAGGTGCTGAAGCTGGTCGGGCTCGAAGGCTTCGGGTCGCGGCGCGTGCATCAGCTCTCGGGCGGCCAGCGCCAGCGCGTGGCGCTGGCCCGCGCCATCGCGGTCAAGCCGGCGGTCCTGCTGCTGGACGAGCCGCTGGGCGCCCTCGACCTGGCGCTGCGCCGGCAGATGCAGGAGGAGCTCGTCCATATCCAGAAGCGGCTCGGCACCAGCTTCGTCCATGTGACCCACGACCAGGAGGAGGCGATGAGCGTCGCCGACAAGATCGTGGTGATGAACAAGGGCCGGGTCGAGGATCGCGGCACGCCCTCGCGCATCTATCGCCGCCCGGCCAGCCTCTTCACCGCGACCTTCATGGGCGAGAACAATATCCTCCCTGCCAAGCTCGTGGCCCGATCGGGCGACGAACTCACGGTGGAGACCGCGCTCGGCCGCTTCCTGCTGGTGGGCGGCGAGGACGCGTCGGCCCTGCAGCCCGGCGCTGCACTCCACGTCGCTCTTCGCCCCGAGCAGATCTTTCCGGCGGCGACGGCGCCCGAGGATGCGGTGCCGCTGGGAGCGGCCATCCTGACCGAGCTGGTGTTCCAGGGAACACACTGGCGCGCCCATGCCAAGGCCGGCGGCAAGGGGGCGCTCGATCTCTTGCTGCGGTTGCCGCCCGATCTGGCGCCGGCCGCGGGAGAGGCTCTCGACATCCTTGCCCGCCCCCAGGACATGACGGTGCTGACACGCTGACCCTGGCCTCTCGATGAAGATTCTCGAGACGAGACGCCTCATCCTGAGGACGCTGAGGCCGGACGACCTCGACGACCTGTTCGCGCTCTATCGCGATCCGGAGATCCGCCGCTATTTTCCCGACGGCACCCTGACCCGCGAGCAGACCCGGGAGGAACTCGACTGGTTCGTCGGAGGCGGCGATCCCGATCATCCGCGGCTGGGACTCTGGGCGACCCTGGACAAGGAGACCGGCCGCTTCATCGGCCGTTGCGGCCTGATCCCCTGGGGCATCGACGGACGAGATGAGGTCGAGGTCGCCTATCTGCTCGCCAAGGACCATTGGCGTCAGGGGCTGGGTGGCGAGATCACCCAGGCCCTGCTGCATTACGGCTTCAAGGAGTTAGGCCTGTCGCGGCTGATTGCGCTGATCGATCCGGAGAACCAAGCCTCGATCCGCACGGCCGAGAAAGCGGGCCTCCGGTTCGAGCGCCGCATCGAGCATGAGGGAATGCGCTGCTCCCTCTACGCAATCGCGACGCCGGTTCGGTGATGGGTCGTCGAAGCCGCGCGATCCTGGCGCCGCCGATCCTCAGTCTGTCACAGCCGCACGCCAACGGTTGAGAAGGCCACCGCCACCGGGGTCTGGAAATGATTTAGAACCGTTCCGCCGATGGCGGCAAGAACGATGGCGGCAACGCAGGCGGCAATGAAGCTACGCATTTCAGCCTCCGATTTGGGCTCAATCCGTCCGAGCCATAACGCGACGCAGCCGGAGAATTTGCGGCGAGGCTCTTAGCCATCATTCCGCTTCTGCCGCTCTCGCAGATAGTCGTCCGTGGTGCGCGGCCTCGGGCGCGCCGGTGCACCATAAGGATCGAGATCGTCTTCGGTTGCGGCGATGACCCGGCAATCCGCGCACATCTTGATGACGTCGAGGCGCTTCGCCGAGCCCGGATACATCCAGTGCTTGCCCTCGAGTTTTGCCGCCACCCGTTCGATCGTGCTTTTGACGCCGAACGGTTTGTTGCAGCGGATGCAATGAAAGGGTTCTTCCTCCTTCAACACACGCGCCGTCCCGGCGGTCGTACGGAAGTTCATCCGTGGCACGAGGCTGATGACCTTCTCGGGACAGGTCGCTTTGCACAGGCCGCATTGCACGCAAGCGTCTTCGGTAAAGCGAAGCTTCGGTGCGTCCGGATCGTCTGACAGCGCCCCGGTCGGGCAGGCCGAGACGCAAGACAGGCAGAGCGTGCAGCCCTCGGCGTCGATCTCAACGGCACCGAACGGCGCCCCCGCCGGCAAGGCGACGACGTCGACCGGGGAGGCGGCGGCCCGGTGCAGTTCGCCGAGGGAAAGCCGAAGGACGCTCCGCTTGGACCCCAAGGGCAGGAAACTCGCGGGGCGCGGTACCGCGGGAGCGGGCACGATTGCGCGGAGCTGGTCACCCAGCACAAACGGATCGTCCGTCTCGATCGTTGCGACCCTGGTGTCGCCGAGGCCCAGGCCCTGCAGGACGGCATCGGCGAGCTCGATCGTCTGCGTCAGGCCAAGAGGATCGTGGCGCGGCTTCTGGCGTAGAAGAAAGCGGACCGCGCTGGCGCCATAGGCGAACGCCGCGACGGTCGCCTCCAGCCCGACTTGCGTCGACTCGTTGACCGACAGCGGCAACACATAGGCTGGCAATCCGTCGCCGTGACGGGCAAGAGCGTCGATCAATGATGCGCCATGTGGTTCATCATGCAGGAGCAGGACAGGATCCAGGCCGCCGGCGTCACGATAGGTTGTGAGCAGCGTTCGTATCTTGCGCAGGAGGGCGTCGACAGGGGGAAGGGCATAGCTCGCCGCGCCGGTCGGGCAGGCGGTCGCGCATTGACCGCAACCGGCGCAGATCTTGTCATCGATCGTCACATGATCGCCCGCGGGCTTGATGGCGCCGGTCGGACAAAGGTCGAGGCAGCGGTGGCAGCCGACGATGCCGGAGCGGGAATGCGCGCAGAGCTCTTGGGAAAAGTTGATGTAGCGGGGCTTGTCGAAACGACCCACGAGATCGCGAGCCCGCAATACCGCGGCGAGCACACCGGCGGGATCGGCCGGATCGGCGCGCAGATAGCCGTCGCGGAGGTCAGCCGCGGCAAAGAGGGGGCCCCCTCCCGATAAATCGAGCAGGATGTCGCAATGAGAGACGGCTCCATCGCGCCCGGCCCCGAAAGTGAGGGCAGTGCGCGACGACGGTGATGCCGTGGCATAGCCGTCCACGACGATTTTGAATGCGCCCAGATATCCCGTTGCGGACCGGATGCGCCCTTTGACGACGGGAAACACGGTCTGCCGCGGCGCCGTAATGTCGGCGCTTCCGACAATCATGACCGTGACGTCGAGATGATCCTCGAGGCGCTGGGCGGCTTCGACGGCACGGTCATCGCATCCATAGATCAGCACGACCCCCTCGCTGACGAGCTCCACGAAGGAGGTATCTGGCATCGGTTCCGCAGCCGCAGCGACAAGTGCTGCCATTTTGGGTCCCGCACGGGTGGCATCGGCCGACCAGCCGGCGGTTTCGCGAAGGTTCACAAAGGCAATGTCGCTGCCATTTTCGCCGGCGACCTCGCGAAACAGGGGTGCCTCCTGCGTGCAGCCAATCGTCACCGGGGAGTCCGAAGCCAAGGCGGTTCGAACACGCTCCAGCTCCGCCCGGCAAAACTGCCGTCCCACGACCACGCCTGCATCCGGGCAGGCGCGCCGCATCGCCTTGGCGTCGGTCGGCATCGTGTCTTCGCAGGAACACAGCAGAATTGTGCGCTGTTCGGCCATTTCGGCAACCTCGGTCTAAGCGGTCCTGGCCGCGCGCCATTCCCGAACTATATTGTTCCAAGTCCACAAAACAACAAGCGCTCTGCGCAATCGGGCCTCGGAGGTCAGGAGCCAAATGCCACTCCAAAACGCAGAGGAGCATTTTAGGCATTCTCTCGACCTGCCGCCTCCTTTCCGAGCGGTAACCTTGCGCGAGGCGGGCGATGCTTTCGAGCATGCCTGTCGCAGTGCCGGCGAGCTCGGCGCCGGAACACTGGTGGTCGTCGGACGCTTCGACCTCGCGGAATTCGCTTTGGTCCTGGAGCCCGACGAGCCCCTTGCCGTCGCCCGGCGCATCTTCTTTGGCGGCATGACGGCACTTGTCGACGCGTTATCCGCTGTGGCGCCGCCCCAGAGGTCCATTGCGATCGATTGGCCCGGTACCCTCCTTGTCGATGGCGGGCCGGTCGGTGGCGGCCGGCTCGGTTGGCCCAGAGGAACGAAAGAAACGATGGTTCCAGAATGGCTTGTGTTCGGGGGGATGATCCGAACCGTCTCGATGTCGGGCGCGGAGGCCGGGCTTCACCCCCACTCGACGGCACTCCAGGAGGAGGGCTTCGACCCCGCCGGCTCGGATCGCCTGCTGGAAGGCTTCACGCGCCATTTCTTGACAGTCACCGATTGCTGGTACGAGAACAAATTTGCTGTTTTGTCGAAGAGTTATGCCGCAAAGCTCCACTCGGGCGAGAACTCAAGCTATAAAATCGACGAGCAGGGCGATCTGCTGATCCGCAGGCCGGCACGACCGGTCGAGCGACGCAAGCTCCGGTCGGCGCTCGATGTCGTTTCATGGCTGGATCCCGATACGGGAGTGCCGAAGATTTGAGGTTGTTGCGTACAATACGGCTCGATCCGTCGGATAGATTCGTATTCCCAGTCGCGGCGGTGCCGGGCGAATGGGCGGTGTCGGGAACATTCATGTTCTCTGAGGACGAACTGGCAATGTTGGATGGGAAACGCCGCGCCGCTTTCCGGAGCGGATTTCTCGGCATCCCTTCGCTCGGATGGTCGACTCTGGCG
Organism: Hypericibacter terrae; assembly: GCF_008728855.1. Classification (GTDB taxonomy): domain Bacteria; phylum Pseudomonadota; class Alphaproteobacteria; order Dongiales; family Dongiaceae; genus Hypericibacter; species Hypericibacter terrae. The sequence goes on along the minus strand of NZ_CP042906.1, from coordinate 3,345,220 downwards.
CAGATCGTGTCGGTGGGCCCGCATGACCGTGCGGCGGCGGTCGAGATGTTGACGAGATGTTTGCAAGACCGGTTCGGCGCGCCGGACCTCGCCGCGGCGCGCACCGCGGCAGAAATGGAGTTCGAATTTGCCGGATCTCTCTGCAGCCAGTCGCCGGGAACCCTGATCGGCCTCCAGCGCCATTTTGAGAACGATGCCATTCGCGAAAGCTTTCGCGTCCTCTCTCGGCGCACGGGTGCCGCGCCGCTTCAGGGCTTTTCAGTCCTCGAAGCGGAAGAGTTGGACGAAGGGGAGGCGCCAGATGGTTCCGCGGCGCCCGAATCGGGAGGCCGAGGATGAGGGATTTCTGGCTCTCCTGCGGGCATCATCTCGTCGATCGCGACGCCAGCGGCAGTCTCCTGCCGACCGATGAGTTCCTCAAGGCCTATGCAGCCCGGCCGGAACTGCTGCCGCCGCCGGAGGCCTGCGTCGCGGAACGAAGCCTGCACGCGGCCATCTGCGCTCACCCGCGCCAACCCATCGCCGGTGACCAAGTCGCAATGATTGCCGATCGCGATGCGCGCGAGAACTGGGAGCAGATGATCGCCTTTCGTGATCATCTGCTGCGCCACAGGACATTGGAAGCGTCCTATCTCGATCTCGCGCGCGGCGGTGTTGGCAGGACTCCGCCGCTGTTCCTGAACCAACTCTGCCACCTCATTCTGCGCAATGTGCTCGATGGGTGCGAAGATCCCTTTGTGATGCGCGCCGCGGAATTGTTCTTCCGCCCGCAGCGCATGGCGTCATTCAACGGTTCGCTGATCGCTGCCGATGAGGAAACGATTGCGGCTGCGGGCGCGGCGGCATTGTCTCCCCTGATGTCCATGCTCGGAAGTCCGGTCGGAGCCGGTGTCGACGTTCTCGGCGACGAGAATGCGGAGAGCTATTGGCGCCGAAGCGATGCCTTCGACATGGCGATCGATCTCACCACCGGGCGACGCGGTCTCGTCGCGTTGGGCGAGGTGCTTCGACGCTGGATCTCGCATTTGCTGGCGGTCGAGGTGACGATCGAGGCGATAACCGAGCTGCGCGAAGTCGATCTCACCTGGTATGTGGGACTCGATGCTGTCGGCACCGCCGTCGGAGATGCGCTGTGGAACGGCGAAGCTATGGATGATGCAACCCGCGCCGCCGTCGTCGGGATCTATCGGTTGACGTTCGACAATCCGCGCGACGTTGCCGACGCAGTCGGCGGGACACCGGTGTACCTGATTCTGGCGAAATCCTCTGACAACATCTTGCGCATGAAGCCGCAGAATCTTCTGACCGGCCTTCCTCTGCGTCAAATGGAGCCCGTCAATTGACCGAAGCGCGGCCGTTTGAATCCATTCCGGTCGGCGTCGTCGTCGAGCGTCGGCGGCCGAAGTCGGCGTGGTTCGACTTGATCTGGCGGCCCACCAGCATTTTCGGCGGAACATCCGGTGCGAAGCCGTGGACGGTTCTCTCGGAAGAGGGAGACTTGGCATTGATCTATGCGGGCGCCACGGAGATCGAGCTTTACCGGTCCGAAACGGGAAATTACCGTCAGAATCTTGAATCGCCGATGCCCAGTGTCTGGGTCATCCTGCAGCCGTGCGGCGGAGAGCCGCCTTACAAACTCGCTGCGGTGACGGTTGACCCCGCAGAGGGGGAAGGGCTGACGGAGGCGGGCGCGGCGATCGTCGAGATGCTGCCGATGCCGGAGGCGATCCGTGAAAAGGTCGCGGCTTTCGTGGGCCGGTATCACGTCGAGCAGGTGTTCGAGAAGCGGGAGCGGGTTCGGGCCGATCCTGAGGCATTGGCGCGGCAAGGCCGCCGACATAGGCAGACCCATGGATGAGCCGGAAGATTTCCTTTCCCGCTGGTCGCGCCTGAAACGCGATCGCGGCCCCGATCGCAGCAACGGATCGGAGCCGAAGGACCGGCAGACGGCCGTCCCGTCAGAGCTGCCGGAAGCGTCGACCGGCACCAGTATTGCCATGCCGCTCGATCACGCCGTCTTGCCCTCGATCGAGTCGATCGATGCCGGATCCGATATTCAGGCGTTTCTGGAACCGGGGGTCCCCGCCGCGCTGACGCGCGCCGCGCTTCGCCGTGCCTGGACGTCCGACCTCTCGATCCGCGATTTCGTCGGCCTGTCCGAAAGCTCTTGGGACTTCAACGCCCCCGGGGCGATTTTCGGCTTCGGTTCGGTTGACAAGGAGAAGATCCAGAGTTTGTTGGATCGCGCCTTCGGCATGCCGGCCGCGCCGGGGGACGACAGGCCGCCCTCGGCAGCCATGATAGAGGCCGGCCAGCCTGCGCAGGCCGGGACCGGCGCCGAGCCAACCGGGCAGACCGATATTCAGCCATTTCCCGGAGCGTCCTCTCCGGAGACGTGCGGGTCCAGCATGGGGTCTTCGCACGAAATTGACATGACGCAATGGGATGGCATCGGCATGACACTGCAACGTCCCGCCGTGCCGGCGCCGCTCGAGGCGGGCGAGCGGCCGAGCCACCGCCGTCACGGTGGCGCCTTGCCAGACGCCTCCGGGAGGAAGACAGGTTGACGGAGATGACGGACCAAGGGCCTAGGGTGGCGATCCAGGCGGTGACGGGCGCGGCTCCGTCGCCCGAACTCCCTGGCGTGCCATCAGAGAGCAGCAGGGATGTCGACGTGGCGCGCGCCCGGGAGTACGGGTTGCTTGCCGTCCTTCTCGCGCGCGCTCCCGATCGCCCATTGCTCCGGCGCATCGCCACAATCGAAGGCGGGCCGACGCCATTGGGCGCTGCGCACGCGTCGTTAGCGCAGGCCGCAACGGATGCGCAGGCAGACTCGATCGAACGCGAGTATTTCGAACTGTTCGTCGGCGTCGGTCGCGGCGAGCTCATGCCCTATGGCTCCTATTACCGGACCGGCTTCATCAATGAACGGCCCCTGGCCCGGCTCCGGGAAGACCTGCTTGCGCTTGGGATCGAACGGGTCGAGGGGGAGACGGAGCCTGAGGATCACGCAGCCCTTCTCTGCGAAATCATGGCCGGCCTGATCGATGGACGCCTTCGCGGATCGGACGACGCACAGCAGGGCATCTTCGATCGTCACCTTGCTCCATGGATGGGCCGTTTTTTTTCCGATCTGGAGCAATCCGAATCGGCAGACTTCTATCGTCATGTCGGGACGATCGGTCGGCTCTTTATCGAGATTGAACGGGCAGCGTTCGCGCTGCCCGTTTGAGTGGAACCGTGGAAGACGGAAGGAAACGACAATGAAATCGGCACGCAAGGCGACTTTGAAGCGTCGTGATTTTCTGCTCGCGCTCGGCGCCGGCGCTGCGGCAACGGCGGCAGCTCCGCTCGCGACGAAGGCGGTCGCCGACACCGAAAGCTACGACGAGAAACGCAAAGCCCGGTACCGGGTGACCGACGACGTCAAGGCTTTCTACCGCGTCAACCGGTATCCGGCCGCCTGAAGGAGGCAACCTTGCTGATCAAGCGCACTGAACGTCCGGCTCGGCGCGATCCGTTGTCGGCGCTCTCGGGTCCGCCGGAGGGAACGCTCAACCGCCGGGCCTTCCTCCGCCGTTCGGGCTTGGCCGCCGGCGGTCTCGCGACCATCGGCGCACTGCCGCTCGCCAGTATGCGACAAGCGGAGGCGGGCCCTCCGCCCGTGCCCGGTGCCTCGGTCGAAATCCGCAAGAGCATGTGCACGCATTGCTCCGTCGGCTGCACGGTGACGGCCGAGGTCTCGAATGGCGTATGGATCGGGCAGGAGCCGAGTTGGGACAGCCCGATCAATCGCGGTTCGCATTGCGCCAAGGGTGCTGCGGTACGCGAGCTGGTGGTCGGCGAACGGCGGCTCAAATATCCAACCAAGCTCGTCGACGGGCAATGGACCCGCATTAGCTGGGCCGACGCCATCAACGAGATCGGCGACCGGATCCTGGAGATTCGGGAAAAATCGGGCCCGGATTCCGTCTATTGGCTCGGATCGGCGAAATTCTCCAACGAGGGCGCCTATCTTTTCCGCAAGTTCGCCGCGTTCTGGGGTACCAACAACTGCGATCACCAGGCAAGAATCTGTCATTCGACCACTGTCACGGGCGTGGCCAACACCTGGGGCTTTGGGGCGATGACGAACAGCCTCAATGATATCCGAAACGCGAAGACCCTGGTGATCATGGGCGGCAACCCGGCGGAAGCGCACCCGGTGTCGTTGCAGCATCTGCTGGAGGGCAAGGAGCTCAATCGCGCGAACTTCATCGTCGTCGATCCGCGTATGACCCGGACGGCCGCGCATGCGACCGAATATGTACGCATCCGTCCCGGCACCGACATCCCGGTGCTCATGGGGATGATGTGGCACATCTTCCAGAACGGCTGGGAAGACAAGGAGTTCATCGCACAGCGCGTCTATGGGTTCGAGGAAACACGCAAGGAAATTGACAAATGGACGCCTGAGGAGGTCGAACGCGTCAGCGGCGTGCCGGGAGAGCAGCTCAGGCGCGTCGCCGAGATGTTCGCCACGCAAAAGCCCGCGACGTTGATCTGGGCTATGGGACAGACCCAGCACACGATCGGCACCGCCAACGTGCGCGCGAGCTGCATCGCGCTCCTGGCGACCGGCAATGTCGGCAAGCCGGGTGCCGGCGCCAACATCTTCCGCGGCCACGACAATGTTCAGGGGGCGACCGATGTCGGCCTCGACGTCGTCACCCTGCCTTTCTATTACGGTCTGACCGAGCCCGCATGGCGGCATTGGGGGCGGGTCTGGGAGGTCGATTACGACTATCTGGCGTCGCGCTTCGATTCGAAGAAGGTGATGGAAGGTCCGGGAATTCCGCTGACGCGCTGGTTCGATGCGGTCCTGCTGCCCAAGGACCAGATCGACCAGAAGGACAACGTCCGGGCGATGTTCGTGCAAGGGCATGCGAGCAACAGCATCACGCGCGTTCCGGAATCGATGAAGGGGTTGGCGAAGCTCGACCTCTTGGTCGTTGCCGACCCGCATCCGACCACCTGGGCCTCGTTGGCCGCCGAGTCCGGCCGCAAGGACAATGTGTATCTGCTGCCCATCTGCACGCAGTTCGAGACGTCGGGCTCCCGCGTCGCCACCAATCGTTCGCTTCAGTGGGGCGAGCAGATCGTGAAGCCGGCCTTCGAATCGAAGGACGATTACGAGGTCATGTATCTCCTGGCCCAGAAGCTCGGTTTCGCCGATCCAATGTTCAAGAACATACAAGTCGAGAATGGCCGGCCGTTGCCGGAGGACATTCTGCGGGAGATGAACCGCGGAAGCTGGAGCACCGGCTATACCGGCCAGTCGCCCGAACGTCTCAAGCTGCACATGGCCAACCAGAAGGATTTCGACCTGGTGACGCTGCGGGCCAAGGATGGCCCCTGCAAGGGCGATTATTACGGCTTGCCCTGGCCCTGCTGGGGAAAGCCCGAGCTGAAGCATCCGGGCACGCCCATTCTCTACAACACGGGCCTGCCGGTGATGGATGGCGGCAGCGGGTTCCGGGCGCGTTTCGGTGTCGAATACAAGGGCGCCAATCTGCTGGCAGAAGGAGCCTATCCGGCCGGCTCCGAAATTCAGGACGGCTATCCCGAGTTCACCCTCGGAGTCCTGAAGAAACTCGGCTGGGATAAGGATCTGACGGCCGAGGAGATGGCGGCGATCGAGGCGATCGGTGGGAGCGCCGACAAAATCGACGCCGTCTCCTGGTCGACGGACCTTTCCGGCGGGATCCAGCGCGTGGCCCTGCAGCATGGCTGCGCCCCTTATGGCAATGCCAAGGCGAGGACCGTGGCATGGAACCTGCCGGATCCGACGCCGACGCACCGCGAGCCGATCTATACGCCGCGCGTCGATCTCGTCGCCCAGTATCCGACTTATCCGGATGCCAAGCAGTTCCGTATCCCGAATATCGGCTTCTCGATGCAGAAGGCAGCGATCGACAAGGGCGTCGCCAAGGATTTCCCGCTGATCGTCTCGTCGGGTCGGCTGGTCGAGTATGAGGGCGGCGGCGAGGAGACCCGGTCCAACAAATGGCTGGCCGAGCTGCAGCAGGACATGTTCATCGAGATCAACGTCGCCGACGCTGCCGCACGCGGCATCAAGGATGGCGGCTGGGTCTGGGTGATGGGGGCCGAGAACGGTTCGAAGGCGAAGATGAAGGCACTCGTCACCGAACGGGTCGGCAAGGGCGTTGCCTGGATGCCCTATCACTTCGGCGGCTGGTTCGAGGGCAGGGATCTTCGCTCGCGCTATCCGCAGGGCGCCGATCCGTACGTGCTGGGCGAAAGCGCCAACACGATCTTCACCTACGGCTACGATCCGGCGACGGGCATGCAGGAACCCAAAGTCAGTCTGTGTCAGATCAAGGCGGCATAAGGAGACGGCATCATGGCTCGAATGAAATTCCTCTGCGACGCCGATCGCTGCATCGAGTGCAATGCCTGCGTCACCGCCTGCAAGAACGAGAATGAGGTTCCCTGGGGCATCAACCGCAGGCGCCTCGTCACCCTCGATGACGGGCTGCCGGGCGAGCGGTCGGTTTCGATGGCCTGCATGCATTGCACCGATGCGCCCTGCCAGGCGGTCTGTCCGGTGGATTGCTTCTACACCACTGCGGACGGCGTCGTGCTGTGGTCCAAGGATCTCTGCATCGGCTGCGGTTACTGCTTTTACGCATGCCCGTTCGGCGCTCCGCAATATCCCCAGATCGGCAATTTCGGCACCCGCGGCAAGATGGACAAGTGCACCTACTGCGCCGGGGGTCCCGAAGAAGACGGGAGCATGGCGGAGTACGAGAAGTATGGGGCGAACCGGCTGGCCGAGGGCAAGCTGCCGCTCTGCGCCGAGATGTGCTCGACCAAATCATTGCTGGCCGGCGACGGTGAGATCATCGCCCAGATCTACAAGGAGCGTGTGGTGACGCGCGGCTACGGCTCCGGCGCCTGGGGCTGGAAGACGGCCTATCGCGAGACGATCAGTTGATCCCTTTGCCACCGGGGCGGAAACCAGAGGTCACGTCATGATGACTTTCAGCGCCAGGCTTCGTGTCGTCTTCGGAGCGCTCGCCTTTTCCGTGTTGTTGATCGCGGCGCAGGCGGCCCGTGCAGAACAGCCCGCTGTGATCGACCCGGATGCCAGCGCGGTGAGCGAGGATCATCTCCTGCAACAGGAGCCGATAATTGACGGCCGGATCAGCATCCCGGACACGAGAGCCGCGGTCCTGGAGCAGCCGTTCGGGCGCGACTGGCGGTATTATCGCGTGGTGATCCTCCGCGGAATCGGCGCTCTTGCCATACTCGGTACGCTGGCCGCACTGGTCGCCTTCTATCTTTGGCGCGGTAAGGTGCGCATCGAGAAGGGGCGCTCGGGACGCAAGGTCCTGCGTTTCAACGGATTCGAGCGGTTCGTCCACTGGATGACGGCAAGCTGCTTCATCGTCCTGGCTGTCACCGGGCTCAACATCACCTTCGGCAGGCCGCTCTTGCTCCCTCTGCTGGGCCTCGATGCCTTCAGCGCCTGGTCGGTATGGGCAAAATATGCCCATAATTATCTGAGCTTTCCCTTCACTCTCGGCGTGTTTCTGATTTTCGTCATGTGGCTGACCGGCAATATCCCGAACCGCACGGACGTCGAATGGATAAAACGCGGTGGTGGGATCGTGGGGCGCGATCACCCCCCGGCCGCCCGTTTCAATGCCGGCCAGAAGGCGGTTTTTTGGATGGTGGTGCTGGGCGGCAGCGCCATGGTCCTCAGCGGCTATCTGCTGATGTTCCCGTTCTATGGGACCGGCATCTACGAGATGCAGTTGGCTCAGATGGCCCATGCCACCGTTGCGATGCTCTTCATGGCCGGGATACTGGGACATATCTATATCGGCACGGTGGGCATGGAAGGCGCCTTCGAGGCGATGGGCGAGGGCACCGTCGATCTCAATTGGGCGGAGGAACACCACAGCCTCTGGCTGGAAGAGGAAGCGACGCAAAGCCGCGATGCCACCCGTCCGCGTGCCACGGCGCCGCCCGCTGAATAGACGTCGCCCCTAGCGCCTAAGCCAGTTCCGACACCGAGGGCCTGGACGCGCCCTCGGGCGTTCAGAGGACCTTTCCGGGGTTCATGATGCCTTTGGGATCGATCGCCAGCTTGATCCGCTCCATCAACTCGAACTCGATCGCCGGCTTGTAGAGGCGGACTTCCTTGTTGCGCAGCTGGCCCAGCCCGTGCTCGGCGCTGATGCTGCCATGGTGGCGGGCCGAGACGTCGTGCACCAGGCGGTTGAGCCTTCCCATCTCGGCGAGGAAGGCCTCCGGCTTCATGCCGGGCGGCTGCAGCAGATTGAAATGGACGTTGCCGTCGCCCAGATGGCCGAAGGCATAGACGACGATGCCCGGGACGGCCGCCTCGACCGCCGCCGTGGCCTCCCTGATGAAGGCCGGCACGGCCGAGAGCGGCACCACCACATCGTGCTTGATGCTTGCGCCGACCGCGCGCTGCGCCTCGACGACGGCCTCGCGCAGGAACCAGAGGGCGGCGGCCTGCGTCTCGTTCTGGGCGATGGTCGCCTCGCGCACCAGGCCGTCTTCCATCGCCGCCGCGAGGGCTTCCTCGGCGACGGCGGTGATGCCGCTGTTCTCGCGGCTCGACGTCATCTCGATCAGCAGGTAGGCGTCGTGCGGGTCGGGGAAGGGATCGAAACTGCCCGGCACATGGGCGATCGCCTTCTCCAGCGCGACGCGCGGGATCATCTCGAAGCTGGTGAGCCCGTCGCCGCTGGCGGCGCGCATGCGGCCGAGCAGGGCCAGGGCCGCGTCCAGCGAGGCGACCGCCACGAAGGCGCTGGCCCGTTCCCGCGGACGCGGAAACAGCTTCAGCACCGCGGCGGTGATGACACCCAGCGTGCCTTCCGCGCCGATGAAGAGATGCTTGAGGTCGTAGCCGGCGCTGTCCTTGCGCAGCGCCCGCAACCCGTTCCAGATCCGTCCGTCGGGCAGCACCACCTCGAGCCCGAGGGTCAGGTCGCGCATATTGCCGTAGCGCAGCACGGCGATGCCGCCGGCATTGGTCGAGAGATTGCCGCCGATGCGGCAGCTTCCCTCGGCGGCGAGGCTCAGGGGAAAATGGCGATCCGCCTGGGTCGCGGCCTCCTGCACCTGCTGCAGGATGCAGCCCGCCTCGACGGTGATGGTGTAGTTGGCAGCATCGAGCGCGCGGATCTTGTTCATGCGCTCCAGCGAGAGCACGAGGTTGTTGCCGTTGGAGCGGGGCGTGGCGGCGCCGGCGAGGCCGGTATTGCCGCCCTGCGGCACGATCGAGACGCCGGCCTCCGCGGCCAGGGCTACCACGCGCGACACCTGCTCGGTGCTGCGCGGACGGACCACCGCCAGGGCCTCGCCGTGATAGAGCTTGCGCCAGTCCGTCAGATAGGGCGCGGTGTCGCCCGCCGCCGTCAGCAGGTCCGAAGGCTCGAGGATCTCGGCGAGGCGTTCCAGAAGCGGCATGATGTTCACTCGATCGGTTCGGTCTGCGATTGCGGCCAGGCGACGCACGGCTTGCGAGTGCCGCGGCAGAGAGGGTAAGTCTCGACGCGACGCTTCGACGGAAGTGCCCGTCGCCGCTGCCGGCGATGGGGAAGGGGCTTCCGGTATCGCCCGATCATGATCGGGCCGCCGGTTCATTACAACGCGGGGACCCATGCCATATACGTTCTTGGCCTTCATCGCCGGCGCGGCGCTGTCGCTGCAGGCGCTCGTCAATGCGCGGCTCTCGGCCGGCATCGGCGGCGCGATCTGGGCGGCGGCGATATCCTTCTTCGTCGGCGGCATCGGCCTGCTCGGGGTGCAGCTGGCGACGCGCGCCACCTGGCCGTCGATGGAACGCATCGCGGCGATCCCCTCTTGGGTCTGGCTCGGCGGCTTCCTGGGCGCGCTTTATGTCGCGAGCGTCATCACCAGCGTGCCCCGGCTGGGGAACACCACGGTCTTCGGCTGGGTGATCTTCGGCCAGCTCGCGGCCTCCCTGCTGCTCGATCATTTCGGCGTCCTCGCCGCCGCACCCCATCCGGTCAATGCGCTGCGCCTCATCGGCGCCGCCCTGGTGCTGGGCGGCGCGGTCATGGTCCTGAAGGCCTAGCGCCGCAGGGACGGGCCGGCCGGTGGCGCCGGCGGCCTTGGCGCCGGACCCTGCCCGGACATGTCGATAATATTGTCGACAATCTTGTTTGCAAAGTCACCCTGTGCCATCGTTTGACGTAGCGCAATCGCCTCCATCCGTACGAAACGACAAGAGGCGCCCTGATTCTCCGGAATCTCGAGCGTCGTACCCAGGGACCGGGCGGGCGCGCAAGGCGGCGACAAGCCGTGAGAGAGAACGCCAGGAGGACTCTAGAGAATGAGCGAGGATCGCAACGCGTCCGGCCGCGCCCCCAAGCGCGGCGAGGAAGTGGACGTGCTGATCATTGGCGCCGGCCCTTCGGGCTCGGTCGCCGCCAAGCATCTGTCGGCCGCCGGCCTTTCTGTGGTCACGCTGGAGCAGGGCAACTACCCGGATCGCGACAAGTTTCCCGGACGCCGTCCGGAATGGGAGCTGGTGAGCCAGCGGCAATGGCATCCCAATCCCAATGTGCGCGACATGCCGCGCGACTATCCGGTCGACACCTCGGAATCCGATATCAATCCGCTGATGTTCGCCGGCGTCGGCGGCAGCGCCACGATCTATGCGGGACATTGGACGCCGTTCCTCCCCTCCGACTTCCGCGTCCGCTCGCTCGACGGCATCGCCGACGACTGGCCCTTCACCTATGAGGATCTGCTGCCCTATCTCGAGCAGATCGAATGGGAGGTCGGCGTCTCCGGAATGCCGGGCAACCCGGCCTATCCTCCGAAGAAGGCCTATCCGACGCCGGCCCTGCCGATCGGGAAGGTCGGGCGCAAGGCGGCCGAAGGGCTGGACAAGCTTGGCTGGCATTGGTGGCCGGGCACGAACGCGATGCCGTCGCAGCCCCATAACGGGCTCAACGCCTGCGTGCGGCGCGGCACCTGCATGACCGGCTGCCCGGAAGGGGCCAAATCCACCACCGACATCACGTACTGGCCGGCCGCCATCAAGAACGGCGCCAAGCTGGTCACGGGCGCGCGCGTGCGCGAGATCGAGGTCGACGATCGCGGCCTCGCCACGGGTGCCGTCTATATCGACCAGAACGGGCGCGAGCATCGCCAGAAGGCGAAGACCGTGATCATCTGCGCCAACGGCATCGGCACGCCGCGGCTGCTGCTGCTGTCGACCTCGAAACGCTTCCCCGACGGGCTCGCCAATTCCTCCGGCATGGTCGGCAAGCGGCTGATGATGCACCCCTTCTCGGCGGTGCTCGGCATCTATGACGAGGATCTCGAATCCTGGCGCGGGCCGTTCGGCCAGACCATCTCGTCCTACGAATTCTACGAGACCGACGAGAAGCGCGGCTTCATGCGCGGCGCCAAATGGGGCGCCATGCCCGGCGGCGGTCCTCTGGGCGCCACCAGTTTCGTCGGCACCAAGGTGTTCGCGGGGCCCACCGCCAAGGTCGGCGACATGTGGGGCAACAATCTCCATGAGATGGTGGACCGCCGCTTCGGCCGCAGCATCGTCTGGGGCATCATCGGCGAGGATCTGCCCGAGGACTCCAACCGCGTCGTGCTCGATCCGACCATGACCGACACCGACGGCATCCCGGCGCCCAAGCTGCTCTACAAGGTCTCGCAGAACTCGCACGACATGCTGAAATTCCATGTCGCGCGCTGTCTCGAGGCGGTGCAGGCGGCGGGCGCCATCGAGACGGCGGTCGTGCATCAGATGCGCGACACCGGCTGGCATCTGCTCGGCACCTGCCTCATGGGCGACAATCCGAAGACCTCGGTCGTCAACCAGTGGGGGCAGACGCACGACGTGCCCAATCTCTACATCTTCGACGGCAGCACTTTCCCGACCTCGGCCGGGCTCAACCCGACCGCGACCATCATGTCGGTGGCGCTGCGCCAGACGACGCGCATGATCGCCGAGCGTCGCAATCAGAAGGCGGCCTGAGCCATGAGCAAACCCGCAACCGCGAAACTGTCGGCCGACGACCGCGCGATCTTCGGCGCCATCGCCGACTTCCTGGTGCCCAAGACCGCGAAGATGCCGGCCGCGACCGAGGTCGGCGTCGCCGCCGGCGGCATCGACGACGTGCTCAAATTCCGTCCCGATTTGATCGAGGATTTCCATCGCGGCCTCGAGAAGGCGAAGGGCCTCACGGGAGCGAAGGCGGCCGAGCTGCTGTTCGAGACCGACAAGGACGCCTTCGGCGCGGTGAGCCTGGCCGCGTCCGGCGCCTATTACATGTCGCCCAAGGTCCGGCAGATCATCGGCTATCCGGGGCAGGAGAGCCTGACCTACGACAACCACGAGACGCCGGATTACCTGACGAACGGCATGCTCGAGCGCGTCGCGCGGCGGGGGCCGACTTATAAGCCCACGCCGAGGTGAGCAACATAGCGGTCCCCGCGCTGCCGAAGGGCGGCGCGGGTGATCGCGGTTTCTCGGTTAGCGGACGATCAGATCGAACGCCGCGCCCTCGGTCCAGCCGAACTGGCCGTTGGGCTGCTTGATCAGCTCGGGGAAGTGGCCGGGAATGATCCGGTCGGCCATCTCGGCGATGCGCCTGATGCTGGCCGTGCTGTGCGCGGCGGTGTCGTAGACATTGTCGCCGCGCTGCATGATGACTTCCTTGGCATATTTGATCGCGTCGCCGGCGATCACCACGCAGCCGCGATCCTGGGTGTCGAGCCGCACGGCGAAGCTGCCGGGCGTATGGCCGGGGGCGGGGAAGAAGCTGACGCCCGGATCGATCACGCCGTCGCCCTCGAGGATCTCGAGGTCATAGCGCTGCAGCATCTCGTGGATGCCCCAGGGCATGAAGATGTCCTCGTGATGAGGCGATTTCGCATAGCTCCATTCGGTCTTGCTGACGAAGACCTTCGCCGTGGGGAAGAGGTCGATGTTGTGGCAATGGTCGAAATGGAGATGCGAGAGGAACACCATCTTGATATCGGCGGGCGCGATGTTGCGCTCGCGCAAGGCGGTGATCAGCCCCAGGCGCGAGATATAGCCCGCGGTGTCGAACAGCATGTAGCCGCGGCCGGTCTTCACCAGCGTCACGTTGGACATGGCGAGGAAACCGTCGCGCAGCCGCAGATTGTTGCCGCGGACGATGATGTCGTAGGTGATGTCGGCCAAGGCGCCTACCGCCGTCCGATGACGGCGACCTTGTCGGGAAGGGCGCGGTGATTGCCGGAGGCGCCGACATCCCAGCCGCCATGCGCGCGCTTATAGGCTTCCAGCGCCGGGAAGATATGGTCGACGCAACGCCGGACCAGCTCCTCGCGATTGCCGTCCTTGATCGCGTCGATCATGGCCCGGTGCTCGTGCCGCGACTGCTGCAGCAGCTCCGGGTCGCCGATCGCGTAGCAGCGGATCGCCGTGGTGCGGGTCCAGAAGCGCTGGATGGTCTCGGTCAGATAGCGGTTGTTGCAGGCGCCGAACATCGTCTCATGGAAGACGTTGTTGAGCGTGCAGGTCGCCTTGAGCTCCATCCGGTCGACATTCTCGGAATATTTGGCGTGGATCGCCTCGAGCTGGGTGATCAGCGAGCGCGGGGCCGGCAGCGGGATCCGGCGCGCGGCCTCGCCCTGCAGGATGGCGCGCATCTCGTAGATTTCCTCGATCTCCTCGACCGAGAAGTCGCAGACCACGACGCCGCGGTTCGGGCGACGGGCGACCAGGCCCATCTGCTCCAGCGAGCTCAGCGCCGAACGGACCAGGTGGCGGCTCGCATTGAAGCGCTCCGCCAGCTCCTCCTCGACCAGCCGTTCGCGGGGCCGGAGTCGGCCGAAGATGATGGCCTGGCGGATCGAATCGACCAGATCCGCCAGCAGTTTTTCGCTTGTTTCACGAGCCAAGGGCGTACTCGCTCTTCTCTTCTTCCTGATGCAGCAGGGACGGTAGCCGATCCTGCGGGGGCTGTCGGTAGTTAAAATCCACCACGACCTGCTTCACATACTCGGCGATCGCCAAGGATGAGGTCAGGCCCGGGGATTCTATTCCGTAGAGATTTACCAAACCCGTCACGCCATGCGCCTCTTCGCTTTGAATCACGAAGTCCGCGTCGCCATTGGGATTATCATAGAGCTTCGGGCGAACGCCAGAGTAGTCGGGGACCAGGGCCTTGTCGGGAAGGGCGGGCCAATAGCGCCGAATCGCGGCATAGAAGCTGTCGGCGCGCCGCGGATCAACGGCATAGTCAATTTTGTTGACCCATTCAACATCCGGGCCGAAGCGGGCTCGGCCGGCCAGATCCAGGGTCAGATGCACTCCGGCGCCGCCGCCGCCCGGCATCGGGTAGATGAGATGGTGGAAGGGCGCCTTGCCACTCAACCCGAAGTAGTTCCCCTTGGCGAAGTGCAGGGGCGGAATGCTTTCGGAGGGCACGCCCCGGATGGAGGCTGCCACGCCCTGTGCCCCCAGACCGGCACAGTTGACGACGGTCCGGCAGAGCAGGTCCATCGAGCCTTCCTGATCGACCTCGAGCCGGATCCCGGTCGGCGTGACCTCGCCCTGCATGACGCGCGACCCGAAGGCGATCATCCCGCCCGCTTCCTCGAGCTCGCCGCGATAGGCGAGCATCAGGGCGTGGCTGTCGACGATGCCGGTCGAGGGCGAGAGGATCGCCCCGGCACAGCGCAGGGCCGGCTCCATGGCCTTCGCTTCCGACGCGCTGAGCCAGCGCAGATCGTCGACGCCGTTCTGCCCGGCACGCTGGAACAACCGCTGCAGGGTGGAGATCTCGGCGTCTTCGGCCGCGACCAGCAGCTTGCCGATCTGCGAATGCGGAATGAAACGGCTGCGGCAGAAGGGATAGAGCCGGCGCCGACCCTCGACGCAGAAGATCGCCTTCAGAGAGCCGGGCGGATAATAGATTCCGGCATGGATCACTTCGGAATTGCGGGAGCTGGTGACGGTGCCCATCGCGGTCTCAGCTTCCAGCACCAGCACCTCGCGGCCGGCCCGGGCGAGGCTGCGCCCGATGGCGAGCCCCAATATGCCGGCCCCGATAACAGCCACATCGACGGGTTCGCCCCTGCTGCCTGAAATTTGGGCATCGCCCATGCAAATCGGCCTTCACTTCTGCAAGATTGTTGACAAGCACAGTATCTTACAGACAATGATGTTTACAATCTTGTCGACAATTTGAGCAGGGCTTGCCGAAATAAGCGGCGGGCCAGAACGCCAAAGGCGCCGAAGAGCGCCGCCGCGAAAGACCGGGGAGAAGGCAATATGGGAACAAGCGAGGGCATTCTGCGCTGCAACGGCGCCGACCTCGCTTATCGCATGGATGGTCCCGCCGGCCGCCCGATCCTGCTCTTCAGCAACAGCCTCGCTTCCGACATGTCGATCTGGGACGACCAGGTCGCCGCCCTCAAATCCGACTATCGGATCGTACGTTATGACACGCGGGGACATGGGCGCTCGCCTGTCGTCGATGGGCCGCTCACCATCGACGACCTGGCCTCTGACGCGATCGCGCTGATCGAGCAGCTGGCGCTGGGACCGGTGCATTTCGTCGGGATCTCGCTGGGCGGCATGCTGGGCCAGGCGGTGGCCGCGCGCCGGCCCGATCTGCTGCGCTCGCTGACGCTGTCGAACACCTCGAGCGAGACCGACAAGCCCGAGCTTTGGGAGCCGCGCATCCAGACCGCGCTCACCACCGGCATGGCGCCGCTGGTCGAGCCGACGCTGGAACGCTGGTTCACCGCACCCTTCCGCGCGAGCCAGCCGCAGCGGGTCGAAACCGTGCGCCGCATGATCGCGGCGACGCCGCCGAAGGGTTATGCGGCCTGCGCGCGCGCCATCCAGGGCCTGCGCCAGACCGCGATCTTGGCCAGGATCGTGACGCCGACGCTGGTGATCGCGGGGCGCGAGGATGCGTCGACGCCGGTCGCCGTCGCGGAGCGGATCGCCCACGCCATCAAGGGCGCGAAGCTCGTGGTGGTGGAGCAGGCGGCGCATATCACGCCGATCGAGCAGGCCGACAAATTCAATCAGCATCTGCGCCATTTCCTGGCAGCGGCGGCAAAGCATTCGTCTTCGGGTGCAGCCTCGGGACCGGCAGCGGCCTCGAGCTGAGCAGACGACGGAGTCCGGACCGAAGAGGTCCCAATAGAAACCGGCGAGTGGGCGAACCGTTCGTCCCACGTCGGGACCGGTGATGAGGAGGAAACCAGACGTGACGAATAAATTTCTCTCAGAAGAATTGCGGGAATGGCTGGATGTCTCGCGCCGCGAATTCATGCAGCGGATCAGCCTCGGGGCCGCCTCGGCCGCGGTGGCCGGGTCGGTGCTCGCGAAATCCGTCAGCGCCGACGAGTTGCGCGACCATGTTCAGGTCGCGGACACCGGCAAGAAGGTGAAGGTCGGCATCGGCCTCAATTACGGCCCCTTCAACCAGCCCTGGCGGCGCGGTTGCTGGCGCCTCTGCAAGACCGTGCTGGACGGCGGCGGAGAGATCGTCGCGGTCCGCGGCGAGCCCTCGAAGGACAGCGAGCAGCAGTCGGAGCGCCAGCTCCTCGACCGCGGCATCGACGTACTCTGCCTCGGCATCTATTCGCAGGAATCGGAGACGGCCTTCATCGTCGACGAAGCCAAGAAGCGCGGCATCAAGACGGTCGGCTTTGCCGTTCCGGTGAAGGAATCCCCGGCGGTCGTCGAGGATACCTGGGGTACCGCGATGGTGATGGGCTACCAGATCCAGAACGTGCTGCAGCGGCAGGGGACGCTGGTGCAGACGGCCGAGGATCGCGGCTTCTACACGCCGTTCGACATGGAAGGCGACCTGCTCGAGCTCATGACCAAATATGAGCCGCGCATGAAGATGCTGCCCTTCATGCCGGGCAGCACCTCGACCAACGACCAGATCTCCAAGGGCCGCGAAAACGCCCTGGCGCTGCTCCAGGCCAATCCGGATCCGGACAGCATCCAGGCGATCGTGTCCTGGTGGTGGCCGCTGACGCTCGGCGCCGTCCAGGCGCTGAAGCAGATGAACCGCAAGAACATCAAGGTGTTCAACCACTACTTCTCGGACCAGTTCCTGACCGAGTTCCAGAACCCGGACAACACCATCGAGTTCAGCACCGACACGCCCTGGCACATCATGGGCGACAAGACGGGCGAGCTCGCGCTGGCGCTGGGCCGCGGCGAGGACGTGAAGCCGAACGTCTATCACGTGCCGGTCACGTCGATCACCAAGGACCAGGCCGCGAAGTCGCTGGCCGAAATCCAGGAGATGGACAAGCAGGCGATCGCGCTGCTCAAGCAGTATGGCGGCTGATCGCCCGAGAGACTGACATCGAAGGCCGGGCCCGTACCGGCCGAGCCTGAGAAGGGGCCGGTTCCGGAGCGCGAGGGGGCGCTCCGGGGCCGGCCGTCCTTTGCGTTACGGGATGAAGGCCACCAGATCGTTATTGCAGGAAAGGGATCAAATGCCGGTCGTACAGGTGCATCTCAAAGCCGGTCGCACGGTTGAGCAGAAACGGCAATTGGTCGAGAGGATCACCGACAGCCTGGTCGAGATCGCGGGCGCCAATCGCGAGCGCGTGCATGTGATCATCGACGAGGTGCCGGGCGACAATTGGGGTCGGGCCGGGCGGCTGCTGTCGGACGACTGACGAAATCAACGGGAATGCCGGGGCGGCCGCTTGATGCGGACCGAGCCGGGCGGATCAGCAAGAGCGGAACAGGACAATGGGCGAGCGTCTCAAGGGTAAGCGGATCATCATCACCGGGGCTGCGACCGGCATCGGCAAGGAAGCGGTCAAGCAGTTCGTCGCCGAAGGGGCCAAGGTCGTCATCGGCGATATCAACGAGAAGGACGCGAGCGCGACCGCCAAGGAAATCGGCGCCAATGTCCATTTCATCCGCTGCGACGTGACCAGCGAGGACAGCGTCAAGGCGCTGATCGACGACGGCGCCAAATGGCTCGGCGGGCTCGATGTGCTCTGCAACAATGCCGGCCTGCAGCATTCCGGCAAGGTCACGGAGTTCGACGCCAAGCACTGGGACGCGCTGATGGCGGTCAATGTCCGTGCCCATTTCTTCGCCTCCAAATACGCGGTGGCGCATA
Source organism: Hypericibacter terrae (assembly GCF_008728855.1). Classification (GTDB taxonomy): domain Bacteria; phylum Pseudomonadota; class Alphaproteobacteria; order Dongiales; family Dongiaceae; genus Hypericibacter; species Hypericibacter terrae. Next base: position 3,327,020 of record NZ_CP042906.1, on the reverse strand, counting down.
TGCGCAAGGCCGGCGGCGGCTCGATCATCAACACCGCCTCGCTCGCGGGCCAGCGCGGCGGCCCCGGCATGACGGCCTATTCGGCCTCGAAAGGGGCGGTCATCGCCTTCACCACCTCGCTCGCCATGGAGCTGGCACCGGACAAGATCCGCGTCAATGTGATCTGCCCGGGCTGGGTCGACACCCCGTTCAACAACCCCGCCATCGCCTTCATGGGCGGGCGCGAGGCGCAGGACCGGGCGGTGAAGGGGATGGTGCCGCTGGGGCGCCAGGGCGTGCCCAGCGAGATCGCGCCGATGTTCGTCTATCTGGCGTCGAACGAATCTTCCTATATGACCGCCCAGGCGATCACCATCGATGGCGGCGTCTATAATTAAACGGCGGCAATGGCGGGCGTGACCAAAGGCGGCCCGGGACTCCGGGCCCTCGTCGCAATATTGTAGCTTGGCACATTAAATCCGTCCGGCTTCGGCGCGACGGCGGGCATGACACTCGGAGAACTTCCATGGCGGCGACATCGACAGAAACCAAGACGGCGGCCGCAGCGGCCAAGCCGGCAGTCGGCGGGACCGAGAGCCTCGGCCTTCGGCTGCTCCGGCGCTGGGGCACGATCGCCATCATCGTGCTGGTCGGTGTCGGTTTCTCGGTCTCCTCGCCCTGGTTCTTCACCGTCTCGAACTTCAACAACATCCTGTTCTCGATGATCGTCAGCTGCCTGGTGTCGATGGGCCTGACCTATGTCGTCATCGCCGGCAGCTTCGATCTCTCGATCGGCCTCACCGTCACGACCGCCTCGATCGTCACCGCCTATCTGATCCCGGTGGTCGGCCCCTGGGTGGCGATACTGGGCGCCCTGGCGAGCGCGGTGGTGGTCGGGCTGCTGAACGGGCTGCTCGTCACCTATGGGCGGCTGTCCGGCATCGTGGTCACGCTCGGCATGATGTTCGTGCTGGGCGGCCTCAACATCTTCCTGACGAACGGCTATCAGATCGCCGTGCCCTATACGGAGAAGGCGTTCCTCTTCATCGGCCAGGGCACCATCGGCCCGGTCGCGGTGCCGGTCATCGTCCTGCTCTGCGTCTTCGTGCTGGCCCACCTGCTGGCGACCAAGACCAAGGTCGGCCATTACATCACCGCCGTGGGCGACAACCCGATGGCGGCCTTCTATTCCGGCATCAAGGTCTATCACTGGGTGATCCTGTCCTTCATCCTGTCGAGCCTCCTTTCGGGAGTCGGCGGCGTGATCCTGACCTCGATCTCCACCTCGGCGCAGCCCTCGGGCAATTCCAACTATCTGCTCGAAGCCTTCGCGGCCGTGTTCCTGGGGGCGACGACGCTCGGCAAGGGCAAGCCTCATGTGCTGGGCACGCTGCTCGGCGTGTTCTTCCTCTACATGGTCAGCGCCGGCATGAGCATGATGGGCTTCCCCTTCGCCATGCGGCAGCTCTTCATCGGCCTCGTGCTGATCCTCGCGGTCGGGGCCAATGCGCTGCTGAACCGCGAAGAAATCCACCTGAAGTTCATTTAGGTGGACCGGCCAGCCATGACCCAGACCCCGATCGTCGAATTCCGCAACCTGGGGAAGGAGTTTTCCGGCACTCGGGTGTTGCGCGGCGTCGAGCTCAAATTCGAGCGCGGCGAGGTCCACGGCCTGCTGGGCGAAAACGGCGCCGGCAAATCGACCCTGATCAAGATCCTGACCGGCGTCTATTCGCATTCGGAAGGCGAGATCATCGTCGAAGGCAAGCCGGTCACGATCTCGAGCCCGATGGATGCGCATAAGCTGGGGCTGGGCGCCGTCTACCAGGACGCCGAGCTGATCGGCAGCTTCACCGTCGCGCAGAACGTGGTGCTGGGCGGTGAGCCGGGACGCTTCACCCTCAATCGCAAGGCGATCCGCGATCAGGGTGCGAAGATCCTCAAGGAGATCGGGCTGACGCTCGATCCCGACCGGATTGCCTCCTCGCTCTCGGCCGCGGAATCCCAGCTCGTCATCCTCGCGACCCTGTTCCAGCGCAAATACAAGCTGATCGTGCTGGACGAGCCGACGGCGCGCCTCTCGGCCACCGAGGCCGAGCTCCTGTTCCGCCTGATCCGGCGGTTCCAGGAAGAGGGCATCACGATCATCTATATCTCGCACCGTCTGGGCGAGATCCGCCAGCTCTGCGACCGGATCACGATCCTGCGCGGCGGCCGCGTCTCGGCGACGCTCGCCGGCGCCGACATCACCGAGGAGCGCGTGACCGAGCTTATGGTCGACAAGACCAAGAACGAGCTCGAGGTCTTCAATCCGGGCTTGGCGAGGCCGGAAGGCATGCTGCAGGTCGACCAGCTCAGCTGCGATCAGCTGTCGCCCCTGAGCTTCGAGGTGCATGCGGGCGAGGTGCTGGGCATCACGGGGCCGGTGGGCGGCGGCATGGAGCTGGTGGCGCGCGCCGTGGCCGGGCTGGTGCCGCATCACGGCGAGATCAGGATCGCGGGGCAGGTTACCGATCTCTCGAGCCCGAGCAAGGCGCTCCAGGCCGGCATCGCGCTCATCCCCGAGGATCGGCGCAAGCAGGCCTTGTTCCCGAACATGTCGGCGGCGGAGAACATCGCGCTGCCGGTGCTCTCGCGGCTGAGCCGGGGCGGCTTCATCTCCGATCGCGCCAAGCTCACCTATGCCGAGCAGGTGATCAAGCGCCTGCAGGTCAAGCCCGATGCGCCCGGCAAGGCGATGAAGTTCTTCTCCGGCGGCAATCAGCAGAAGGCCGTCATCGGCAAATGGATGAGCGCCAAATGCCGCGTCTATATCTTCGTCGAGCCGACCTCGGGCGTCGATGTGGGCGCGATCCGCGACATTTACGAGATCATGCTGGGATTGGCGCGCGACGGGGCTGCCGTCATCCTGATCAGCTCCTCGATGCGCGAGATCATGGCGCTGTCGGAGAACGTCATCGTTATCCGCGACGGCAAGGCGATCTATCGCGCGCCCAAGGCGAAATGCACCCACGACCAGCTGCTCGGCATCTCCATGACCGGCCGCGTGGCCTGAGTTTCAAACCACCCCCTTATCGAACCGAACCGAAGGAGACTTGAATGAGCGAGATTACCGCCGATCGCGCCCTGAAGGGCATCGCCGCCGCCATCGCCAAGGCCAAGGAAATCGGCTCGGCCCATAGCATCGCCATCGTCGATGCCGGCCGCAATCTGGTGGCGTTCCATCGCATGGACAATGCCCTGCTCGCGAGCATCGAAATCTCGCAGGGCAAGGCCTATACCTCGCGCTCGCTCAACATGAAGACCGGCGACGTGACCCAGTATGTGCAGCCGGGCGGACCGTTCTACGCGATGGAAACCTCCCACCGGACGCCGATGGTGGTGTTCGGCGGCGGCCTGCCGGTCGAGATCGGCGGCAAGGTTGTGGGCGCGGTCGGCGTCGCCGGCGGCATGATCGACCAGGACGTCTCGGTCGCCGAAGCGGCTCTCGCCGCGATCGCGAAGGGGTAAAGTTCTCGCTGTTAGTTGTATTCCCTCTCCCGCTTGCGGGAGAGGGTTAGGGAGAGGGCTGCTCCGACAGTTGCAGCGAGCACTCCTACAACCGTGCAGCCCCCTCCCTAACCCTCCCCCGCGAAGCGGGGGAGGGGATTAGTTCAGCCGAAGCCGTACAGCGCCTTCGGGTTCTCGACCAGAATCCGCCGCCTGACCGCCTCGTCCGGCACCCAATCGCCCAGCAGATCCGTCAGCGGCCCGTCATCCGGCATCGCCAGCTTGTTGGCCGGGTGCGGCCAGTCCGTGCCCCAGACGCAGCGCCCCGGCGCGGCTTCGACCAGCGCGCGGGCGATCGGCGTCACGTCCGCATAGGGCATGCCCGGCTGGCGCGTGAAGAGATAGGGGGCCGAGAGCTTCACCCAGGCCAGCCCCTCGGCCAGCATCGCGCGCAGGTCGCGGAAGGCGGGCGAGGTCGCGCCATGCGAAGCGGGGAAGTGCCCCATATGGTCGATCACGACGGGGAGCCGCAGGCGCTTGACGGCCTGGTGCAGATCCGGCGTCTGCGAGATGTCCAGCAGGAACTGGATATGCCAGCCCAGGGGGCGGATGCGGTCGGCAATGGCCTCAGCGGCCGCGAAGGACACGCCGCCGCGGAAGAGCAGGTTGACGCGCGCGCCGCGCACGCCCGCCGCATGCATCGCCTCGAGCTCGCGGTCGGCGATCGTCGCATCGATGACCACGACGCCGCGCAACCGGCGCGGCTCGGCCTTCAGGGAATCCAGCAGCATCCGGTTGTCGGTGCCATAGACGCTGGGCTGCACCAGCACGCCATGCTCGACACCCAGCAGATCGAGGAGAGCCAGATAGCGCGACAGCGGCGCTTCGGGCGGCGTGTAGCTGCGGTCGGGCCAGTAGGGATAACGGTCGGTGGGCCCGAGCACATGGCAATGGCAGTCCCAGGCGCCTGGCGGCATGGCGATGCGCGGCCGGCTGGGATGAGAATGCGGGGGCGGGACCGGCGGCGGTTCGGCTTTCGGCGACGTCATGGCGGCGCTCCGGTGATCGCGGTACGAAACTAGGCGAAGAGCTCGGCGATATCCTTCACCTGGATCTTGTCCTCGACCGCGAGCGACTGGACCGCGGCCGTGTACATGACGAGGTCCTTGGGACAGGCGACCGCGAAGATGGTCGCGTCGCCCAGCGCCAGCGCCTCGCGGATACGGTTCTCGCTCGGCCGCTCAGTCACGCCGGTATCGTCCTGCCAGATCCGCCCGCCGCCCGCACCGCAGCAGAAGCTGTTCTCGCGGCACCGGCCCATCTCGTGGAGCTGGTAGCCGAGCTCGGCGAAGATCTGGCGCGGCGGTTCGAAGCCGTTGTTGTAGCGGCCCAGATAGCAGGGGTCGTGATAGGTCACGACGCCCGTCACCTTCCCGTTGGCGGCCTTCTCGATCCTGCCCTCGCGCAGCAGCTCCAGCAGGAGCTGGGTGTAGTGGATCACCTCGTAGCTCGTGCCCTGTGCCGGATATTCCTGGCGCAGCGCGTTGAGGCTGTGCGGATCGGTGGTCATGATGCGCTTGAAGCTACAGCCCGCCAGCGCCTCGATATTGTGCTCGGAGAGGGTCTGGAACAGACCCTCGTCGCCCACGCGGCGCACATCGTTGCCGCTGTTCTGTTCGGCGTCATAGAGGATGCCGAAATCGACGCCGGCCTTGCGCAGCAGCCGCGCCACCGTCTGGGTGATGCGCTGGACGCGCGGATCGTAGGACGCGTAATCGCCGACGAACCAGAGGATGTCGACCTCCTCCTTGCGCGCGTCCTTGATCTTGAAATCGAGGCCCGAGGTCCATTTCGCGCGCATGCGCGCCGGCTTCTTGAAGGAATTGCCATATTGCTGGAAGCTCGCCATGGCGTCCTGGATGCCCGGCGTCACATGGCCGGCCTCGACCATATGGCGGCGCATATCGACGATCTTCGGCACATGCTCGATATGGAGCGGGCAGACATCCATGCAGGCGCGGCAGGTGGTGCAGGCCCAGAGGGTCTGCTCCGAGATCACGCTGCCGACCAGCGCCTCGAGATTGGAGCCCGCGGCCGGCGCCCCGGCCGGACGCGCCGGCGCCGTCTCTTCCCCGATCAGCGCGTCGCGCAGATTCATGATCAGGATCTTGGGGCTGAGCGGCAGGCCCGCGGCATAAGCCGGGCAGGCCGCCTGGCAGCGGCCGCATTCGGTGCAGGAATAGAGATCGAGCATCCCCTTCCAGTCGAGCTCGCGCACATCGGAAAGACCGATATGGGCGGCCTTGGGGTCGGGCGTGCGCGACTGGCCCTTGGGGCCGATATTGCGCAGGAAGATGTTCGGGATCGCCGCGAACATATGGAGATGCTTGGAGCCGGGGATATAAGTGAGGAACCCCAGGATCACCGAGACATGGACCCAGTAGAGGATATGGGCGGCTTCGGCGGCCCGCTCCCCGTCGAAGCCCAGGGCGACGAGCAGCTTGGCGATAGCCGAGCTCAAAGGCCGCCAGGCCGCGGAGGGTTCGTTGCCGGCGGCGATGTGGAAAGCGAACTCCAGCAGCATGCTGACCACGACCGAGGTGATCAGCAGCAGGATGATGGTCGCGTCCTTGTTGTTGGAGCCCTTGAACCGCGCCGGCTTGATGACGAACCGGTTATAGAAGGCCATGCCGACGCCGACGAGGATGACGACGGCGAAGACATCCTGCAGCAGGGCGATGACGCTGTTGCCGCCGACGGGCGCCAGGCTGAAGCCCGGGATCAATCCTGAGCCGAAGGCCTGGATGATGGCGGTGAAGAGCACGATGAAGCTGCTGAAGATCATCGCATGCAGGATCCCGGAATAGCGGATCATCAGCAGGCGGCGATGCAGCAGCACGTTCGGCACCAGGCCCCAGAGCCGTTCGCCGATATGGTCGAGCCGGTCGATCCCCGGCGCGCTGAACATCGGGCGCAGCCGGAGGAAGAACCGATAGCTGGCGAAGGAGGCGGCCAGCACCATCAGGGCCGCCAGGACGAGGGGCTTGGAATCCACGGGTCAGGCGTTCCGCGTGTTCAGCCGTTCGGTCAAGGCGGGCAGCAGATCGAACAGGTCGCAGGTGGTGCCGATATGGGCGACGTCGAAGATCGGCGCCTTGGCATCCTGGTTGATCGCCACGATGAAGCCCGCATCGCGCATGCCTTCGAGATGTTCCGGCGCGCCCGAGATGCCGACCGCGACATAGAGCTTCGGCTTCACCTTGTGGCCCGACTTGCCGACCTGCCGGCTCTTCGGCATCCAGCCGGCATCGACCACGGGGCGGCTGGCCGAGACCACGGCACCGAGCGCCTCGGCCAGGGCCTGCGCCAGCGCGATATTGTCAGCCTCGCCGATGCCGCGACCGACACTGACGAGCCGCTCCTGCTGGGTGATGTCGACGTCGCCGGATTCTTCCTTGAGCGCCTCGACGAAGCTGCTGGCGAGACTGCCGAGGGCGGCGGGCGCCTCCAGGCGGAGGGTCTCGACGCCCGGCTTCGCAGTCGCGTCGCTCTTGAAGGTGCCGGGATTGACGGCGGCGACGGCAGGCAGCCTGGTCTCGGCGACGGCCTCGATCTTGCCGCCATAGACCTGGTTGGTGGTGGTCAGGACATCGCCCGCCAGCGCCACGGCCATGCAATAGCTCACGACCGGACGGTCGGTCGCGATCGCCGTGCTGGCGGCGAGGTCGAGCCCGACATAGGAATTGGCCAGCAACAGCAGGTCGGGCTTGCGGGCCTTCACGGTCTCGACCAGCACGGCCTGATGCGCCTCGGGCAGATAGGCGGCGAGGGCAGGATGCGCGACTTCGAGAATGCGGTCGGCGCCGACGACCTGCTTTGACAGGGGCGCCGGATCGGCCGCCAGGATCAGCGCCTCGACCGAGCCGCCCGCAGCGTCGGCCAGCTGGCGCGCGCCCGAGAGGGTTTCGAGGCTGGCAGCCGTGACGGTGCCGTCATTCGCTTCGACATAGACCAGGATCACCGACATCACTTTCCTCCCACGAGGCCGCGCGCGACGAGCGCGTCAAAGATCTTGCCCGCGACCGCCTCGGCCTCGCCGTCGATCATCTCGGCCCCTTGCCCGCGTGACGGCCGGCGCATTTCCTTGACGGCGCCGTTGTTGCCAGCGCTCGCCGCCGCCGACAAGGTCTCGATCTTGGTGCCCTGGATCGCCTGGCGCAGCTTTGTGCCCGACACATAGCGCGGCGGCTGAGAGGCGGATTGCACCCCCAGCACCGCCGGCAGCGCCAGCTTCAGGCGCGCGGCGCGGCCGGCGCCATATTCCTGCTGGATCACGACGGCGTTGCCTTCGACCTGCGCGCCGGTGACGCCGCTGGCATGCGGGCGGCCCATCAGCGCGCCCAGGAACGGCACCAGCTGGCCGAACAGATCCTCGGGCGTCTGCACGCCGGCCAGGATCAGGTCCGGCTTCAGCTGCGCCAGCGCCTCGCACAGCAGCTTGGCGAGGGCCCGGGAGTCCGGATTGGCCTCTCCGCAATCGATCTTCACGGCCCGGTCGGCGCCGCGGGCGACGGCCGACTGCAGCACCCGGTCCATGCCCTCGACGGCGATCCCCACGGCGGTGACGGTCGCGCCGGTCGCCTCCTTGATCAGGACCGATTCCTCGAGCGCGTGATCGTCGAACTCGCAGAGCTTGACGCCGATCCATTCGCGGTCGATGTCGGTGCCCTGCTCATTGACCTGGATCTCCTCGAGCAGGTCGGGCACCAATCGAACCACGGTGACGATATGCATTCCTGATTTCTCCCGTCGGCGAAGGCAGGTCCGGCGCCGTCAGGCGGCCAAGGTTGGAACTCGAGACAACCGATTTAGCAGGGTCGAACGGTCGAGGCCGCCGGAGCGGGGCGACGAACGCGAGGGGTGCGATCACGAGATCTGCCTGGAGCCTGAAGAACACCTCATTCCGGCACATCCGAGCGCCATGAAAAGCGTCCCAACGACGCGGCAGGCGCCGTTGTTCTGGGATGCGGGACCGTGAACGGAACGGCCCCCGAGCGAAGCCATTCTTCGTCCGAAATGTACCATCGACGGCGCCAAGATTGTCAACGAGAATGTCGACAATCTTGGCGTCCCGTCGCCCCCGTGGCAAGATGAGCGCCGCCAATTCTCGCCAGGTCCCTGGCGAAACCAAGGCTTTCGCGGGGGGCCTGCCAGGGCGCCGCGGAAGACCAGCAAAAACGGGAAATAGAGAGAGAACAGCTCAGATGGCAATTGCGGGTAGTGACCGGCGCAGCGAAAACGCCGACGTCCTGATCATTGGTGCAGGGGCCTCCGGATCGGTCGCGGCCAAGCATCTTTCGGACAATGGCTTCAAGGTCGTCTGCCTCGACCAGGGGCCTTGGGTCGACAACAAGGAGTTCGCCGGCGCGCGTCCGGAATGGGAACTGATGGCGCAGAAGCGCTGGCATCCCAATCCCAATGTCCGCGATCTCGAGAACGACTATCCGGTCGATGTCACGGAATCTGACGTCAATCCGCTGATGTACAACGCGGTCGGCGGCAGCACGATCCTCTGGGCCGCGCACTGGCAGCGCTTCATGCCGTCGGATTTCCGGGTGAAGACGCTCGACGGCGTCGCCGACGATTGGCCCTTCACCTATGAGGAGCTCGAGCCCTTCTACGAGCAGGCCGAGGAGGAGATGGGCGTCTCCGGTCTCGCCGGCGATCCGGCCTTCCCGCCGACGAAGCCGCTGCCGACGCCGCCGCTGCCGATCGGGAAGATCGGCATGAAGGCGGCCGAGGGCATGAACAAGCTGGGCTGGCATTGGTGGCCGGGCCCCAACGCGATGCCATCGAAGCCCTATCGCGGCCGCAATGCCTGCGTGCGCCGCGGCACCTGCCTCACCGGCTGTCCGGAGGGCGCGAAGGCGTCGATGGACCTGGTCTATTGGCCGAGCGCGATCAAGAACGGTGCCAAGATGATCACGGGTGCGCGGGTGAAGGAGATCCTGGTCAACGACAAGGGTCTCGCCACCGGCGCTGTCTATATCGATCGCGCGGGGCGAGAGCGGACCCAGAAGGCCGGCATCGTCATCGTCTGTGCCAACGGCATCGGCACGCCGAGGCTGCTGCTGCTCTCGACCTCGAAGCGTTTCCCGAACGGCCTCGCCAACAGCACCGGCCTCGTCGGCAAGCGGCTGATGATGCATCCCTATGCCGCGGTCGCGGGCGTGTTCGACGAGCCGCTCGAAAGCTGGCTCGGGCCCGCCGGCCAGACCATCCAGTCGATGCAGTTCTACGAGACCGACAAGTCGCGCGGTTTCGTGCGCGGCGCCAAATGGCAGGTGATGCCGTCGGGCGGCCCCCTCGGCCTGCGCGCCGCCTATGGCGGCCGTGCGCTCGAGGAGGCCTGGGGCGTCAACCTCCACCGCAATACCAAGCGCGTCTTCGGCCACGCCTTCGAGTGGGGCATCATCGCGGAGGATCTGCCCGAGGAATCGAACCGCGTCGTGCTCGATCCGACGCTGACTGATTCCGACGGCATTCCGGCGCCGAAGCTGATCTACAAGAACTCGGAGAACACCCGGAAGCTCATCGACTTCCACCTGGCGCGCGCGCAGGAAGCGATGAAGGCCGCGGGCGCCGTCTCGATGACGACCACGCCGCTGATGCGCGATTGCGGCTGGCATCTGATGGGCACGGCCCGCATGGGCGAGGACCCCGGCACCTCGGTGGTCGATCCCTACGGCAAGGCGCATGACGTGCCGAACCTCTTCGTCTATGACGGCAGCAATTTCGTGACCTCGTCCGGTTTCAATCCGACCGGCACGATCTGCGCGATCGCGCTGCGCTGCGTGAAGCATTTGATCGCCAATCGGCGCGACCAGGAGATTGCGGCATGAGCACCGCGTTGCAGGACGACGATCGCAAGACCTTTGCCGGCATCGCCGATGTGCTGATCCCGGCGGCCGAGGGCATGCCGGCGGCGAGCGAGATCGGCATCCAGGGCGAGATCCTCGACAAGGTGCTGGGTTTCCGCCCTGACCTGCGCGAGAACCTGCTGCGGGGCTTGCGCGCGGCCAAGGGCAAGGATCCGCGCGCCGCGGCCGAGGCCCTGAACAAGACCGACGGGCCCGCCTTCGGCGCCATCAGCCTCGCCGCTTCCGCGGGCTATTACATGGATCCGCGCGTCCGCAAACTCATCGGCTATCCGGGCCAGGAGAACCGGCCCTACGATCCCGACGAGACGCCGGAGTATGTCCGCAACGGCATGCTGAAGGTGGTGTCGGACCGCGGGCCGATCTACAAGCCGACGCCGAAGTGAGTTTCGATCGGCGGCGAGGCTGCTGAAAGAAACCCCTCCCCCTACCCCCTCCCACAAGGGGAGGGGGCTGGAAAGAATCCAATCTCATTTTTCAAGAGAGCGTAGGGCGACGGAGACGCAAAACAAATCCACGCCCCCTCCCCTTGCGGGAGGGGGTAGAGGGAGGGGTGGGCAACAGAACGGGATTTAGCTTGCGCGTTTCTCGTTCAAATACCCGTCGATCAACTCCACGAACCGCTCTCGGCCGAAGCTCGGGAAATGGCCGCCATGGACCACGCGCACCGGCAGGTCGCGCAGGCGTTCCATCGAGCGGATGTAGGCGGCGATGTCGGAGTGATAGGCATCGTCGATGAGCGGCCCGTCATAGACCGTGTCGCCGGCGAAGAAGATGCCGCTCGCTTTCTCCCAGAGGCCGATCGATCCGGGAGAGTGGCCGGGCAGATGAAACACCTCGAATTGGCGGTCGCCCAGATCGACAATATCGCTGTCATGGAGGATCCGGGTCGCGGGAGCCGGCGTCACTTCATAGGCCGGTGCGTCGAAGCCACCGGGCGGGAGGCTGGTGAACATCTCCTCGGTGGCATAGAGCGTCGCCAGCGTCTCGTCGCGGCCGGGACGGGCGAGGAGGGGCGCCTCCTCGGCATGGATGGCGCGCTCCGCAAATTCATGGTGATTGCCGACATGGTCGAAATGGGCGTGGCTCGCGACGGCGAGTTGCGGGCGTTCGGCCAGGATCGCGACCTGCCGGCGCAGGCTGACCACACCGAGCCCGCTGTCGACCAGCAAATCGCGTTCCTTCCCGCGCACATGCCAAATGTTGCAGCGATAGAACGGCTTGATATGCGGCTCGTCGATATGGGTGACGCCGTCGCCGACATTCCGCATGCGATACCAGCGATCGGCGGTCACGATCTCCATGGATTGCGGGCTCCGCTAAGGTCGGCGGTCCGGGGCGCCTAGAGAATGTCGCCGAGGAACTCGCGCATGCGTTCAAGATAGAACTCCACCTCGGCCTCGGCCATGGCGAAGGAGACGGTGGGGCCGGCGGTCGCGACCGACTCCCAGACGCCGCGATTGGCCATCCACAAGCGCAGGAGGCGATAGAGGCCGGGCTGCGCCAGCTCGCGCGCCTCGGCGGCGTTGCGGGGGAGATGATCCGCGAAGGTGAACCCCGAGCGGCTGGTCAACCGATGGACCTGCCAGTCGAGGCTGCCGGCGGCGAAGAGTCCGGCGAGGCCGTCCGCCAATTGCGCGCCCAAGGCCGCCGTGCGGACAAAGCCCTGCGGTGTCAGCACCTGCGAGAGCGCCGCGCGACAGGCGGCCATGGAAAGCGCGTTGCCATAGAGCGTGCCGCCGGTGGCGACGCCGCCGACCGATTCCATCGGCGCGCCCTGCATGACGGGCGGTTGCTTCAGGGGTTGCGCCAGCGTCTCGCTCAAACCGTAGGCACCGATCGGCACGCCGCCGCCGATGGTCTTGCCGAGCCCGACCGCATCGGCCTCGAGATTCCAGAGGCGCTTCAAGCCGCCGGGGCTGGCGATCTGGGTATGGGTTTCGTCGAGCGCCAGGAAGGTGCCGTAATGCTCGGTGAGCTCGCGCAAGCCCTGGTGAAACCCCTCGGCCGGCATCACCACGCCGACATTGGTCAAGGCCGGCTCGACGATGCAGAGCGCCACATCGCGCGGCGCCAGCGCGCGGTCGACCGCGTCGAGATCGTTGAAGGGCACCATGCGCGCGCGCGAGGCCGCGGCGTCCGAAAGTCCGTAGAGCTCCGGCTTCACGCCGTTGCCGGCCATGATCACGAGGCTGTCCTCGATATGGCCGTGATATTTCCCGTCGAACATCAGGATCTTGTCGCGGCCCGAGACATGGCGCGCGAGGCGGATGATCTCGGTGTTGGCACCCGAGGCCGAGAGCGTGAATTGCCAATAGGGCAGCTCCCAGCGCTCGGCCAGTTCCTCGGCGCACCAGATCGCGTCCTCGGTCGGCAGCATGAACTGGCTGCCGCGGCGCATCCGGTCGGCGACCGCCGCGACGACTGCCGGGGGCCCGAAGCCGACATTCATCGACAGGTCGGCCTGGTTCATGTCGAGATAGCGATGGCCGTCGACATCGGTGAACCAGGCGCCGTCGCCCTCGGCGGCGAAGACGGGGGGATGGCCATGCATCGCAGTCATCCAGGCCATCGGCACGCCGCCCGGCATGTGGGCACGCGCGCGGTCGAGCAAGGCCAGCGAGCGGGGCCGGTCGGCGAGGAAGCGCTGCTCCTCGCGCCCGGTGAGGAAGGCGAGGCGGGTCGGATCCAGAACCGGCCGGCGGGCGCGGTCGCGCGGCGTCAGGGACACCGCTTAGACCCGGGCACCGCGGCGGCCGCTCAGAGTGCCGCCACCATCGCGACGCCAGCAGCGGCGATGCCGCCACCGATGACGCGCAGCGCCGGCTTCGGCGCAATGCGACCGGTCATGAGGGCGAGCCCGAGGCCGACCGCATGCAGGAACGAGGTCGCGAGCACGAAGCCCAGTGCATAGGCGGCGGGATTGGCCGCTTCCGGCAGCTCGGTGCCATGGGCATGGCCGTGGAACAGGGCGAAGAGGCCGACGATCGCCATGCCGACGACCGTGGGCACGCGGGCCGCGGTCGCGATCAGGAGGCCGAACAGCAGGACCGAGCCCAGGATGCCGGGCTCGACCAGCGGCATCGAGATACCCGAGACGGCCAGGAGGCCGCCGACCACCATGAACCCGACGAAGGCGCACGGCACGGCCCAGATTGCGCGGCCGCCGAGCTGCGCCGCCCAGATGCCGACGGCGATCATGACGAGGAGGTGGTCCAGCCCCGAGAGCGGATGGAGGATGCCGGCTTCGAAGCCCGCGCCATGCTCGCCGATGAGATGCGCTTCGGCGACGGGCGCGCCCAGCAGGGCGGCCGCGGCCAGGGTGATGGCGAAACACAGGCGAAAGGCGCGGGTCATGGTGATCGCTCCGGGAATTCGAAAAGTTGGGGGAGAGTGGGGGCGCTCTCCGGGGGTGACCGGACTCTATGGCCGGGGACCCCTCGCGACAATAGGGCGGGCGACCGATTCTGGCGGATCCGCGCCGGGCGTTGGCGGGGAAGGAACCGGTCCGCTCTCTAGGCCTCGCCGCCGACATTGGCGCCGGCACCCAGCAACTGGCGGCGCGCGTAATGCAGGTGATTGGTCACGATCGCGACCGCGCTCTCGACATCGCGCGCCTGGATCGCCTCGACCAGGGTGCGGTGCTGCCGGTTATATTCGGCGATCCGCTCGATCGTCAGCACCTTGTCCTTCATCGCGTTCCACTGGGCGTGGGTGCGGACATCGTTGATCTGCCGGTAGAGCGAGACCATCAGCGGATTGCGGCTGCATTCTGCGATGCAGAGATGGAACTGCTCGTCGAGCAGCGTGAAGGTCTCGGAATCGACGCTCGACCGCTCCATCTCGGCCAGCGCCTCGTTCAAGCGCTCCAGCTCGCGCGAGGTCGAATTGAGCACGGCCAGCCGCACCATATGAGGCTCGACCGCGAGGCGGACATCGATCAGCTCTAGCGGGCTGGTGAGCTCGGCGACGTCGTCCTGCGGCGAGCGGGGCTGGTAATTCACGAAGGTGCCGCTGCCGACCCGGCGCGTCACCAGCCGTTCGGCCTCGAGCTGGTTGAGCGCGCTGCGCACCGTGGTGCGCGAGGCGCCGAAGATCTCGGCGAGCTGGCGTTCCGCCGGCAGCTTCTCGGCATGGCGAAGGCCGCCCTCGGTGATCGCCTGACGGAGCTGCTGCGTGATCCAGGCCGAGCCGCGCATGGGATCGGCGATGGCGCGGGGCTCGTTGCGGGGCAGCAGAATGGCCGGAGCTTCGCTGCGCTCCTTCAACGGCCGACCACCAATGCGGGCCATTTCTGTGCCTTTGGAAAATAGTGGTTTGAAACCGGCTGGGCTTATGTTTCACTAATTGGGCCTTCCGATCAAGTCCGGAGCGGCGGCGCCTGGGGCGGATCCGGTCCCGGGCCGCCGTGAGCGCCGGGCCGGTGTCGGGAAAGTGCAACGGTCCCAAGCATCCGCCTGCGTCCCGAGCCCTCATGACAGTTCCTCCCGATGCGCCTGATTGGATCTCGTCCGCGGCCGGATTTCGGCCGCGTCCGATCCGGTTTGGTGCCGCGGTGGCCGGGCTGTTCCAGGAGTCGAAAGACGCTGCCGCGGGGCTTGTCGATCCCGGTCATCCGGCATGGCCAAGGAGAGGTATGAAATTGGTTTGATTGGGCAGGGTTGCCCGGGCCGACCGGCAAAAGGCGGCTCGAAAGCGCAACCGGTTCAGTCGTTTTCGCGCTTGGGCGAGGTGCGGCAGTCGAGGAAACTGGCGCCGGCTCCGTCCTGGAGACCTGGACAACGAAAAATGTTTGTAGGGGAGAACACGCAGCCATGACCGACTTGGAAGCCCACGTCTCGCAAAAGGGGCGAAAGGAACTCGTCAAGCAGGTACGGGCCAAGATCAACGAGCTTGGTATCCAGTACATCTATTATCAGTTCGTGTCGGTGACCGGCCGCATCGTCGGCAAGGGCGTCCCGGCGGATCATTGGGAGAGCATCGCCGAGCGCGGCTTCCAGCTGGTCTATGGCTCGACCGCCAATCTCTTCGTCGACCGCTTCAAGAATTATATCGGCTATGGCCCCGAGGCCTCCGAGTTGGTCGGCATTCCCGACCCCGAGACCTTCTGCCAGCTGCCCTGGGACAAGCGCGTCGCGCGCGTCTTCTGCACCTGCTTCCGCAATCGCGAGGAACGGGTCAATCCGGGCGGGCATCTGACCTCGGACTGCCGCGGCAATCTCCGGATCCTCCATGAGGAGTTCAAGAAGAAGCACAAGGGTCTCCACATGCGTCACGGCTGCGAGCCGGAGATGATGTGGCTCAAGAAGGGCGCCGACGGTCTGCCCGATGGCGGCTTCTCCAAGCCGAACTGCTATCACATCGACCAGTTCGAGAGCCTGCGTCCGGTCTTCATGCGCGCGATCGAATATTCGCGCGCCATGGGCCTCGACATGATCCAGGGCGATCACGAGGACGCGCCGGGCCAGCTCGAGCTCAATTTCATGTTCGACGACTGCCTGCGCACGGCCGACCGCCTGACGACCTATCGCCAGATCTGCGCCCAGGTCGCGCGCGAGTTCAATCTCATCGCCTGCTTCATGGCCAAGCCCTTCATGGGCGTCTCGGCCAATGGCTGCCACCACAACATCTCCCTGTGGAAGGGCGGCGAGGACAAGGTCAACAAGCTCGGGCTCGACAACCTGCCGGGCATGGAAGAGAACTTCGCCTATCTCAAGGGCGGCGAGAACACCTTCCTGCCGCTCAAGGGCCAGTCGAAACCGGGTCCGATCGGCCTCAACTGCATCGGCGGCATCATCAAGCATGTGGGTGCCTTGACCGCAATCGGCTCCTCCACCGTCAATTCCTATCGCCGCCTGTGGGACACGGGCTTCTGGGCGCCGGTCTATGCCGACTGGGGCTATCAGAACCGCACCTGTGCGCTGCGCATCTCCGCCCCGGGCCGCTTCGAATACCGCTCGGTGGATTCGACGGTGAACCCCTATTTGATGGCGGCCGGCATCCTGCAGGCCTTCGACGACGGCATCACCCACAAGATCGATCCGGGCGAGCCCGAAGAGCGCAACATCTATGCGGCGATGGCGGCCGGCAAGAAGGTCAAGAAGCTGCCGATGTCGCTGGGCCTGGCGCTCGAGGAGCTCGAGAAGGACGAGGTCATCAAGAAGGCGATGCCCGACGAGATGTACAAGGTCTTCACGCATTACAAGCGCGACGAGTGGGAGAAGTTCAACGCCACCGTCACCAACTGGGACCTCCAGCAATATTGGGACTATCTGCCGTAATCAACCTTCGCGAAGTACGCGGGTACCGGCATAGGAGAAAGAGAGAGCGAGATGTGCGGAATTGCGGGATTGATCCATCGACATGGCAAGACCGGCGATATCGGCACCGAGATGACGGCGATGTTGCAGTCGCTGAAGCATCGCGGGCCGGATTCGACGGGCTACGCGCTTTACGGCAAGCCGCTGAAGGGCAACGAGCTGATGTTGCGCTTCAAGGTGGCCGAGCAGGACGAGATGCTGAAAGGTTTCAAGATCCACGACCAGGTCAAGGAGCGCCGGAACGAAGTCGACAAGCGCATCAAGGAACTGGGCGGACGGATCCTCGAGACCACCGACGCCACCGAATACGCCTTCCGCTACCGGATCGACTATGCCGGCGACCGGCGCAAGCTCGCCGACTTCATCGAGGACGTGGAGGGGGCCGAGATCCTGTCCATGGGCCATGGGCTCGAGCTGGTGAAGGATCTCGGCGACGCCGCGCGCGTGGCCGAGCAGTATCACCTCAAGGGCTTCACCGGGACCCATGCGCTGGGTCACACCCGCATGGCGACCGAATCCGATGTCGACATCCGGTCGGCCCATCCCTACTGGGCCTATCCGTTCGCCGACGTGTCGGTGGTCCATAACGGCCAGCTCACCAACTATTGGAACGGGCGCCGCGCGCTCGAGCGGCGCGGCCACCGCTTCATGTCGAACTGCGATTCCGAGCTGATCGCCGTCTATCTCGCCGACAAGATGCAGCAGGGCGCCGAGCTCAAGGACGCGATGACGGATTCCATCGACGAGCTCGATGGCGTCTTCACCTATCTGGTCGCGACCTCGGATTCGCTCGGCATGGCCAAGGATGTGATGGCCGCGAAGCCCATGGTCCTCTACGAAAGCGAGAAGTTCATCTGTCTCGCCTCGGAAGAGGTGGCGATCCGCAGCGTATTCCCCCATGAAATCGATACCTTCGACCCCTATGAGGGCGAGGTTCGCGTTTGGAAGAGCGCATAATGGCCCTCAGAACCAAATCCCAGGATATGGGGATGCACACGGAGCAGCTCTCCGGGCGCACCCAGCAGCGATTCTTCACGCCCGCCGAAGAGCAGAACTTCACCTATCCGGAGGCGTTCGACGTCGACTTCAACAAGCGGGCCGAGCTCGATTGTGGGCCGCTCGCGCCGCGCGACGTCAATCTCAAGATCCGCGACCTGATGAGCAAGGGCTACGGCACCATCGTCCTGAAGAATCCCGGTGCCAAGCATTCGCTCGCGGTCGGCATCCTCAACAAGCTCAACCTGCATATCGAAGGCAGCCTGGGCTATTTCGGCTGCGGCCTGATCGACGGGCCGAACATCCGCATCAAGGGCCGCGTGGGCTGGTCCTGCGCGGAGAACATGCTGGCCGGGACGATCGTGATCGAGAAGAACGCAGGCTCGACCTTCGGCGCCGCCTTGCGCGGCGGCGACCTGGTCTGCATGGGCGATGTGGGTGCCCGCATGGGCATCGACATGAAGGGCGGGACCATCATCGTCGGCGGGCGCTGCGGCGCCTTCTGCGGCTTCATGATGCAGCGCGGCCGCATGGTTGTGCTGGGCGACGCCGGCAAGAACCTCGGCGATTCCATGTATGACGGCACGATCTATGTCGGCGGCAAGATCGACGGGCTGGGCGTGGACGCCGTGCCGGGCGAGATGACCGATCTCGACGTCTCCTGGCTCAGCCGCAAGCTCAAGATGTACGGGCTCGAGGCGCCCAAGGGCGTCAAGAACATGCAGAAGATCGTCGCCGGGAAGCAGCTCTGGAACTACGACAATCTGGAGCCCACCGAGAAGAAACTCATCCTCTAAGCCCCGCGACAGATCGCACAAAAGGAATTCGCTCATGGCGAGAGAACGCAAGAAAGTACCCGCTGCCGCGCCGGCCAAGAAGCCGTCGTCGCGCAACAAGAGTCTGCTGGGCAAGAGTTTCATCTTCCCGCCGACGGTCATCGACGACATCCATATCAAGTCCGAGCTCGGCCGCTATCGCATGCGCGGCTTCTCGCTCTTCAAGAAGATCCCGACCTGGGACGACTTGACCTTCCTCCCGGGCACGCTGACCCGCTTCGTGATCGAGGGTTATCGCGAGAAGTGCCTGACCCAGACCGTGATCGGCCCCAAGGCCAAGCGCCCGCTGGTGCTCGATATCCCGATCTACATCACCGGCATGAGCTTCGGCGCGCTCTCCTTCGAGGCCAAGATCGCGCTCGCCCGCGGCGCCACCATGGCCGGCACCGCGACCTGCTCGGGCGAAGGCGGCATGATTCCCGACGAGCGCCGCTATTCGTCGAAATGGTTCTATCAGTGCATCCAGTCGCGCTACGGCTTCAACCCGCATCATCTGCGCCTCGCCGACGCCTGCGAGTTCTTCATCGGCCAGGGCTGCAAGGTCGGCCTCGGCGGCCATCTGATGGGGCAGAAGGTGACGGACCAGGTGGCGGAAATGCGCTCGCTGCCGGCCGGCATCGACCAGCGTTCGCCGGCGCGCCATCCCGACTGGCTGGGGCCGGACGATCTGGCGCTGAAGATCCAGGAGATTCGCGAAGCCACCAATGGCGAGATTCCGATCCAGCTCAAGCTGGGTGCGGCGCGCGTCTATGACGACGTCCGCATGGCGGCCAAGACCGGCCCGGATTCGATCTATATCGACGGCATGGAAGGCGGCACCGGCGCGGGTCCGCATATCGCGACCGAGGAGACCGGGGTGCCCGGCATCGCCGCGATCCGCCAGGCCCGCAAGGCGCTCGACGATGTCGGCATGACCGGCCAGATCAGCCTGGTCTATGCCGGCGGCATCCGCAACGGCGCGGACGTGGCCAAGGCGATCGCGCTCGGCGCCGATGCCGTCGCGATCGGCCATTCGGCGCTGATGGCGCTCAACTGCAACAAGGACATCCCCGAGGCCGACTTCGAGAAGGAGATCGGCGTCGAGGCGGGCTACTGCTACCACTGCCATACGGGCCGCTGCCCGGTCGGCGTGGCGACGCAGGACCCGGTCCTGCGCAAGCGCCTCGACCCCGACGAGGCGGCCGAGCGCGTCTACAACTTCCTGCACTGCCTTGCCATCGAGTGCCAGATGATGGCGCGCGCCTGCGGCAAGACCAACGTGCACAGCCTCGAGCCGGAAGACCTCGCAGCCCTCACCATGGAAGCCTCCGCGCTCGCCATGGTGCCGCTGGCCGGCTCGCAGCACACGGTCGGCCGACCCGACATGACGCGGTACTGAGGAGAGCCCCGATGGCAAAACCGACGCAGAAGAAGCCGGTCATGAAGGTCGTGAAGACCGCGAAGGCCACCCCGAAGAAAGAGGATGTCGACAAATACCTCAAGGGGAAGGGCCTCGATTCCAACCGCGAGAAGGAAATCGGCCAGCACATCGGCTATCGCTACGACGTCAATCTCGTGCCGGACTACAGCCGCCTGACGCCCTTCCTGAAGAAATACATGGAAGTGATGGGCTGGGACGACCTCAACTGGCTCGAGGACGTCCATATGGGCTACGAGGAAGGCCGTGCCGCGGTGTTCGACCGCAACGTCAATGGCTGGGTTACGATTCCGCCGGGCGTGAAACTGCCCGACAACCAGCAGGATCGCGACATGATCGCGCGCGAGCTGCTGATCAAGTTCCAGATGTCCCGCAAGCACCCGATGGTCGACCTCAACAAGGCCTATCGGAAGTTCTAAGCGGACCTTCGAGGAAACGAACCATGAGACAGGGCCGGACTCGTCTGAGTCCGGCCCTTGTCATGTCGGTGCGACACCCGTTTCTTATCCCCTCCCCCCTTGAGGGGGAGGGTAGGGAGGGGGATGACTCGGTCCACGATCTCGTCGGGGTGCGAAGGGGCCGATACCGAGCAGCCCCCTCCCCAACCCTCCCCCAAAAGTTGGGGAGGGGATTCACTCGCCTCGCATCGGCGATTGCTCTGCCCCCAAAGAGAGGGGAAGAAAGTGAGTCGTGCGGAGATGCGAGGAGCGTCACTCTTCGCCGGTCTCGACCTCGAAATCGGCGGAATGGGTCCAGTCCGGCGTAAAGGACAGCACCCGGACGCCGGCCGGCATGTTCGGGTTGAAGAGGCGGTTGTGCCAATAGGTCGCCTGATAGAAGGCATCGTTCTCGGCCAGCTCGAGCACCGAGCAGGGGATGCGATAGCCTTTGGCATATTCGATGAATTCGAGCTCGCAACGCCCATGCAGCAGCAGTTGGTCGGCGAAGGCCGATCCCGGCCCGAACAGGCCGGTCATGATGTCGCTGAACTCGCGCGGGCGCTGATAGTACCAGGCCGACAGGATCTCCAGCGCTTTCTCATAACGCTCGACCGGGTCCTGGGTCTTCTGCACCTGGAAGCGGAACTGCTGGGTGCTTTCCTCCGGCTCCTCGCGCATGACCAGCAGGGTGACGGCCGGGGCGAGTTCGGTGCCGTCGAGGGTGCTGACGCGGGCCCGCATGCCGCTGGAGGGGCGTCCCAGCCCTTCGCGCACCGAAAGCTGCCGCAGCCGGCATTGCCAGCCGAGGAACTCGTCGCGCAGCGCTTCCGCCGCCGGTTCCATCAGCACGACATTCTTTCGCCGGTCGCCGGCCGTCATGATCGATCCCTCGAGAATGGACAGGCAGGGAGTCTGGGGCGATCCGGCGCGAACCGCAAGCGGCGCCGTCGGGGACATGGCGTCGCGATGTCGCTGCCGGCCGGTCGGATTTGCGGTAAATATCGCCGGCTTTCCGCCGATCATCGGAGTGATGTTTCTTGTCCGGCAGGAAACCGGCGGTTAGCCTGCCGGTCCTGATCCGATCCGCCTTCATGCCGACCAAAGACGGGGTTCACGATGCCCTTCGGGCTGCTGAAATACGGGCTTAGCAAGACCTACCCGGCCGAGCGCCACTTCCCGCTCGCCCGGGATCTGAAGCCCAGCTACGACGTCGTCATCATCGGCGGCGGCGGCCACGCGCTGGCGACGGCTTACTACCTGTCGCGCGACTACGGCATCACCAACGTGGCGATCCTCGAGAAGGGGTATCTCGCGGGCGGCAACACGGCGCGCAACACCGCCATCATCCGCTCGAACTACCTGACGCCCGAGGGCGTCAGGTTCTACGACACCTCGGTCAAGCTCTATCAGGATCTGAGCCAGGACCTCGACTACAACATCCTCTATTCCGAGCGCGGCCATTTTACGCTGGCCCACACCGACGCCGCGATCCGCACCAGCCGCTGGCGCGCCGAGGTCAACAAGCATCTGGGTGTGGATTCCGAGCTGATCTGGCCGGACGAGATCCACAAGCTCTGTCCGGTGCTTAACATGTCGGAGGATGTGCGCTATCCGATCCTGGGCGCGCTCTATCATCCGCCGGGCTCGATCGCGCGCCATGACGCGGTCGCCTGGGGCTATGGCCGCGGCGCCACGCGGCGCGGCGTCGAGATCCATCAGCTCACCGAGGTGACCGAGATCCTGCAGGAGAGCGGCAAGGTCAAAGGCGTCGTCACCAACCGCGGCACGGTCTATGCGAATAAGGTGCTGCAGGCGACGGCGGGATCGAGCTCGCTGGTGGCGAAGCTGGCTGGCTTCAAGCTGCCGATCCGCACCATCCCGCTGCAGGCCTGCGTCTCGCTGCCGGTGAAGCCCTTCCTCGACCAGATCATCGTGTCGGGCTCGCTGCACGTCTATATCTCGCAATCCTCGCGCGGCGAGCTGGTGATGGGCGGATCGACCGACCCCTATGGCGTCTATTCGACGCGCTCGACGCTCGATTTCAAGGAAGGCCTGCTGGGCCACATGCTGGAGCTCTTGCCCTTCCTCGGCGAGATGAAGCTCAACCGGCAATGGGCCGGCATGGCAGACATGACGCCCGATTTCAGCCCCTGCATGGGGCTCACCCCGCTCGAGAACTACTATATCGATTCCGGCTGGGGTACCTGGGGCTTCAAGGCGACGCCGGTCTGCGGTCTCACCATGTCCTACACCGTCGCCAACAACAAACCGCACGAGCTGATCGAGCCCTTCCGCTTGTCCCGCTTCGAAGAGATGAAGCAGGTCGGCGAAAAGGGCGCGGCCTCGGTCGGGCATTGAGCGAGGGAGGGAACCCATGAAGATCATGAACTGCCCGCTCAACGGCCCGCGCAACATCTCGGAGTTCGTCTGGGGCGGCGAAGTGAAGCCGATGCCCGATCCCGCGCGAGTCTCGGACCGCGAATGGGCCGAGTATGTGCATATCGAGAACAACACCGCCGGCGTGGTGCGCGAATGGTGGTGCCACGTGCCCACCTCCTTCTGGTTCATCGCCGAGCGCCACACGGTGACGGACGAGATCCTGCGCACCTATCCGGCGGGCGAGGTCTTCAAATCCCGGGTCGAGTTCAGTGCGGCGCCGAAGGCGAACGAGGAAAAGAAATGAGCGACGGGGTCAACCGTCTTTCGGCACCGGCCGGCCTGCTGATCGACCGCGGCCAACCGGTCACCTTCACCTTCGAAGGCCGGCCCTTCCAGGGATTCGTCGGCGACACGATCGCGAGCGCGCTCGCGGCCAACGACGAATGGCTGATCTCGCGCTCCTTCAAATATCACCGGCCGCGCGGGATCCTGACGATGGCCGGCCAGGACGCGAACACGCTGGTCCAGATCGGCGGCGAGCCCAACGTGCTGGCCGACATGCATCCGATCCGGCCCGGCCTCGCCGTGATGGGCCAGAACTACAAGGGCAGCCTCGAGCAGGACCGGCTCTCCTTCATGGAGAGGCTCGGCCGCTTCCTCCCGGTGGGTTTCTATTACAAGGCTTTCTTCAAGCCGAAATGGACCTGGCCGCATTGGGAGAAGGTGATCCGCGAGATCGCCGGCCTGGGCAAGGTCGACGTCCACGCGCATCATGACTACTACGACAAGGAATATCTCTTCGCCGATGTCGCGGTGATCGGTGCCGGCCCCGCCGGCATGGCGGCGGCGTCCGAGGCGGCGAAGGCCGGCCTCGAGGTGATCCTGATCGACGAGGGCCCGCGCGTCGGCGGTTCGCTCTCCTATGCGCGCTTCGATGCGGCGGGCGAGCAGGGCAGGACGCGTTCGCGCGAGCTCGCGGCCGAGCTGGCCGCGTCGCAGAACATCCGGATCCTGACCGACGCCACCTGCAACGGCTTCTTCGCCGACAATTGGCTGGCGGTGATCAAGGGTAATCGCCTCTACAAGCTGCGCGCCAAGGCGGTGGTGGTCGCGACCGGCTCGCTCGAGCAGCCGGCGGTGTTCCACAACAACGACCTGCCGGGCGTGATGCTGGGCTCGGCGGCGCAGCGCCTGATCAAGCTCTATGGCGTGAGGCCCGGCCGTCGCGCCGTGGTGCTGACGGCCAATGCCGACGGCTATGGCGTGGCGCTCGATCTGGGCGATGCCGGCGTCGAGGTCGCGGCCGTGGTCGATCTTCGCAATGAGGCCGACAGTTCGGCCTTCGCCAAGGCGGTCCATGCGCGCGGCGTCTCGATCCTGCAGGGCCATGGGGTGGCCGAGACCTTCTATGGCGTGGGCAAGCGCAACATCACGGCGGCCCTGGTCGGCAAGGTGACGGGCGAGGGCGAGCTCTCGCCGGCGCTCGCCACCATTCCCTGCGATCTGCTCTGCATGTCGGTCGGCTACAGCCCGACCGGCCAGCTCCTGCATCATATCGGCGCGAAGTTCGCCTATGACCGCGCCAGCCACATGTTTGCGCCCAGCGTCCTGCCGGCCCATGTCTTCGCGGCCGGCTCGGTCAACGGCACCTATGCGCTCGATGCCGTGATCGCCGAAGGCCGCCGCGCCGGCTGGGCCGCCGCGAAGGATGCCGGGGCCGCCGTGGGCGGCGAGCCCTCGGCGCCGGGCGATCGGGGCGCCATCGGCGTGACCCATCCCTGGCCGATCTTCCCGAGCAAGAAGGGCAAGGACTTCGTCGATTTCGACGAAGACCTCCAGGTCAAGGATCTGGTGAACGGCATCGCCGACGGCTACGACCATGTCGAGCTGCTGAAGCGCTACACCACCGTCAGCATGGGGCCCTCGCAGGGCCGCCATTCGGCGGTGGCGACGGTGCGCATCGACGCCAAGGAGACCGGCCGCGACATCGCGACCATGTCGGTCACGACCCAGCGGCCGCCCTACCGGCCGGAGAAATTCGGCCTCATGGCGGGCCGGACCTTCGAGCCCGAGCGCCACACCGCGATGCATCGGCGCCATCTGGAGCTGGGCGCGCGCATGATGCCCGCGGGCCTCTGGTACCGCCCGGCCTTCTACGGCAAGAAGGAAGAGCGCGACCAGGCGATCCGCGAGGAAGTCCGCAATGTCCGCAACAATGTCGGGCTGATCGACGTCTCGACCCTGGGCGGGCTCGACGTGCGCGGGCCCGACGCAGCCGAGTTCCTCAACCGCCTCTATACCTTCGCCTATGCCAAGCAGCCGGTCGGCCGCTCGCGCTATGTGCTGATGACCGACCAGAGCGGCGCCATCATCGATGACGGCGTCGCCTGCCGTTTCGGCGAAGAGCATTTCTACGTGACCGCGACCACCAGCGGCGTCGACGGCGTCTATCGCCTGATGCTGTTCTGGAATTCGCAGTGGCGCCTCGATGTCGACGTGGCGAACGTCACGGCGGCTTATGCCGGCGTCAATCTCGCGGGTCCGAAGTCGCGCGAGGTGTTGCAGAAGCTCTGCCCGGATGTCGATCTCTCGGCCGCTGCCTTCCCCTATATGGGCGTGCGGATGGGAACGGTCGCGGGTATCCCGGCGCGGCTGATGCGCGTCGGCTTCGTCGGCGAGCTCGGCTACGAGATCCATGTGCCGGCCTCGATGGGCGAGGCCCTGTGGGACAAGCTGATGGAGGCGGGACGGCCCGCCGGCATCCGTCCCTTCGGCGTCGAGGCCCAGCGCGTGCTGCGCCTGGAGAAGGGCCATATCATCATCGGACAGGACACGGACGGGCTGACGCATCCCTACGAGGCCGACATGGCCTGGGCGATCTCGAAGACCAAGCCCTACTTCATGGGCGGCCGCTCGATCGACATCCAGAATCGCTCGGGCCTGACGCGCAAGCTGGTCGGGTTCACGCTCGACGATGCCAATGCGCCGGTGCCGGAGGAATGTCACCTGGTGGTGCGGGGAGCGGAGATCCTGGGCCGCGTCACCTCGGCCGTGATCTCGCCGTCGCTCGGCCGGGTGGTGGGTCTGGCTTATGTAGCGCCCGACCAGGCCGAACCCGGCAAGAATTTCGACATCAAGGTCGCGGGCGGGCGGCTGATCCAGGCGCGGGTGGTGCCGATCCCGTTCTTCGACCCCGAGAACAAGCGGCAGGAGATGTAAGCCATGGCCAGTGCGACCGTCTCCCCGACCGCCTTCAACCGCCGTAGCTATGTCTATCGCCTGCTGGACGCCAAGGGCGCCGAATGGGCAGCGATCCGCGACAGTGCGGTCGCCATGCGGCTCGGCCGCTCCGTCGACGAGGAAGTCGGCATCGGCCGGCGGCTTGCGCTGACCGATCTCTCGCCCCTGCCGCGCACCGGCTTCAAGGGCACCGGCACCGTCGAATGGCTGACCGCCCAGGGCATGATGATCGGGCCCGACAGCAACATGGCCTATCGCCAGGCCGATGGCTCGCTGGCGGCGAGGCTCGCGCCCACGGAGATCTTCCTGATCGACAGCCTCAAGGGCGAGGCCGGCCTGATCGACCGGCTCAACGGCGCCTGGAACTGGGGGGCCGAGAAACCGCGCAAGCTCATCGGTTATCCGATGCCTCGCGCCGAGAGCCATTGCTGGTTCATGATCTCGGGCTGGCAGGCGCCGGCGATGTTCGCGAAGATCTGCGGCGTCGATCTGCGCGCGCATAAATTCAAGCAGGGCCAGATCGCGCAGACCTCGGTCGCCAAGATCAGCGCCATCCTGATCCGCGACTATTTCGGCGAGATGCCGGCCTATCACCTGCTGACCGACAGCGCGTCGGCGGAATATATGTGGGGCTGCCTCGTCGATGCGATGGCCGAATTCGACGGCCAGCCGATCGGACTGGGCGCGCTGCGCCGTCTGGCCGAGGCGCGGTGAAGGGCAAGCGCAAGACCGGGGCGGGCGCGCCGGGATCGGAGGCGCGCAAGGGCGGGGCCGCGCCCCGGAAACCCGCGAAACGTCCGGCGTCGGAGACGGTGCAGGAGTTCCAGGACCCGCACGGCCTGATCGACAAGCGCCATGGCCGGCTCGAGGAGGCGATCGGGCGCGAGGTGCGCGACTTCCGACGCAAGCTCAACATGACGGTGGCCGAACTCGCCAAGATAGCCGAGCTCTCGGCCGGCATGCTGTCCAAGATCGAGAACGGCATGACCTCGCCCTCGCTGGCGACCCTGCGGGCCCTCTCGGTGGCGCTCCATGTGCCGGTCACGGCCTTCTTCCGCCGTTTCGAGGAGGAACGCGACGCCACCTTCGTCAAGGCGGGGCAGGGCTTGCAGATCGAGCGCCGCGGCACGCGCGCCGGGCATCAGTACCAGCTGCTCGGCCATACGCTGCGCAAGAGCATCTCGGTCGAGCCCTATATGATCACCCTGACCGCGGATTCCGACGTGTTTCCGCTGTTCCAGCATGACGGCGTCGAGTTCATCTTCATGCTCGAGGGCGAGGTCAGCTATCGCCATGGCGACCGCACCTACACGCTTCTGCCGGGCGACTCGCTGTTCTTCGATGCGGACGTGCCGCACGGTCCCGACGAGCTGCGCAAGCTGCCGATCCGGTTCCTCTCGATCATCTGCTATCCGCGCGATGCAGAAGGCTGATTCCGCAGCGATTTCCTGACAGGAAACATTGTTTCCTTATCATTGATTCCCCGCCCCGCCTGGGCTATCGTCCCCCGGACTTTTGTCGGGCACTCCCGAAAGGATCTTCCCATGTGCGGAATCGTCGGACTCTTCCTCAAGAATCCGGCCTTGAGGCCCAGCCTCGGCCGGCATCTGAGCCATATGCTTGTGGAGATGACCGAGCGCGGCCCCGACAGCGCGGGCATCGCGGTCTATCACAAGCCGGTCACGGGCAAGGACTCGAAGCTGACGCTGTTCCATGCCGACCCGCATTTCCACTGGCGCGAGATCGGCGGCGCGCTCGGCGAGGCGCTCAAGGCCGAGGTCGATATCGAGACCAAGGCCAACCACGTGGTCATGACCGTCTCGGCGCCGGACGCGAATGTTCGCGGCTGGCTCAAGGCGCATCATCCCGAAATCCGCATCATGGGCTATGGCCAGGTGATGGAGGTTTACAAGGATATGGGCCTGCCCAAGCAGGTCGCCGACCGCTACGGCCTCGCCAAGATGGAGGGCACGCATGCCATCGGTCATACCAGGATGGCGACCGAGAGCGCGGTCACGACCGAGCATTCGCATCCCTTCACGGCGGCCTCGGACATGTGCCTCGTGCATAACGGCTCGCTCTCGAACCACAACAATCTGCGCCGCTGGCTGCGGCATCGCGGCCACGAGTTCGAGACCGACAACGACAGCGAGGTGGCGGCACGCTATTTCGCGCAGCGCCTGAGCGAGGGGGCGAGCCTGGCCGAAGCGCTCGAGGCCGGCCTCAAAGACCTGGACGGCTTCTATACCTTCACCATGGGCACGCGGAACGGCTTCGCCGTGTTGCGTGATGCCTTCGCCTGCAAACCGGCGGTCCTGGCCGAAACCGACGATTGGGTGGCGATGGCCTCGGAATATCGCTCGATCGCCAATCTGCCGGGCGCGGACAAGGCCAAGGTCTGGGCGCCGGCGCCGGCCGTCGTTTACACCTGGGATGTGCAGGCCGCGGCATGATCACTGTCGATCTGGCCCACAGCTCGGTTCGCGATCTCAACGACCGTTTGCATCATCTGCCGCCGGAAACCAACGAGAAGGCCTGGCGCGTCGTCAATCCGAAGGGAGCGCATGCGCTCTGCGCCGGCCTGACCCTGCCGATCGAGGTCACGATCGACGGGCATCCCGGCTATTACTGCGCCGGCATGAACAAGGAAGCGACCATCCTCGTGAACGGCCATTGCGGCGTGGGCCTGGCCGAAAACATGATGTCCGGCGAAGTGCGCGTGAAGGGCAATGCCTCGGACGCGGCCGGCGCCACCGGGCGCGGTGGCCTGCTCGTGATCGAGGGCGATGCGGGCTTGCGCTGCGGCATCTCGATGAAGGGCATCGACATCGTGGTGGGCGGGTCGGTCGGCCATATGAGCGCCTTCATGGCGCAGGGCGGCAGCCTCGTCGTCTGCGGCGATGCCGGCTCGAGCCTCGGCGATTCCATCTACGAGGCCCGCCTCTATGTGCAGGGCAAGGTCGAGAGCCTGGGTGCGGACTGCGTCGAGAAGAAGATGACGCCGCACCATCTGGCCAAGCTCGAGAAACTGCTGGCTCGCGCCGGGATCAAAGCCGACGCGAAGCGCTTCAGGCGCTACGGGTCGGCGCGCCGGCTCTATAATTTCCATGTCGACAACGCCGACGCCTATTGAAGCGAGATCAGCCATGAGCGCCACCTTCTCTCCCGTGCCGATGCCGCCGCGCCGCTCGGCCACCTTCGACGAATATGCGATCGCCGAGATCCAGCGCGCCGCGGCCACGGGCATCTATGACATCCGCGGCTTCGGCGCCAAGCGCAAGGTTCCGCATTTCGACGATCTCGTCTTCCTCGGCGCGTCGGTGTCGCGCTATCCGTTGGAAGGCTATCGCGAGAAATGCGCGACCGACATCATGCTCGGGACGCGTTTCGCGAAGAAGCCGATCCATCTCAAGATTCCCATCACCATCGCCGGCATGAGCTTCGGCTCGCTCTCGGCCCAGGCCAAGGAAGCCCTGGGCCGGGGCGCCAGCCAGATGGGCACCAGCACGACCACGGGCGATGGCGGCATGACCCAGGAGGAGCGGGGCCATTCCAACATCCTGGTCTATCAGCTCCTGCCGTCGCGCTATGGCATGAACCCCGACGATCTGCGCAAGGCCGATGCGATCGAGGTGGTGGTCGGGCAGGGCGCCAAGCCCGGCGGCGGCGGTATGCTGCTGGGGCAGAAGATCTCGCCGCGCGTCGCCAAGATGCGCACCCTGCCGGAGGGCATCGACCAGCGCTCCGCCTGCCGGCATCCCGACTGGACCGGGCCCGACGATCTCACCATCAAGATCCAGGAGATCCGCGAGATCACCGACTGGGAGAAGCCGGTCTATGTCAAGATCGGCGCGACCCGGCCCTATTACGACGTGGCGCTCGCGGTGAAGTCCGGCGCCGATGTGGTGGTGCTGGACGGCATGCAGGGCGGCACGGCCGCCACCCAGGAAGTCTTCATCGAGCATGTCGGCATCCCGACCCTGGCGGCGATCCGCCCGGCGGTGCAGGCGCTGCAGGATCTCGACATGCATCGCAAGGTGCAGCTCATCGTGTCGGGCGGCATCCGCAACGGCGCGGACGTGGCCAAGGCCCTGGCGCTGGGCGCCGATGCCGTCTCGATCGGCACGGCCGCGCTGATCGCGCTGGGCGACAACGATCCGAAGCTCGATGCCGAGTATCGCAAGATCGGCGCCACGGCCGGCACCTATGACGATTGGCATGAAGGCCGCGATCCCGCCGGCATCACGACCCAGGATCCGGAGCTGGCCAAGCGCCTCGATCCGATCAGGGCCGGCCACAAGCTGGCCAATTATCTGGCCGTGCTGACCATGGAGACGCAGATCATCGCGCGCGCCTGCGGCAAGAGCCATGTGCTCAATCTCGAGCCCGAGGATCTGGTGGCGCTGACGATCGAAGCCGCCGCCATGGCACGCGTGCCCTTGGCTGGGACCAATTGGATCCCGGGGCAGGGCGGGCTTTAGGAATTTCCGGGGCGGCGGCGCGAGCGTCGCCGCCTCATTTCGACGCCGCCCGGAACCGCGGGCGCCGACCATAGCGACGGCCATAGAGAGCAAAACCGCTCCGGGCCGGTCATTCGAGCAGGGGGACGAACATCATGGCTGCCGACCTTTCCAAAATCGCCAAAGAGCGAAAGATCAAATATTTCCTGATCAGCTATGTCGATCTGTTCGGCCAGCTGCGCGCCAAGCTGGCGCCGGCCGAGGCGATCGCTGGCATGCAGCGCGACGGGGCGGGTTTCGCCGGCTTCGCGACCTGGCTGGACATGACGCCGGCCCATCCGGATCTGTTCGCGCGTCCCGATCCCGACAGCCTGATCCAGCTGCCCTGGAAGCCCGAGGTGGGCTGGCTCGCGAGCGATCTCTGGATGGACGGCAAGGAGGTCCATGACAGCCCGCGCGCGCAATTGAAGCATCAGATCGCGAAGGCCGCCGCCAAGGGCTGGCGCATGAAGACCGGCGTCGAATGCGAGTATTTTCTGATTACGCCCGATGGCAGATCGGTTGCCGATTCGCTCGATTCGCAGGAGAAGCCCTGTTACGACCAGATGGCGCTGATGCGCCGCTACGATGTCATCACCGAGATCTGCAACTCGATGCTGGCGCTGGGCTGGAAGCCCTACCAGAACGATCATGAGGACGCCAACGGCCAGTTCGAGATGAACTGGGAATATGACGATGCGCTGCTGACCGCCGACCGTCACGTCTTCTTCAAATATATGGTCCGCCAGATCGCCGAGAAGCACGGCATGCGCGCGACCTTCATGCCCAAGCCATTCTTGAATCTGACCGGCAATGGCTGTCACGCCCATGTCTCGGTCTGGGACAAGAGTGGCAAGACCAACCTGTTCCACGATCCGAAGGGCGAACTCGGCCTCTCGAAGCTGGCCTACAGCTTCCTCGGCGGCGTCATCCATTCCGCCGACGCGCTCTGTTCCTTCTTCAATCCGACCGTGAACAGCTACAAGCGCATCAACGCGCCGCGGACGCTCTCCGGGGCAACCTGGGCGCCCAACACCATCACCTATGGCGGCAACAACCGGACCCACATGGTCCGCATTCCGGATGCCGGCCGGTTCGAGCTGCGCCTCATGGATGGCGCCGCCAATCCCTATCTGCTGCAGGCGGGCGTCCTGGCGGCGGGCCTCGACGGGGTCGACAACAAGCGCGACCCGGGTCCGCGCCTCGATATCAACATGTATACCGAGGGCCATAAGGTGAAGGGCGCCAAGAAGCTGCCCCTGAACCTGCTGGACGCGCTCCGCCTGACCGAAAAGAGCAAGGTCCTGCGCGAGGCCATGGGCGACAGTTTCATCGACGCCTATACCCGGATGAAGCATGAGGAATGGTCGCGCTATTGCCGCCATCTGACCCAGTGGGAGATGGACAACACCTTGGATTGCTAAGCGTTAAGGCAGGTTTCGGCCCTCCGGCGGGGCCAGCCTGAACTGGTCCGGATTTGGTGTTCCCGGCCAGGCCAATTCGCGTCGTTTCGGGACCATCCGGCGCGGCCGGTGCCGGATAGCCTCCGGCCCGGCCCTTTCGGTCGTTAAAAGGCTCGGATAGAACCGGACTGCCGGCCATCCGTGGCAAGCCAAACAAGAGGACAGGGAACGATGAGTAAAAAGGTCGGTAGCGATATCGAGATCGCGCGGGCTGCCAAGATGCAGCCGATCGAGAAGATCGCCGAGAAGCTGGGAATTCCGGAAAAGCACCTGTTCCGCTACGGACCCTCCAAAGCCAAGATCGACCTGCATTATGTCGACGAGCTCAGGTCGCGCCCCGACGGCAAGCTGATTCTCGTCACCGCCATCACGCCGACGCCGGCGGGCGAAGGCAAGACCACCACCACGGTCGGGCTGGGCGACGGTCTCAACCGCATCGGCAAGAAGGCCGTCATCTGCCTGCGCGAACCCTCGATCGGGCCCTGCTTCGGCATGAAGGGCGGAGCGGCCGGCGGCGGCTATGCCCAGGTCGTGCCGATGGAAGACATCAATCTTCATTTCACCGGCGATTTCCATGCCATTGGCATGGCCAACAATCTGCTGGCGGCCCTGCTCGATAACCACATCTATTGGGGCAACGAGCTCGGCATCGATTCGCGTCGGATCACCTGGCGCCGGGTGCTCGACATGAACGATCGCGCGCTGCGTTCGATCGTGGCCTCGCTGGGCGGTGTCGCCAACGGCTATCCGCGCGAAGACGGCTTCGACATCACCGTGGCTTCGGAAGTGATGGCCATCTTCTGTCTGGCAACCGACCTGAACGATCTGTCGCGTCGCCTCGGCAATATCGTCGTGGCTTATACCCGTGACCGCAAACCGGTCTATGCGCGCGATCTCAAGGCGGAAGGCCCGATGACGGTCCTGCTCAAGGACGCGTTGATGCCGAACCTGGTGCAGACGCTCGAGAACAATCCTGCGTTCATCCATGGCGGCCCGTTCGCCAACATCGCCCATGGTTGCAACTCCGTGATTGCAACCACCACTGCGCTCAAGCTCGGCGAGTATGTGGTGACGGAAGCCGGCTTCGGTGCCGACCTGGGCGCCGAGAAGTTCTTCGACATCAAATGCCGCAAGACGGGGCTCAAGCCGTCGGCGGCCGTGATTGTCGCGACCATCCGTGCACTCAAGATGCATGGCGGCGTGGCCAAGGAAGACCTCGGCAAGGAGAATGTCGGAGCACTCAAGAAGGGCATCGTCAATCTGGCGCGCCACGTCGAGAACGTAAAAAGATTCGGGATCCCGCCCGTGGTGGCGGTCAACCGCTTCGTGGCGGACACGGAGGCGGAGATGGCAGCCCTGAAGCAGGCCTGCGCCGAGCTCGGCGCTGAAGCCATCAGTTGCACCCATTGGTCCGATGGCGGCGCCGGCACCGAGGAACTGGCGAGGAAGGTCGTGCAGATCGCCGAGGGCGGGAAGGCCAATTTCCGCACGCTCTATCCGGACGATATGCCGCTCTGGGACAAGGTCCGCACCATCGCGCAGGATCTCTATGGCGCGCAGGGCATCATTGCGGACAAGAAGGTGCGCGACCAGTTCGCCGAGTATGAGAAGGCAGGGTTTGGCCACTACCCGATCTGCATGGCGAAGACTCAATACAGCTTCTCGACCGACCCCAACCTCAAGGGCGCACCTTCGAACCATGTGGTGCCGGTGCGCGAGATCAGGCTCTCCGCGGGTGCCGAGTTCGTGGTGGTGATCTGCGGCGAGATCATGACCATGCCGGGCTTGCCCAAGGTGCCGTCGGCCAACTTCATCAAGCTCAACGCGCGAGGCGAGGTCGAAGGCCTGTTCTGATCGATCGGCAGCCTGATCGCTGAACGAGTGCGGGCCGCCCCGGCAACAGGGCGGCCCGTTTCGTTTGCAGCGACGGAAAACCGCCGGGCCCGCGGCTTGTCGCGTTACAAATCGTCAAATTTCTCAATGAGTTGACATTATCTTGCCGGCTCGCAGAGCGGCCGCTAATGTCGCCGCCATCCCTCCAGAACCCATTCCACCGGGAGACATGAATGTCCGCAGCGCTGTCGATCGACATGGTCAAGGATCAGGCGTCGCGCCTGACCTTCCGCAACCAGGCCTTCATCAACGGCAAATATGTGCCGGCGGCCTCGGGCAAGACCTTCGACTGCATCAACCCGGCGACGGGCAAGGCGATCACCCAGGTTGCCGAGGGCGACAAGGAAGACGTGGATCGCGCCGTCAAGGCGGCGCGCGCGGCCTTCGACAAGGGCAGCTGGTCGCGCATGGCGCCGACCGCGCGCAAGAAGATCCTGATGAAGTTCGCCGCGCTGATCGAGAAGCACACCACCGAGCTGGCGCTGCTCGAGACCATGGATATGGGCAAGCCGATCCGCGACAGCTCGCGCATCGACATCCCGCTCGCGGCCCAGGCGATCGGCTGGTATGCCGAGGCCATCGACAAGATCTATGACGAGATCGCGCCGACCGGCCGCGAGGCCGTGTCGCTGATCCGTCGCGAGCCGGTGGGCGTGGTGGCCGCGGTGGTACCGTGGAACTTTCCGTTGCTGATGGCTTCCTGGAAGATCGGCCCCGCGCTCGCGACCGGCAATTCGATGGTGGTGAAGCCGGCCGAGCAGTCGCCGCTGACCGTCATCCGCATCGCCGAGCTCGCGGCCGAGGCGGGCATCCCCGAAGGCGTGTTCAACGTCGTGCCGGGGTTCGGCGAGACGGCCGGCCAGGCGCTCGGCCGCCATATGGACGTCGATTGCGTGACCTTCACCGGTTCGACCGAGGTGGGCAAGTTCTTCCTGCGCTATTCGGGCGAATCCAACATGAAGCAGGTGTCGCTGGAGTGCGGCGGCAAGTCGCCGAACATCATCATGGCCGACGCACCCGATCTCGATGCGGCGGCGACGGCGGCCGCCTGGGGCATCTTCTTCAACCAGGGCGAGGTCTGCAATGCGGGCTCGCGTCTGATCGTCGAAGAGTCGGTCAAGGACCAGGTGCTCGAGAAGGTGATGGCCGTCGGCAAGAAGCTGGTGCCGGGCGATCCGCTCGATCCCAAGACCGGCATGGGCGCCATCGTCGACAAGACGCAGATGGAGCGGGTGCTGGGCTATATCGATGCCGGCAAGAAAGAGGGCGCCAGGCTCGCCATGGGCGGCAACCGCGTGAAGACCGACAGCGGCGGCTATTACGTCGAGCCGACCGTGTTCGACAAGGTCGACAACAAGATGAAGATCGCCCAGGAAGAGATCTTCGGGCCGGTACTTTCCACCATCACCTTCAAGACACCGGAAGAGGCGGTGAAGATCGGCAACGACACGATCTATGGCCTCGCCGCGGCGATCTGGACCAAGGACATCACCAAGGCCTTCAAGGTCTCCGATGCGCTGCGGGCCGGCGTGGTGTGGGTCAATTGCTTCGACAACGGCCACATCTCCTCGCCCTTCGGCGGCTTCAAGCAGTCGGGTTTCGGCCGCGACAAGTCGCTCCACGCGATGGACAAGTACTCGCAGCTCAAGGCGACCTGGATCCATATCGGCGGCTGAGCCCGAGGGCGTTGCCGAGTTCGAAGAAGCACGGGGAGGCGGACGACCGCCTCCCCGTTTGCGTTCTGTAGGAAGAACGGGAGGAAGCGATGAGATTGAAAGGCAAATCGGTCCTGGTCACGGGCGCCACCTCGGGCATCGGCGCGGCCATTGCGCGCGCGGCCGCCGCGGAGGGCGCGCGGCTGATGCTGACCGGCCGCTCGGCCGAGCGCGGCGAGGCCGTGCGGCGCGATTGCGGTCCCGACGCGCGCTTTGTGACGGGAGACGTGGCGGAAAAGGGTGTTGCGGAACGTCTCGTGGATGAGACCGTGAAGCAGTTCGGCCGGATCGACGTGTTGATCAACAATGCGGGGGTCGAAGCCCGCGGCACGATCGAGACCGTCACCGACGAGGACTGGCACCGTATCCTCGCGGTCAATGTGACGGGCGTCTTCTATATGGCGCGCGCCGCGGTTCGCGCCATGAAGCGCCAGGGTGGCGGCGTGATCGTCAATATGGGCTCGGACTGGTCGGTGGTGGGCGGGCGCCAGGCTTTCGCCTATTGCGCCAGCAAGGGAGCGGTGGCGCAGATGACGCGCGCCATGGCCCTCGATCACGCGCGGGAAGGCATTCGCGTCAACTGCCTCTGCCCGGGCGACACCGAGACGCCGATGCTGGTCTCGGGCCTGCAGGTTCGCACCGGCGATGTGGTGCATGGGTTGAAGGCGCTGGGCGAGGGATTGCCCCTCGGACGCGTCGGCAGGCCGGAGGAGATCGCGAAGGCCGCCGTCTTCCTGGCCTCCGACGATTCCTCCTTCATGACCGGTTCGCTCATGCTGGTCGATGGCGGCAACACCGCCGGCTGATGCTGGTCGGATCCGCTCAGGCGTCGCCGTATTTGGAGCGCAGCAGCTTCTTGTCGGTCTTGCCCACGCTCGTCTTCTCGATCGCGGCGACGAAAAGGAAGCGCTCGGGAATCGCAAATTTCGGCAGATGACCCGTCTGGCAATGCACCATCAGATGGTGCTGTAGCGCTTCCGCCGTGAGCTCCGCTTCATGGCCGGGCCGCGGCACCACCAGCGCCAGCGGCCGCTCGCCCCATTTCGCGTCCTTCACGCCGATGACGGCGACCTCGGCCACGGCCGGGTGTTGCGAGATCAGACTCTCCAGCTCCAGCGACGAGACCCATTCGCCGCCGGTCTTGATCACATCCTTGATCCGATCGGTGATCTGCAGATAGCCATCCGCGCGGCGGGTGGCGACGTCCTGGGTATGGAGATAGCCGCCGCGCCACAGCGTCTCGGAACTGGCCGGATCGTGCAGATAGCCCTGGGTCAACCAGGGCGCGCGAACGACCAGTTCGCCGACCGACTTGCCATCCGCGGGCAGCTCGTTCATTTCCGCATCGACGATCTTGATCTCGACCAGCGCGATCGGCAGCCCTGTCCGGCAGCGGACCGCGAGCTCTTCCTCGTCGGACAGCACGCCTTGCTCCTCCGGTCTGACCTGGGAGGAGGTGAGGATCGGGCAGGTCTCGGACATGCCGTATCCGCACCAGATGTCGATGCCCCGGCTGCGCGCGGCGCGCGCGAGGCCCTTGGGCAGTGCCGAGCCGCCGACCACGACCTTCCAGCCATGCAGGTCGGCGCTCGCGGCCTCGGGACAGCTCAGCACCATCTGCAAGATCGCGGGCACGCAGTGGGAGTAGGTGACGCATTCCTTGACGAAGAGCTTCACGATCAGATCGGGCTGATAGCGGCCGGGATAGACCTGCTTCACGCCGTAAAGGGTGGCGACATAGGGAAAGCCCCAGGCATGGACGTGGAACATCGGCGTCAGCGGCATATAGACGTCGCCGCGATGGAAGGACTGCCCGCCAGGATGGCTGCCGACTGTAACGCCCACCGCGAGCGTGTGCAGCACCAGCTGGCGGTGGCTGAAATAGACGGCCTTCGGCAGGCCCGTGGTGCCGGTGGTGTAGAAGGTGGTGGCGCGCGTGTTTTCGTCGAAGTCGGGGAATTCGTAGGTGGGCGACGCTTTGGCGAGGAGCGCCTCATACTCGCCGGCAAAGCTCGCCGGGCTCTCGGCGATGGGCGCGCCATCGGCGATCAGGATGAAGCGCTTGATCGTCGCCAGCCGGTCGCGGATGGCTTCCAGGACCGGCAGGAAGTCGGCATGGATCAGGAGAGCGTCAACCCGGGCATGATCGAGACAATAGAGAATCTGCTCGGGCGCCAGACGCACATTGGTGGTCATCAGGACCGCACCCATCATCGGCACGGCGAAATAGGTTTCCAGATAGCGGTGGCTGTCCCAATCCATCATGGCGACCGTGTCGCCGGGACCGACGCCCAGGCTCGACAACGCGTTGGCGAGGCGCGAGATGCGCCCCCGCAGATCGCGATAGCGGTAGCGCAGCCGGTCGCGATAGACGATTTCCTGGTCGGGCGTCGTCGCCAGCGGCGTCAACAGAAGCTGCTTGATCAATAACGGATAGGCGTAGGCCGATGGCGTCGTCTCGACCAGATTGGCCGGCATGCTGCCCCCAAAGTTCATTCAGCGGCGACTGTTTCTTGCCGTCGCCCCACCGTCAATCCACACATCCCCGGACATCAGTATGGCATGGGGCTTGGACGGGGATGTAGGCTCATGACGAGGGCGGGTTCGATTTTCGAGCCGCAGCGGTCATTGGTTGTCTGGTCAGGTTCGCAGTCCTATCGCGAACCGTCGGGCAGATGCTTGAAAAAGAACGTGGTATCCGCAAGCTCTCCGCCCGGCAGGCGGGCATGGCGCGGCATTATGCCGAGGACCTGGTAGCCCAACCGCCGGTAGAGCCGGTCCGCGGCGCTCCCGGTCTCGGTGTCGAGAACGAGAAGCGTCCGTGCCAGGCCTTGCGCCTCCGCCTCGACGGCCTGCATCAGGACGGTGGCGATGCCCTGCCGGCGGGCGCTTCGCGACACCAGGAGCTTGGAAATATCGGCGCGGTGATCCTGGTTGGGCTGTGGCGCCGGGAGCAGCTGCACGGTCCCGACCAGACGGCCGCCGTTCTCGACCGCCAAAAGAAGAATTTCGTCCGCAGCAATACGGGCAATGATGCGGTCCCAGTAGCGGCGCGCGTCCGGCAGTTCGAAGGGCCACAGGAAATTGACAGAGGCGCCGCTGGCGACCGCGTCGACCAGGATCTCGGCAAGTTCCTCGCGCCGCGCGGCGGCAGCGGCGGCATCGAGCTTGAATGGTTTCTGCGAAGAAACC
The DNA here is from genome assembly GCF_008728855.1 of Hypericibacter terrae. Taxonomy (GTDB): domain Bacteria; phylum Pseudomonadota; class Alphaproteobacteria; order Dongiales; family Dongiaceae; genus Hypericibacter; species Hypericibacter terrae. The sequence continues at coordinate 3,288,224 of NZ_CP042906.1, read as the reverse complement.
GGTGGGTCGGCAGTCATGGTTCGCAAGGGATCCGTGAAGGGCGGCGTGTCACTCCGACCAGTTGCGCCCGTCGAGCGTCAGCAGCGCCGTATAGAGCTCGGGCCGGCGGTCGCGGAACAAGCCCCAGGACGCCCGCTGGCCGCGAATCTGCTCGAGGTCGAAGCTGGCTGTAAGGATGGTCTCCTCGTCGCGACCCGCTTCCGCGACCATCTCGCCCTGCGGACCGGCGATGAAGGAGGAGCCGTAGAAGGTCTGGGCGAAATTGTCGCCTTGCTCGGTGCCGATGCGGTTGGAGGCCACGAGCGGCATCATATTGGCGCCGGCGTGACCCTGCATCACGCGCTGCCAGTGGTCGCGGCTGTCGATGCCGCTGTCCTGCGGCTCCGATCCGATCGCGGTCGGATAGAACAGGATCTCCGCTCCCTGCAGCGCCATGGAGCGCGCGCATTCCGGGAACCACTGGTCCCAGCAGATGCCGACCCCGATCGGCGCGTAGCGCGTCTCGAACACGCGAAAGCCCGTGTCGCCGGGATTGAAGTAGAATTTCTCCTGATAGCCCGGCCCGTCGGGGATGTGGCTCTTGCGGTAGAGGCCGAGCGTCTCGCCATCCGCGTCGAGCACCATGACCGAGTTGAAATAGGCATTGTTCGCGCGCTCGAAGAAGCTGACCGGCAGCACGATCGAGAGTTCCTTGGCCAGCGCGCTCATGCGGGCGATGACCGGATTGCCGACGGCGGGTTTCGCCAGGCCGAAGAGAGACTGCTTCTGGTCGCGGCAGAAATAGGGTGTCTCGAACAGCTCCTGCAGCAGGACGATCTGCGCGCCCTTGGCCGCCGCGCGGCGCACCAGCGTCTCCGCCTTGTCGATGTTGGCGGCGCTGTCGCGCTGGCAGGCGAATTGGGTGGCGGCGACGGTGACGTGACTCATGGATCATCCTGGCGTTGGCGGCGAGACGCGACAGGAGGAATTAGAGCCGAGGCCGCTCGGCTTCCGCAAGCGGCAGATCGGGGCTGCTCGTCGCTTATCGTGAGAGAGGGGTGGTCGCCGCGTAAGGACGGGCGTCGAAGGATCAGAGGGCGGCGCGCTGCCAGCCGTCGGGTCCGTAGAGCTCGATCGGGCGGAAGCGCGACTTGTACTCCATCTTGCGGCTGCCCTCGACCCAATAGCCCAGATAGACATAGGGCAGGCCCCAGCGCTGCGCTTCGCGGATCAGCCAGACCACCACATAGCTGCCGAGGCTGCGTGCCGGGAGATCGGGGTCGAAGAAGCTGTAGACGGCGGAGACGCCGTCCTTGGTCCAGTCCGTCAGGCAGCAGGCCATCAAGGTCCCCGAGGGCGCGCGCAGCTCGACGATGCGCGTATCGAGCGGGCTGGTCTCGATCATCGCGCCATATTCCTGGAGGTTCATGCCGAGCATCTCGCCATCGCTGTGGCGATGTTCGAGATAGCGGCTGAAGAGACGATATTGCTCCTGCGTGGCGCGGGCGGGACGCACCGCGCTGCGAAGGTCCTCGTTGCGGCGCTCGATCCGGCGCAGGGTGCGGCCGGGATCATATTCGCCGGCCACCACGCGCACGGGTACGCAAGCCTGGCAGCCCCGGCAGGCGGGCCGATAGGCGATGCCATGGCTGCGGCGGAAGCCGGCGCGAGACAACGTCTCGTAAGTGTCGGCCGCGGCCGGGCCCGACAATTCCGTCACGACCTTCCGCTCCATCCGCGCCGTCAGATAGGGGCAGGGAAGCTCGGTGGTGACGAGGAAGGGAAGGGGCCGGGTGCGGTTGAGGATGCTCATGGCAGGCGGATCTTGGGCCGTTGGTTGGGCGGGACCAGCCGCCCCAGGGTCGTCAGCTTAACCGCTCTACATTAGCGGATTCTGGGGCAATCACCAGCGGCCGGCGGACCCCGGAGGCCGGGCTCTTTCGGGGCACGGCCGAGCCTCTGGCAGGCCATTAGGATAGCGTCGGTTTTGGGGAATTCGGGCCTTTGGGGGGCTGCCGGGGGGCAGGGTTAAGACCGCGAATACCGCCCGGGGGACTCGTCCATGTTGCCGCACTTCGTCTGCGTCGGTGCCGAGAAGGCCGGCGCCACACCGCTGTTCCGGATGCTGGCGCCATCTCGGGCATCTGACAACGCCTTTGACGGAGGCGCTCGAGGATGCGCTGCTGCAGCGGATTTATCGCGAGGAATTCAGCGATGGGATCGGGCGGCTCGAGGAATTCTTAGGCCGCGATCTCACCTGCTGGCGGCAGGACCGATCAGCCGCCGAGGCGTTCGGCGCGAACCACGACGGTCCCCGACAAATAGTCATGCAGGGTCCGGCCGCGGCCGTTGAACAGCGAGACGAGCAGGATCAGCGATCCCGTGAGCGCGATGGTGCTGAGGAACAGGGCCGTCATCAGGAAGGCCTGCAGCAGGTCCGGGCGCGTCCCGGTCCAGTTGCGCACCTCCACGCCGAAAAGCCGCATGCCGATGGTGGCAGAGCGGGGGCCGCCGACCTGGAGCGTGTGGTAGGCGAGGGGAACCAGCGCCATGCCCAGGGGGAGCAGGGGCAGCAGCAGGCCCAGTGTGACGACGCCGGCGAAGACCAGCGCGAACCAGACGGCCACGCTCAGCAGCCCGATCAGGATCAGATCGACGAAATAGCCCAGCACGCGCCGGGAGCGGATGCCGTCGAACAGCATCGGATCCGACAGGGGCTCGATCACCGTCGGGGCCTCCGACTCATGCCAGCGGGCTTCGCCGGTGGCGACCGGCAGGCGATTCTCGAAGCTCATCGAAACAGTCCCTCCCAGGCCGAATTTCAAGGGAATTCCGGGCATATCCCGGGACCCCTGGCGCTCGACCGTTAAAAGATGGGAATAGCAGAGGGTTCTGACAAGACCGCGGCAGCGGTAGGGTCAAAAAGGCCGTTACTGCTGCGGAGGCTGCGGCATTTGCTCGTTGAGCACCACGATGCTCAGGCGGCGGTTACGGGGCGAGCTGGGATCGTCGGGCAACAACGGGTCGGTGTCGGCCTTGCCGACCACATTGGCGATGCGGTCCGGCGCGAGCCCCGCCGCCAGCAGTTCGCGCCGGCTGGCATTGGCGCGGTCGGCGGAGAGCTCCCAGTTGCTGTAGCCATTGTCGCTCTGGAACGGCGTCGAATCGGTATGACCCGAGATCGAGATCTTGTTCGGCATCTTCGAAACGACCTGGGCCACCAGATCCAGGAGCTTCTTGGTGTAGTCCTCCATCTTCGCGCTGCCGCTCGAGAACATCGAGACGCGGTCCTGGTCGACCAGCTGGATGCGCATGCCTTCGGGCGTGCGGTCAATGATGAGGTTCTGCGCCATGGTCTTGAGGTCGGGCACCTGCTGGATCGCCTGGCGCAACTGATGCTCCGCCTGGCGGAACTGCTCGTCCTGGAGCTCCTTCAGCAGCTTCTGCGCTTCCTGGTCGCTGGCGCTGGCCTGTTGCGTGTCGGTCGGTTGGGCGGCCTGTTGCTGGGCGGGGGCCGTCTGATCGGCAGTGTCGGTCTGGGCCGCCACGGCTGCGGTCGCGGCACCGCCGGAATCGCCATCGGTCTCGGCCGGCGGCGCGTCGATCTCGACCGTGACGCTCGGCGTGGAGTTTTCGGCCACCATGGCGCCATCGGTGGTGACGGTCTGGCCGCCCATCACGCCGTTCGAGCCGCTGCTCGCATCCGGCGCGACGCTGGGCGCGAAATAATTGGCGATGCCGATGCGCTGTTCTTCCGTGGTGGCATTGAGGAGCCACAGCAGCAGGAAGAACGCCATCATCGCCGTCACGAAATCGGCATAGGCGACCTTCCAGGCACCGCCATGATGGCCGTGACCGCCGCCCTTCTTCTTCTTTTTGATGATGATCGGCGGCTGATTGGTGCCGGGTGCGGCGGCTTCGGCCATGGGGAGGTCCGGATCGGGTTGAGCGGCTTAGACGGCCGGCAACGCCGAAACCGCCTCCTCGACCTCGTAGAAGCTGGGCCGGACTTCCGAGAGCAGCGCCTTGCGCGCGAATTCGACCGAGACGGCCGGCGGGTAGCCCTGCATATGCGCCAGGAGACCGGCGCGGATGCATTGCAGATATTTGGCCTCGGCGTCGAAGCGGGTCTTGAGGGCGGTCGCGGTCGGCGCGACGAAGCCGTAGGACAGCAGCACGCCCATGAAGGTGCCGACCAGCGCGCCGCCGATCAGGTGGCCCAGCACCTCGGGCGGCTCGGTGATCGAGCCCATGGTGTGGATGACGCCCAGCACGGCTGCGACGATGCCCAGCGCCGGCATGCCGTCCGCCATGGTCTGGACCGCATCCGAGATGACATGCTGTTCCTTGTGGTGGGTCTCGAGCTCCTCGTCGATGATCGACTCGACTTCGTGCGGATTGTCGGTGCCCAGCGTCAGCATGCGCAGGTAATCGCACAGAAAGATCATCGCGTGATGGTCGCTGGCGAATTTGGGGAATTGCGCGAAGAGCGTGCTCTCCTCCGGCTTCTCGACATGGCCCTCGAGGGCCAGCATGCCCTTGGTCTTGGAGAGCTTGAAGATCTGATAGAGCAGGCTCAGCAGTTCGACATAGCTGGCCTTGTTGTAGCGGGGCCCCTTGAGCAGGCCGATGGTCGAGGAGATCGTCTTCTTCAGCACCGACACCGGATTGGCGATGATGAAGGCACCCGCCGCCGCGCCGGCGATGATCAGGACTTCGAAGGGCTGGAACAGCACGATCATGTGCCCGCCAGACGCCATGTAGCCGCCGAAGACGCAGGCAAGCACGACGACCGAGCCGATTATGAGAAACATGGGCCGCGATTCCCGGACGGGGTTTTTGTGATCCGTTGCTTGCCGTCGAGCGTGCGGGAATTGGGTTAAGAAGCAGTTTAATCAGGCGAAATCGGTATTTAGATGAAGGGCCTGGAAAACCAGTGCAGGCAAGGGCCGGCGTTTCCGGCGGTTGCCGGTCGAGCTCATGATCCGATTGTAATAATTTGATTTCGCTTGGAAATCCGGCAGCTCTTGCCTGATCAGGCGAGCGCCTGCTGGAGGTCGGCGATCAGGTCCTCGCCATCCTCGATCCCGACGGAAAGTCGCACCAGCCCGTCGCCGATGCCGAGCTTGGCGCGGGCGTCGGCGGGGACCGAGGCGTGGGTCATGATGCCGGGATGCTCGATCAGGCTCTCGACCCCACCCAGGCTCTCCGCCAGGGCGAAGATCCGGCAGCGCTCGAGGAACCGCTTGGCGGCGGGGAGCCCGCCCTTGATCTCGGCCGAGACCATGCCGCCGAAGGCCGGCATCTGGCGCCGGGCGAGGGCATGCTGCGGATGGCTCGGCAGCCCGGGGTAATGCACCTTCTCGACGGAAGGATGTTTCTCCAGCCATTGCGCGATGGCGAGGGCGTTCTCGCAGTGACGCTCCATGCGCAGGGCCAGGGTCTTCAGACCGCGCAAGGCGAGGAAGCTGTCGAAGGGGCTGGAAACGCCGCCCACGGCGTTCTGCAGGAAGGCAAGGCGCTCGGCCAGATCCTTGTTCGGCCCGACGATGGCGACACCGCCGATCATGTCGGAATGGCCGTTCAGATATTTGGTGGCGGAATGCATCACCAGGTCAAAGCCATGCTCGAGCGGCCGCTGTACCCAGGGGCTGGCGAAGGTGTTGTCGGCGACCGTGACGATGCCGCGCTTGCGCGCGACCTTCGCGATCGCCTCGAGATCGACCAGGCGCAGGAGCGGGTTGGTCGGGCTCTCGACCCAGATCATCCTGGTGTCGGGACGCAGCGCGGCCTCGAGCCGCGAGGCGTCGGTCAGGTCCACGAAGCTGACATCGAGGTTGGCGCTGCGCGCGCGCACGCGGGTGAAGAGCCGCCTTGTGCCGCCATAGAGATCGTCCATGGCGACGATATGCGAGCCGGCATCCAGGGCCTCGAGGATGGTCGAGCTGGCGGCCAGCCCCGAGGCGAAGGCGAAGGCGGCGCTGCCGTTTTCCAGGTCCGCGACGCAGCGCTCGAACGCCATGCGGGTCGGGTTCTGGCTGCGCGAATATTCGTAGCCCTTATGGACGCCGGGGCTCTCCTGGACATAGGTGGAGGTCGCATAGATCGGCATCATGATCGCGCCGGTGGAGGGATCGGGCGACTGGCCGGCATGGATGCCGCGGGTGGCGAAACCCAGTCGATTGGGACGGCCGGTGCGGCCGGCGCCGTCGGAGGCGGTCATGAGATCGGTCCTCGCTTCCTGAGGTCGAAGAGCTACGGCAGCTGGCGCCGCAGGTGATTGATGAGGTCGATGCGCGTGATGAGGCCGAGGAACTCGCTGCCGCTCATGACGATGGCGACATGGTCGCGCGCGAAGATCGGCAGCAGGTCGTCCAGCGGGGCGCTCGCATCGATGGTGTCGAGCTTGGTGGTCATGGCGCTGCGCACGGGATTGCGGAATTGGCTCTTGTCCTTGGCGACCGCCAGCAGCAGGTCGGACTCGTCCAGGATTCCCACCACCTTGCCGTCCGCCAGCACCGGCAATTGCGAGACCTCGTAGAGCTTCATGCGGCCATAGGCGGTGAGGATCGAATCCTCGGGCCCGATCGTGACCGTCGCGCGATCGGCATGGCGGCGCGACACCAGGTCGCCCAGATCGCCTTTGCGCGGCCGGTCGAGCAGGCCCTGATCCGCCATCCAGAAATCGTTGAACATCTTGGAGAGATATTTGTTGCCGCTGTCGCAGACGAGGGTCACGACCCGCTGCGGCCGGGTCTGGGCGCGGCAATAGCGCAAGGCACCGGACAGGAGGGTGCCGGTGGAGGAACCCGCCAGCACGCCCTCGAGCCGCAGCAGCTCTCGCGCCGCCGTCATCGCCTCGCGATCGTCGACCGTGAAAGCCTCGGACACGAGCGAGAGATCGCAATTGGGCGGCACGAAATCCTCGCCGATGCCCTCGACCAGCCAGGAGCCGGCCTCGGTCATCTGGCCGGTCTTGATCAGCGGCGCCAGGACCGAGCCCTTGGGATCGGCCAGAACCATCTTCACGTTGGGCGCTGTCTTGCGGAAATAGCGCCCCAGCCCGGTCAAGGTACCGCCCGAGCCGACGCCGCAGACCACGGCGTCGAGCTGGCCCTCCATCTGCTGCCAAATCTCGGGGCCGGTGCCGGTCTCATGCGCCAGCGGGTTGGCGGGGTTGGCGAACTGGTTGACATAGAAGGCGCCGGGCGTCTCGCGCGTCAGCCGCGCGGCCATGTCCTGATAATATTCCGGGTGGCCCTTGCCGACGTCGGAGCGCGTCATGCGCACCTCGGCGCCGAGCGCGCGAAGATGGAAGACTTTCTCCTGGGCCATCTTGTCGGGGATGACGAGGAGCAGGCGGTAGCCCTTCTGCGCGGCCACCAGCGCCAGGCCGAGGCCGGTATTGCCGGCCGTCGCCTCGATCAGCGTGCCGCCCGGCTTGAGGCTGCCGTCGCGCTCGGCCGCTTCGATCATCGACAGCGCGATGCGGTCCTTGATCGAGCCGCCCGGATTCTGGTTCTCGCATTTGAGGAACAGGCGGCAGGGGCCGGTATCGAGCCGGCGAACCTCGACCATCGGCGTGTTGCCGATCATTTCCAGGACGCTGCGAAAGGCGGACATGGCGGCACCTTGTTCGGCGGATTTTCCGGCGCTGCGAGCGGCCGACACGCTTCAGTCTAAGGGTGGGCGATCCGACGCCAGAGCGCAAGGGCGGCCGGGAGCCATTCAATCGCGACGCCGGTCGAGCCTCAAGCGGTCACTTGGCCTCTTCGATCGAGCGGCTGCTCAGCAGGCGGCAGGAGAACCCCGCGCCCTCGAGCTTGGCGACGATCTCGCGTACATGCTGCGCGTTGCGGGTCTCGATCACAGCGTCGACATCGGCGCGCTTGACCGGCAGGTCGTAGAACATGCGCTGGTGATGGATCTCGATGATATTGCCCCCGGAATCGCCGATCGCGCGGGCGACGGCGGCGAGAACGCCCGGCTGGTCCGAGATCTCGATCCGCAATGTGATCACACGGCCGTCGCGCACCAGGCCGCGCATCAGCACCTGCGACAGCATGCGGGCGTCGATATTGCCGCCGCAGATGACGGTTGCGACCTTGCGGCCCTTGAAGCGCGCGCCATGGGCGAGGAGGGCCGCCAGGCCCGCGGCACCCGCGCCCTCGGCCACGAGCTTCTGGGATTCGACCAGGAGCTGGATCGCGCGCTCGATCGCGTCCTCGTCGACCAGGAGAATGTCGGAGACCAGCTCCTTGATGATGGCGCGGGTGAGATTGCCCGGCGACTTGACCGCGATGCCCTCGGCGATGGTGGCGCCGCCGGCAAGCGGCTTGTTCGAGCCGCGCACCGCCTCATACATCGAGGGGTAGAGCGCGGCCTCGACGCCGACGACCTCGATCCCGGGCTTGAGGGCCTTGACGGCGGTGGCGATGCCGGCGATCAGCCCCCCGCCGCCGATCGGCACGACCACGGCATCGAGGTCCGGCCAATCCGCCATGAGCTCGAGGCCGATCGTGCCCTGACCGGCGACGATCTTGGCGTCGTCATAGGGATGGACGAAGATCAGGCCTTCGCGCTGCGCCAGCTCGCGCGCGAACACGGCCGCGGAATCGATGCCGTCGCCTTCGAGCATGACGCGGGCGCCGAAGGCGCTGGTCCGCTCGACCTTGGTGAAGGGGGTCCCCCGCGGCATCACGATGGTGGCGGGAATGCCGAGGCGCTGGGCGTGATAGGCGACCCCCTGCGCGTGATTACCGGCCGACATGGCGATGACGCCGGCCTTGGCTTCGGTGGCGGTGAGGCTGCTCAGCTTGTTATAGGCGCCGCGATCCTTGAAGGAGCCGGTGAATTGCTGGCTCTCGAGCTTGAGGGCGAGGCGCGCGCAGCCGGTGGCCTCGGCGAGCCGCGGCGAATCCACGGCAGGGGTGCGCACCACATGGCCGGCGATGACCGCGGCCGCGTCGCGGATATGCTCGATCGTCACGCTCATGATGAAAATCCTATGGTCCGGCCGGCTTCAGGGTCAGTCTGCCGCCGGTATCGTCGCCGACGATAGAGAGAGTTCCGCCGTCGCGCCAGAGGGGCAGTAGGTCGCCGTAATGCGGCGACAAGGGGTTCCCCGACTGGCCGCCGGCGATGACGAAGCGGGCGGCATCGAGATCGCCGAGGTCGTAGACGCCGCGGAAGCCCGCACCATGGACATGCGGGAAATCGTTGGGCGCCTTGCGCATATCCGGGGAGCCGCGATCGAGGGTGTCGTCCGCGCCGCCGGTCACCATGGGCCGGCTGGTCAGATCGGAGAGGATGGGCACATAGCGGAACAGCAGATGGCCGAAGGGCGCGATATGGGTGCGTCCCCAGCGCCAGTCGGCGGGCTTGTCGCCGAAGCGCTTGGTCAGGGCGGCAATCGTTTCGGCGAAGCTCGACCGTACGATCTCCTCGCACCCCTCGACCGCCGGCGTCACCGGATCGTCGCACCATTGCCGGTCGGCGGGATCGGGACCGAACATCACGCGATCGATGGTCGCCATGTTCCACCAGGCCCAGCTCGAATAGAGATCGCCCAGCTCGTCCTTGAAGAGCTTCTGACTCAGGATCGTCATCCAGGCCGAGAAGATGGTCGGCTCCGGCCGATCGGGGGCCATGCGGTAATCCCAATCCGACAGCAGGTTGCGCGCCGCGATGGTGGCGATCGAGCGGTTCGCGGCACTGCCCTCGAGCATCGGCAGCAGTTTCGGGAGCAGGGCCCGCGCGGCCGGCGAAAGCATGTCCATCTGGACCGCGGTCATGTCCGCGGGCGTGAAGAGCCGCTTGGGATCGGACAGCAGCTCGCGGATGCGATCGACGCGGTAGGAGGAATCGAAACGCGCGGCGAGATAGGGCTGATAGCCCGGCGGGCGCACATCGTTGTTCGCCGTCGCCAACAGGCCGTCGGCCGGATCGACCGATTGCGGCAGTTCGCTCCTCGGCAGGAATCCGGTCCAGTCATGATCGCCGGTCCAGCCTTCGACCGGGAGCTGGCTGAAATGCTCCAGGGTCTTGCGCACCGGCACGCGGCCCGCGGCGATGAAGCCGATATGATCCTGGTCGGCATAGACGATGTTCTGCACCGGGCAATCGAACCGGTCGAGCGCGGCGCGGAACGAGGCTGCGTCCGCCGCGTGATTCATCAGCCAGAAGGCCTCGGGAGTCTGGGCGCCGGGCGCGAGGCAGGCCCATCCCAGCGCCACCATCTCGTCGGGCTCGGCGATGGCGGCCTTGGCGCGACCGATGTCGGAGATGATCGGGCCATGGCGCGTCTCGCGGACCGTCAGCACCTGGTCCGGCTGATTGCGAACCTTGATCACCTCGTCCCGGGTGACGAAGGGCTTGGGACCGTCGGGCGTGAGGTAGGAGCCGGGGGCTCCCGGTGCCGGCTTCTCGAGGAACAGGTCCTGATTGTCCGCCATGGTCGTGGTGAAGCCCCAGGCGACATGGGCATTGTGGCCGAGGATGACGAAAGGCACGCCGGGCGCCGAAGCGCCGGCGACATGCAAGGTCGGCGTCTCGATGCGCACCAGATACCAATAGCCCGGCAGCGACAGATCCAGATGCGGGTCGTTGGCGAGGAGCGGCTTGCCGCTGGCGCTGCGCCTGCCGGCGAGAACCCAATTGTTCGAGGCCCCCGGCATGGCGGGCAGCAGCGACAGATCGCCGAGCGCCGATTGCCAGGAGGCCGGCGAGCCGAGATCGGCGCTGCGCAATGCCGGCGGCTGCGACGGCCACAGCGATTCCAGCGCCGAAGGCGAAAGCTGACGGGCCAGCGCGGCACGCAAAGCCTCGTCGGTCCAGTTGCTGCTGAGGGGCAAGGTCATCGCCCAGCCCCAGAGCAGCGAGTCCGAGGGCTGCCAAGGCTCCGGGCGATAGCGCAGCGCCAGGAACTCGGGCGGCCAGGCGCCCTTCCGGCTGTCGAGATAGGCATTCACACCGGCGGCGTAGGCGTCGACCGATGCCCGAAAATCCGCCGGCAGCGCCGCATAGTCCGACTTGACCCGCTGATTGTAGCCGAGGACGCGCATCAGGCGATCGGTGTCGATCGCGCGCGCGCCTAAAACCTCGGAAAGCCGGCCGGCGGCCAGGCGCCGGGTGAAATCCATTTGAAACAATCGATCCTGGGCATGGACGAATCCCAGCGCGAAATAGGCGTCGAGCTCGTTCCCGGCGCGGATCGTCGGCACGCCGTGGCTGTCGCGGAGGATCTCGACCGGCCCCTGAATGCCCGGCAGGGCGAGCTCACCCTCGGTTTGCGGCAGGGAGGTCCGAAGCCAGAGAAAGCCGCCGCCACCGGCCAGCAGCAACAACAGCAACACTCCACCGATCGCCCTCAGCGTCCAACGCTGCCATTGCCGCCTGCCCAATCAAAGCCTCCACGCCGCCTCATTTCGAACCGTTTGATAGCCGACCCTTTGCCGGCCTGGCAAATATGACGGTTTGCGAGGCCTCCGGCGCGATGCCGCAGGCCCTTGGCAGACTCCGGGCAGGGGTGGTGGCGATCCCGTCTTTGGGCTAGAAACGCCAGCCACGGAGACCGATTCCGGCTCGCTGACGGGCCGGCAGGAGAGGGAGTTGGCATGGAGCGCCATTTCGAGAATGTGCGGGCGATGGTGACGGCTCTGACGCCGAGCTATCCCGTCTATTGCCTGCGCCCGCATGTGCTGCGCCGCGCCGCCACCCGGTTCCTCGAGCTGTTCCCCGGCCGCGTCCTGTTCGCCGTCAAATGCAACCCGCATCCCGCCGTGCTGCGCATCCTCTACGAGGCCGGCATCCGCCACTTCGATACCGCCTCGCTGCCCGAGATCGCGCAGGTGCGCGAAAGCTACCCGGACGCCGGCGCCTACTTCATGCATCCGGTGAAGAGCCGTGCGGCGATCCAGGCCGCCACGCGCATCTATGGCGTCGACACCTTCACCGTGGATCATCCCGACGAGCTCACCAAGGTGCTCGACCAGGCCCATGGCGGCGAGGGCGTCACCATCATGGTCCGTATCAAGACGCCGCCGGTCGAAGGCGTGCTCTATCATCTCGCCGGCAAATTCGGCGCCGAGCCGCTGGAGGCGGCGGGCATGCTGAAGGAAGCCCATGCCCGCGGCTGCCAGGTCGGCCTCGCCTTCCATGTCGGCTCGCAATGCCTGGTGCCGGAGGCCTACTCGAACGCGCTCAAGATCTGCGGCGACGTGATCGAGCAGGCCGGCACGCCGCTCCAGTATCTGGATGTCGGCGGCGGTTTCCCGGCCGAGTATGTCGGCACGAACATGCCGCCGCTCGAGGCCTACATGAACGAGATCGAAAAGGGCGCCAAGGCGCTCAAGCTGCGCCGCGACTGCGTCTTGATGTGCGAGCCCGGACGCGCGCTGGTGGCCGAATCCATGTCGTCGGTCGTGCAGGTCCAGCTGCGCAAGGACGACCGGCTCTACATCAACGACGGGGTCTATGGTTCCTTCAGCGAGATGGTCACGGCGGGGATCCGGCTGCCGGCGGAAATGGTCCGCCTCAATGGCGGCTCGGCCCGGGAAATGAAATCTTTCCAGCTGATGGGACCGACCTGCGATTCGGTCGACGTTCTCCCGGGAACGTTCGAGTTGCCGGCCGACATCCACGAGGGCGACTGGATCGAGATCGACCGGCTCGGCGCCTACAGCTTCGCCAACACCACGCGCTTCAACGGTTTCTATCCGGACACGCTGGTGACCTGCGCGGACGAGCCGCTGGGTCGTCGCAGCAAGGCCGCGGCCTGAGGCAGCGCCCGCCTTACTCCCGGCCCCAGATCTGGCGATACATCTGTCGGTAGTTGTTGGGCGGGTCGTAGGTGAAGTCCTCGCCTACGGTGCCGGTCAGCGCGTCGGGGGTGAGGAGACGCGCATGCGGCGCATAGCCGCTCGGCATCTCGTTGTGGAAGGCGCGGTTCAACTCGTCGATCAGCTGCCAGCCCTCGAGGTTGAGCGGTTCGGCGACGGTTGCGGTCTGCCCGAGGCCCGTCCCGACACGGAGCAAGGCGCTCCGGGAGCCGTCGCCGGCGGAAATGTTGATCAGATCGGCGCGCGCGTCCGGGATCGAAGCCATCGCGTCGTAATAGAGATCGTTGATGCCCAGGCTGACGGTCCAGGCATCGCCGAAGCGCCGGTCGAGAGAGGCCAATCGCGCCGGCATCTCGGCCTGGACCTGGTCGAGGTTGAGATCCTCGATCGAAAGCAGCTTGCAGCCGGCGCAATTGCGGATGATCGTCGCCATATCGTCGGCCTTGGCTTGCGCAACGGCAAAGCGCGAATCGGTGAAGATCACCACGCCGGCCGTCCCGCCGCTCTTGACCACCGCGAACGAGGCGGCGGCGAGCGCGACCTCGCGGGCGCTGCTGGCGACATTGGTGAAGAGCTGCGTTCCGGGTACGAATCCCGGCTCGAAGGCCGCATGCCAGCCGACCACGACGATCCCGAGCCCGACGACATTGTCGATCCACGGCGCATAGTTCTGCGCGTTGAAGCCGCCGAAGATGACGCCGTCCGGATGTAGAATCTGCACGTTCCGGAGCGCCTGCTGCCTTCCGGCGTCGCTACCCGCCACGTCATAGACAGTCACGGTCCAGCCGACGACCTTGGCCGCCTCCTGCGCGCCGCGCAGAGCGCCGGCGATGCCACCATTGCGCAGATCCTCGGCGATGAAGGCGATCACCTTGCCGGGGGACGCCTTAGGCCCGGAGGTCGGTCCCCGCCAGACCGTGACCGCCTCGAGGGCATCGGCGGCGCGCTGCTGCGCAAGCGCCAGGGAATCGAGCGATGGGTCCGCCAGGGCGGACGGCATGCCGCCGAGGAGGGCAAGGACCGTCAGCGCCATGGGCCATGCCCGGCGGCTCAAACCGCGGAGTGGGCCTCGCGATCCCGGATTGCGGACCGCCATCGGATCAGGCCCGCCGCCGCAACGGCTCGATGTCGATATCGTCGCGCTGCTCGGGCGCCAGGAACATGTCCGCATAGTCGCGATAGACGCCGGCGCTCAGGAACAGGTCGAAGAGATCGGGATCGATATGATTCTCGTCGCGCATCTTCGACATGATGGCGAGCGATTCCGACAGGGTCTTGGCCTTCTTGTAGGGACGGTCGCCGGCCGTCAGCGCCTCGAAGATATCGGCGATCGCCATCATGCGGGCCGGCAGGCTCATCTCGTGGCGCGAGAGGCGCTTGGGATAACCGGTCCCGTCCATCTTCTCGTGATGGCCGCCGGCGATTTCCGGAACGTTGCGCAGATGGCGCGGCAAGGGCAGGCGGCTCAGCATGCGGATCGTTTCGATCATATGCTCGTTGATCTTGAAGCGTTCCTCCTCGGTCAGGGTGCCGCGCTTGATCGTGAGATTGTGGATCTCGCCGCGATTGAACAGGTGCTCCGGCACCTTGATCTTGAAGCCCCAGGGATTGTCCGGCGCCAGCTTCTCGCGGTCGGGGCGGGGCACGATATGTTCGGCCTTGTCGGCGAGCAGCGGCTCCGTGACCGGCAGCACCGGCGCCGGTTGGCGCTTCTTGCGCGCGGCCTCGTCGTAGGAGATCCCGATGCGATCGTCGAGCGTCCGGGTCCAGCTGCGCCTGGCTATGGCCTGGACCCGCTCGATATCGGCCGGCGCCATGAATTCGCCGCCGACATTGCTCTTGGCGAGAAAGCGGAAGTCGTCGTCGAGCGCCGTCCATAGCGCCAGAAGGTCGCGCAGCGCCGACGCACGGTCGGCGCCGTCGGCGATCGCCTTCCAGCAAGCCACCTCCGCCTCGCGCTTCGCCACCTCGAAACGCATGCGGACCTCATGCAGCCGGTCATAGATGGTCTCGAGCTTGGTCGCCTTGTCGATCACATATTCCGGCGAGGTGACCTTGCCGCAATCATGCAGCCAGGCTGCGATATGCAGCTCCTCCCACTGGTCCTCGTTCAGGGTGAAATCCTTGAACACCCCGTCCTTGCTGTTCATGGCGGCCTTGGCCAGCATCTCCGTCAGGACGGGGACGCGCTGGCAATGACCGCCGGTATAGGCGCTCTTGGAGTCGATGGCGCCGGCCGTTAGCTCGATCAGGCTTCGCAGCAGATCCTTCTGCTCTTGGATCAGGCGCTGAGTCTCGATCGCGACCGCCGCCGCGCCCGACAAGGCTTCCACCAGGGCCAAGCGGTCGGCCATGGCGCGCCGGTCCAATGTCTCTTCCCCCGCGGCCATGATCAGCGCTCCCACGGGTTGGCCTTGGCGATTATGCAGACCCACGGCGAAGCAGGTCAGGGGCTTGTCATTTTGCAGATGCGGGTGCCAGCGGCGCTGATCCGCGACACTCATGACGACGGCGCAGTTTTCGCCCTTGAAGGCCCGGATGACGGGATGCTCGGCGTCTTGCACCAGATCGAACGGGCGTCGGACGAGGTTGCGGGGCTGGCCGTCCCAATAGGCGTGAGCCGCGATCAGATGGCCGTCCGGCTGCTGCAAATAGACCAGACCGCCGCGCGCATCGATCACGCTCGCGGTTTCCGACAGAATCCGATTGAGCAGGCGGTCGACGCTGCGCTCGGCGCCCAGGACCGTGCCGATCTGCAGCAGGCGGCGGATGGTCGATTTCATCGCATCCATCGAGCGGGCAAGCTTGTCGATCTCGAAAATGAAGGAGCGGACCTTGATGGGTTCGTCGAACTTCAGCGCCTGGACCGCGCGGGTCTCGTGGATCAGGGCCTTGAGCGGTCCGGAAGCCATCCGCGACAAGACGATCGTGATGGGGATCGCGAGGAGGAGGAGGCCCAGGGAGATCCAAAGACCGATATTGCGGATGTGGGCGGCATCGGCGAGCAGCTCCTTCTGCGGCGCGGCGATGGCGATGTAGTAGGGCACGCCGTCCACGATCCAACGGGTCAGAATGCCCTGCCAGATAACGCCGTTGATTTCATAAGCATGCGAGCGGTCGAGGTCGGCCATGCCATGGTCGGCGATGCTGCTCAGCAAGGGCTGACCCATCTCCGAGAGCTTCGGCAGGCTCGGAGTCCCCAGATCGTCGACCTGAAGGCGGTAGACCGAGTCCGTGTCGGCCAGCACCTCGCCCTTGTCGTTGAACACGAAGAGCTGTGAAGAGGGAGCCGGGCGTTGCGTCTTCAGAAGGTCGGACATGGCGCCCAGGGTTACGTCGATGCCGATCACGGCACGTTGATTGGCCGAAGCCTCGGCCACGGTCGCGCCGACCTCGCGCGTCGTATAGAAGAGATAGGGATCGGTCGAGATGGTGCCGATCCGCACGATCGCCTCCTGATACCAGGGACGCGTCCGGGGATCGAAGACGTAGTTGGGCACCGATTTGCTGGTCAGGAATTCCAGCTTGTCCGAGTAGAAGAGGAACCGCGGATCCCGCAGTCCCTCGGCGTCGCGGGAGATGCTCTGTACGACGTAGGCCGACTCCTTCGGTGCGGAAAGCGCATGCCCCAGAGCGGAGTCGGGGTTGAAGCGTCGCACCAGGAAGAAGTCGCCGTCCTGATAGCCGACATAGGCGGCTGAGATCTCGGGATGGTTCTGCAGGCTCGCGACGAGCAGGGGCAGGCGGCTCAGCCTCACCTCGAGCGTCGTGGCATCCATCATGATCGACTTCGACAGCAGCTCGACCGAGGTTCTCGCCGGCGCGTAGATCGCGTCGATGGACTGCTTGGTCTCCTGGCCGACGCGCGTGAACAGGGTCTCCGCCGAGGACAGCATCATGCTTCGGCTGAGATAGTTCTGGGTCGAGATGGTGATCGCCGCGAAGGCAATCAGCAAACCGAGGAAGAGCACCGCGATATAGACATGGAGGTGGAAAGTGCGATTGCCGAAGCCAAAGCCGCCGGCCATGCGTTTCACCTGGTGTCGTTGCGCCTGCCGAAACCCTGGCTTTCGATCCTGCCTCGCTGGGGTCGGATTCTAAGAAGCCCCACCGCCAATGGCAATGACGCAAGCCGACGGGCTCCGGCGCGGGCGCCAACCGTCGGTTGAGCATGCTTAAGGATTGATTAAGAGTTGGCCGGTCGACCAATCTCAGGGAGGGACCGGGCGGCGATGGCGAAGGAAGGACGCTTCGTCAGATCTGCGGCCCGCAGCCATATTTGCCGCTGACACCCAGCACCAGGCTGGCGCCGGCGCTGTAGAGGCGGTCGCGGAAACCGGGCTCGTCGGAGATGGCCACCACGCCGCCGCCGATGGCGGTGTCGGCGAGGATCCGGCCATTGGCCGCGGTCACGATGGCCATCGCATCCTGGGCACTGCCGCCCAGCACGAAGACGCCAACCGGGACGGGCGCGCCGCCGGCGGGGCTGGGGGCGGCGGCGGCGCCGAGGGCCAGCAGGCTGCCGAAGAGGGCGAAGACGAGGGCGGCGACCAACCCGCTGCCGGATGAATCCTTGGCGCGGGGCTGAGCGGGGGCGGCGGAAGCGCCATTGGCGATGATCGCGGTCATGACCCGACGAAATTACGATCGATCTTTTAATTCGTCGTTAAATCGAGCGGCGTTTTCAGCGGTTTTTCGGCGCCGCGCGACTTTCATGCCAACGGCGGCACCACGCGCGCGCGGCGCCAGTCGGCCAGGGTGTAGACCGCGAGCGTGCCGAGCACGACGGCGCCGCCGATCAGCGCCCGCTCCCCCGGCCGCTCGCCCACGGCGATCCAGACCCAGATCGGCGCCAGGGCGGATTCCACCAGGCCCAGCAGGGCGACCTCGACCGTCGGCACCAGCCGGGCGCCGGCGGTGAAGAGCACCAGGCTGAGGCCGAACTCGCCGCAGCCGAAGAGCGTCAGATAGCCGGCATCGCCAGGCGAAATCGAGAAGGGATGCGCCAGCGGCAGCGACAGCAGCGCCCCGGTCATGCCGGCGACCACCATGGCCGGGAGCAGGTCGATATCGCCGAAGCGCCGGATGGTCACGATCACCACCGCGAACATGCCGGCGACGGTCAGGGCCATGAGGTCGCCGAAGCCGGAGCCGCCCCCGAATTGGCCCCAGACCATGTAGGTGACGCCGCCGAAGCTGACGACGAGCGCGATCGCGGTATGGAGCGCGATGCGCTCGCGCAGGACCAGCCAGCCCGCCAGGGCCGCCAGCAACGGGTTGATGGCGATGATGATGAGGGCGTTGGCGATGGTGGTGTGGGTGAAGGCGAGGATGAAGCAGACTGTCTCGATCCCCATCCAGATGCCCAGGAACCAGCCGATCGGGCTCAACGCCCGGAACCGCGACCACAGCCCGCGGCGCTGCCAGGCGACCGCCAGCAGCAGGAACAGCCCGCCCAGGAAGGAGCGCCAGAAGGTGAGCGTCCAGGAATCGGTCTCGACCAGCCGGGTCAGGATGCCGGCCATGCTCCAGAGCAGGGCGGCGCCGGCGATCATCGCGCGGCCGCGGACGAGGTCCGGGTTATGAACGAGGCTGCTCACGGTGCGATCAGACGACGGGCGGGACGACGCGCCGTCCGGCAGCATGGAGGTCGTAGAGGCTGTGCAGGATCAGCGAACCGATCAGGATGGCGCCGCCGACGATCGCGTAAATGCCCGGGTTCTCGGCATAGACCAGCCAGACCCAGATCGGCCCCAGGGCCGGCTCGAGCAGCGCCGCCAGCGCCGCTTCGGCGGCCGGGATATGGCGGGCGCCGCTGGTATAGAGGGCCATGCCCAGGCCGAGCTGACCGAAGCCGAAGAAGAACAGATACGGCAAGTCATGGTCGCTGATGGCGAGGGTTGGGGCCTGGGTCGCGGCGATGGTGCCGGCGATGACGGTGGCATAGAAGGCCGCCGGAATCATGCGCACCTTGCGGTTGCTGCGCACGATGATCGTGGCGCCGGCGAAGGCGCAGCCGATGACGACGCCGAGCAGATCGCCGATCAGGCTGCCGCTGCCCTCGAAGGATTCGATCTCCATGATGCCGATCCCGACCAGCGCCATCGCCATGGCGCCCCAGGTGCGGGGCCCGACCCTCTCGCGCAGGATCAGCCAGCTCGCGATCGCGGCGATGAAGGGCGAGATGCCCTGGAGAAACAGAATCTTCGCGACGCTGGTATATTCCATCGCGATGACGAAGCAGGTCGAGGCCGTGGCAAAGCAGAGCCCCATGCCGATGCTGGCCCAGGGCGCCTCGAGGAAGACCCTGAAGAAGCGCCGGCGCTCGCGCACCAGCAGCAGCCCTGCGAGGAACAGCCCGGCGAAGACCGAGCGCCAGAAAATGATCTCCCAGGCACCGGCGCCCACGGTGCGGACCACCACGCCGCCTGAGCTCCAGATGATCGCCGCCAGCGAGCAGAAGAGCAGGCCGCGCAGATGCTGTGCCCGTTCTGCGGCATGGCCCGCGGAAGGGCCGGAGCCGCTTGGGTGCGTGGCCGCACTCGGGCTATGCTGGGAAGAGGCCATGGGCTGGAGCGGAAGAGCCGGGTCTGGAACTCGCGAGGCTGGGTCAGGGCCCGCGAAGATGACAATATCGTCATCGGTAACATGAGGGCTGATGCCTGTCCATGCAGTCAAACCGCGTTCTCTGCCTCAATCCCTTCGGCTTTCACAACACGCACTACACGGAATGGGGGGACGGCTCCGCCGATCGGACCGCCATTTGCGTCCATGGGCTGACGCGCAATGCGCGCGACTTCGATCCCCTGGCGGCCGCCTTGAGCGCCCGCTGGCGCGTGGCCTGCCCCGACATCGCCGGCCGCGGCCAGAGCGACTGGCTGCCGGTCGCGTCGGCCTACAACTATCCGCAATATTGCGCCGACATGACCGTGCTGATCGGGCGGCTCGGGGCCGAGACGGTCGATTGGGTCGGCACCTCGATGGGGGGCCTCATCGGCATGATGATGGCGGCCCATCCCAACTCGCCGGTCCGTCGCCTGGTGCTGAACGATGTCGGCCCCTTCATCGCCAAGTCCGCGCTGCAGCGGATCGCCACCTATGTCGGGCAGCGGCCGCGTTTCGAATCGCTCCCGGCGCTCGAAGCCTATCTGCGCCAGGTCTACGCGCCCTTCGGCAAGCTGACGGACGAGGATTGGCGGTCGATGGCCGAGTACAGCCAGCGCGCGGCCCCCGATGGCGGCATCCTGCTGCATCACGATCCGAAGATCGCCGAGAACGCGCAGGCCGGCGCCAACCAGGACATCGATCTCTGGGCGCTCTGGGACAAGATCGCCTGCCCGGTGCTGCTGATCCGCGGCACCCAGTCCGATCTGCTGTCGAAGGCGACCGCCGAGGAGATGACCCGCCGGGGCCCGCGCGCGAGGCTCGTCGAGATCGCGGAGGCCGGTCATGCGCCGGCGCTGCGTTCGGCCGAGCAGATCGCCTTGATCCGGGACTTCCTCGGCACGGCATGACGGTTTCGCGGTTCCCGAGATTCATTGCGCGGCCGCCCTGGTTCGGCGGCGATCTGCAGACGGTCCGGAACTATGTGAGGCCGACGGAAGTTCCGCTCGCGGCGTTCTCCGAGGAACGGATCGAGTTCCCGCTGCCCGACGGCGACCGGCTGACGGCGATGCTGCACCGGCCGAGCGTGGAGAGCGACCGGCCGCTGGCAATCCTGATCCATGGGCTTTCGGGCAGCCAGGACAGCATCTATCTGCGCCGTTCGGCGCGCCACCTGCTGCAGAGCGGCTTTCCGGTGCTGCGGCTCAATCTGCGCGGCGCCGGGCCGTCGGGTCCGCTCTGTCGCTTCAGCTACCACGCGGGCCGCACCGAGGATATTCACGCCGCCTTGATGCAGCTCGACGGCAGGCTCGCCGGCCGCGGCTTGCTGGCGATGGGCTTCTCCCTGGGCGGCAACCTGCTGCTGAAATATCTGGGCGAGCAGGGGCGTCGCGCGCTCTTCCTGGGCGCCGTCAGCGTCTCGGCGCCGATCCTGCCCAAGCAGGCGCAGCTGCAGATCATGAAGGCGCGAAACCGCGCCTATCACCGCAATCTCCTGGAGGGCGTGAAGGAGGATTTCGGCCGCCCGAGCGCCGAGCTGCCGGCGGCGCTGCGAGCCACGCTTCCAGAAATTCGCAGCATGCTCGAGTTCGACGACCGCATCGTCGCGCCCATCAACGGATTCGACGGCGCCGAGGACTACTATGCGCGCTCGGCGGCCTATCCGCTGCTTGCGCAAATCGCGGTGCCGACGCTCGTGATCCATGCCCGCAACGATCCCTGGATCCCGGCCGAGGCCTATCTCCAGTTCGACTGGAAGCGCAACCCGAAGCTCGTGCCGCTGCTGCCGCGCGGCGGCGGCCATGTGGGATTCCACGGCCTCGGCCACGAGGTCCCCTGGCACGACCGCTGCGCGGTCAGTTTCTTCGAAGGCCTGATCCGGCGCGGGCTCTGACGGTGCGGGGCGCTGTCCGCGCTCATCCCATGCGGAACGGGGACTGCACCGGGAACAGCTTGCGGCAAGGCGGGGCTGGCCGAGGATCGAGTCGAGTGAAATCGTCGGCAGCAGAGGCCGACTTCCAGGGCTACTCCGAACCGATGACCGGCTCAGGAACTCTTTCATGGAGATCTCCATCGGAGACCTCGCCATATCCGGCACAGTCTGATAGCAATTGCGCCCCGTGAGCCGGTGGGAGCTCACGCAGTCTCGTGGGGCCTGGGGAACGTGTCTGGCAGTGAATTGCTACCGATCGTCGCCGTAGCGACGTTCTTCGTCGTCATCCTTGTGATCGCGTTCAACTGGCTCGATATGACGGTGGCGGCAATGCTCGGCGTCGTCATCTTCCTCGTGACTGGAATCCTCACGGATAGCGCCGTCACGAGCGCGCTGGCGACGGGCGATGGAACGCTGGCATTGTTGTTCGGTGGAATGGTGGTCGCCCGCGTCCTGGTCCCGACGGGCATCTTCGAGGTGGTTGGCCAAAAACTGCTGCGCTTCACCAATGGCAGCGGCAAGCGTCTTCTGCTCGCCTTGCTGGTGATCGTCGCGCCAGTCTGCGCGCTGCTGCCGAACGCGACCGTCGTCCTGCTACTGGGCCCCGTCATCGTCCGCGTTGCCACGGCGATGGAGATCGACTTCATTCCGCTGCTGGTGCTGACCGCTATTGTCAGCAATGCCGCCGGCCTCCTCACGCTCGTGGGCGACCCCGCGACCTTCCTCGTCGGCAGCGCGATCCATTTATCGTTCACGGACTATCTCGGTCGCGTCAGCCTCGGCGGATTGCTCGCGCTTGCCGTCATCGTGCCGCTGTTGCCGCTGCTGTTCGGCGACATCTGGCGGCTGCGCCGCCCTCCGGCAGCCGATCTGCCGCCGGCCAGGCTGCAACAACCGCTCTTCGTGATGGTGTCCGTCGGCATTCTCCTGCTGATGGTCGCGCTGTTTGTCTTCGGCAGCCTGCTGCCGACTCTCACGCCGCCATCCGTCGCCATTCTCGGCGCGACCCTGGCGCTGATGGCGATTTATGGCTGGCGGGTCGAACCAGTCACCAAGGTCTTTTCAGATATCGATTGGAAGACCCTGATCTTCATTCTTTGCATGTTCTTCATGGTGCAGGGATTGGTGGCGACCGGCGTGTTGCAGGGCGTCTCGCGCCTCCTGGCCGCTGTGTTCGGCGATCATATGCTGGCGGCCGCCCTTGTATTGCTGGCCGGCATCGGTGCGGCCTCGAGCGTGCTGGCCAACATTCCGGTCGTCGTCGCGATGCTCGTGCTGGTCAAGGGCTATCTCGTCCTGATCGACGCGGTCCCCGAACAGGCGCTCGGCTATACCTTCCAGCAGGTCTGGCCCGAGCAGACAATTCCGGTCTTCGTCGGCATGATGTTCGGCGCCACCCTCGGCGGCAGCGCCACGCTTATCGGGGCCTCGGCCAACGTCGTTGCCGCCGGTATCGCGGCGCAGAACGGACGTGCGCTCACATTTGCCCGCTTCGCCCGTTATGGCGTGCCGATCGTGCTGGCCCAGCTCGCAGTCGGCGCGATCTATACGGCGGTTCTCTATCTGCTGGCCGCCGGCTGAGCGCACCGGGCCTGGCGATGGGTGTATCCTTGATTCAAGTCAAGGTCGTTGCCCGCCCTTAGGGCCTAAATCGCAGCCCAGAGTCACGGGCCGGCGTCGATGTTGCGCCCTGCTCAGGCCTGCGCGATGTCCTTTTCGACCCGCTTGAGTGCAATGGGCCGTCCCATTAGGGATGTCGGCTCGTTTTAGCCCGGACCTGCGCAGCCGACCGGAGACGATCTCGCGCATGACCGAGAGGTCCCTGATCCACCGCTATGTCGATCCCGACGAAACCCTGGGCGAGGTGCTGTTCGGGCTCGTCATGGTGCTGACCTTCACGGTCGGGGGTGCTGCCCTTTCTTCTGCTGAAGGATCCCGAACTGGCGATTCAGGTGTCCAATCGGGCGCTTGTGCTGTTGTTGTTTATCGTTGGGTACCGGTGGGGGCACTATACGGATGCGCCCCCTTGGCGGGTTGGGCTGCTCGTCATGTTCCTGGGCGCGGCCACGGTCTTGGTCGCGGTCGCCCTGGGTGGGTGAGGTTTAGCGCGACTGGGCTTGCCGGCGCCCCTGCGACGGGGACGGGATCTGCGGTAGCGCCAAATCGGCGGCAAACCAGGAGAAACCGATCTTGAGTCTTGCGATCCCCCCTCTCACCGGTGCAAGGCGGCTGCTGCCGATCTTGAGCTGGCTTCCCCTCTATCAGCGTGAGTGGCTTCGGGCGGACTTCCTGGCCGCTCTCGCCGTCTGGGCGATCATGATACCGGAGGGCATGGCCTATGCCGGCATCGTCGGCGTACCGCCCATCATGGGGCTCTACACCATCGTCCCGCCGTTGGTGGCCTACGCCCTTCTCGGAACGTCACGCCTGCTGGTCGTAGGCCCGGACACCGCCACCGGCCTGATCTCGGCATTGACCGTGGGTGCGATCGCGCTGCAGGGAACGGCGGACTTCAATACGCTGACCTCGACGCTCGCCGTCCTCATCGGCGTCTTCTTCCTGCTCTTCGGCGCGCTGCGCATGGGCTGGGTGGCGGCCTTCATCCCGACGCCGGTCATGCGCGGATTCATCGAGGGTCTCGTCTGCGTCACGATCATCGGCCAGGTGCCGCATCTGCTGGGCATCGGCGGCGCCTCCGGCAACTTCCTCGTCAAGCTCCGCTACCTGCTGCAGCATCTGCCCGACATCTCGCTGGCTCCGATGCTGGCGGGTCTGCTCAGCCTCGTCGCCATGCTGCTGCTGCGACGGTTCGTTCCGCGCGTGCCCTCGGCCCTGGTCGTCGCGGTGTCGGCCACGATCATCGTCGGCCTGCTCGGCGGCGAAGCCTCTGGTATCAGCGTGGTCGGCAGCCTCCCCACCGGCTTGCCTCACCTCCTCATGCCGGCCTTCGATCCCAGGATCCTCATGGAGCTGGCGCCGGGGGCGCTGGCGATCGTGCTCGTCGGCTATGCCGAGGCGCTCGGCGGGGCCAAGGCTGCGGCCCTGCAGGGCGGTGGCGAGATCGATCCGAACCAGGAGCTGGTCGCGCACGGGCCGGCCAATATCCTGAGCGGGCTCTTCGGCGGCTTCCTCGTCGTCGGCAGCCTGTCCAAGACTTCCGTGGCCATGGCCGCCGGCGCCCGCACCCAGGTCACTCACCTCATCGCCGCGGTCTTCTGCTTTCTCACGCTGCTCCTGTTGACCCCGCTCTTTCGGGACATGCCGCACCCGGCGCTTGCCGCCATCGTCATCGCCGCCATGCTGCATCTCTCCAAGCCCGATTATCTGCGTGATTTGTTCGCCAGGAGCCGGTCGGAGCTTGCTCTCGCCGCGGTCGTCATCCTGGGCGAGCTGATGCTCGGCGTGCTGCAGGGCATCGCCCTGGGTGTGGTGATTGCGCTGCTGATGCTGATCTATCGGACCAGCCACCCGAAGGGTGCGGTGCTCGGCCAGCTCCCGGGCACGGAGGCCTATCGGGACGTCGAAATGCACCCCGAGGCGCTCACCTTCCCCGGGCTCCTCATCTGGCGCACGGGCGGCGATTTGTTCTTTGCGAGCATCGGTTTCTTCAGCGAAGGCCTGAAGGGCGCCCTGGCCGCGAGCCATCCGCCGGCGAAGCATGTGCTGCTGGACACGGGTTCGGTGAACTTCATGGACACCAGCGGCTGCGATGCGCTGTTGACCATCATCAGGGAGCTGCAAAGCCAGGGGATCACATTCAGCTTTGCTCGCGTCCGCGATCGGGTCCGCGATCGGATGCGGCTCGGAGGCATCGAGGCGGCCGTGGGATCGGCCAATTTCTACGAACGCGTGACCGACGGCGTGCGCGCCTGGCAGCGGAACGCCGTCGTCAGGCCGGCGATCACGCCGTGACGATGCGCGGCTCGATCGAGACGGGGAAATTGACCGAGTTGGAGATGAAGCAGATCTGATGCGCCTGGGCGTGGAGCCGGGCGGCCTTCTCCGCGTCGCCCCCGGCGGCCAATGTCACGGTGGGCCGGAGCGTCGCCTCGGTGATGCGCACGCGGCCATCCTTCATATCCACGACGCAGGCCGCATCGTCCTCGTAGGCCGCGACCGGCAATCCGGCGCGGGCGGCCAAGGCCAGATAACTGAGCAGATGGCAGGTCGAGAGCGCCGACAGCAGCAGATCTTCGGGATTGTGCTTGCTGTCGTCGCCGCCATAGCTCGGCGCGGTCGACGCCGGCAGGGTGGGCTTTCCCGAGATCCGGACTTCCAGATCGCGGGAATAGTCGGTGCCGGCCGCAAGCGCGCCCTTGGCCGCGCCGGTCCAGACCGTGCGCAGGCGATAATCGTGCCGGTGCCGTGACGGTGAGGGATCCGCCATGATCAGGCGACCTTCAAGCGCACGGGGATGTTGTTGCGGGTGGCGTGCGAGTAGGGGCAGACCACATGCGCCTTGGCGACCAGATCCTCGGCGGTCTTGCGGTCCATGCCGGGGATCGTGATGGTCAGGTCGATCTCGAGGCCGAAGCCGGTGCCGTCGTCACGCGGGCCAATGCCGACCTTGGTCGCGACCGTGGCATTGTCGGCCACCTTGATCTTCGCCTGGCCTGCGACATAGCGCAGCGCGCCGAGGAAACAGGCGGAGTAGCCGCACGCGAAAAGCTGCTCGGGATTAGTGCCGTCGCCGCCGGGGCCGCCCAGTTCCTTCGGGATCGAGAGCTTGAACTCCAGCTTGCCGTCGTCGGTCTTGGAAACGCCGTCGCGGCCGCCGGTGGCATGCGCTTGGGTGCGATAGAGGATGGCCATGGAGCTTTTCCTGTTGCCGATGAGAGAAGATAAGGCGAGTTGATAATTCGCGATCGTGGCCTGAAAGCAGAGCGAAGCGATCGGAAAGAGTCCCTTCAGCCCTTCTTGAGGCGCTCGGCGACCTCGACCGCGGTGTAGGTGAGGATGGCGTCGGCGCCGGCGCGCTTGAAACCCATCAGCGATTCCACCAGCACCCGGTCGCGGTCGAGCCAGCCGCGCTCGATGGCGGCCATGAGCATCGCGTACTCGCCGCTCACCTGATAAACGAAGGTCGGGAGCGAGAAGGCCTGCTTCACCCGCCAGACCAGATCGAGATAGGGCATGCCGGGCTTGACCATCAGCATGTCGGCGCCCTCGGCGACGTCGAGCGCGCATTCGCGCAAGGCCTCGTCGCCATTGGCCGGGTCCATCTGATAGGTGCGCTTGTCGCCCGAGCCCAGATTGGTCTTGGAGCCGACCGCGTCGCGGAAGGGTCCATAGAAGGCCGAGGCGTATTTCGCGGCATAGGCAAGGATCGCGGTGTTCTGATATCCCCGCGCATCGAGGGCCTGGCGGATGCGGCCGATGCGCCCGTCCATCATGTCGGAGGGCGCCACCACGTCGACGCCGGCCTCGGCCTGCGCCAGCGCCTGGCGCACCAGCACGTCGAGCGTCGCGTCGTTCAGGATCTCGTCGTCCTCGAGCAGCCCGTCATGGCCGTGGCTGGTATAGGGATCGAGCGCCACATCGCAGATCACGCCGACCTTCGGCACGGCTTCCTTGAGCGCACGGATGGCACGATTGGCGAGATTGTCCGGATTCCATGCCTCCTCGGCCTGCGCCGATTTGAGCGCCGGCGGCACGACGGGGAACAGCGCCACGGCCGGAATGCCGAGCTCGCCGGCATGGCCGACCGCGTCGATCAGGGCCGGGATCGAAAGCCGGTCGACGCCGGGCATGGAGGGCACGGCCTCGCGCGCCTTGTCGCCATCGAGCACGAAGACCGGCCAGATCAGGTCGGACGCATGCAGCCGATGCTCGGCCACGAGGGCTCGCAGCCAACCGGTGCGCCGATTGCGGCGCATCCGGGTTTGCGGGAACTGGCCCGGCTGGAACGGCTCGGGCGTCGGCAGGGGAGCCGGCGGCTCGGCCGAGGGCAGGGGACGCAAGACGGCTTTGCGCGGGGCGGCTCGATCGGTCATGACAGCCTGGAGCTTGCTGGAATTGCTGGGTGAATTGTAAGCGCCACCGACCGGAGGGTCCAGCCAGAACGGGCTTCCGGCCCTGGGGCCGGTCGTCGCGTTCAAAGGGCGCCAATCCCGTGCCACAGCGCCGTCGCTGGCCGGGCCTGACTAGGCCTTGGGCGGCGGTTCCGTGCCGCGGCTCTCGTCCCGCAAGACCGCCTTCTGGATCTTGCCGTTGGCGTTTCGCGGCAGGGGCTCGCTCCGCAAGGCGACCGTCTCGGGCACCTTGTAGTCGGCCATATATAGGGTGCAGTGCTCGCGGACCATGTCCTGCGTCAGGACGGCGTTGTCCCGCGGCACGACGATGGCGTGGATGCGCTCGCCCAGGACCGGGTCCGGCAGCCCGATGATGGCACATTCGAGCACGCCCTCGAGCCCGCTCAGGATGTTCTCGACCTCGGCGCTGTAGACCTTGTAGCCGCCGCGATTGAGCATGTCCTTGCGGCGATCGAAGATCCGCACGAAGCCTTCCGCATCGACGGAGCCGATATCGCCCGACCGCCAGAAGCCGTCGACGAACTCGCTGGCATTGGCGTCGGGGCGGTTGAGATAGCCCGGAACGACATTGGGGCCCGCGATCCACAGCTCGCCGGGGACCTCCGGTGCCACCAATGCACCCGCCTCGTCGCGCACCTCGATCTCGCAGCAGGGGGCCACCTGGCCGACGCTGTCCATGTTGTCGCGCCAGCAGCGCTGCGGCATGACGGTGGCGGGCGAGGTGGTCTCGGTGGCGCCATAGGCGTTGAGCAGCAGGAGATGCGGAATCTTCTGCGCCAGCTTCTCGATCGTCGGCACCGGCATCGGGGCGCCGCCGAAGCAGCCGATCCGCCAGCTCGAGAGATCGTAGCGATCGAGTTCGGGGTAAGTCGCGCAGAGCGTATAGATCGTGGGCACGAGGATCGAATAGGTGATGCGCTCGCGGCTCGCGAGCTCGAGGAAGTCCGGCGTCTTGTAGGCGTGGCGCATCAGCACCACGCAGCCGCCCACGACCATGGTGGCGAGCGAGACGCCCACGAGGCCGGTCACATGCGAGAGCGGCACGGCCACGATGCAGCGGTCCTGCTCGGTCAGGTGATAGCAGCGCGCGAAGGTCAGCGCGGAATGGATCATGCCGAGGTGGGTGAGGAGGGCGCCCTTGGGCCGTCCGGTCGTTCCCGATGTGTAGAGGATGACGGCGGCGTCTTCTTCCGTGGCAGGCGCTACCGGCACCGCCTCGCTTCGTCCCAACAACGTCTCGAAGCCCTGCGCGCCCGGCACCGGGCCCCCGACCGAAAAGCGGTGGCGGATCGTGGGGATGTCCGCCGCGAGCGGCAGCGACCCCGCCAGATCGGCTTCGAAGAGGATGACGCTGGCGCTGCAGTCATTGATGAGGAATTCCAGCTCGGTCGCGCGCTGGCGCGTGCCGATCGGCACGGCGAGCGCGCCTAGCCGCAGGCAGGCGAGGACGCCGGCGAGGAATTCCCAGCGATTGGCCAGGAAGAGGGCGACGCGGTCGCCGGCTTTCACGCCATGGGCCTCGAGGCCGGCGGCGATCGAGCTCACCGTGGCGTCGAGCTCGCGATAGCTGAAGCGGCGGCCCTCGACGACCGCCGGCCGATCGGGAAAGCGCCGGACCAGCTCCGCGAACATCGCCGGGATCGTCGCCGGGCGCTCCGAGAAACAGAGCATCTGCCGGCCGTCGAAATGCCGCTCGGGACGCAGCGCCCCGCCGAGCCGGTCGGGAGCCCAATAGCAATCCTGGAGTCTCGGCAAGTCGCTCTCCCTGGTGGCGAATCCAGCTCACCGAGTTTATTCTGCGCGAGCCGGGCTTCCGCATGAAGATAATGGCGCAGGTCGAACCGGATCTCGGGATAGGCCCGTCGCTCGGGGACCCGGCGGCAACCAGCAGAAGGTGGTGGTCGCCAGGTTGCTGGCGCAGGCGCCTTCGGTGGTGATCTTCGACGAACCGACGCGGGGCGTCGATGGGGGTGCCATCCCGCAGATCCATGCGGCGATCGGCGCCCTGGCCGCGCAGGGCAAAGCCATGGTCGTAATCTCTTCCTATTTGCCGGAGATTCTTTCGGTTTCCGATCGTATCCTGATCGCGCGCGGCGGCAGGATCGTGGAGGAAATGCCGGCCTCCGAGGCGACGGAAGAGAAGATCATGGATGCGGCCATTCACTGAGCCGGGACGGCCGTGCTGCCGGCGGGACGTTCGGTCCCGGCCGGACGGGATGCGCTTTCAGCGGCAAGACGGGAGCCGGTAACGCCGATGTTCTACGAGAAATCCGACAAGGTTCTGGCCCTGAAGTCCCGCCTGGAGGGCTTCATGGACCGGCATGTCTATCCCAACGAAGCCCGGTTCTATAGCGAGGCGGAGGAGCTCGGCCCTTGGAAGGTCTATCCGGTGGTGGAGGAGCTGAAGCCGCTGGCGCAGAACGAGGGCTTGTGGAACCTGTTCCTGCCAGCGAGCGAGCATGGTGCGGGGCTGACCAATCTCGAATATGCACCGCTCTGCGAGATCATGGGCCGGTCGCATCTGGCGCCGGAGCTGTTCAACTGCTCGGCGCCGGACACGGGCAATATGGAGGTGCTGGCGCGCTACGGAACGCCGGCGCAGCAGGAGCGCTGGCTGAAGCCCCTCCTGGCGGGCGAAATCCGCTCCTGTTTCGCCATGACCGAGCCCGCAGTGGCGTCGTCCGACGCGACCAACATCGAAAGCTCGATCATCCGCGACGGCGATCACTACGTGATCAACGGACGCAAATGGTACACCACCAACGCGACCGACCCGCGCTGCAAGATCTGCATCTTCATGGGCAAGACCGACGCGGCCAATCCGGACCGCCATCGTCAGCAATCGATGATCCTGGTGCCGATGGATTCGCCGGGCGTGACGGTGCAGCGGGCGCTGCCGGTGTTCGGCTTCTATGGCGTCCCGGACCGGGCGTCGGAGGTGCTGTTCGAGAATGTCCGTGTGCCCGCGACCAACATGCTGCTGGGCGAGGGTCGCGGCTTCGAGATCGCGCAAGGCCGCCTCGGGCCGGGCCGCATCCATCATTGTATGCGCCTGATCGGCCTCGCCGAGCGGACGCTCGAGAAGATGTGCATCCGGACCTCGCAGCGCGTCGCCTTCGGCAAGCCGGTCTCGGAACAGACCGTGACGCAGGAGCGCATCGCCGAATCCCGCATCATGATCGAGCAGGCGCGGCTGCTGACGCTCAATGCCGCCTACAAGATGGACACGGTCGGCAACAAGGCGGCCCGGGCGGAAATCGCCATGATCAAGGTGGCGGTCCCGAACATGGCCTGCCAGGTCGTCGACTGGGCCATCCAGGCCTTTGGCGGCGGCGGCACCAGCAACGATTTCGGCCTTGCGGCGGCCTATGCGACCGCGCGCCTGCTGCGGCTGGCGGACGGGCCCGACGAGGTCCACCGCAACCAGATCGCCCGGATCGAGCTGAAGAAGCATTCCAACCGCCCCGCTGCCGTGGGATGAAGGGCTTCCCGGCATCGGCGGAGGCGAGGGTGACAGCGTGAGCGGATCGGATCAGAACCCGGCGGGATCGCCGGCTCCCGCGGAATGGGCGAATCTGGAGCCCTGGCTCGCGGCCCACGTCGCCGGGTTCCGGGGCCCGGCGCGGCTCCATCGGTTCGAGGGCGGCCAATCCAATCCGACCTATCGGCTGGACTCCCCGTCCGGGGCCTATGTCCTGCGGCGCAAGCCGCCGGGAACGCTGCTGCCCAGCGCCCATGCCGTCGATCGCGAGTTCCGCGTGATGTCCGCCTTGCGCGGCAGCGGGGTGCCGGTGCCGCGAACCCATGCCTATTGCGACGACCCCGCGGTCATCGGGGCGGCGTTCTATGTCATGGATCTCGTCGAGGGGCGGATCTTCTGGGACCAGAAGCTGCCCGGCCTGACGCGCGAGGAGCGTGGCGCGATCTACGATTCCATGAACGAGACGATCGCGCGGCTCCACCAGGTGGACCCGGCCGCGGTCGGGCTCGGCGATTACGGCCGCCCGGGTAATTTCCTCGAGCGCCAGATCGCCCGCTGGTCGAAACAATATCAGGCGTCCCAGACCGATGAGATCGCCGCCATGGACCGGCTGATCGAGTGGCTGCCGCGCAACGTCCCGGCGCAGAGCGGCACCGCCATCGTCCATGGCGACTACCGGCTGGACAATCTGATCTTCCATCCCGTGGAGCCGCGGGTCGTGGCGGTTCTCGATTGGGAGCTCTCCACCCTGGGCGATCCGCTGGGCGATTTCGCCTATCACGCCATGGCCTGGCGCATCTCGCCCGGCGTCTTCCGCGGCCTCGGCGGCGTCGATCTGGCCGGCCTCGGCATTCCCGACGAAGCGGCCTATGTCGCGCGCTATTGCGAACGGACCGGCCGGGGCGAGATTCCCGCCTGGGATTTCTATATGGCCTACAGCATGTTTCGCATCGCCGCGATCATCCAGGGCATCGCCAAGCGGGCCGTCGAAGGCAATGCCGCGAGCGCGCAGGCCGCCGAAGTCGGCCGCGCGGCACGCCCCATCGCCGAGCAGGCCTGGGAGCTCGCGCGCCAGATCGGCTCATGAGAATCTCGAAGGAGAAGACGGCAATGGCATCCCAGGAAAAGATCGGCGTGGTCGGCGCGGGGCTGATGGGTCGCGAGATCGCGCTGGTCTTCGCGCTCGCCGGCTATGACGTGCTGCTCTGCGACCGGACGGAGGAGAGCCTGACCCAGGCGAAGGACCGCCTGGACCAGATCGTCGAGAAGGGCATCGCCCGCGGTTTCTATCAGGCGGCTGACACGGTGGGTGCCCTGAATCGGATCACGACCACCACCGACCTGGGGCGCTTCAAGGATCGCGAATTCGTCACCGAGGCGGTGTTCGAGCGCGAGGACGTCAAGGCCGAGGTCTTCGTCAGGCTCGACGGGATCTGCGCGCCGGCCTGCGTGATCGCCACCAACACCTCGACTATTCCGATCTCGGTCCTGGCCGCGCATGTGTCGGCCGCGCGGCGGGCGAACTTCATCGGGACGCATTATTTCTCGCCGGTCTCGCGCATGAGGCTGGTGGAGGTGATGCCGGGCTTCGACACCGCGCCGGCCACGCTGGAGCTGGCGATGCGGCTCTGCCGCGCGGTCGGCAAGACGCCGATCGCCATCAAGGACGTGCCGGGCTTCGCCGTGAACCGGCTGCTGCATGTGCTGATGATCGAGGCGGTCCGGCTGGTGGAGGAGGGCGTGGCGACGCCCGAGGACATCGACACCGCCTGCAAGCTCGGCCTCGGCCATCCCATGGGGCCGTTCGAGCTGATGGACGCGACGACCTCGAGCCTCTGCCTGCAGGCGCAGGAGATCATGCATGAGGCCTATGGCGAGCGTTTCCGGCCCCGGCCCCTGCTGAAACAGCGCGTGCGCGCCGGCCTTGTCGGCGGGCGCGGCAAGCCCGGCTGGCGCACGCCGCGCCCGTCCTGAGGGGCAGGGATATGCTGTTCGATCTCACCGGCCGGGTCGCGATCGTCACGGGCTCGTCCCGCGGCATCGGCCGCGCGATCGCCGAGCGGATGGCCGAGGCCGGCGCCTCCGTCGTGATCTCGTCGCGCAAGGAGGCGGCCTGCGTCGCCGTGGCCGACGCGATCAACAGCCGCCATGGCGAGCGCCGGGCCATCGCGCTCGCGGCCAGCATCTCGTCGAAGGACGATCTCAAGGCACTGGTGGAGCGGACCGTGGCGACCCTTGGCCGCCTCGACATCGTCGTCTGCAATGCCGCGTCCAATCCCTATTACGGCCCCCTGGCCGGCATCGAGGACGGACAGTTCCGCAAGATCCTCGAGAACAATGTCATCGCCAACAACTGGCTGATCCAGTTCGCGGCCCCCGAGCTGGAGCGCCAGGGCGGCGGGTCGATCGTCATCGTCTCCTCGATCGGCGGCCTGCAGGGGTCGCCCGTGATCGGCGCCTACAACATCTCGAAGGCGGCGGACATGCAGCTCGCGCGCAACCTCGCGGTCGAGTTCGGGCCGAAGAACATCCGTGTCAACTGCATCGCGCCGGGACTGATCCGCACCGACTTCGCGCGCGCCCTCTGGGAGAACCCGGAGACGATCGCGCGCTATACCGGCCGGACTCCCTTGGGCCGCATCGGCGAGCCGGACGAGATCGCCGGAGCCGCCATTTTCCTCGCCTCGGCGGCCGGCATGTTCGTCACGGGCCAGACCATCGTCGTCGATGGCGGCTCGACGATCAGCGGAATCTGAGAAAGACGAGGCCGGGCAATGAAGGTCGAGGGCAAGATCGTGGTGGTGACGGGCGGGGCCAGCGGGATCGGCCGCGCCCTCTGCCGGCGCTTCCACCAGGAAGGCGCCGCCAAGGTGGTGGTGGCCGATCTCGACCGCGAGGCGGCCGAACGCGTCGCCGGCGAGATCGCCGGGGCCGCGATCGAATGCGACGTCTCCGACGAAGCGCAGATCGTCCGGCTGGTCGAGGAGACCGAAAGCCGGTTCGGTCCGATCGCGCTCTTTTGCTCCAACGCCGGCATTGCGACCTTCGATCCGTCGCCGCGCGACCCGACCGGTGCCTCCAACGCGGCCTGGATGCGAAGCTGGGGCGTCAATGTCATGGCCCATGTCTATGCGGCCCGCGCGCTGACGGGGCGCATGGCGGCGCGGGGCGGCGGCTATTTCCTCAACACCGCGTCGGCGGCCGGCCTGCTGTCCCAGATCGGCGGGGCTGCCTATGCCACCACGAAACACGCCGCCATCGGCTTCGCCGAGACGCTTGCGATCGCCCATCGCGACGACGGGATCCGCGTCTCGGTGCTCTGTCCCCAGGGCGTGGATACGCCGATGCTCCACGCCTTGCCGGCAGGCCCGCAGGCGCGCGACGGCGTCATGAGCGCCGAGGAGGTCGCGGCCTGCGTCGTCGAGGGGCTCGCGGCCGAGCGGTTCCTGATCCTGCCGCATCCCGTCGTCGCCGATTACATGAAGCGCAAGACGGCCGACTATGACCGCTGGCTCGCGGGCATGGTCCGGCTGCGTCATGCTCTGGAAGCGAACGAAACCGCGCCCCGCTGAGGCGGCGTTCTCTATTCAAACGGAGGCTGGGTTATGGAAATCGTGCTGTGCGGCGGAATGAGGACGCCCTTCGGGGACTTCGGCAAATCGCTGAAGGATGTCACGATGGTCGAGCTCGGCAGCCATGCGGCGCGCGCGACGCTGAGCGGGGCGGGGCTGGCGGCGGAGAAGGTCGATCAGTTGGTGTGGGGCAATGTGCTGCCGGTGGACCAGGAAGGCTATCTCGCGGCCCGCGCGGTGGCACTCAAGACCGGACTGCCGGAGAGCTCGATCGCGCTCAACGTCAACCGCGCCTGCGGCTCGGGCCTGCAGGCCATCATCTCGGCGGCCGAGCATATCGGCGCCGGCCATAGCCGCGTGGCGCTGGCCGGCGGCGGCGAGAACTTCTCGCGGGCGCCCTACATCATCACCTCGGCCCGCTGGGGCTCGAAGCGCGGTCCCCAGACCATGGTCGACGCGCTCGACTGGGCCTATCGCGACCCGCTCAGCCTCGAGCTGATGGGCGAGACCGCGGAGAACCTAGCGGAGGATTACCAATATACGCGCGAGGCCATGGACGACTATGCGCTCGGCAGCCAACGCCGCGCCGGCGCGGCCGCCGCCAGCGGCTTCCTCGCCAAGCAGATCGCGCCGATCGAGGTGCCGGACGGCAAGGGTCGGCGCCGCATGACGGCCGATGAGTTTCCGCGCCCCGACATCGCGATGGAGAAGATCGCCGCGATGAAGCCGATTTTCCGCTCGGGCGGCAAGGTGACGCCG
Source organism: Hypericibacter terrae (assembly GCF_008728855.1). Lineage (GTDB taxonomy): Bacteria > Pseudomonadota > Alphaproteobacteria > Dongiales > Dongiaceae > Hypericibacter > Hypericibacter terrae. The sequence continues at coordinate 3,253,026 of NZ_CP042906.1, read as the reverse complement.
GCCAATTCCAGCGGCGTGACCGACGGGGCGGCCTTCGTCATCGTCGCCGAGCGTGCTGCCGCCGAGAAGGCGGGCGTGCGGCCGCGGGCGCGGCTGGTCGATTACGCGATCGCCGGCGTGCCGCCGCGCATCATGGGCTGCGGGCCCGTGCCGGCCACGAAGAAGCTGCTCGAGCAGCAGAAGCTGAAGGTGTCCGACATCGATTATTTCGAAGTCAACGAGGCCTTCGCCTCGGTCAATCTTCATGCCGAGGCCCAGCTCGGTGTCCCGCGCGACCGGACCAACCTCTATGGCGGCGGCATCTCCATCGGCCACCCGCCGGGCGCGACCGGCGTGCGCATGGCGCTCACGGCGCTGCAGCATCTGGAGGACAAGGGCGCGCGGCGCGCGATCCTCACCCTCTGCATGGGCGGCGGCCAGGGCTTGGCCATGCTCATCGAGCGCGTGCAGTGAGAATGGAAAGCGGGTGGAGGAACAGGCCATGACGGACATCCTGGTGACGGCGGAGATCAGCGGTGCCATCGGCACGATCACGATCCGGCGGCCCAAGGCGCTGAACGCCCTCAACGCGGCAGTCGCGACCCAGCTGCTCGACGCCGTGCTTCGGCTCTCGGCGGACAAGTCGGTGCGGGTGATCATGCTGACCGGCGAGGGCGACCGCGCCTTCGTCGCGGGCGCCGACATCAACGAGTTCGTGGGCGCCTCGCCGGCCGATGCCCTGACCCTGGCGGCACGCATCAAGAAGGTCACCGATGCCCTGATCGCGGCGCCCAAGCCGGTGGTGGCGGTCGTCAATGGCTACGCCCTCGGCGGCGGGCTGGAGCTGGCGCTCGCCTGCGACATCCGCATCGCCGCGTCGACCGCCCGGCTCGGCCTGCCCGAGATCAAGCTCGGCATCCTGCCGGGCGGGGGCGGCACCGTGCGGCTGACCAAGATCGCCGGCTCGTCGGTCGCGCGCATGATGACCATGACCGGCGAGCCGATCACGGCCGAGCGCGCCTATGCGCTGGGCCTGGTCGCTTCCGTGCACGCGCCAGAGGAGTTGGCCAAGGCCGCGGCGGCGCTGGCGGAGAGCCTCGCCGCGCTGGCGCCCTTCGCGCTGGCCCAGCTCAAATCTTCGCTCAACATCGCCGTCGACGCCGATACGGAGTCCGCTCTCCAGGCCGAGATCAAGGCCTTCGCCTTGTGCTACTCGACCGCGGACCAGCAGGAGGGAGCCAAGGCCTTCCTCGCGAAGCGCAAGCCAATCTTTACCGGAAACTAGGCGCGCGAGCCGGGGCTCGCTGGCCGCTCAGCAATCAGGGCTGGCCGTCGCAGCCGGCCTGGAAGATGTGAGCGATCGGCCGGTCGACGCGAAAGCCATCGATGGGCTCGAGAAGCCGGCCGGCGCGGCCCATGCGCCCCAGCGTGCCGACCTTTTCGGTCGCTCCAAAGCAACGGGTATAGTCGGTCGGGGTCGTCAAGCGGCCGCGGAGCAGGAGCAGCGCCGGCTCCTTCAGCAGCGACGCATCCGGCAGGGGCTCGAACACATAGCGGATGCGCTCATTGACCTGCGCGACCACCACATGGCGATCGCGCAGATAGAAGGAGAGCAAGGCTGCCGTCCGGTAGTTGTCCGTGGCGATCCAATCGGCGCCGGCCTTGAGCCGCATCGCATCGACATCGCTGGCCAGGCGCGACCAGCCGCTGAAGGCGCTCAAATTTCCGAATTGGCCCGCGAGCCTGGTGGCGGGGCTGTAGAGAAACCCGACTAGGCCGAGAGCGGCAGCGATTCCGACGGGCGTGGCCGCCCGGCGGATGAAGCGGAGCAGGCCGCGCCAGGCGCCCGAACCCTCGAAGGATTGGGCCGCCGCCGCGGCGCTCAGCGCGACGGCCGGATAGACCGGCGCGAGCCAGCCGCCATCCACGCGGTCATGGGTGGCATGGAACAGCATGTAGAGGATCAGCGGCGCGACGGTCGCCAGCGAGAAACCGATCTCTCGGCGCCAGCGAACCGAGGGTCCGCGAATCCAGAGGATGATCCCCAGGGCGGCAAAGACGGCGACGAAAGGATTGAGCAGCGCGATCTGGCCGCCGACATAGTCCGCGAGATGCGACGGCGAGAAGCCCGTGTCGGCAAGGCGGCCGAACTGGAACGCGAAGCTCGCCCAGTCATGCTCGTCGTTCCAGAGGAGCACCGGCGAGAAGGCGGCGAGCGCCAGGGCGCCGCCCGCCCAGAGCCAGGGGCTCGCGAACCAATGGCGCAGGTCGCGGTCGACAACGAGCGCCAGGACGATGCCGAGGCCCAGGAAGAGGTCGGTGTATTTCGAGATCGCGCCCAGGCCGGCAAAGAGCCCGACGGCCAGCCACCAGGCTCCGCGCCCCGTCCTCAAGACGAGGGCCAGACACAGGAAGCTGAGCGCCCAGAAGAAGGCCGAGGGCGCATCCGGCGTCGCCACGAAGCCGCCCAGGGCCGCCAGCAGCGTGACGTTGAACCACAGCGTCGCGCGGGCGGCGACGGCACGGTCGAAGAGAACGCGGCCGGTCGCGTAGAGGACGGCCGAGGTCGCCAGCACGGAGAGGATCGACGCGATGCGGATGCCGAGCGTCGTGGTGCCGAAAATCTGCGTCCCGGCCCAGATCCACCAGGCGACCATTGGCGGATGATCGTAGTAGGAGATCGCCGGATAGCGCGACCAGAGCCAGTAATAGGCCTCGGTCGGATGGAGTTCGGCGCGAATCGCGATGAGGACATGACAGGCCGCCAGCGCCAGGGCCACGGCGATGGCCACCAGGATGGGGATCGTCTCCACTCGGCCCGACGGCGTGCCTCTGTCCAGGGGCTGTGTTTCGGTAGGAGCCAATGAATTCTTCCCTCTCTGCGGCCTATTGGGCTTGGGGGACGCGGTTCCAGGAGCCGCAGTGCGGAAGCTTCTATACCGGCAATTCCCGATTCAGCGCCCCTGATCTGACAGGAACCTGTCACCAGGGGCAGCGCCCCGGTGATCGGCCTCCGAACTTTGTGCGCGGTAGGATGAACGAGGCTTTTACAGCTTCCGCGCCAGAGCCACCAGCACCCGCCCGTCGATGACGATCAGCCCGGCCAGGATGACCGCCATGCCGAGCAACTCGTTCCGGTCGAGCCGCTCGGCGAAGACGAGCGCGCCCAGCATCAGCGCGCTGGCCGGGACCAGCAATGTCACCAGCGCGACATTGACGGCACCGGCACCGGACAGCAGGCGGAAGAAGATCACATAGGCGAGCGCCGTGCTGAGAATCCCGAGGCCGACCAGCGCGGCCCAGGTGATCAGGCTCGGTGCCATCGTCAACTCCCAGGGCCGGTCGATGATCAGCATGAGCGGCAGCGACATGACCGAGGTCGCGCAGACCTGGCCGGCGGCCGCGACCAGCGGCGGCACGCCGGCGCTGCGGAAGCGCCGACCGAAATTGTTCGCAAAGCCGTAGGAAACCGCGCCGCCCAGCACCGCGATCTGGGCCATGAGATTGAGCCCGAGGCCGGCGAGGCTCGCGGGACCGACGATCAGCACCACGCCGACGAAGCCGATCACGACACCGAGGAGGCGGTTGCCGGTCAGACGCTCGCGCTCGTCCTTCGCCAGATAGTGGACGACGAGGGCGGTGAAGAGCGGCGTAGTGGCGTTGAGGATCGCGGCCAGGCCGCTGGCGATTTGGGTCTGGCCCCAGACGATGAGGGCGAAGGGAATTAGATTGTTGAGCAGCCCCATGATGAAGAAGCTGCGCCATAGCGCGCGCGAGCGTGGCAACGCCTGGCCCGAGAGCCTCAGCACCACCAGCAGTGTCACCGCCGCGATGGCGACCCGCCCGAACACGATGGTGAAAGGATGCAGTTCGACGACGAGGATCCGGTTGAAGAAGAAGGAACCGCCCCAGACCAGCGACAGCAGGCCCAGCAGCGTCCACTCCCATCCGGTCATGCGCTGCGGCGGCGAGCTTGCGGTCATGGATTGCCAGGAAACTTTCGATCGCGGGATGCGGCGGCGGCAGTCGATCACGAAGGAAGGGGTGGCACAAGGCGATGCGATCGCCGGTCTGCAATGATTCCTGCGCGGATCGGCACCGCGAATCTTCCCGATCATTGCTTCGCGGGTATCGTTTCGGGTTGACGGCATGACCGCAAGGATCGGATGGACGGAAGCCGCTGCGCCGTCATGGCGGCGACGCCGGCCAGGACCAGCAGAAGCCCCACGCCCGACGACCAGGCCAATTGCTCGCCCAGTGTGACGACGCCGATGGCGACGCCGATCGGGGCTCGCAGGTAAGCCTGCGCCGTGGTGCCGACCGACCCCAGCGTCCGCACCAGCCGGAAGAAGATCACGAAGGCGAGGGCGGTCGAGCAGACCGCGAGCCCGACCAGCGCGCCGAGCGATTCCGCCGAGGGGCTGAGCGTCCAGGGGCGATCGAGGATCAGGCTGAGCGGCACCAGGACCACCGCGCCGCAGATCAGGGAGCCGGCAGCGGGGGCGAGCGGGCTGAGGCTCGAGAACTTCCGGCCGAAGATGGCGGCCCCGGCGTAGCAGACCGTGGCGGCGATCACCGCGAGCTCCGCCAGGACATTGCGGCCGACACCGCCGAGAGCCCCGACACCGACGATCAGGGTGACGCCCGCAAAACCCATCGTCACGCCCACCAGCTTGCGGAGCCGCGCCGGTTCCGGGCGCATCAGCAGCCAGGTCAGGAGGAAAGTGAAGATCGGCGTCATCGAATTGAGGATGGCGGCGAGCCCGGCATCGATGGTCTGCTCCGCCCAGGCGATGAGGGTGAAGGGCAGCACGCTGTTCATCAGCGCCTGGAACAGGAACCGCCGCCAGGTCGTGGGATCGCGCGGCATGGCGATGCCGCGAAGGCGCATGATCGCCAACAGAAGCGCACCGGCGATGACCGTGCGCGCGGCGATGAAGGTGATCGGCGGAATGGTCTCGACCCCGACCTTGATGAGGCTGTAGGAGGCGCCCCATAGCGTCGCCAGGCCGAGCAGCAGCAGATAATCGACGGGCTTGGCCGTGGGCTTCGATGCGTCCGGGGTCATGGCGGTTCACTCCCTGGCAGGGTCGTCCGAGCCGGGAGACTGCGCTCGGGCGTCTTCGCTTGTCCTGGCCTGACGCTTCGGTCCCGGCCGAACTGTCGGGCGTTGCGCGAGAACGGTGCCGGGCCTAGCCTGGGCCCATGACCAGTCGCGAACCTTCCTTTGCCGGCGTGGCCGCGCTGATGGGCGATCCCGCCCGCGCCAATATTCTGGCCGCGCTCATGGACGGGCGGGCCCTGACCGCCAAGGAGCTGGCGCATGCCGCGGGCGTGTCGGCCTCGACCGCCAGCGAGCATCTCGCCAAGCTGGTCGATGGCGGCATTCTCGATGTCGTCCACCAGGGGCGCTTCCGCTATTTCCGGCTCGCCAACTCGCTGGTCGCCTCGGCGATCGAGAGCCTGATGGTGCTGTCCGGCGATCGTCCGCCGCGCCGGCGCATGTCGGCATCCCGCGGCGGCGAGCCGCTGCGCGTCGCGCGGACCTGCTACGATCATCTGGCCGGCAAGCTGGGCGTCGCGCTCATGGACCGGCTCCTGACGCAGGGCCATCTCCATCCCGACCTCGCCGACTACCAGGTCAGCCACCGCGGCCAGGCGTTCTTCGACGAACTCGGCGTCGACCTGGCCTCGGCCTCCGGCCAGAAGCGCCACTTCGCAAGATCCTGCCTCGATTGGAGCGAGCGCCGGCCGCATCTCGCGGGTTCGCTGGGGGCCGCGCTCGGCGCGCGCTGCTTCGAGATCGGCTGGCTGGAACGCCAGCGCGACAGCCGCGCCCTCGTCATCACCGCCGCCGGTCGCCGTGGCTTTCGCGACAGCTTCGGCATCGAGATTCTGGCGTAGCCAAGCTCACCACGGCCCCTCCCCTTGCGGGAGGGGCGGCGAGCGTCAGCGAGCGGGGAGGGGTGGATCGCAGGACATGGTGTGGATCACCCCTCCCCCTACCTCCTCCCGCCTACGGGATTCACGGATTTTTGCCTTCGGTAGCGAGGGCGTAACCCTCGAGACGCGCGGCGAGTTGGTTCCAGCCATAGCGCATGGTCTTTGGTCCCGGGGGCTTGTAGTAGCAATTCCAACCGCCGAGACGAGCGGCGATCCAGGCGACGAAGGCGAGAGATCCGGGTGGGTGTGGGTTTTTCTGCCTCTGGGTCTTGCCCTCCAATTTTTTGGAGAGGCGCTCGAGCGGGATGGCGAAGGCCTCGTCGATCACATCGGTGGCGGGGCGCGGACCGCCATCGCGGGCATCGACCAGCTGGATGGTGCGCACCGCACCCGCCAATCCGATGGCGGCCAGATTGAACAGGCGCTCGGCGTCGACCAGTTGACTGTCTTCGAGGGCGAGGCCGTCGCTCTTCAAGGCGCGGAAGGTCTGCTCAATGCGCCAGCGCAACCGATAGAGCTGGACGACATCCTCGGCTTGCGCGCCATCGGCGACGGCATGGGTGGTGAGCAGGCGCCACAGCAGCGGGGTCTTACCGGCCGGCGCCTCGACCTCGCGGGCCTCGACCAGGTTGAGCTCGATCTCCCGAGGCAGCTTCTCCACCAGGCCGTTGACCGGCCGGGCGATCCGCACCTTCCCGGCACGCAGCTCCACGGTGGCGATGCGGCCCTTGTCGCCCGGCCCGCGCGGCGCCACCCGGACCTTGCAAACCCGGAGGCACGCTGCATCCCCGAGCGCCTCGAACAGAGGACTGCCCTCGGCCAAGTTGCGGTTCTGGGCCGCCCGCACGATCAAATCGAGACCCTCGGGCTTGCTGGCAAAGAGCGGGTAAAGATCGCTTTCCCGGTCGGCCACCATGGTCACGCGCGCCGCCCCGCTCAAGCTCGCGACCGCGCTCGCGCAGCCCGCCAGCCAGCGCGCCGATTCCTTGTCCCCCGAGGCCCGGCTGCGCCGGCGCGCCGCCGCCTCGTCAGCCCGCGTCCAGATCGCCGCATCGACCAGCCCGACCACTGCCTCGCTCTCCACATCCACCGCAATCACCGGATGGATGAAAAAGCCCGGCGTCGTTCCATTCCCCGCCGGCCCGAACCCACGGCGCTTCTTATCCCGGCCGGCGAAGTTGATCTCGGTCGTGTCCTGGACCGCCAGCACATGACGCCCCACGCATCGTTCCCCCGTTCGGCCCGCCAGCGTCTCGACAATCCGCTCCACCGAAACATAGGGCGAGGACAGAAACCGATGCACCGCCATCTCGCCCGCCCGGTTCTCTCCCAGCTGGCGCAGCACCAGCGACCCCGTCGCCGCAACCCGCTCGATCAGCCAATCCCCTCGCTTCTCAACACGAATATCGCCAAACGACATCGCCAGATCCTCGCAAAATCACCCCGAAGATCTTGAATCATATTTACTTCCAACACGGAATCACTTCCGTGAATGCCGTAGCCTCCTCCCGCAAGGGGAGGGGCGTGAAATGTTTTGCTGCATCACAGAATCAAAACGGCCGCCGGTTTGAGGCCGGCGGCCGCTTCGGCAGTCTCGATGCCGTGAAAGCTACTCCGCCGCGCGCTTGACGCCCGTTGCCGCTTCGAGCGCCTGGCCGAGGTCGGCGAGGATGTCGTCGATATGCTCGATGCCCAGTGCGAGACGGACATAGCCGTCGGTCACGCCGGTCTGGAGCTGCTCCTCCGGCGAGAGCTGCGAGTGGGTCGTTGTGGCCGGGTGGATCGCGAGGCTGCGCGCGTCGCCGATATTGGCGACGTGATAGAAGAGCTGGAGCGCGTCGATGAATTTGCGCCCTGCCTCCTTGCCGCCCTTGAGCTCGAAGCCCAGGAGCGCGCCATAGCCGCCCTTGAGATAGGTGTCGGCCCGCCGCCTGGTCTCGCCCGTCTGGAAGCTCGGGAAGATGACCTTGGTCACGGCCGGATGCTTCTTCAGCCAGTCGGCCGTCTTGATCGCGTTCTCGCAATGCTGGCGCATGCGCAAGGGCAGGGTCTCGAGCCCCTGGATGAAAAGGAAGGCATTGAAGGGGCTCATCGAGGAGCCGAGGTCGCGCAGCAGCGTGACGCGGGCCTTGATGATGTAGGCGATAGGACCCAGCGGCTTCACGGCCTGGGTCCAGACCGCGCCGTGATAGCTGGGATCGGGCTGGTTCAGGCCGGGGAAGCGGTCCGCGTGCTTCTCCCAGTCGAAATTGCCGCCATCGACGATCAGGCCGCCGATCGAGGTGCCGTGGCCGCCGATATATTTCGTGGTCGAGTAGACGATGATCGCCGCGCCGTGATCGAACGGCTTGCACAGCACCGGTGCGGCCGTGTTGTCCATGATCAGCGGCACGCCGAGCGAGCGGCCAATGTCGGCCACTTCCTTGATCGGGAAAACATGCAGCTTGGGATTGGGCAGGGTCTCGGCGTAATAGGCGCGGGTCTTGGCGTCGGTGGCGCGGCGGAAATTCTCCGGGTCCGACGGATCGACGAATCGCGCTTCGAGACCTTGCTCCTTCAGCGTGTTGGCGAAGAGGTTCCAAGTGCCGCCATAGAGGTTCGTCGAGGCGACAAAATTGTCGCCGGCCTTGGCGATGTTCTGGATCGAAAAGGCGGATGCCGCCTGACCGGAAGAGACCGCGAGCGCGGCGACGCCGCCTTCGAGCGCCGCCACCCGCTCCTCGAGCACCGCGCTGGTCGGGTTCATGATGCGCGTATAGATGTTCCCGAATTCCTTGAGGCCGAACAGGTTGGCCGCATGCTCGGAATTCTGGAACTGATAGGACGTCGTCTGATAGATCGGCACCGCCACCGCATTGGTGGCGGGGTCGCTGCGGTAATTGCCCGCATGCAGCACCAGCGTCTCGGGATGCTTGCTGTTTGTCGGCATGGTCATTCTCCCTGCAATCGGATGGCTCAGCCTATCACGCGGCCGCGGGCCTTGCGGCCCCGTTGACGAGATCGAGGCTGGTCTGGACCGGGGTCACGTTGCGCAGCATGTCGAGCACCGGGCTATGCCGGTCGACCATCGCCTTGAGCCGCTCGATATCCTCGATCGAAGCCGGGCTGTCGATCGTCACCGCGGCGCGGATGTCCCGGAAACCGGGGCGCACCCCGTCGGCCACGGCGAAGAGTCCGCGCAGGTCGATGCGCCCCGTCACCTTCACGGAGACGTCGCGCAGCGGGATCCCCAGGGTGTCGGCGTAAAGGCGGTAGGTGGCCTCCTGGCAGCTGCCGAGGGCCGCCAGGACGAGCTCGGCCGGGTCGGGGCCGGCATCCTCGCCGAGCTCGGTGCCGGCGAGGCGCGAGGGCTTGTCGGTCGTCAGGTGGAAATCGCGGATCTGAGCCTCGCTGCAGAGCCCGCCGGTCGAATGGGTCAGGGCGGAGAAGGCCTGCAGGGCGTCGCCGGGCTTGTCACGCAACTGGGCTTGGGCGGCGATGAAGCGATCCTGGTAATTGACGGTCATGGTTCGGGCCCTCCTGAGGGTCACGGGGTCGTGGGGCTCCGAAAACTCGGACGCTTTAGCGTTTGGTGTCGCGGCGCAAGCTGCCCCTCAAATCCCCGCGGGTTCGTTCGGCGGTTGCCAGGAGAACCACTCCCGAAATCCTTTCGGTCAAAAACAAAAAGACCGCCGCAGCAAAGCTGGGCGGTCGGACCGACCGTCGCTTTAGCTGCATTTTTATCGCGCCCGCAAGCTGTGGCTCAAATCGGCGCGTGCAAGAAATATGGGGAAATGGATTCCCCCTGTCAATTGAAACCGTAAAATAGATATATTTTACGGTGTAGGTTCGTATATTTCGTAAGTGAAGCTCGCGTTCTTGCCGACCGAGACCTCACGGAAGCCCAGGGGGACAGCGCCCTGGAGCGGGCAGTTGCTGTTCCCGATCACCTTGAACTCGTCGTTCTTCACGCAGAAGCGGAAGCCGCCGCCCATGAACCAGTTATGGGCCTTGGCGTCGGCATAGAGATAGTACTTGGTCTCGGCGAGCTTGCCGGGCAGGAGCGTGGCGCAGCGCGCCGGCTCGACGTTCCACCAGCCCTGGGACAGCCATTGACCCTGCTGGCGGAATCCCAAGGCCACGGCGACCCGTTCCTTGGTCTTGTTGCAGACATTGAAGTCGGCCTTCGCCGGGCCGGCTTCGGCCAGAATGGCGCCCGCGACAAGGACAGGGATCAGATGCAGAAAACGGGCTTTCCTCATCCTCCGGATGAAGATCAGGAGACCCCTGAAAATTGCCGTGTTTGGAATGACTTGGCGCATGCCTCTTCATGCACACAGAGCCGTAAAGGAAGGCTTAAGCAGAGCGGTGCTACCCATGGCCATTCGGAGAATTTCGGATAAAGGCCAAGGAGTCTCAACCGTGACAGCCGGCTATCTCAGCACCATCGGATTGATCGAGCGCCTGCATCGGCAATGTCTCGAGGTCATCAAGGTCGAGCTCGACCGCGGCGGCATTCGCGACCTGTCGAACGTGCAGGCGATGATCCTGTTCAACATCGGCGACGATGAGCTGACGGTCGGCGAGTTGACCCAGCGCGGCTATTACCTGGGCTCGAACGTCTCCTACAACGTCAAGAAGATGGTCGAGAACGGCTATCTGATCCAGGAGCGCTCCCGCCACGACCGCCGCAGCCAGATCGTCCGGCTGTCGGAAAAGGCGCTCGCCGTCCGCGACCGCATCCGCGTGATGTATGACCGCCATGTCGAGGCCCTGGGCCCCGAGATGGCCCAGCTCGAAGGTGTGAACAAGTCGCTCCTGAAGCTCGAGCGGTTCTGGAACAACCAGATCAGCATCGGCCAGCGCACCCCGTCCTCGTCGCAGGACGCCGCGGCCTGATTCGCGGAAAAGGGAGCGGACTCCATTCTCTCCTCCCCCGTCTTACGGGGGAGGATTAAGGAGGGGGCTGCTCGGTATCTGAAACCGCGTCTTCCCCCTTCCTGACCCTCCCCCGTTCCGGGGGAGGGAACAACACTTCCGATCTTCCCGCCGAGTCTCTCCGCCTCACCCGATCTTCGTCGCCTTCAGCCGCGCCTCGTCGAGCTCGATGCCGAGGCCGGGTTTGTCCGTGAGCGTGAACCAGCCGCCCTTGGCGTCGACCGGATCGACCAGCATGTAGTCGCGCCGGTCGAGGCCCCATTCGGGCGGGTCGTAGGGGAACTCCAGGAAGGGCGCCCCGGTGGCGCCGGCGGTGAGATGGGCATTGGCCACGACGCCGATGCCGTTGGTCCAGGTGTGGGGCGTGAAGACCAGGTTGTGCTCGAGCGCCATCTGGCCGACGCGGCGCAGGCCCGTGATGCCGCCCACCAGCGCCACGTCGGGCTGCAGCACGTCGAGGCTGCCGCGCTGGATCAGGTTGCGGAACTCGTGGAGCTCGCGGGTCATCTCGCCGCCGGCGATGCGCACCCGGGTCGACTGACGCAGGGCGGCCATGCCGTCATAGTCGGCGCGATGGAGCGGCTCCTCCATCCAGAACACCTCGAGACCCTCGAGCGGCTTCGCCACCTGGAGCGCGTCCTTCAGGCTCCAGGGCTGGGCCGTGTCCCAGGGCATGCGCCAGCCCTGATTGCAGTCGACCATCAGGGTGAGCTTGTCGCCGACCGCCTTGCGCACGGCGGTCAACGCCGCGATGTCCTGGCGCCAGTCGCCGCGATGGAAGCGGATCTTCATGGCGCCGAAGCCCTGCGCAATGAATTGCTGGGCGACTTCGACCAACTGCTCGGGCTTGCGCAGCGTGCCGGACGAGGCATAGGCGCGGACCTTGTTGGAGAGCCCGCCCAGGAGCTTCCAGCAGGGCTGGCCCGTGATCTTGCCGGCGAGATCCCACAGCGCCAGGTCGAGCGGCCAGCAGCGGCCGTAATGGAAATTGATGTTGGCGAGGACCCGGTAATGGCGCTCGATCGCCATCGGGTCCTGGCCGACGAAGAGCTCCTCATGGCCGGCGAATCCCACCATCAGGTCGCCCGAGCCGATGCCGGTGATGCCCTCGTCGGTCTCGACCCGGACGATGGTCGCGTCCCAATGGGTGCGGGGCCGCGTGTCCCAGCTGGCGTGGAAGGGCGGGTCGAACTTGTAGCGATGCTGGCTGATGCGGATCGCGGTGATTTTCATGGCGGGGTCCTGTGGCGTGAATCGTCAGCCGCGCGGCGGCGGGCGGCTACGTCGAGGCGAAGAAGGGTGTTGAATCCGAACTCAGCAAACGATCGTAGTCGATTAAAAATTTTAGATAAATTGAGTTTTATGATTGCGATGTTTTAACGGCCCTCATGCTCTCCTGGGGTGGTACCGCAGCCTTTGCGGCCCTTCAACTGCTATCGGAGAGACAGCCGACAGAGCGCAGACATTCGGATCTCTTTTTCGTGGTGTCCGCGGCCACCCGCCGAGCTCGAGGCGGTCCGGCCGATGATCCCACGGTCTGCGCACCGCCGACGGAGGATGATCATGCGACAGCCCGCGCGATTCGTGATGGCCGGCAATGCGGCCTCCAGCCACGCCTTTCGTTCTTCGCCCGCCCGTGCGGTGGGCGCGAAGCAACTGGTGGCGGGCGCTGGCGGTGTGGTCGCGGCCGGCAAGCGGGTGCTGCGGGCCAAGGGCAAGGCTGCTGTCCGTCGCGAGCCGACGGAGGAGGGGCCGAGCTGGACGCTGATCGGCATCGTCGTCGGCGCGGCGGTTGCCGTCCTGGTCGCCGCGTTCCTCGTCATCGCCTATGCGCGGAGCGGCGGCACGGCCGCAGCGGCCTGCCACCAGATCGGCCAGACGGGTCTCGTTCATGCTGTCGTGTGTCCGGCCGGGCTGAGGGGGGACGATCTGGCCAGCGCCGGCGAGAATGCCTGCGACGAGCCGCTCGGGACCCCCTGCATGGCCTATATCTGGATCGCCGGGCCCGAGGCACCGGCGCGGCTGCCGATGAGCAAGGCTCAGTCCGCCGCAGTCTGGGCGGTGTGGAGCAACTGGGACGGTGTGCTGCGGAACTGTCGGCGGGAGGCTTGCTGAGGGCATAACGGCGCTTCGGGAAGCTGATTGCCCTCATGTCCCCTCCCCCGGAACGGGGGAGGGTCAGGGAGGGGGAAGACGCGATTTCGGATACCGAGCAGCCCCCTCCTTAATCCTCCCCCGGAAGACGGGGGAGAAGATAACAGAGCGCGCATCGCCGATCCGCCCGTTGACAGTCTCCTACCGCCATTGATCATGGCGGGCCGGCGCGCGGATGGCGCCCCGGCGTTGCCGGCAGGGAACTGGAATCGATGGATCTCGCATTGCTCGTCTCCGCCGCGATCGCCGGCGCGATCGTGGTGCTGACGCCGGGACCGGCGGTCATCGCCTTCATCGGCATCGGCGCGGCGCGCGGCCGCTGGGCCGGGGCGCAATTCCTGTTCGGCCACCTCCTCGGCGACACGCTTTGGTGCAGCCTGGCGCTGGTGGCCCTGGTCGGCGCCAATCTCGTCTCGCCCTGGCTGTTCCATGGGCTGGCGCTCGCCTGCGGGCTCTATCTGCTGTGGCTCGGCACGCGGGCCGTCCTGGTGCGCAAGCGCCCGGAGGGCGGCACCAGCGCCGATGTCGACCGGCCCTATCTGCGCGGCGTGCTGTTCGGGGTCTCGAATCCCAAGAGCTACCCCGTGACGCTCGCGGTCTTCACCGCGATCCTGGCGGGGCAGCTGGCGGGCTTCGGCTGGAGCCAGGCGCCGATCTTCCTGGCGGCCTGCCTCGCCGGGTTCGTCGCCGCCGATTTCATCCTGATCTGGCTCGTCGGCACCGGCCCCTTGCGGCGTTTCTATGCGACGCATGAGATCTGGATCATCCGCGCCACCGGCGTGATGTTCATCGGCTTCGCGCTCAACACGCTCTGGCATTTGGCACGCGAACTGTCGCTTCTGGGCTGATCTGGATCTGGCGGTCGCAGCGGACGGAAGCCGGGTGTCGTCCGGCCATGCCTGGTACTATCCTGGTCGACGATGGGCATCTCGGGAGAACATCGTCAGGAACGAGGGTGACGACATGAGCGGAGACTCAAGCCCCCATGGTGTGCTGAGCCTGGATGAGCTGGAGATCCTCGTCGTCGTCGACAACGAAACCGATACCTTGTCGAGCGTCGACGAAGGCGTGCCGCAGATCCCGGAGGTCGTCCACCTCGCCGCGCGCACCCCGCCAAGCCGCAAGTATGAAGGCCACGACTGCAAGGTGGTATTCGACCAGCTGTGCTGCGCCTGTCACGGACTCTCGGTGCTGCTCACCGGTCGCCGGGGTGGGCAGAAACGCAGCATGCTTTTCGATGTCGGCCCCTATCCCGACCTCTGGCTCGACAATGCCCGGCGCCTCGACGTCGATCTCTCGGCAATCGAATGCATCTTCCTGTCGCATTGGCATTTCGATCACAGCGGCGGTCTTCCGGAAGTCATCGCGGCCATCGGCAAGGCGCGGTCGAGGGCCGGTTTGTCTCCGCCGATCGTCGATCTTCATCCGGACCGACCGGACCAGCGTGGCGTTCTGTTGCCGAGCGGCGTCATGCTCATGCTGCCGAAGGAACCCACTTTCGAAGACATCGCGCAATGCGGCGGCGAGACCGTGACCCGCGATGATCCCCATCCCCTCTGTGGCGGCTTCTTCTTCGGGAGCGGAGCGATCGATCGCGTCACCAGCTACGAGACCGGGCTTGCCGGTCACCACAGTTTCCGCGGCGACGACGGCAAACCGGATCCCCTGATCATGGATGAGCGCTTCGTCGCGGCCAGCATCCCAGGCCGAGGCGTGACTGTGCTTTCCGCCTGCTCGCATGCAGGCATCGTCAATGCCTGCCTCGGCGCGAAGAAGCATTTTCCGGATACTCCCATCGACCTCGTGCTCGGCGGCTATCATCTGTCCGGCAAGGCCATGGAGGCGCGGATCGAGCCGACAGTCCGCGATCTGCAGTCGCGCATCGATCCACGCCTCGTGGCTCCCGGTCACTGCACGGGTTGGCGCGCAAAGACAAATCTGGCCAGCGCCTTCGCGCCAGGCCGGTACGCGCCGAGCGTCGTCGGGACCTTATATCGCTTGAGCGCTGTTCGGACTTAGCAATCCTGTTGAGTGAAAGGCCTTCGACAGCGCCATCGATCTGCATCGAGACGGACCCGGACCGTGGCGGAGGGATAAATCCACAAGGACAATGAACTTTCGGCTCGCCCACAGAGGCTGGCTGGCATTAGATTCTCACCTTCGTCGTGGCGGGCCTTCCGGCTCCTTTTTCGGAGGTAGTGATGAAGCTGCTCCATAGTGCTGTTGCGTGCATGTTTGTTCTTGTTCTTGTGACCGGCTGCGCCTCGACCGAGGTCTCCAACCGAAAGACTTACGCGGGGCCGCCGCTCGCCCGACCCGATCGCATCATCGTCTATGATTTCACCGCGAACCCCGACAACGTGCCGCCGGAATCGTCTTTCGCCGGGGATAGCGCCGGCAAGCCCACGCCCGAACAACTCCAGGTCACCGAGCAGGTGGGGGCCGAGGTGGCAAAGCAACTCGTCGCGGATCTCCGCGAGGCGGGACTGCCGGCAGTCCAGGCCGCAGGGCAGCCGGCCCCGAAAGTCAATGACATCGTGATCAAGGGCTACTTCGGTTCGGTCAATCAGGGCAGCGTGGCCAAGCGCGTCTTGATCGGCTTTGGATCCGGCGATGCGAGCCTGGTGACGGTGGTCGAAGGCTACCAGATGAGGTCCTATGGTCTGCATCTGCTCGGGAGCGGAGAAGTGAATTCAGAGGGCGGCCATATGCCGGGGGTCATCCTGCCGCTGGCCGTTCTGGCTGCCACCGCGAACCCGATCGGGCTCGTGGTCGCCGGCACGGTGAAGGTGGCTGGAGAGGCAAGCGGCGCGACGACGATCGAAGGTGCCGCCAAGCGCACGGCCGATGAGATCTCGGTCGAGCTGGTGGATGCCGCGAAAAGGCAGGGCTGGATTCAGTAGACGGGCGGAGTCCTGCTCTACGGACGTGGCGGCGTTTTGGCCTGGATCAACGTCCGCAGCATCCCGCGATCGGCCTTGCCGGAGCGGCCGAGCGGCAGCTCGGCCGCAAAGTGGATGAAATCCGGCAGCTTGAACCGGTCGAGCCGCTCCCGCGCCCAGTCGATGAGGCGCGCCTGATCGAGCCGGGCGCCTTCGCGCGGGACGACCAGGAGATGGAGCGCCTCGCCCTTCGACGCATCGGGGGCGCCCACGGCGAGCGCGCCCGCGACCTCGGGATGCTCGGCGAAGACGCGTTCCACCTCGAGCGGTGAGATCTTGTTGCCGCTGCGGACGATGAGATCCTTCGCGCGCCCGACGAGCTCGACGCGCCCGTCCGCGCGAGACCGCGCCAGATCGCCGGTACGGAACCATCCGTCGTCGAACGCCGCGGCCGTCGCCTCCGGCGCGTCGAGATAGCCCCGCATGGCGGTCGGCGTGCGAATCTGCAATTCACCATCGCCCGGGCTCAGACGGAATTCGATCCCGGCGCCTGGGCGGCCGATGCTCCCGGCCGCTTCGTCATACGCCTCTGGAGGCAGAAAAAAGTCGCAGCTGCCGGTTTCGGTGAGGCCATAGATGTCTCCGAGCGCGGCCGCCGGCCAGAGCGCCCGAAAGCGCCGCCCCAGAGCCGCCGGCAGGGGCTCGCCGCCGGCCATGATCGCGCCGCTGTAGCGTGCGTCCGAGCGCGCCTCGGCGACCGGCAGCAGCGCCCGAAGCATGGTGGGAACGAGAGCGACGCGTCGAACCGGTGTGCCGACCAGGCGTCCCAGCGTGCCCGTGGCCTCGAACTTCTCGCAAAGCTCCAGCGTTCCGCCGCGGAGCAGGGTCAGCAGCGATACCCATTGCCCGAATATGAAGGTGAGCTGCAGGGGCAGCAGGGTTCGCTCGCCGCCGACGAATCCGAGCGCGGTGTCGATCATGCCGAGTTTCCGCGAGAAGCGGTCATGTGCGAGCACGACGCCCTTGGGTTCGCCGGTCGAGCCTGAGGTGAAGAGGATATAGGCCGCGCCGGCGAGCAACGGTCGCGGTGGCGGCGGCGCGCCGCGCGAGCTGACCGGAGTGTCGGCTGCGAGCGGGGCCGCCACGACGATGTTCGGATACATATTGACGAGGAGGCGGGCGCCGGTTCGCCGGATGAGCGTGGCGACGGTTGCCTCGATGCTCGTGCGATGCACCGGCACGGCGACACCGCCGGCGAGCCAGATTCCGCAGAGACCGGCGAGATCATGAACGCGATTGGAAACGGCGAGCAGAACCGGCTCGTCCGCCTCGATACGGGCCTTGCAGAGGCTTTCGGCCGTCTTGCCCGCACTGTCGGCGAAGCTCCGATAGTTTAGCGATTCTGCAGCGCCGACGATGGCTGGCGCCATGCCGGAACGCTCGCAGGCTTCGATCAACTGTTGCCCCAGGTTCCCGGCGTCCGGAATCATTCGACACTCCTCCGATGAACCCTGGTTCCGGGCCGCATCCTAGGCGTTCGGGGGCCATACGGCAAAAGGGAGCGCTTCGAGAATCCGGGATTGCGGGCTAACATTCTCATCGCATCATTTGGTGGGGGCCTGTCACGATGATCATGCACAATTGGACGGCGAAGCACTGGATCGTCTGTGCGTTGATCATTTGCCTCGCGGTTGTGGCTTTCGTTCTGAGATGGTCGTAGCGCGAAGGAAAGGTCGTCTTCGAGAGCGTCTTCACTGGCCCCGGTGACGCAGCGCATCCACCAACAGGGCGAAGGCCGTCGAGGGTTGGCGTCGGCTGGGGTAATAGAGGTGATAGCCCGCATAGGGCGGGCACCAGTCCTCGAGCACCCGCTTGAGACGGCCCTTGGCGATATGGGGCAGTACCAGATCCTCCGGGACATAGCCCAGGCCGAATCCGGCGAGCGCGGCATTGAGGATCTGGAAGGTGCCGTTGAAGACGAGCTGGCCCTCGACGCGGACCTTGAGTTCGCGCCCGCCCTTTTCGAACTCCCAGGCATACAATCCGCCATAGCTGGGCAGATGCAGATTGATGCAGTTGTGGCCGATCAGGTCCTGCGGCTTCTTCGGCTCTGATCGCGTCCTGAAATAGGATGGCGTGCCGACGACCGCCATCCGCAGGTCCGGCCCGATACGGACGGCGATCATGTCCTTCGCCACCTGCTCGCCGCTGCGCACGCCGGCATCGAAGCGTTGAGCGACAATATCGGTCAGCCCCGCATCCATGATGATCTCGACCTTGATGTCCGGGTACCGACGCAGGAATTTTGCGAGCTTCGGCCAGAGGAGCGTGTCGACGGCATATTCGGTCGCCGTGATCCGAATGGTGCCCGCGGGCTTTTCCCGCAGCTCGCTCAGGGCCGCAAGCTCGGCATCGATCTCCTCGAACCGGGGGCCCAGGCTGTGAATCAGGCGCTCGCCGGCTTCCGTCGGCGAGACGCTGCGGGTGGTGCGGGTGAGGAGCCGGACGCCGAGCCGGGCCTCGAGCTCGCGGATGGTGTGGCTGAGCGCCGACTGGGAAACGCCCAGCTTCGCCGCCGCTTTCGTGAAGCTTCGCTCCCGTCCCACGGCCAGGAACGCCAGGAGGGCATCGAGATTGCCGCGCTGCATTCATGGCTCCTGCTCATAAGTCTATGTCGATTATAGCGGGTAATCGCATGCCGTCGCAGCCCCTAGATTCACGATCGAGGACAGTTGCGAGGACTGCCCGATCAATCGAAGAGAAAGAAATGGAAATCCAGCGAAACGGCTCACAGCCGTCGGGCAGGGGACCGGCCGAGTATTTCACCGGCACGGTCCGCATCGATCCGCTGTTCCGAGCACCCGATCCGGCCCGTGCGACGGGCGCCAGCGTCACATTCGAGCCCGGCGCCCGGAGCGCATGGCACACCCATCCCCTGGGGCAGACCTTGATCGTGACGGCCGGTTGCGGCTGGACGCAGTGTTGGGGCGGCCCTGTCGAGGAAACTCGTCCCGGTGATGTAATTTCGTGTCCGCCCGGCGTGAAGCATTGGCACGGCGCGACGCCGACCACGGCAATGACCCATATCGCCATCCAGGAGCGCGACGCCAACGGCAAGATCGTGGAATGGATGGAGAAGGTCAGCGACGAGCAATATCGCCTGTGATCTCGGACCCTCGAGAGGGCTCTCCCATCGCGAGGCGACAACAGAGAAGAACTCGACATGGCGTGGCCGAAAGACGAACTGCGAAAGATCGCGGAGGCGGACGATCTGCACATCTCGCCGTTCCGTGAGGACGGGACGACCTATGGCACCCCGACATAGATCTGGTCTGTCGCGGTCGATGGCGCGCTTTATGTGCGCGGCTATAACGGTCGGAACTCCACATGGTATCAGGCTGCCGCGCGGCAGAAAGCGGGGCGCATCCTCGCCGCCGGCATGACGAAAGAGGTGCTGTTCGAGACGGTCGACGGGCCCATCAACGACCTCGTCGACGAGGCTTACCGGGCGAAGTATCGCAGCAGTCCCTATCTCGGCTCGATCATCGGCGCCCGCGCCCGCGCCGCCACGATCAAGATCGTGCCCCGGTAAGCCCATATGATCTCGGAGACGGCGCCTTCGTGGCGAACCGTCGAACCAATCACAGGAGTTCGAAATGCAGAAGCGCAAACTCGGCAAAAGCAACCTGGAAGTCTCGGCCCTCGGGTTGGGCTGCATGGGACTGAGCTTTGGCTACGGTCCCGCGGTCGACAAGCCGACGGGAATTTCGTTGATCCGGTCGGCGGTCGAACACGGGGTCACGTTTTTCGACACCGCCGAGGTCTATGGGCCCTTCACCAACGAGGAGCTCGTGGGCGAGGCCTTGGCGCCTTTCCGCAAGCAGGTCGTGATCGCCACCAAGTTCGGCTTCGATCTCGATCCGAAGACCGGCCAGCAGCAGGGTTTGAACAGCCGGCCCGAGCATATCAAGCAGGTCGCGGAGGCCTCGCTCAAGCGGCTCAAGACCGATGTCATCGACCTGTTCTATCAGCACCGTGTCGATCCGAACGTGCCGATCGAGGAGGTGGCGGGCGCGGTGAAGGACCTCATCGGGCAGGGCAAGGTCAGGCATTTCGGCCTGTCCGAAGCCGCGGCGCAGACGATCCGGCGCGCCCACGCGGTCCAGCCCGTCACGGCGCTCCAGAGCGAATATTCGCTGTGGTGGCGCGAGCCCGAGGCCGAGATCCTGCCGACGCTCGAGGAGCTCGGGATCGGTCTCGTCCCCTTCAGCCCCCTGGGCAAGGGCTTCCTCACGGGCGCCATCGACGAGAACACGGCGTTCGACAAGACAGATTTCCGCAACGTCGTTCCCCGTTTCACGCCGGAGGCCCGGAAGGCCAACCAGGCCCTGGTGGCCCTGCTCGGCGACATCGCGGCCCGGAAACAGGCGACGCCGGCCCAGATCGCGCTCGCCTGGCTGCTGGCCCGGAAGCCCTGGATCGTGCCGATCCCCGGCACCACGAAGCTGCATCGGCTGGCGGAGAATGTCGGCGCTGCCGGCGTCCTGCTGACGCCGGAGGATCTCCGCGACATCGAACGGACCCTGTCGAAGGTCGCGGTTCAAGGGGCGCGGTATCCGGAACATCTGCAGAAGATGGTCGGCCGCTGAGCCGCCGGCATGGGAGTCGGGAGAGGATCATGAGCGGCAACATCGACGGCAAAATCGTCGTCATCACCGGCGCGAGCAGCGGGCTGGGAGAAGCGACCGCCCGGCTTCTCTCCGCCGAGGGTGCGAGCGTCGTACTGGGGGCGAGGCGCGCCGATCGGATTCGATCGCTGGCCGACGAGCTGACTGGCGGCGGCGCCAAGGCACTCGCCTTGACGACGGACGTCACTCACCGCGACCAGGTCAAAAGACTGGTAGACGCGGCCGTCGAGGCGCATGGGCGGATCGATGTGATGATCAACAATGCCGGGCTGATGCC
Organism: Hypericibacter terrae; assembly: GCF_008728855.1. Lineage (GTDB taxonomy): Bacteria > Pseudomonadota > Alphaproteobacteria > Dongiales > Dongiaceae > Hypericibacter > Hypericibacter terrae. The sequence continues at coordinate 3,232,186 of NZ_CP042906.1, read as the reverse complement.
GCAGTCCCTGCTCGAGCGGCTCAAGATCGACGAATGGGACCGGATGATCGACGTCAACATCAAGGGAGTGCTATACGGCATTGCCGCAGCGCTGCCCCACATGAAGCAGCAGAAAGCGGGACATATCATCAATGTCTCCTCCGTGGCGGGCCATAAGGTCGGCCCCGGCTCCGCGGTCTATGCGGCCACCAAATACGCCGTGCGGGCTCTGTCCGAAGGGCTGCGCCAGGAGGTGAAGCCGTACAACATCCGGACCACAGTGATCTCGCCGGGCGCGGTCGCCACCGAGCTCCCGGACAGCGTCACCGACCCCGATACCGCCAAAAGGATCCAGAATTTCTACGCGCAGGTCGCGATCCCGGCCGACTCCTTCGCGCGGACCGTCGCCTTCGCGATGAGCCAGCCCGAAGAGGTGGATGTGAACGAGATCCTGTTCCGGCCCACGCGACAGGAGCTGTGAGCTTCTCTGGCTCGGCGCCGTTGCGACGCGAGCTGGCCAATCGACCTCTCTCGCATTCGATGTGCCGCGAAGAAAGAAGCCCCGGTTCCATCGGAACCGGGGCTCGCTATATCAAAGCCGAGCCGCTTTGCGGCAAATGGGGACGTTCCCGGGTGCCGAAATGGCGGACCGTCACTCCGGCAGGCCCGCTTTGCGAAAACCTTCGAGGACCATTTCCAAGGATGCGGGGTTCCGAATCGGAAGACGCTGTCGGGCGCCCGACACCGTCAATCCCGGCGACAGGGCGACGAGCTTTGCAAGCGCAGCTCGCGCATCTTCCATGCGGTCAAGCTGGACATAGGCGGGGATCAAGAGCCAATAGGCCGAGTCCCAGTTGGGATTGAGGGCAGCCGACCGCTTGCCAAGCTCCAATGCCTGTTCAGGGCGTCCGGCGTAAAGATGGGCAATCCCGGCTATGGCCAGAAACATGAAGGCACCTGGGTCCATGGGGCTCAGGACCATGGCGCGTTCGGCACGGATCAGCGCGCCTTCGGGATCGCCGCCAAAAAGCAGCGCGGTACTCGATAGAAACTCGACAAACCCGGAACCGGGGTTGAGTTCGGACGCCCGACGCACCGCGTCAAGACCGGCATCATAGTCCCGCGCCACCATCACCAGGACAAAACCGGCAGCGGCCAGCGCCATCGCATCGTCGCTGCCAGCACTGATCGCTCTGCGGGCCAGCGCAATGGCAGTCCCCGCATCGTCTTGGCCCACGGGCGGCCAGCCTCGCACCAGTCGCTGCTCGTGGCACCATGCAGCAAAGGCGAGCGCAAGCGCATAGGTGGGCTCAAGATCGATGGCTTTCTGGAGCAGTTTCAGGCCCATCAGATTTTCATCCGGACGAAATGCATAAACATGCGGCAGTGCGCGGAGATAGAGATCATAGGCATCGAGGTTTTCGACCGGCCTGCGTCGCGCGCGTTCGATCTCCGCTTTGCGCAACGTCGGCTCGATCGCGCCGACAACGCTTCCGGTAATCTTGTCCTGGAGCTCAAACACATCCTCCAGATCTCCATCGAACCGGTCCGCCCACAGGTGGGCGCCAGTTGCGGCGTCGATCAACTGGCCAGTGATGCGCACGCGGCTTCCCGCCCTGCGGACGCTACCTTCCAGCACGAAGCGCACACCTAGTTCCCTGGCCACCTGGCGTACGTCCACCGCCCGGCCCTTGTAGGTGAAGCTCGAATTGCGCGCGATCACGAACAGCTGATTGAACCGGGACAGAGCCGTGATGATGTCCTCGACCATGCCATCGGCAAAATAATCCTGGTCGGGGTCGTTGCTCATGTTCGTAAACGGCAGCACGGCAATCGATGGTTTATTCGGCAACGTTGAAGCGGATCGGTGAATTTCCGGCGATTCTGCCGAGGCCGGTGCGGCGTCCTCGGCCTGAACCCTGTAGGCATGCACGGGTCCGACGATGTTTTTGACCTTCTGTTCCCCCATATCCTGGAACTGCATTTGCAACTTGCTTCGAACCTGGCGATAGACATCGCCCGAGACGCAGATCCCGCCGGGCTCGGCGAGTGACTCGAGCCGCGCCGCCAAATTGACGCCGTCACCGTAGAGATCGCTCCCCTCGACGATCACATCACCGAGATTGATGCCGATGCGTAAAAGGATGTGTTGATGAACGGGCAGGCCGGTATTCTGCGCTTGCATCGCTTTCTGCAATTCGATGGCACATTCCACGGCGTTGACGACACTGGTGAACTCGATCAGGACGCCGTCACCCATGACCTTAAAGATGCGCCCGCCTTGCCGCGCCACGGCTGGCATCACGACATCATGTCGACGCGCCCGCAGTTGCGCCATCGTTCCGGCTTCATCCAGTTCCATGAGCCGGCTATAGCCGACCACGTCAGCGGCCAGAATCGTGGTGAGACGGCGTTGGACGCGGCCTTCAGTCATGCGGGTGGGTCGCCTTCGGAGAACGCGATGCCCTGAATTGTATGGGCGCCCCGCGAGGGAGTCCATTCGACTGAATGTCTGCTTTGGGTCATCTGCCGATGCGACAGAAGTCCGCAGCTTACGGCCGTTTAGGGACTGAAAGCGGACATAGGGCTAGATAGCGAGCAGAACCGCTTAGGGCTGGGTTCGGCCATAGCGGCACGTCTGCTCCGCTAGCCGGCCGACTTTGTGTACCGGGTGCCGCAAAGAAAAAGCCCCGGTTCCATCGGAACCGGGGCTCCCTCTTCAGTCGCTGACCCGCAGGATCAGAGACCCAGGGCCTGCTGCGCCGGCATGTATTTGAGCTTCAGCGCCGTGGCGACCGCCTTGTAGGTGATATGGCCTTCATGGACGTTGAGGCCGTCCATGAGATGCTTGTCGTCGGCGAGCGCCCGGCGATAGCCCTTGTTGGCGAGCGCCAGGGTGAAGGGCAGGGTGGCGTTGTTGAGGGCCACGGTCGAGGTGCGGGCGACCGCACCCGGCATGTTGGCCACGCAGTAATGGACGATGCCGTCGACCAGATAGACCGGGTCGGCATGGGTGGTGGCCTTGCTGGTCTCGAAACAGCCGCCCTGGTCGATGGCGATGTCGACCAGGACCGAGCCCGGGCGCATCTGCTTGATCATCTTGTGGGTGACGAGCTTCGGCGCCGCGGCGCCCGGCACCAGCACGGCGCCGATCACCAGGTCCGAGCGCACCACGTTCCGCTCGATCGCGTCGACGGTCGAGAAGACGGTCTTGATGCGGCCGCCGAAGATGTCGTCGAGCTGGCGCAACCGCCCGATCGAACGGTCGATGATGGTGACGTCCGCGCCGAGGCCGACCGCCATCTTGGCCGCATGCGTGCCGGAGACACCGCCGCCGATGATGGTGACCTTGCCCGGCTGCACCCCGGGCACGCCGCCCAGCAGCACGCCCGAGCCGCCAGGCTCCTTCTGCAGATAGAAGGCGCCGACATGGGCCGACATGCGGCCCGCGACTTCGCTCATCGGCGCCAGCAAGGGCAGGGCGCCGCGATCGTCGGTCACAGTCTCATAGGCGATCGCCGTGGCGCCGGATTTGATCAGTCCCTGGGTCTGCTCGGGATCGGGGGCGAGGTGCAGATAGGTGAAGAGCACCTGGCCCTTGGAGAGCATCTTGCACTCCTTGGGCTGCGGCTCCTTCACCTTCACGATCATCTCGGCCTTGTCGAACACCTCGGCGGCGTTCTTGGCGATCTTCGCGCCGGCGGCCTTGTAGGCCTTGTCGTCGAAGCCGATGCCGGCGCCGGCATTGGTCTCGACCAGCACCTTGTGCCCATGATGCACGAGCTCGCGCACACCGGCGGGCACGAGGCCGACGCGGTATTCATGGACTTTGATTTCCTTAGGCACACCAATCAGCATGATTTGCTCCCGACGCTTACAAGCGTAAACCGGCCCGCAGGAACCAGGGCGCAGAGGCGCCCGGTCCGGCCGGCGATGTAGAACCCTCGATATTTCAGTCTGGCAGTCAGCCGGCCTTTTGTCCCGATGTCAGGCGCGGCGCTTGAACGTTTCCCTGCAGGCTTCCCTGAATTTCCGGTTCGAGCGATTCCGGCTTCTATCAAGGCCGTTGGCCCGGACCCTGGCTAGGGCCAGCCGGCTCCGAAATCCGGAGCCAGGCCGGCCGCCAGCCCGTTTTCAGTCCAATCCGTTGCGAAATCTCGGCTCAGTTGATCGCCTTCAGCACTTTCCCGATCGTGTCGAAGATCTGGTCGATATGGGTCTTCTGGACGATCAGCGGCGGCGACAGTGCGATGATATCGCCGGTGGTGCGGATCAGCACGCCCTTCTCGTAGCAACCCAGGAAGGCCTCGAAGGCGCGGGCGGTCGGCTTGCCTTCGCGCGGCTCGAGCTCGATGGCGCCGATGAGGCCGAGATTGCGCAGGTCGATGACATGCTTGGTGCCCTTGAGCGAATGGACCGCGTCCTCCCAGTAGGGCGCCAGCTCGGCCGCGCGCTCGAACAGGCTTTCGCGCTTATAGATATCGAGCACGGCCAGCGACGCGGCGCAGGCCGCGGGGTTGCCGGAGTAGGTGTAGCCGTGGAACAGCTCGATCGTGTTTTCGGGCGCGTTCATGAAGGCATCGTAGATGCCCTTGCGCACGAACACCGCACCCATCGGGATCACGCCGTTGGTGAGGCCCTTGGCGCAGGTGATCATGTCCGGCACCACGCCGAAATATTCGGTGGCGAAGGAGGCACCCAGGCGGCCGAAGCCGGTGATGACTTCGTCGAAAATCAGCAGGATGCCGTATTTGTCGCAGATGGCGCGCAGCTTCTGCAGATAGCCCTTGGGCGGCAGCAGCACGCCGGTCGAGCCTGCCACCGGCTCGACGATGACGGCGGCGATGGTCGAGGCGTCATGGAGCGCCACGATCCGCTCGAGCTGGTCGGCGAGCTCGGCGCCATGCTCGGGCAGGCCGCGCACGAAGGCGTTGCGCTTGAGGTCGTGGGTGTGGGGCAGATGATCGACGCCCGCCAGCATGGGGCCGAAGACCTTGCGGTTGGAGACGATGCCGCCGACCGAGATGCCGCCGAAGCCGACGCCATGATAACCGCGCTCGCGGCCGAGCAGGCGCGTGCGCGCGCCCTGGCCGATGGCGCGCTGATAGGCGAGCGAGATCTTGAGGGCGGTGTCCACCGCCTCCGAGCCGGAGTTCGCGAAGAACACATGGTCGAACTCGGGCAGCATCTGGGTCAGCGTGTTGGAAAGCTGGAAGGCTGCCGGATGGCCCATCTGGAAGGCCGGGGCGTAGTCGAGCTTGGTGAGCTGGGCGCCGACCGCTTCGGCGATCTCCTTGCGGGCATGGCCAGCATTCACACACCAGAGGCCGGCGGTGCCGTCCAGGATCGTGCGGCCGTCATGGCTCTGATAGTGCATGTCCTTCGCGGACACCAACAGGCGGGGGGCCTTCTTGAACTGCCGGTTCGCCGTGAACGGCATCCAGAACGGCTCGAGATTGTTCGGGGAAGCGTCGAAATCCACCGTGTTGGCGGTCATGAGAGCGGCCTCGCGAGGGGTCAGGGAAAAGTGGGCGGGAGCCTATCACGATTAAGAAAATAAACAATGGGCCGGAACCTCCCCCAAATGGTGGCGGTAAAGGCGAATTGCTGTTAAATATATTGATCGAGATAAACAGCAACGGAAGGAACCCGCCATGGAAGCGGGCTTCGATTTGGGCCAGCGGCTCAAGGGTTTGCGCGAGGCCCAGGGCTTCTCGCAGCGCGAGCTCGCCAAGCGCGCCGGCGTGTCGAACGCGATCATCTCGCTCATCGAGCAGAACCGGACCAGTCCTTCGGTCGGCCTGTTGAAGAAGGTGCTCGAAGGGCTGCCGATCTCGCTGGCGGATTTCTTCGCCGGCACCTCGCGCCTGACGCCGCAGATCTTCTTCCGTTCGGCCGAGCTGGTCGAGCTGGCGGGCGGCGCCATCTCCTATCGCCAGGTCGGGCGCGACATGGCGGGACGCGCGATGCAGATGCTCCATGAGCGTTACGCGCCCGGGGCCGACACCGGCCCGCAGATGCTGCGCCACGAGGCCGAGGAGAGTGGTGTGATCGTGACGGGCCATCTCGAAGTCACGGTTGGCGACCGGCGCACGATCCTCGGGCCCGGCGACGCCTATTATTTCGACAGCCGCACGCCGCATCGCTTTCGCAACGCGGGCGACGAGGAATGTATGGTGGTGACGGCCAACTCGCCGCCGAGCTTCTGAGAGGATGACGTGGCACAGACGAGCAAGATCGATCTCGAGGCCTATTTCCGCCCCCTGACGGCCTTCCTGCAGAAGGTGCCGTCGATCACCGGCAAGATCGGCACCGAGCGCCAGGAAGACGGTACCTGGTCCGCGAAGTTCACGATCGACATCGACGACGAGCTGGCCTGGCATGCCGTTCAGGAGCTGGGCCATGTGCTCAATTATCTCTCGCTCGAGGAGAGATTGCCGACCGCCTTCATGCCGGTCTCGCCACCACCCTATATGAATGGCGGGCCCCACGATTATCTCTCCTGGATGATCGAATGCCGCGACAAGGGCTTCTCGCCGAAGAAGATCGCCGAATGGCTCGAAAGCCGCCTCCCCACGCCGGTCAACGACCGCGACCAGTGGGAGCATGACGATGAGGATGGGGGCGAGCAGCGGGACGAGGAGGAGAAGGAGGATTAGGGCGTTGGCGCTGCGCTCAATGGTCACCCCCGCGAAAGCGGGGGCCCAACGTTAAGCTCGACACGTTGGTTCCACATGGGCCCCCGCTTTCGCGGGGGTGACACCTTTTTTCAAGTTCGACGGGCGCGCATCTCCTTCCACGCAATCGTCCCCTCAATCGAACCGCTGATACCGCTCCACCGCCTGGCGGTCATAGCCGAGGCTCGCCTGCAGCAGTTGCTGGGTGTAGGGGTTCTCGGGCGTGCGTTCGCGCAAGGCGGTGACCTGCATCGCTTCCACGATGCGGCCGACATTCATCACGATCAGCCGGTCGCACATATGCGAGATGATCGACAGGTCGTGGGTCACCAGCACATAGGTGAAGCCGCGCTCCTTCCTCAGCCGCACCAGCAGATTGAGGATCTCGGCCTGGACCGAGACGTCGAGGGCCGAGGTCGGCTCGTCGAGGAAGAGGAGCTTGGGTTCCAGCATCAGCGCGCGGGCGATGCCGACGCGCTGGCGCTGGCCGCCCGAGAGCTGATGCGGGAAGCGATAGCGGAAGCTGCGGTCGAGCCCGACCGCGACCAGCGTGTCGGCGATGCGCTGGTCGCGCTGGCCGATCCCGTGAATCTCCAGCGGTTCCCGGAGGCAGCGATCGACCGTCTGGCGCGGATGGAGCGAGCCATAGGGGTCCTGGAACACGATCTGGACGGTGCGGCAGAAGGCGCGATCGGGCGGGCGGGGGATCGGCTTGCCCTCGATGCGCACTTCGCCCTCCCAGACCGAGTTGAGGCCGCAGACGGCGCGCAGGACCGTGGTCTTGCCCGAGCCGGACTCGCCGACGATGCCGAAACATTCGCCCTTCTCGACGCTGAAGGAGACGCCACGAACGGCTTGCACCTTGTTGGCGCCATGGCCGAAGGCGACCTGCAGGTTCCGGACCTCGAGATAGCTGGTCATCAGGCGCCTCGCAGCCAGGCGGGGTCGCGCTTCAGAGTCGGCAACACCTCGCGCGGATGCTCGATGCTGGGAAGCGACTGCAGCAATCCCCGGGTATAGGGGTGGGTGCAGTTCTGCAGCTCCGAAGCGCGGCAGCTCTCGACCACCCGCCCGCCATACATGATGAGGATGCGGTCGCAGAAAGAGCCCACCAGATTGAGATCGTGGCTGATGAAGATCAGGCCCATGCCGCGCTGGGTGACGAGATCGTCGATGATGGCGAGCACCTGCATCCGGACCGTCACGTCGAGGGCCGAGGTGGGCTCATCGGCGATGAGGAGGAGAGGATTGGTCACCAGCATCATGGCGGTCATGACCCGCTGGCCCATGCCGCCTGAGAGCTCGTGCGGATAGGCATTATAGACCCGCTCCGGGTCGCGGATGCGCACGGCCTTCAGGATATCGATCACGCGCCGGCGGCCGGCGCGGCCGCGGGCCTCGCCATGGATCGTGAGCGCCTCGAGGATCTGGTCGCCCGCGCGCATGATCGGGTTCAGGGAGAATTTCGGATCCTGCAGGATCATCGAGATCTGCCTGCCGCGCACGAGACGCATCTCGGCTTCGCTCAAGCCGCGCAGGTCGCGGCCCATGAATTCGAGCCGCTTGGCGGTGATCCGGGCCGAACTGGGGATGAGCTTCAGCAACGCGCGGCCCAGCGTGGATTTTCCCGAGCCGGACTCGCCGACGATGCCGAGCTTCTCGCGCCCCAGCTCGAAGCTGACGCCCTTGAGCGCGTCGATCGTTCCGGTCGGGGTGACATAGCGCACCGCGAGGTCTTCGACGCGCAGCATGGGTTGGCCCGTGTCGATCATGGGTTCGCGCTCATGACGTCTTCGGGTCCAGCACGTCCCGCAACCCGTCGCCCAGAAGATTGAAGCCGAGGCTGACGATGAAGATCGCGAGGCCCGGGGCGGCCGCGACCCACCATTGATCGAGGATGTTCTGGCGGCCGACCGAGATCATGGCGCCCCATTCGGGCGTCGGCGGCTGGGCGCCCAGGCCCAGGAAACCGAGGCCGGCGGCCGTCAGGATGATGCCGGCCATGTCGAGGGTGGCGCGGACGATGACCGAGGGCAGGGAAAGCGGCATCACATGGCGGGTGATGATGCGCCAGCTGCTGGCGCCTTGCGCCTTCACGGCCGCGATGAAATCGCTGCGGCGCACCGCCAGGGTCTCGGCGCGCGCGACCCGCGCATAGGCAGGCCAGGCGGTGAGCGCGATGGCGATGACGGCATTGTCGAGGCCCGGCCCCAGCGCCGCCACGAAGGCCAGCGCGAGGACCAGTCGGGGAAACGAAAAGAAGATGTCGGTGATGCGCATCAGCACGCGGTCGGTGCGCCCGCCGATATAGCCGGCGGTGGAGCCGACCAGCAGGCCGATGGGGGCCGCGATGATCAGGGCGAGGCAGACGATGTAGAGCGTGACGCGCGCGCCATAGACGAGGGCGGAGAAGGTGTCGCGGCCCATGCGGTCGGTGCCGAGCCAATGTTCCGGGCTCGCCGGCTGCAGGCGCAAGGAGAGATCCTGGACGGTCGGATCGGCGGTGGCGATCCAGGGCGCGAAGGCGGCGCAGAAGACCAGGAGAAGGATAATTCCCAGCCCGACGAGGGCGAGGGGGTTGCGGGCGAAGACGCGCCAGCCGCGATAGAGCCGGCCGCAGCCGGCTTGCCATCCGGAGTCCGGCGTATCGGTCGTGAGCCAGGCGCGGAGCCCGGGGCGGACGACGTCCGTGGCGTTGCTCATCGCGCGCGCGGATCCACGATCCGGTAGAGCACATCCGACAGCAGATTGACGCCGACGAAGACGGTGCCGACGACGATGGTGCCGCCGAGGACGGCGTTCATATCCGCGTTCAAGAGCGCGTTTGTGATGTAGCGGCCGATACCCGGCCAGGCGAAGACCGTCTCGGTCAGGACCGAGCCTTCGAGCAATCCGGCGAAGGAGAGCGCGATCACCGTGATCAGCGGCACCAGGATGTTGCCGAAGGCATGGCGCCAGATGAGGCGGCTCTGCCGCATGCCCTTGATGCGCGCGGTCAGGAGATAATCCTGGTTGAGCTGTTCCAGCATCAGGCTGCGGGTCATGCGGCTGATATAGGCGAGGGAGTAATAGCCCAGGAGCGAAGCCGGCAGGATGATGTGACTGAGGGCATTGTTGAAGACCTCCCAGTCGCCGGCAATGAGGGAGTCCACCAGGATCATGCCGGTCACGGTCGGCACCTGTCCGTCGAGATAAACTTCGAGCCGGCCGGGTCCGGCGACCCATTGCAGCTCGAGATAGAAGACCAGGAGGCCCATGATGCCGAGCCAGAAGATCGGCACCGAATAGCCGACGAGCCCCAGCACCCGCATGACATGGTCGAGGAAGCTGTTGCGATAGACCGCGGCCCAGACCCCCAGCGGGACGCCCGCGACCACGCCGATGAAGATGCCGACGATGGACAGCTCCGCCGTCGCCGGGAAGACGCGCAGGAGATCCTCGGAGACGGGCCGGGCCGTCAGCACCGACATCCCGAAATCGCCTCGCACCACGTCCCAGGCATAGATCAGGAATTGCCGCCAGATCGGCAGGTTCAAACCCAGCTCTTCGCGGATCCGGTTGTAGGTCTCTTCGCTGGCCCGTTCGCCGACGATGGCGAGGAGGGGATCGGCCGGCATGAGCCGGCCGATCACGAAGGTGATGAAGAGCAGTCCGAAGAAGGTCGCCGCGACGGAAATCAGCGTTTCCCAACCGGCCAGAAGCAGACGCCTCGCTCTCTGATGAGAGGAGGCGCCGCTCGTGGCCGGCGGGATCGCGTCGGTTTCCGTTGCCGAAGCTGCCGAGGGCTTCGACATGAAGCGCGGGCTCTTACTTGCTCACGTCCAGATAGAGTGTCGTCTCCGCCGAGGGCCCGAGGAAGAAGTTCTTGACCTTGGGCAGGTAGGCGGCGACCTGGACCTCCTGATAGAGCATGGCGAAGGGCGAGACCGGCTGCCATGCCTTGATCAGATCCTGATAGCCCGTCTTGCGCTTGGCGTCGTCGCGCTCCATCAGCAGGGCCTGGGCCTTGGCCGTCATGTCGGGATCGATCCAGCTGTTGCGCCAGGAGAGCGGCTTGCTCGCCGGATCGTCGGAATTGTCCGAGTTCGCCACGAACACCATGTTCGTGTTCGGATCGAAGTAATCCACGCCCCAGGTGCCCAGATAGAGGTCATGCTTGCGCGCCCGGTAGTTGGTGAGCGCCGTCTTTGCGTCCTCCGACAGGATCTTCAACTTGATGCCGACCTGGGCCAGCGTTCCCTGCAGACTTTGCGCGATGTCCATGCGCTCCTGAAAGGTCGATGCCAGATCGATCGAGAGCTCGAAGCCATCGGCATAGCCGGCTTCGGCCAGAAGCGATTTCGCCTTGGCGACGTCGAGCTTGTAGGGATTGGAATCGACATAGCCCAGGAAGCTGCTCGGCAGGAACGTCTGGTTGGTGACGTACCGCTCGCGCAGCGCGGTCTTTTCCAACCCCTGATAATCGACCAGATAGCGGATGGCCTCGCGCACCTTGGGATCGGCCAGATATTTGTTCTTGAGGTTCATCCCGATATAGAGGCTGGTGCTTTGCGGCGTCGAGGTGACCTCGAAGCCGCCCTTCTTGCGCAGGCCATCGAGCTGGTCGGCCGAGAGATTGCGCGCGATATCGACGTCGCCGGATTCCAGCAGCAGGCGCTGCGCGGATTCCTCGGCGATGTTGCGCCAGACGATCCGTTTCAGCTTCGGCTTGCCGCCGTAATAGTCGGGATTGGCCTCGAGGACGAGAGTCTCGTCCGGCTTCCAGCTCTTCAGGATGAAGGGTCCCGATCCGGCCGAATTCGTCTTCAGCCAGCCATTGCCCCAGTCGCCGTTCGTCTCGTGGCTCTTCAGCAGCTTGCTGTCGACGATCGCGAAGTTCGACGCCGAGAGCACGTTGATCACGTAGGAGGGCGCGTAGGGCTTGTCGACCTTGAACTGGAAGGTCAGGTCGTCCACGGCCTTCAGCGTGTCGTTCATATTCTCCTTCGAGATGCCCAGGTCCGTGATCAGGAAGGCGGGCGCCAGATCGAGCGCCGCGAGGCGCTGGAAGGAATAGACGACATCGGCGGCCGTCAGCGCGTTGCCGCTGTGGAATTTCTGGCCGGCGCGCAGCTTGAAGGTATAGGTCAGCCCGTCGTCCGAGGCCGACCAGCTCTCCGCGACACGCGGCAGGATGTGGCTGGTGTCATGAGGATCGATCGAGACCAGCGTTACATAGACATTGCCCACGAGTTCGTAGGTCGAGATCTCGTACATCTCCGCCGGATCGAGCGAGATCATGTCGTCGAAGCGCCAGGCTTCGATCAGGGTATCGTCAGGTGTGGCCGCATGCGCGGCCGGCATGGTCAGGGCCAGCCCGGCCCCGATGGCCAATGCCGCTAGAAACTTCTTCATCGTGATTTCCTTCCCGTCGACGCTCGATTTTTCATTGAATCGTCCCGGCAGCAGGCCTGCCCCAGGGCGATTTCCATTCAAGCCCTCTCGATGAGCGCATGTTATCCCGAGGCGGCTCAAGGGAAATTGTGTGGGAGACGTCGGTTTTTTGGCGGATCCCGGTGCTGCCGCGGGGCGCTCGAACGGCCGGTCTCGCCGCCCTGGACCCGTTGCCGCTCCAATGAACAGGCGACGAGGGCGCAACTCAAGAAAGGAAGATTGCGGCGGGGCCGCAGTTTATCTTTCTTGCCCGAGCCTGCGCGGCAGTCAGCAGCTTTTCGGCATCGGCTTGTTGCGCACGGTCGCGGCGAATTCGCCCCAGGACATCTGGCCGTCGCAGTTGGCGTCCATATCGTCGAACTGCTGGCGGCGCGGCGCCTCGAATTCCGCGAGCGTCAGGCTGCCGTCCTGATTCGTGTCGAGGCTGGCGAACTTCGAGGTTTCCTTGGCGAGCTTGTCGGGCTTGCTCTGCGCCTCGACGGTATATTCCACCAGCGTGATCTGGCCGCTCTTGTCCGTGTCGAGCTTGGCGAAGTTGCCCTGCTGCTTGACCGAGAACTCATCGAAGGAGATGACCCGGTCATTGTTGGTGTCGATCGGATTGAAGAACACGTCGATCTGCGCGTCGCTGGCGCCGGGCGCGATGATCTTGTCCTGTGCCAGCACGCTCAATCCGTTCAGAAGCAGCATGCCGCCGGCGATCGCGAAGCTCAGGATGAACAGGGCGGCGATAGTGAGGGTTCTGAGCTTCATGACGAGGCGGCCCTTGGAATCGATCGGTGGCGATCAGCGAGGCCGCCCATGCTGGCGGGCCCATTCATAGAGTGCAATCGCGGCGGCGTTCGACACGTTGAGTTGATCGATCGGACCCCCGGTCGGCAAACTGAGCAAAAGGTCGCAGCCCTCCCGCGTCAGGCGGCGCATGCCGCGCCCTTCCGACCCCAGCACCAGCGCCACCCGCTGGGCGAGCTTGGTCTTGGGCAGACTGTCCGGCGCGTCGGCATCGAAACCGAGACACCAGAAATTGGCTTTTTTCAGGAGCTCGAGCGCGCGGACCAGGTTGCTGACGCGGACCAGGGGCACCACATCCAGGGCACCGCTGGCGGATTTGGCCAGGGTCCCGGTCTCGGGCGCCGCATGGCGCTCGGTCACGATCAGGCCGCGGGCGCCGAAAGCCGCGGCGGAGCGCAGGATCGCGCCGACGTTATGGGGATCGCTCACCTGGTCGAGCACCACCACCAGGGCCGGGGCCTCGGCGTCCAGGTCGGCGGTCAGGTCTTCGATCGTTATATAAGGTAGGGGTTCCACCCGGGCGGCCACGCCCTGATGGACCGAGCCGGCCGGCAGCAGCCGGGCGATTCCCTCCTTGTCCATCGATTCCGGGGTCGGCAGGGGGCGGGGCCGGGCCGACCGGTCGATGCCCTCGAACAGTTCGCCCGCCAGCTCGCGGGTCACGAGAATGCGGTGGATATGGCGCCGCGGATTGCCGAGTGCGGCGCGGACCGCATGGAGGCCATAGAGCCAGAAGCCGCTGGTGCCGGCGCGTTCCGGCGGCGGGCGTCGGCTCGGGCCCGGTTCGGACTCCCGCTCGCGCGGAGCGGGACGGGGTGGCGACCGATCTGCCTCGGCCCTGGGCGCAGGGCCGCGCTCGGCCTCGGGTTTGCCGGGCTTTCGGCGCGAGTCGTGAGGGCCACCGGTCCCCGCGCGGCTGGGCTTGGACGGGCCGGACGAGGTGGGGACGGGCTTGGAACGCCCGGGGGACCCCGCTTCAGGGTGACGGTTTGAAGCAGGGCGGGGTTGCGGGAAACGCGGCTTGCCTTTGCGCATGGCCCTGATTACATTGCATTCCACAATTCGGCTACCAAGATCCGCCCTCGACCGTTGCCTCTGTGGTGTGGAACGGACGACGGGGCGCTTTTCGTGTGTTTAGAAGTTGACAAGCTGCTGTAAATCCACATAGTTCGCAACTCCGCGCGCGACCGAGAATGAGCGTACGGAGGGGTGCCCGAGTGGCTAAAGGGGACGGGCTGTAAACCCGTTGGCGTAAGCCTACGTAGGTTCGAATCCTACCCCCTCCACCATCCTCTTCGGCCACGTATGCGGTGACGCGAACGCTTTGAGGGTTCACAGCAGTCTGAAGGAATCGAGCGGTACAGCGCGGGTGTAGCTCAATGGTAGAGCTCCAGCCTTCCAAGCTGGCTACGCGGGTTCGATTCCCGTCACCCGCTCCAAACCACGGACCAAGCGTAAGGGTCGAAGCCCTACCGGCGGCTTAAGGCCGGAAGAAGCAAGAACGGGCGTCGGTTTCGCGAAGCGGGCCGGCGCTACCACAGAGAAGACTCAAGTCAGCAGGAACCGACCACGATGGCGAAGGCGAAATTCGAGCGGAACAAGCCGCACTGCAACATTGGGACGATCGGTCACGTCGACCACGGGAAGACGTCATTGACGGCGGCGATCACGAAGGTGCTGGCGGAGACGGGCGGGGCGACGTTCATGGCCTACGACCAGATCGACAAGGCGCCGGAAGAGAAGGCGCGCGGGATCACGATCAACACGGCGCATGTTGAGTATGAGACGAAGAACCGTCACTACGCGCATGTGGACTGCCCTGGCCATGCCGACTATGTGAAGAACATGATCACGGGTGCCGCGCAGATGGACGGCGCGATCCTGGTGGTCTCGGCGGCGGACGGTCCGATGCCGCAGACGCGCGAGCACATCCTGCTGGCGCGCCAGGTCGGCGTTCCGGCGCTGGTGGTGTTCCTGAACAAGTGCGACATGGTGGACGATCCGGAGCTTCTGGAACTGGTGGAGCTCGAGGTTCGCGAGCTTCTGACCTCCTACAACTTCCCGGGCGACACCATTCCGATGATCCGGGGCTCGGCCTTGTGCGCGCTGGAGAACCGGGAGCCGAAGCTGGGCCACGACGCGATCCTGCAGCTGATGCAGGCGGTGGATACGAGCATTCCGCAGCCTGAGCGCGCGAAGGACCGTCCGTTCCTGATGCCGATCGAGGACGTGTTCTCGATCTCGGGCCGCGGGACGGTGGTGACGGGCCGCATCGAGCGCGGGTCGGTGAAGGTCGGCGACGAAGTGGAGATCGTGGGTCTGCGTCCGACGACGAAGACGATCGTGACGGGCGTCGAGATGTTCCGCAAGCTGCTGGACTACGGCGAGGCTGGCGACAACATCGGCGCGCTCTTGCGCGGCACGAAGCGCGAGGAAGTGGAGCGGGGCCAGGTTCTGTCGAAGCCGGGCGCGATCACGCCGCACACGAAGTTCAAGGCCGAGGCCTACATCCTGACGAAGGAGGAGGGCGGCCGTCATACGCCGTTCTTCTCGAACTACCGCCCGCAGTTCTACTTCCGGACGACGGACGTGACGGGGACGGTGGTTCTGCCGGCGGGCACGGAAATGGTGATGCCGGGTGACAACATCGCGATGGAGGTGCATCTGATCGCGCCGATCGCGATGGATGAAGGCCTGCGCTTCGCCATCCGCGAGGGCGGTCGTACCGTCGG
Source organism: Hypericibacter terrae (assembly GCF_008728855.1). GTDB lineage: Bacteria > Pseudomonadota > Alphaproteobacteria > Dongiales > Dongiaceae > Hypericibacter > Hypericibacter terrae. The sequence goes on along the minus strand of NZ_CP042906.1, from coordinate 3,216,573 downwards.
CGCCGGCGTCGTCGCCTCCATCATCGAATAGGGCGCTTTAGGAGCAAGGACTGCAGCCGTAAGCGGGGAACGGCATCCTCGACCAGAGAGCCGGGACCTCGAGATCGGAACCGGCGCGCGGGTCTTAGGAGTGTAGCTCAATTGGCTAGAGCACCGGTCTCCAAAACCGGGGGTTGGGGGTTCGAGTCCCTCCACTCCTGCCACCGCCCGGACTGAATGGGCACCGCGATCGGTTCAAGGTTCGAATGGAAGGCATGGCGAAGATCAACCCGTTAGAGTTTGCCCGGCAAGTCCGCCAGGAAGTCGGCAAGGTCACATGGCCGACCCGCAAGGAAACCGCCATCACCACGGCGATGGTGTTCGCGATGGTGGTGCTTGCCGCCATTTTCTTCTTCCTCGTGGATCAGGTGCTGGCCCTGGTGATGCGCTACGTAATCGGGTTGGGGGGCTGACGATGGCTCAGCGTTGGTACGTGGTGCATGTCTATTCCGGGTTCGAGCGCAAGGTCGCGCAGTCGATCCGCGAGCAGGCGCAGCAGGCCGGCATGACCGAGATCGAGGAAGTGCTGGTGCCGACCGAAGAGGTCGTCGAGGTGCGCCGCGGCTCGAAGGTCAATGCCGAGCGCAAGTTCTTCCCCGGCTATGTGCTGGTGAAGATGGATATGACCGACGAGAGCTGGCATCTGGTGAAGAACACACCGAAGGTGACCGGCTTCCTCGGCGGCAAGGGTCGTCCGTCGCCGATTTCCGATGCGGAGGCGGAGCGGATCCAGAATCAGGTGAAGGAAGGCATCGAGCGCCCGAAGCGTTCGGTGGTGTTCGAGGTGGGCGAGCAGGTCCGCGTCGCGGACGGCCCCTTCACCTCGTTCAACGGGCTGGTGGAGGAAGTGGACGAAGAGCGCGGGCGCCTCAAGGTGGCCGTGTCGATCTTCGGTCGCGCCACGCCGGTCGAACTCGAATACTCGCAGGTCGAGAAGCTCTGAGCTTCCTCGGCTCCGCGGGAATGGCGCCGCGTCTCGGGCAGCTGTCCGGATGCGGCTTTGGTGCGGGAGGCCTGGCCAGGGCCGATCAACCGCGCGCCTTGGGGGTCCAGACGGGATCCGACGCGCCCGCCGACGTGATTTCGGCGGGCCTGCATCGATGCAGGAAAGAACTGAGGTAGGAACATGGCAAAGAAGATCGAAGGCTATATCAAGCTGCAGATCCCGGCCGGGAAGGCGAATCCCTCGCCGCCGGTGGGTCCGGCACTGGGCCAGCGCGGCCTGAACATCATGGAGTTCTGCAAGCAGTTCAACGCTGCGACGCAGGGTATGGAAGCGGGAATGCCGATTCCGGTGGTCATCACCGCGTTCTCGGATCGCTCCTTCACCTTCATCACCAAGACCCCGCCCGCGAGCTACTTCCTGCTCAAGGCGGCCGGCATCGAGAAGGGCGCCCAGACCACGGGCCGCGGCTTCGTCGGCAAGGTGACGATGGCGCAGGTTCGCAAGATCGCCGAGCAGAAGATGAAGGACCTGAACGCCCATGACGTCGACGCGGCCGCCCAGATGATCAAGGGCACCGCGCGCTCGATGGGCCTCGAGGTGGTGGGGTAAGCCATGGCAACGGGAAAGAGACTGCGCAAGGCTTATGAGGGCATCGACCGCGACGCGTTCTATGCCATCAACGACGCCGTGAAGATCATCAAGGGCAACGCGACGGCGAAGTTCGACGAGACGATCGAGATCTCGCTCAACCTCGGCATCGATCCGCGTCATGCCGACCAGAACGTGCGTGGCGTGGTGCAACTGCCTCACGGCACCGGCAAGTCGCTGCGCGTGGCCGTGTTCGCCAAGGGCGACAAGGCGAAGATCGCCAAGGATGCCGGCGCCGACATCGTCGGGGCCGAGGATCTGGCGGAAAAGGTCAATGCCGGCCAGATCGAGTTCGATCGCGTCATCGCCACGCCGGACATGATGGCGCTGGTGGGTCGTCTGGGTAAGGTGCTGGGCCCGCGCGGCCTGATGCCGAACCCGAAGCTCGGCACCGTCACCAACGACGTCGCCGAGGCGGTCAAGGCGACCAAGGGCGGGCAGGTCGAATTCCGCGCCGAGAAGTCGGGGCTGATCCATGCCGGCATCGGCAAGGCCAGCTTCAGCGAGGCGGCGATCGCCGACAACGTGAAGGCGTTCGTGGGCGCGATCAACCGCGCCAAGCCGGCCGGTGCGAAGGGCACCTTCCTCAAGAAGGTCTCCATCAGCTCGACCATGGGCCCGGGCGTGAAGCTCGACGTCGCGACGGTCGTCGGCTGAGTTTTCTTTCGGTTCGTCGGGCCGTCCCTTTCGGGGCGGTCCTTCGAGCCGCGTTTGAATACCGGCAGACCGGGAAACCGAGATGTCGGGAAGGTCGGACGAGATCCCTAGGGGATCGAAGCCGGCCGCACCTGTCCGAGACTGCGGGTGCCTTGAAGCGGCCTGACAGGGGTCGCCAAGGGCTTAATCCGGTGGGACTTGTCCCACACCCTGCATAGACGGGAGAACGAGTTTCAGAGCGGCAGCAAGGGCAGTCCCGTCGGGACGCCCCCGGCCTGGCGCCTCTGGGCTTGAACTTCTGGGACAGGCCGAACCGGACGTCCGGGGACGCCAAGTCACCGGATGTCCATCGAGCAACCGGGGCTCGAGGGGCGGTCGCGAAAGCGATCGAGCCCAAGCGCCCCAAGCGGAGACGATCAGTGGACCGATCCGAAAAACTGGAGCTGATCACCTCGCTGCACAATACGCTGAAGGACGCCGAACTCGTCGTGGTGACACGCCGGGCCGGCTTGACCGTGGCTGAGGTCACGGACCTGCGGCGTAAGATGCGTGCAGCCGGTGCAGGCTACCGCGTGGCCAAGAATCGGCTCGCTCGTCGCGCTCTCGAAGGCACCAAATTCACGGGCCTGTCTGATCTGCTCACCGGAACCACGGCACTCGCCTATTCCAAGGATCCGGTGGCGGCAGCGAAGGTGGCGATCACCTACGCGAAGGACAACGAGAAGCTTTCCATCGCCGGCGGCATGCTGGGCAGCCTGGTCCTCGATCCCGAAGGGATCAAGGCCCTCGCCAGCCTGCCGTCGCTCGATGAGCTTCGCGCCAAGCTCGTCGGCTTGCTGCAGACCCCGGCGACGCGTGTCGCCACGGTTCTGGCGGCGCCTGCCGGCCAGTTGGCCCGTGTGTTCAATGCCTACGCGACGAAAGAGAGCAGCGCGTCGTGACGCGCCGCTCCGAGCCAAACCCAGAAAAACGTTCAAGCCTTAGGAGAAGTTGAAATGGCTGATTTGCAGAAGTTGGTCGACGAACTGTCGAAGCTCACCGTCCTCGAGGCGGCCGAGCTCTCGAAGAAGCTCGAAGAGGCGTGGGGCGTGTCGGCTGCAGCACCGGTCGCGGTGGCTGCTGCCGGTGGCGCCGCTGCCGCTGCTCCCGCTGCGGAGCAGACCGAGTTCTCCGTCATCCTCGTGGAAGGCGGCGACAAGAAGATCAACGTGATTAAGGAAGTCCGCGCCATCACCAGCCTCGGCCTCAAGGAGGCCAAGGATCTCGTCGAGGGTGCGCCCAAGACGGTGAAGGACGGCGTGCCGAAGGCGGAGGCCGAGGCGATGAAGAAGAAGCTCGAGGAAGCCGGCGCGAAGGTTCAGCTGAAGTAGTCAGCTCACTCGCGACGCCGGGTTCCCGGCTGCGAACGACAAGGCCACCGTTTCCGGAACACCGGGAACGGTGGCCGCGTCGCCCGCGGACCGGGAAGGGCCCGTCGGATTTGGGATCGCCGCATCCCCGAGAAATCGAAACGCGGCGCCGGGCACGGATAGGGCCCGGGCGAACGGCGAGAGCCGCCTGATTCGCGAAAACCTGCCGGTAGGAGTCCCCCGAGGGATTCCTGGGCCCGGATGTCGGGCGTGACGCGCGAGGCGAGGACAAGCAATGACGAATTCCTTCACGGGACGTAAGCGGATCCGCAAGTCGTTCGGCCGTATTCCGGAGATCACCCGGATGCCGAACCTGATCGAGGTGCAGAAGAGCTCCTACGATCATTTCCTGCAGATCGGCGTGACCCCGGAACAGCGCGTGAGCGTCGGCCTCCAGGAAGTGTTCCGGTCGGTCTTCCCGATCAAGGACTTCTCCGAGCGGTCGGAACTGCAGTTCGTGCGCTACGAGCTCGAAGAGCCGAAATACGACGTCGAGGAATGCCAGCAGCGCGGCATGACCTTCGCCGCCCCGCTCAAGGTGACCTTGCGCCTCGTCGTGTGGGACGTGGACGAGGAGACCGGTGCGCGCTCGATCCGCGACATCAAGGAGCAGGACGTCTATATGGGCGACATGCCGCTCATGACGGCGAACGGCACCTTCATCGTCAACGGCACCGAACGCGTGATCGTCAGCCAGATGCACCGTTCGCCGGGTGTCTTCTTCGACCACGACAAGGGCAAGACCCATTCCTCGGGCAAGTACCTGTTCGCCGCCCGCGTGATCCCCTATCGCGGCTCCTGGCTCGACTTCGAGTTCGACGCCAAGGACCTCGTCTATGTCCGTATCGACCGCCGCCGCAAGCTGCCGGTGACGACGCTGTTCATGGCGCTGGCCGGGCAGGGCGTGGTGCAGAAGATCCGCAAGGACGAGGAGATCACCGACGAGGATCGCCGTTTCGGCGGCATGTCGGCCGAGGAGATCCTGGCCTTCTTCTACGGCCAGACCACCTATAACCGGACCAAGAAGGGCTGGCAGACGACCTTCGATCCCGAGCGGATGAAGGGCGTGAAGCTCGCGCACGACCTGGTCGACGCGAAGACCGGCAAGGCCGTGGCCGAAGCCGGCACCAAGATGTCGCCGCGCCTCGCCAAGAAGCTGCAGGAAGCGGGTCTCAAGGAGCAGCTGGTGCCGATCGAGGATCTGGTCGGGCGCTATGTCGCGGCCGATCTGATCAACGAGAAGACCGGCGAGATCTTCATCGAGGCCGGCCATGAGCTGACCGAGAAGCTGGTGGCCGAGCTCGAGGCGGCGGGGATCAATGCGATCCCGGTGCTGGCGATCGACCATGTCAATGTCGGCCCCTACATCCGCAACACGCTGATGGCGGACAAGAACAATTCGCGCGAGGAAGCGCTGATCGACATCTACCGCGTCATGCGCCCCGGCGAGCCGCCGACGCTCGACACGGCCGAGGTGCTGTTCCAGGGCCTGTTCTTCGACTCCGAGCGCTACGACCTCTCGGCCGTGGGCCGCGTGAAGATGAATTCGCGCCTCAGCCTCACCACCGAGGATACCGTGCGCGTGTTGCGCAAGGATGACATCCTGCAGATCGTCCGCATGCTGGTCGAACTGAAGGACGGCCGCGGCGAGATCGACGACATCGACCATCTCGGCAATCGCCGCGTCCGGTCGGTCGGCGAGCTGCTCGAGAACCAGTACCGCATCGGCCTCCTGCGCATGGAGCGCGCGATCCGCGAGCGCATGAGTTCGGTCGAGATCGATTCCGTGATGCCGCACGACCTGATCAACGCCAAGCCGGCGGCGGCGGCGGTGCGCGAGTTCTTCGGTTCCTCGCAGCTCTCGCAGTTCATGGACCAGACCAACCCGCTCTCGGAGATCACGCACAAGCGGCGCCTCTCGGCCCTCGGGCCGGGCGGTCTGACCCGCGAGCGTGCCGGCTTCGAGGTGCGCGACGTGCATCCGACGCATTACGGCCGCATCTGCCCGATCGAGACCCCCGAAGGTCCGAATATCGGCCTGATCAACAGCCTCGCCACCTACGCCCGCATCAACCAGTACGGCTTCATCGAGAGCCCGTACCGCAAGGTCGAGAAGGCGCATGTGACGAAGGACGTGGCCTATCTGTCGGCGATGGAAGAGGGCAAGTATACGATCGCCCAGGCCAATGCCGAGCTCGATGCCAAGGGCAAGTTCACGTCCGACCTGATCTCCTGCCGGCGCGGCGGCGACTTCGTCATGGCGCGGCCCGAGGACATCGACTACATGGACGTGTCCCCGAAGCAGCTCGTCTCGGTGGCCGCGGCGCTCATCCCGTTCCTCGAGAACGACGACGCCAACCGCGCGCTGATGGGCTCGAACATGCAGCGTCAGGCGGTTCCGCTCCTGCGCGCCGAGGCGCCGCTGGTCGGCACCGGCATGGAGGAGACGGTGGCCCGGGATTCCGGCGTCGCCATCGCCGCCAAGCGCTCGGGCATCGTCGACCAGATCGACGCGACCCGCATGGTCATCCGTGCGACCGAGGAAACCCGGTCGGACGCGCCCGGCGTCGACATCTACAACCTGCTGAAGTTCCAGCGCTCGAACCAGAACACCTGCATCAACCAGCGTCCGCTGGTGAAGGTGGGGGACATCGTGAAGGCCGGCGACATCATCGCCGACGGCCCCTCCACGGATCTGGGCGAGCTGGCGCTCGGCCGCAACGTGCTCTGCGCCTTCATGCCCTGGCAGGGCTACAACTTCGAAGACTCGATCCTGATCTCCGAGCGGATCGTCAGCGACGACGTCTTCACCTCGATCCATATCGAGGAGTTCGAGGTGATGGCCCGCGATACCAAGCTGGGCCAGGAAGAAATCACCCGTGACATCCCGAACGTCGGCGAGGAAGCCCTCAAGAACCTCGACGAGGCGGGCATCGTCTATATCGGCGCCGAGGTGAAGCCGGGCGACATTCTGGTGGGCAAGGTGACGCCGAAGGGCGAATCGCCGATGACGCCGGAAGAGAAGCTGCTGCGCGCGATCTTCGGCGAGAAGGCCTCGGACGTGCGCGACACCTCGCTCCGGCTGCCGCCGGGCGTGTCGGGCACGATCGTCGAGGTGCGCGTGTTCTCGCGGCGCGGCGTCGACAAGGACGAGCGAGCGCTCGCCATCGAGCGGGCCGAGATCGAGCGCCTGGCCAAGGACCGCGACGACGAAAAGGCGATCCTGGAGCGGAGCTTCCATAACCGCCTCCACGAGCTGCTGCTCAACCAGGTCGTGGTGACGGGGCCGAAGAACCTGAAGCCCGAGACCAAGCTGACCGACAAGATGCTGGCCGAGATGAACCATCACAGCTGGCGCCAGATCACGGTCAAGGCCGACAAGCGCATGGCCGACATCGAGGCCCTCAAGAAGCAGTTCCAGGAGCAGATCGACGCGCTCTCGGCCCGCTTCGAGAACAAGGTCGAGAAGCTGCAGCGCGGCGACGAGCTGCCCCCGGGCGTGATGAAGATGGTCAAGGTGTTCGTCGCGGTGAAGCGCAAGCTGCAGCCGGGCGACAAGATGGCCGGCCGTCACGGCAACAAGGGCGTGATCTCCAAGATCGTCCCGATCGAGGACATGCCCTATCTCGAGGACGGCACCCAGGTCGACATCGTGCTGAACCCGCTGGGCGTGCCGAGCCGCATGAATGTCGGGCAGATCCTGGAGACGCATCTGGGATGGGCTTGCGCCAATCTCGGCCGCCAGGTCAGCCAGATGCTCGATCGCGTCGTGCAGTCCGGCAAGGTCGGCGATCTGCGCAACGACCTGAAGCACATCTATGGCGATGCGGTCTACAAGCAGGAAATCGGCAGCCTGGACGATTCCCAGGTGGTCGAGCTCGCCAGCCATCTGAAGGACGGCGTGCCGATCGCGTCGCCCGTGTTCGACGGCGCCCGCGAGGACGACATCGTGAAGATGCTGAAGGAAGCCGGCCTCGATCCCTCCGGCCAGGTCACCCTGGTCGACGGTCGCACCGGCGAGCCCTTCGAGCGGAAGGTCACGGTCGGCTACATCTACATGCTGAAGCTGCATCACCTGGTGGACGACAAGATCCACGCCCGGTCGATCGGCCCCTACAGCCTGGTCACCCAGCAGCCGCTGGGCGGCAAGGCCCAGTTCGGCGGCCAGCGCTTCGGCGAAATGGAGGTGTGGGCCCTCGAAGCCTACGGCGCCGCCTACACGCTGCAGGAAATGCTTACGGTCAAGTCCGACGACGTCTCCGGCCGCGCCAAGGTCTACGAGGCGATCGTGCGCGGCGACGACAACTTCGAAGCGGGCATTCCGGAATCCTTCAACGTGCTCGTCAAGGAACTCCGTTCGCTCGGCCTCAATGTCGAGCTCAATCAGCGTAGCTATTAAAGGAGCGTTCGATGAACGAGCTGCTCAACGTCGTTACCCAGGTCACCACCCCGCAAAGCTTCGACGAGATCCGCATCTCGATCGCCAGCCCGGAGCGCATCCGCTCCTGGTCCTATGGCGAGATCAAGAAGCCCGAGACCATCAACTACCGGACCTTCAAGCCGGAGCGTGACGGTCTGTTCTGCGCCCGCATCTTCGGGCCGATCAAGGACTACGAGTGCTTGTGCGGCAAGTACAAGCGCATGAAGTATCGCGGCATCATCTGCGAGAAGTGCGGCGTCGAAGTCACGCTCTCGAAGGTGCGCCGCGAGCGCATGGGCCATATCGAGCTGGCCTCGCCCGTCGCCCATATCTGGTTCCTGAAGTCGCTGCCGAGCCGCATCGGTCTCTTGCTCGACATGACGCTGAAGGAGCTGGAGCGGATCCTCTATTTCGAGAACTTCGTGGTGGTCGAGCCGGGCCTGACCCCGCTCAAGCGCCATCAGCTGCTCTCGGAGGAACAGTACCTCAACGCGCAGGACGAGTTCGGCGAGGAGGCCTTCCAGGCCTCGATTGGCGCCGAGGCGCTCCGCACCATGCTCGAGGCGATCGACCTCGAGCAGGAGCGGGTCACCATGATGGCCGACCTGAAGGACACGACCTCCGAGGCCAAGCGAAAGAAGCTGGTCAAGCGGTTGAAGCTGGTCGAGGCGTTCCTCGAATCCGGCAGCCATCCCTCCTGGATGATCCTCGAGGTCATCCCGGTGATCCCGCCCGAGCTGCGCCCGCTGGTGCCGCTCGACGGTGGCCGCTTCGCGACCTCGGACCTGAACGACCTCTATCGCCGCGTCATCAACCGTAACAACCGCCTGAAGCGGCTGATCGAGCTGCGCGCGCCCGACATCATCGTGCGCAACGAGAAGCGCATGCTGCAGGAAGCCGTGGACGCGCTGTTCGACAACGGCCGGCGCGGCCGCGTCATCACCGGCGCCAACAAGCGTCCGCTGAAGTCGCTGAGCGACATGCTCAAGGGCAAGCAGGGCCGGTTCCGTCAGAACCTGCTCGGCAAGCGCGTCGACTATTCGGGCCGTTCGGTCATCGTCGTCGGTCCGGAGCTGAAGCTGCATCAGTGCGGCCTGCCGAAGAAGATGGCGCTCGAGCTGTTCAAGCCCTTCATCTATTCCAAGCTCGAGCTCTATGGCATGGCGTCGACCATCAAGGCCGCCAAGCGCATGGTCGAGAAGGAACGGCCGGAGGTGTGGGACATCCTCGAAGAGGTGATCCGCGAGCATCCGGTGCTGTTGAACCGCGCGCCGACCCTGCATCGTCTCGGCATCCAGGCCTTCGAGCCGGTGCTGATCGAGGGCAAGGCGATCCAGCTCCATCCGCTGGTCTGCACGGCCTTCAATGCCGACTTCGACGGCGACCAGATGGCGGTCCATGTGCCGCTCTCGCTGGAAGCCCAGCTCGAGGCGCGCGTGCTCATGATGTCGACCAACAACATCCTGAGCCCCGCGAATGGCAAGCCGATCATCGTGCCGTCGCAGGACATCGTGCTCGGCCTCTACTACATGACGATGGAAGGCAAGAACGAGCCGGGCGCCGGCATGGCGTTCGGCACGATCGCCGAGATCGAGCATGCAATGACCCATCAGGTCATCACCATGCACTCGCCGATCAGGGCGCGCTGCAGCTGGATCGGTGCCGACGGTCAGCCGATCACCAAGGTGATCGCGACGACCCCGGGCCGCATGCTGCTGTCGCAGATCCTGCCGCGCAATCCGAACGTGCCGATCGACCTGGTCAATCGCCTTCTCACCAAGAAGGAGATCACCAACGTCATCGACATCGTCTATCGCCATTGCGGCCAGAAGGAGACGGTCATTTTCGCCGACCGTCTCATGGGCATGGGCTTCTCCAACGCCTGCCGCGCCGGCATGTCCTTCGGCAAGGACGACCTGATTATTCCGAAAGCCAAGGAAAAGCTGGTCGTCGAAGCCAACAAGAAGGTCAAGGAGTACGAGCAGCAGTATCTCGACGGCCTGATCACCCAAGGCGAGAAGTACAACAAGGTCGTCGACGTCTGGTCGCAGTGCACCGAGCGCGTCGCCGACGAGATGATGAAGGTCATGTCGGAGAAGTCGACGGGCCGCGACATCAACTCGGTCTACATGATGGCCCATTCGGGCGCCCGCGGTTCGGCGGCGCAGATCAAGCAACTCGCCGGCATGCGCGGCCTGATGGCCAAGCCGTCGGGCGAAATCATCGAGACGCCGATCATCTCGAACTTCAAGGAAGGCCTGACCGTGCTCGAGTACTTCAACTCGACCCACGGCGCACGTAAGGGCCTGGCCGACACCGCGCTCAAGACCGCAAACTCGGGCTACCTGACCCGCCGTCTCGTGGACGTCGCCCAGGACTGCATCATCACCGAAGTGGATTGCGGCACGACCCGCGGCCTCACGGTGAAGGCGGTGGTCGAGGGCGGCGAGGTGATCGCGCCCCTGGCCGAGCGTATCCTCGGCCGTTCGTCGGCCGTGGACGTCAAGGACCCGCTCTCCGGGCGGATCCTGGTGGGTGCGGGCGACCTGATCGACGAGGACAAGGTCGACGTCATCGACCGTGCCGGCGTCGATACGGTCCTGATCCGCTCGGTGCTGACCTGCGAGACCGAAGTCGGCGTCTGCGGCAAGTGCTATGGGCGCGATCTCGCCCGCGGCACGACCGTGAACATCGGCGAGGCTGTCGGCGTCATTGCCGCGCAGTCGATCGGCGAGCCGGGTACCCAGCTCACGATGCGTACCTTCCACATCGGCGGCGCCGTTCAGCGCGGCGCCGAGCAGTCGAGCGTCGAGGCGGCGTTCGAGGCCAAGGTCGAGATCAAGAACCGCAATGTGGTCTTGAACAGCCTGGGCGTGCCGGTGGTGATGGGCCGCAATTGCGAGATCGTGCTGCGCGACGAAGCCAACCGCGAGAAGGCCCGCCACCGCGTCCCCTACGGCGCCAAGCTGCTGGTGGACGACGGAGCGAAGGTCGCCAAGGGCACGAAGCTCGCCGAGTGGGATCCCTACACGCTGCCGATCATCACGGAGCGCGAAGGCATCGCCAACTATGTCGACCTGGTCGACGGCGTGTCGATGCGCGAAGTGCTCGACGAGACGACCGGCATCTCCAGCCGCGTCGTGGTGGACTGGAAGCAGCAGCCGCGCGGCAACGAGCTGAAGCCGCGTATCACCCTGCGCGACCAGAGCGGCGAGCTCATCACGCTGCCCAACGGCATCGAGGCCCGGTACTTCCTCTCGGTCGACGCCATCCTGTCGATCGAGAACGGGGCTCATGTCCGGGCCGGCGACGTGCTGGCGCGTATCCCGCGCGAATCCTCCAAGACCCGCGACATCACCGGCGGTCTGCCGCGCGTCGCCGAGTTGTTCGAGGCCCGCAAGCCGAAGGACTACGCGATCATCAGCGACACCGCCGGCCGCGTCGAGTTCGGCAAGGACTACAAGACCAAGCGCCGCATCATGGTGGTGCCGGAGGAGGGCGATCGCCAGCCGATCGAATACCTGATCCCGAAGGGCAAGCATATCAGCGTCCAGGAAGGCGACTATGTGCAGCGCGGCGATCTGCTGATGGACGGCAATCCGGTGCCGCACGACATCCTGAACGTGCTGGGTGTCGAGGCGCTGGCGAACTACCTGATCAAGGAGATTCAGGAGGTCTATCGGTTGCAGGGCGTGAAGATCAACGACAAGCACATCGAGGTGATCGTTCGCCAGATGCTGCAGAAGGTCGAGATCACCGAGCCTGGCGACACGACCTTCCTGGTCGGCGAGCAGATCGATCGCTCCGAGTTCGAGATCGCCAACAACAAGGCGGAGCGGGAGAACGGTCGTCCGGCGAAATGCATGCCGGTCCTGCAGGGCATCACCAAGGCCAGCCTGCAGACCAACTCCTTCATCTCCGCCGCGTCGTTCCAGGAGACGACCCGCGTGCTCACCGAGGCTGCCGTCTCCGGTCGCATCGACCAGCTGACGGGCCTCAAGGAGAACGTGATCGTCGGCCGCCTGATCCCGGCGGGTACCGGTGCCGTCATGAACCGGCTGCGCCAGCTCGCGGCCGATCGCGACAAGGTGCTCACCGCCGCCCAGGCTCAACCGGCCCTGCCGCCTGCCAACGAAGGGCAGTCGGAAGTCGCCTGATCGGGATTGCCGCCGGGGCGGTTTTCGTCCCGGCCGGCAGCGCAAGAATGACGAGGGGCTTGTTCTCCCGCGCGGGAGACAGGCCCCTCGGCCGTTCCGGGGTGCGACATGACCGCCCCGGCGAGGAGTCTTGCAGAGACTGCATGGATTCCAGGGATCCCGGCGGTTCTTGCAGAGGTCTTCCGGGAGAATCGGTTACAGGCTATTGAACTATATATGTAATTTCCTATCACTGGGCGGCCGGAGCGGCTGCGGGCGAGCGCCAATCCCCGTCCTCGCCGCGGCCGGGCGGTCGCGGCGGGCTTGTGGATAGAGTCCTAGGCTCTCTGCCGAAGCCCGCAGAATCCCTGGGTTAATTGAAGATTGACGCGGACGCGCCCAAGTCCCCGGAACAGCCTGCAATGCAATGAATTTTCTTACTGTTTCGCGCTTGACGGGGTGGGGGGCGATTCATATTATCCGCGCGCCTTCCGGGGCTGGTGGTAGACCTGAAAACGGTCTAGACGCAGCGCCGCCGAAAAGCACGAACGAACCACATAGGTCGCCCATCGGGGCCTTGCCCCTGGCGACCATTTTTCTGGCCGCACGAGCCGAATCTTTGGCTCGGCGCGGTCGTTTGCATCGCGGTTTTGCAACCGTACGAGGACCTATAGCCGATGCCGACGATCAATCAGTTGATCAACAGCCCGCGTCGCCCGGTGGCCGCCCGTAACAAGGTGCCAGCGCTCAATTCGAGCCCGCAGAAGCGCGGCGTTTGCACGCGCGTCTACACCACGACGCCGAAGAAGCCGAACTCGGCGCTGCGTAAGGTCGCGCGCGTCCGGCTGACCAACGGCTACGAGGTCACCAGCTACATCCCCGGCGAAGGCCACAATCTGCAGGAACATTCGGTCGTCATGATTCGTGGCGGCCGCGTGAAGGATCTGCCCGGCGTTCGCTATCACATCATCCGCGGCACGCTCGATACCCAGGGCGTGAAGGACCGCCGCCAGCGCCGTTCGAAGTACGGCGCCAAGCGGCCGAAGTGATTTAAGGAGCGTCGAACAGATGTCTCGTCGTCATGCTGCCGAGAAGCGCGAAGTCCTGCCGGATGCCAAGTTCGGCGACGTCGTTCTCACGAAATTCATGAACTCGCTGATGTATGCGGGCAAGAAGTCGGTCGCCGAGAGCACCGTCTATGGCGCGCTCGAGCAGGTCGAGAAGAAGTCCAAGGGCGATCCGGTGAAGGTGTTCCGCGACGCGCTCGACAACGTGAAGCCGCACCTCGAAGTGCGCTCGCGTCGTGTCGGTGGCGCCACCTACCAGGTTCCGGTCGAAGTCCGTCCGGAGCGCGCCCAGGCCCTCGCGATCCGCTGGATCATCCAGAACGCGCGCGGCCGTTCCGAAAGCACGATGACCGACCGCCTCTCCGCCGAGCTGCTCGATGCCGCCAACAACCGCGGCGCCTCGGTGAAGAAGCGCGAAGACACGCACAAGATGGCCGAAGCGAACAAGGCCTTCTCGCACTACCGCTGGTAATCCAGGCGATAGCGAAAAAGTCCGAGGACAACTGAGATCATGGCTCGCACCACCCCGCTCGATCGGTACCGCAATATCGGCATCATGGCTCACATCGATGCCGGTAAAACCACGACCACCGAGCGCATCCTCTATTATACCGGCCGTTCCTATAAGATCGGCGAAGTCCATGAAGGCACCGCCACCATGGACTGGATGGAGCAGGAGCAAGAGCGCGGCATCACCATCACCTCGGCCGCGACGACCTGTTTCTGGCGGGACCACCGCATCAACATCATCGACACGCCGGGCCACGTCGACTTCACCATCGAAGTCGAGCGTTCCTTGCGCGTGCTGGACGGCGCCTGCACGGTGTTCGACAGCGTCGCTGGCGTGGAGCCGCAGTCGGAGACGGTGTGGCGCCAGGCCGACAAGTACGGCGTGCCGCGCATCTGCTTCGTCAACAAGATGGATCGCATCGGCGCGGACTTCTATCGCTGCGTGCAGATGATCATCGACCGCCTGGGCGCGAAGCCGCTGGTGCTGCAGCTGCCGATCGGCGTCGAGAGCGAGTTCGCCGGCGTCGTCGACCTGGTCCGCATGAAGGGCATCGTCTGGAAGGACGAGGCGCTCGGCGCCGAATTCACCGTCGGCGAGATCCCGGCCGACCTCAAGGCGAAGGCCGACGAGTACCGCCATGCGCTGCTCGAGGCCATCGTCGAGCTCGACGAGACCGTGCTCGAGGCCTATCTCGACGGCAAGGAGCCCGACGAAGAGACCATCAAGCGGCTCGTCCGCAAGGGCACCGTCACCAGCACCTTCGTCCCCGTCATCTGCGGCAGCGCCTTCAAGAACAAGGGCGTGCAGCCGCTGCTCGACGCCGTGGTCGACTTTCTGCCGGCCCCGACCGACGTCGCCGACGTCGTCGGCATCAAGCCGGACACCGACGAGCCGCTCAGCCGCAAGAGCTCGGACGAGGAGCCTTTCTCGGGCCTCGCCTTCAAGATCATGACCGACCCCTTCGTCGGCTCGCTCACCTTCGTGCGCATCTATTCGGGCGTGCTCTCCGCCGGCCAGCAGGTGCTGAACACGGTGAAGGGCGACAAGGAGCGTTGCGGGCGCATGCTGCAGATGCATGCGAACCACCGCGAAGACATCAAGGAAGCCCGCGCCGGCGACATCGTGGCGCTCGCGGGCCTCAAGGCGACGACCACGGGCGACACGCTCTGCGATCCGGCCAACCCGATCATCCTCGAGCGCATGGAATTCCCGGAGCCCGTCATCGAAGTGGCGGTCGAGCCCAAGACCAAGGGCGACCAGGAGAAGATGGGCATGGCGCTCAACCGCCTGGCCCAGGAAGACCCGTCCTTCCGCGTCTCGAGCGACGCCGAGAGCGGCCAGACCATCATCAAGGGGATGGGCGAGCTGCATCTCGAGATCATCGTCGACCGCATGAAGCGCGAGTTCAAGGTCGAGGCCAATGTCGGCGCGCCGCAGGTGGCCTATCGCGAGACGATCTCCAAGAAGATCGAGCAGGACTACACCCATAAGAAGCAGACCGGCGGCTCGGGCCAGTTCGCCCGCGTCAAGATCCGCTTCGAACCGCTGCCCCCGGGCGGCGGGTTCGAGTTCGAGAACGACGTGGTCGGCGGCGCGGTTCCGCGCGAATTCGTGCCGGGCGTCGAGAAGGGCCTGAAGGCCGCGAAGGAGTCCGGCGTGATCGCCGGGTTCCCGATGATCGACTTCAAGGCGACGCTCATCGACGGCGCCTACCACGACGTGGACTCCAACGTGCTGACCTTCGACATCGCCGCGCGCGCCTGCTACCGCGAGGGCATTCCGAAGGCCGGCCCGAAGCTGCTGGAGCCGATCATGAAGGTCGAGGTGGTGACGCCCGACGACTATATGGGCGACGTCATCGGCGACCTGAACAGCCGGCGCGGCCAGGTGCAGGGCATGGACTCGCGCGGTAACGCCCGCGTGATCAGCGCCATGGTGCCGCTGGCCAACATGTTCGGCTACGTGAACACGCTGCGTTCGATGTCCCAGGGCCGGGCGCAGTACACCATGCATTTCGACCACTACGAGCAGGTTCCTCAGGCGGTTGCCGACGAAGTCCGCGCCAAGATGGCGTGACCTCGGAAGCAATCGACAGAGCAGCTCGCACCAAGAAGACGGAGTAAGGACGATGGCGAAGGCGAAATTCGAGCGGAACAAGCCGCACTGCAACATTGGGACGATCGGTCACGTCGACCATGGGAAGACGTCATTGACGGCGGCGATCACGAAGGTGCTGGCGGAGACGGGCGGGGCGACGTTCATGGCCTACGACCAGATCGACAAGGCGCCGGAAGAGAAGGCGCGCGGGATCACGATCAACACGGCTCATGTTGAGTATGAGACGAAGAACCGTCACTACGCGCATGTGGACTGCCCGGGCCATGCCGACTATGTGAAGAACATGATCACGGGTGCCGCGCAGATGGACGGCGCGATCCTGGTGGTCTCGGCGGCGGACGGTCCGATGCCGCAGACGCGCGAGCATATCCTGCTGGCGCGCCAGGTCGGCGTTCCGGCGCTGGTGGTGTTCCTGAACAAGTGCGACATGGTGGACGATCCGGAGCTTCTGGAGCTGGTGGAGCTCGAGGTTCGCGAGCTTCTGACCTCCTACAACTTCCCGGGCGACACCATTCCGATGATCCGGGGCTCGGCCTTGTGCGCGCTGGAGAACCGGGAGCCGAAGCTGGGCCACGACGCGATCTTGCAGCTGATGCAGGCGGTGGATACGAGCATTCCGCAGCCTGAGCGCGCGAAGGACCGTCCGTTCCTGATGCCGATCGAGGACGTGTTCTCGATCTCGGGCCGCGGGACGGTGGTGACGGGCCGCATCGAGCGCGGGTCGGTGAAGGTCGGCGACGAAGTGGAGATCGTGGGTCTGCGTCCGACGACGAAGACGATCGTGACGGGCGTCGAGATGTTCCGCAAGCTGCTGGACTACGGCGAGGCTGGCGACAACATCGGCGCGCTCTTGCGCGGCACGAAGCGCGAGGAAGTGGAGCGGGGCCAGGTTCTGTCGAAGCCGGGCGCGATCACGCCGCACACGAAGTTCAAGGCCGAGGCCTACATCCTGACGAAGGAGGAGGGCGGCCGTCATACGCCGTTCTTCTCGAACTACCGCCCGCAGTTCTACTTCCGGACGACGGACGTGACGGGGACGGTGGTTCTGCCGGCGGGCACGGAAATGGTGATGCCGGGTGACAACATCGCGATGGAGGTGCATCTGATCGCGCCGATCGCGATGGATGAAGGCCTGCGCTTCGCCATCCGCGAGGGCGGCCGTACCGTCGGCGCCGGCGTCGTCGCCTCCATCATCGAATAGGGCGGCTTCGGCCGAGGGATCAAGACATGGAAAACCAGAATATCCGGATCCGCCTGAAGGCGTTCGATCACCGCGTGCTCGATCAGTCGACCGGCGAGATCGTCAACACGGCCAAGCGCACCGGCGCCCAGGTGCGTGGCCCGATCCCGCTGCCGACCCGCATCGAGCGCGTGACGGTGCTGCGTTCGCCGCACGTGGACAAGAAGAGCCGCGAGCAGTTCGAGATTCGGACGCACAAGCGGCTGCTCGATATCGTCGATCCGACCCCGCAGACGGTGGATGCGCTCATGAAGCTCGAGCTCGCCGCCGGTGTGGACGTCGAGATCAAGTTGAAGAACTAGTCTAGGCATGTCCGGGAGTGGAACCATGCGTTCCGGTTTGATCGCACAAAAGCTGGGCATGACCCGCATCTTCAACGATGAAGGTGCGCATGTGCCGGTGACCGTGTTGAAGATGGATGGGTGCCAGGTCGTGGCGGTGAAGACCGCCGAACGCGATGGCTATACCGCCGTTCAGCTCGGCATCGGTCGCCCGAAAGTGAAGAACCTGACCAAGGCCCAGCGCGGCCATTTCGGCAAGGCGAAGGTGGAGCCCAAGCGCAAGCTGGCGGAATTCCGCGTCGAGCCGAAGGCGCTGCTCGAGGTCGGGGCCGAGTTCTCGGCCGCCCATTTCGTGGCCGGCCAGTTCGTCGACGTGACCGGCACCAGCATCGGCAAGGGTTTCGCCGGTGTCATGAAGCGCTGGAACTTCGGCGGCCTGCGCGCCACCCACGGCGTGTCGGTCTCGCACCGCAGCCACGGCTCGACCGGTAACCGCCAGGACCCGGGTCGTACCTTCCCGGGCAAGAAGATGGCCGGCCATCTCGGCAACGAGCGGGTCACGACGCTGAACCTGAAGGTCGTCTCGACCGACGCCGACCAGGGTCTGATCTATGTCCAGGGTTCCGTCCCCGGCGCCGATGGCGGCTGGGTGATGCTGCGCGACGCAGTGAAGCGCAAGGCGCCGAAGGACCTGCCGTTCCCGGCGGGCCTCAAGGCCGGCGCCGAGCCCGCGGCCGAGAAGAAGGAATAAGGCCGATGAAGCTCCCGGTCACAAGCCTGGACAACAAGAAGGTCGGCGAGATCGATCTCTCCGACGAGGTGTTCGGTCTGCCCGTGCGCCGCGACATCCTTGCGCGCGCCGTCAACTGGCAGCTCGCCAAGCGCCGCGCGGGCACGCACAAGACCAAGATCATCAGTGACGTCCAGGGCACCACGAAGAAGCCCTATAAGCAGAAGGGCACCGGCAGCGCCCGCCAGGGCTCGCTGCGCTCGCCGCAGTTCCGCGGCGGCGCGGTGATCTTCGGGCCCGTGGTGCGCAGCCACGAGCATGGCTTGCCCAAGAAGGTCCGCAAGCTCGCGCTCAAGACGGCGCTCTCGAGCAAGCAGGCCGACGGCAAGCTGATCGTGGTCGACAGCCTGGTCGCCGCCAAGGCGAAGACCAAGGACCTGGTCGGCAAGCTGGGCAAGCTCGGCTGGAGCTCGGTGCTCCTGATCGACGGCCCCGCGGTGGACGAGAATTTCCGCCGCGCGACCTCGAACATTCCCCATCTCGATCTGCTGCCGCAGCAGGGTGCGAATGTTTACGACATTCTGCGGCGCGACGTGCTGGTCCTGACCAAGGCCGCTGTCGAGCATCTGGAGGCGCGACTGAAATGAGCAGAGCAAGGGCGATCAAGCCGGTTGAGACCAAGCTCAGCCAGGCCCGCATGTACGAGTTGATCCGTTCGCCGGTGGTGACGGAGAAGTCAACGGCCGGGTCCGCGCACAGCCAGGTGACCTTCAAGGTTCCGCTGGACGCGACCAAGCCGGAGATCAAGGCCGCCGTCGAAGGCGTGTTCAAGGTCAAGGTGGTTGCCGTCAACACCCTGCGTCAGCTGGGCAAGACCAAGCGCTTCCGCGGCCGCCTGGGTTTCCGTTCGGATACCAAAAAAGCGATGGTCACCCTCGCCGAGGGCAACACCATCGACGTGACGTCGGGGGTCTAAGCGATGGCGCTCAAGACATTCAAGCCGGTCACGCCCAGCACCCGCCAGTTGGTCATCGTCGACCGCAGCGAGCTGCACAAGGGCGATCCCGTAAAGGCGCTGACCGAAGGTCTGCGCAAGACGGGCGGCCGCAACAATAACGGCCGCATCACCGTGTTCCAGCGCGGCGGCGGTCACAAGCGGCGTTACCGCACGATCGACTTCAAGCGTCGCAAGTTCGACATGGAAGCGACGGTGGAGCGGCTCGAGTACGATCCGAACCGCACCGCCTTCATCGCGCTCGTGAAGTACACCGACGGCGAGCTCGCCTATATCCTGGCGCCGCAGCGCCTGAAGGCGGGCGACGTGGTGGTGTCGGGCGAACGCGCGGACATCAAGCCGGGCAACGCGATGCCCCTGAAGAGCATTCCGGTCGGCACCATCGTCCACAATGTGGAGATGAAGCCGGGCCGCGGCGGCCAGATGGCCCGCGCCGCCGGCACCTTCGTCCAGCTCGTCGGCCGCGACGCCGGGTTCGCCCTGCTGCGCATGGCCTCGGGCGAGGTCCGCAAGGTCTCGAGCGAGTGCATGGCCACGATCGGCGCCGTGTCGAACCCGGACCAGCAGAACATCGTCATCGCCAAGGCCGGCCGGTCGCGCTGGCTGGGCCGTCGCCCGAACGTCCGTGGCATTGCCATGAACCCGGTCGATCATCCTCACGGCGGTCGCACCAACGGCGGTATGGCCTGGGTCACACCCTGGGGCATCTCCACCAAGGGCAAGAAGACGCGGCACAACAAGAAGACGGACGGCCAGATTCTGCGTCGCCGTCAGGTCAGCAAGTAAGGAGGGCGCGCAGTGGCACGCTCCGTATGGAAGGGTCCGTTCGTCGACGGATATCTGCTGAAGAAGGCCGAGACGTCGCGCGGCACGGGCCGTAACGAGGTCATCAAGACCTGGTCGCGTCGCTCGACCATCCTGCCGCAGTTCGTCGGCCTGACCTTCGGCGTCTATAACGGCAACAAGTTCCTGCCGGTTCTGGTGACCGAGAACATGATCGGCCACCGTTTCGGCGAGTTCGCGCCGACGCGCTTCTTCCACGGCCACACGGCGGCCGACAAGAAGGCCAAGAGGGAGTAACGGGGCGATGAGCAAGAAGGCACATCCCCGGACATTGACCGAGACCGAGGCGAAGGCGGTGGCGCGGCTCCTGCGTACGAGCCCGCGCAAGCTGAACCTGGTCGCGCAGTCGATCCGCGGCAAGAGCGCCAGCGCGGCGCTGGCCGAGCTGACATTCTCCAAGCGGCGCATCGCGCGCGAGGCGAAGAAGGTCCTGCAGGCGGCGATCGCCAATGCCGAGAACAATCACCAGCTGGACGTCGACCGCCTGGTCGTGTCCGAGGCCAGCGTCGGCCGCGGTTTCGTGATGCGTCGCTTCCATGCGCGCGCTCGCGGCCGGGCGGCGAAGGTCGAGAAGTGGTGGAGCAACTTCACAGTCGTCGTTCGCGAGAGCGAGGAGACCGCATAAGATGGGTCAGAAAGTCAATCCGATCGGGCTGCGCGTCGGCATCAATCGCACCTGGGATTCGCGCTGGTTTGCCGACGACGATTATGCGGCGCTGCTGCACGAGGATCTGCGCCTGAAGAAGTATCTTCAGAAGCGCCTCCTGCAGGCCGGCGTCAGCCGCATCGTCATCGAGCGTCCGAGCAAGCGCGCGCGCATCACGATCCACACCGCCCGTCCGGGCGTGGTGATCGGCAAGAAGGGCGCCGACGTCGAGAAGCTGCGCAGCGACCTCGCCAAGATGACGGGCAGCGAAGTCAGCCTGAACATCGTCGAGATCCGCAAGCCCGAGATCGACGCGAAGCTGGTGGCCGAGAACATCGCCCAGCAGCTCGAGCGCCGTGTCGCCTTCCGCCGCGCCATGAAGCGCGCGGTGCAGTCGGCGATGCGCCTGGGCGCCCAGGGCATTCGTATCACCTGCGCCGGCCGTCTGGGCGGCGCCGAGATCGCGCGCACGGAGTGGTATCGCGAAGGCCGCGTGCCGCTGCACACCCTGCGCGCGGAGATCGACTACGGCGAGGCGACGGCCATGACCACCTACGGCACCTGCGGCGTGAAGGTGTGGGTGTTCAAGGGCGAGATCATGGCCCACGACCCGATGGCGCAGGACAAGCGCGCCCTCGAGCAGCAGGTCGCGCGCTGAAGGCCGAAGCAAGAGAGTAGGGAGCGACAGTCATGCTTCAGCCGAAGCGCACGAAATTCCGTAAGGCCCACAAGGGCCGCATTCACGGCAAGGCCAAGGCCGGCACCAATCTCGATTTCGGTGCCTATGGCCTGAAGGCGACCGAGCCCGGCCGCGTCACCGCGCGCCAGATCGAGGCCGCCCGCCGCGCCGTCACCCGCCACATGAAGCGGCTGGGTCGTATCTGGATCCGCGTGTTCCCGGACGTTCCGGTGTCGCGCAAGCCTGCCGAAGTCCGCATGGGCTCGGGTAAGGGCACACCCGAATACTGGGTGGTCCGCATCCATCCCGGCCGGATCATGTTCGAGATCGATGGCGTGCCGAAGTCGCTGGCGATCGAAGCGTTCTCCCTGGCGGCGGCCAAGCTGCCGATCAAGACGCGTTTCGTGGCTCGCCTGGGCGAGGAGGGTTGAAATGAAGGCTGAAGACGTCAGGCTCAAGACTCCCGACCAGCTGAAGGCGTCGCTGGTGGATCTGCGCAAGGAGGCGTTCAACCTCCGCTTCCGCAGGGCCAGCGGCCAGCTTGAGAACACCGCACGCGTGCGTGAGGTGCGGCGCGAGATCGCCCGCATCCAGACCGTGCTCAACGAAAAATCCCGCGAGCGGGCCTAGGAGACAGGAACATGCCGAGGCGAGTGCTCCAGGGTGTTGTGGTCAGCGACAAGAACGACAAGACGGTCATCGTCAGCGTCGAACGTCGCGTCATGCACCCGATCTACAAGAAGTTCATCCGTCGTTCGAAGCGCTATGCCGCGCACGACGAGACGAATGCATCCAAGGTTGGCGACACGGTGATGATCCAAGAGTGTCGGCCGCTGTCCAAGACGAAGCGGTGGGAGGTTGTCTCCTCTGCCGCTTCCCAGCAGGCCTGAGGAGACCGGCGTCATGATCCAGATGCAGACGAACCTGGAAGTGGCCGACAATTCGGGCGCACGCAGGGTGCAGTGCATCAAGGTGCTCGGCGGCTCCAAGCGTAAATACGCGTCCGTGGGCGACGTCATCGTCGTCTCGGTCAAGGAGGCCATTCCGAGGGGCCGCGTGAAGAAGGGCGACGTTCACCAGGCGGTGATCGTGCGCACTTCCAAGGCGATCCGCCGGACCGACGGCAGCCTCATCCGCTTCGACCGCAACGCCGCCGTGCTGATCAACAAGCAGGGCGAGCCGATCGGCACCCGTATCTTCGGCCCCGTCACTCGCGAGCTCAGGGGCAAGAAGTTCATGAAGATCATTTCGCTCGCTCCGGAAGTTCTGTGAGCACCGGGCAGGCGAAGAGGAAGACCTAGATGGCGACCAAGCTCAAGATCAGGAAAGGCGACCGCGTCACCGTGCTGACCGGCCGCGACAAGGGCAAGAACGGCGAAGTGATCCGCGTCTACCCGACGGACATGCGCGCGCTAGTGCAGGGCGTGAACATGGTCAAGCGGCATACCCGCCAGACCGCGCGCGAGCAGGGCGGCATCGTCGAGAAGGAGGCGCCGATCCACGTCTCCAACCTCGCCCTGATCGACCCGAAGACCGACAAGCCGACCCGCGTCGGCTACAAGTTCCTGGATGACGGCCGCAAGGTTCGCGTGGCGCGTCGTTCGGGCGAAACCATCGATCGCTAGGTGCTGCCATGACCACGACGCGTTTGCAGGAACATTACGAAAAGGTCGTGCGCCCGGCCCTGATGGCCGAGTTCAAGTACGACAATCCGTTCGCGGTGCCGCGGCTGGAGAAGATCGTCCTCAATATGGGCGTGGGCGAGGCGGTCAACGACAGCAAGAAGACGACGCAAGCGGCGGCGGAGCTCATGGCCATCGCCGGCCAGAAGCCGATCATGACCAAGGCCCGCAAGTCGATCGCCGTCTTCAAGCTGCGCGAGAACATGAACATCGGCTGCAAGGTGACCTTGCGCCGCGAGCGCATGTACGAGTTCCTCGACCGGCTGGTCAACATCGCCCTGCCGCGCGTCCGCGACTTCCGCGGCGTGTCCGGCAAGAGCTTCGACGGCCGCGGCAACTACGCGCTCGGCCTCAAGGAACAGATCGTGTTTCCCGAGATCAACTACGACCAGATCCAGGAAATCCGCGGACTCGATATCGTCATCTGCACCTCGGCGAAGAGCGATGCCGAGGCCAAGGCCCTGCTGAAGGGCTTCGCTATGCCCTTCGTCAATTGACCGGGGCATCGGAGGGAAAACATGGCTAAGAAGAGCTCCATCAATCGCGACAAGAAGCGCCGCGCGCTGGCCAAGCAATATGCCGCCAAGCGCGACCGTCTGAAAGCGATCGCGAACGACGAGGGTCGGCCGATGGAGGAGCGCTTTGCCGCGCGCCTCAAGCTCGCCCAGCTGCCGCGCAACTCATCGCCGGTGCGCCAGCATAATCGTTGCGAGCTGACCGGTCGTCCGCGCGGGTTTCACCGCAAGTTCAAGCTGTCGCGCATTGCGCTACGCGAGCTGGCCTCGTCCGGGCAGATCCCGGGCATGGTCAAGTCGAGTTGGTAAGGAGGAAAGCCGGTCATGGCATTGAGTGATCCCCTGGGGGATATGCTGACCCGGATTCGGAATGCACAGAAGGCCGGCATGCACAGCGTGTCGACTCCGGCCTCGAAGTTGCGTTCCAGCGTGCTGGAAGTCCTGAAGCGCGAGGGTTATATCCGCAACTTCAGCCAGCATGTGGCCGATCCGGGCTTCGGCGAAATCAAGATCGAGCTGAAATACCACGAGGGCGCTCCCGTCATCCGGGAGATCTCGCGGGTTTCGAAGCCGGGCCGTCGCGTCTATTCGCGGATCGCCGACCTGCAGCGGGTCTATAACGGCCTCGGCATCTCGATCCTCTCGACGCCGCGCGGCGTCATGTCGGACAGCGAAGCGCGCGCCGCCAATGTCGGCGGCGAGGTGCTGTGCCGCGTGTTCTAAAGGACGAATGAGATGTCACGCGTCGGAAAGAATCCCGTCCCCGTGCCGAGCGGCGTCACGCTCGCGGTCGACGGTCACAAGGTCAAGGCCAAGGGCAAGCTGGGCGAGCTTTCGCTCCCGCTGAGCGCTTTGGTCGAGGCCGGAGTCGATGACGGCAAGTTCTGGGTCAAGCCGGCCAACGAGACCAAGCAGGCGCGCATGATGTGGGGCACCACCCGCAATCTCGTGCGCAACATGGTCCGCGGCGTGGCGCAGGGCTACACCAAGAACCTGGAGATCAACGGCGTCGGTTACCGCGCCGCGGTCCAGGGCAAGAGCCTGCAGCTGCAGCTCGGCTATAGCCACGACGTGAACTTCCCCATTCCGGAAGGCATCACGATCAAGTGCGACAAGCCGACCTCGATCACCATCACCGGCGCCGACAAGCAGCGTGTCGGCCAGGTTGCGGCGGAAATCCGCTCGTACCGCGGTCCCGAGCCCTACAAGGGCAAGGGCATCAAGTACGACAGCGAGACGATCCTGCGCAAAGAAGGCAAGAAGAAGTAAGAGGGTCGAACCATGGCCAAGCCAGAAGCATTGTTCGCGCGCCGTCAGCGCCGAAACCGGGTTGCGATCCGCCGCAAGAGCGACCGTCCGCGTCTGTCGGTGTTCCGCTCGGGGCAGCATATCTATGCCCAGGTCATCGACGACACCAAGGGCGTCACGGTCGCGGCCGCGTCCAGCCTGGACAAGGATGTCCGCGAGGGCCTCAAGACCGGCGCCAACAAGCAGGCGGCCGAGGCCGTCGGCAAGCTGGTGGCCAAGCGTGCGCTCGATGCCGGGATCAAGGAAGTCGTGTTCGACCGCGGCGGTTATCTGTTTCATGGCCGGGTGAAAGCCCTGGCCGACGCCGCCCGCGAGGGCGGTCTCAGCTTCTAGAGGTATCGAGATGGCACGTGCCGAAAAGTCAGGGCGCCGCGATCGCGAGCGCGGTCCGCGCGGCGAAGAATCCGAGCTGATCGAAAAGCTGGTCGGGATCAACCGCGTCGCCAAGGTGGTGAAGGGCGGCCGTCGGTTCGGCTTCGCCGCCATCGTCGTGGTCGGCGACGGCAAGGGCCGCGTCGGCCATGGCTCCGGCAAGGCGCGTGAAGTGCCCGAGGCCATCCGCAAGGCGACCGAGCAGGCCAAGCGCGCCATGGTGCGCGTGCCGCTGCGCGAAGGCCGCACGCTGCATCACGACATCATCGGCCATTACGGCGCCGGTCGGGTCGTGCTGCGCGCCGCGGTGCCCGGCACCGGCATCATCGCGGGCGGTCCGATCCGCGCCATCTTCGAGGCGCTCGGCGTCGCGGACGTGGTGGCGAAGTCGGTCGGCACCTCCAACCCGCACAACATGATCAAGGCGGCGTTCGATGCGCTCACCCGCAGCAGCTCGCCGCGTTCGGTGGCCGCGCGCCGCGGTCGTAAGGTCAGCGACATTCTGGGCAAGCGCGCCGAAGGCGCGGATGCCCGCGAATAACCAGGTCGCGAACGGGAGTATTTGAGATGGCTGAGAAGAAGGCGGCGGGCAAGAAGGCCCAAGTCAAGGTGACCCAGATCGGGAGCCCGATCGGTCGCGAGGATGGCCAGCGCCGCACCCTCATCGGCCTGGGGCTCAACAAGATGGGCCGCAGCCGAGTGCTGGAGGATACGCCCGCGGTTCGCGGCATGATCCAGCGCGTGCATCACCTGGTTCGGGTGGACGACCAGCAGGGCTGAGGACGGCCCCGGCTGGCAACCCGGCGTCCGGGTTCCTATCTAGACAGAGACCCCTCGGGCGCCAGCCAGGAGGGCTAAAATTAAGGATCGATGACGATGAAGCTCAATCAGCTCAGGGACAATCCGGGCGCCCGCAAGAACCCCATCCGCGTCGGCCGCGGCATCGGTTCGGGCAAGGGCAAGACCGGCGGGCGCGGCGGCAAGGGCCAGACCGCGCGTACCGGCGTCGCCATCAACGGCTTCGAAGGCGGCCAGATGCCGATGTACCGGCGTCTGCCCAAGCGCGGCTTCAACAACATCTTCCGCCAGGACTATGTGGCGGTGAATCTGGGCCGGGTCCAGGCCGCGATCGCGGCCGGCAAGCTCGATGCCGGCAAGCCCATCGACGGCAAGGCCCTCAAGGCCGCCGGCGTCACCACCCGGGTGAAGGACGGCATTTCGCTCCTGGCCCAGGGCGAGCTCACGACCAAGGCGACCTTCAAGGTTGCCCGCGCCTCGAAGGCGGCCATCGCCGCGGTCGAGAAGGCGGGCGGCACGGTCGTCGTCACGAAGCCCGCCGTCGAGGCAGAAACCAAGGCAGCGGGCTGAGGCCCGCGGAAGTCGGACGGGCACCATGGCATCAGCCGCCGAACAGCTCGCCGCCAATATCAACTTTTCCGCCTTCTCGAAGGCGACAGAGCTCAAGAACCGCATCTGGTTCACCCTGGGCGCTCTGATCGTCTATCGGCTGGGCACCTATATTCCGCTGCCGGGTATCGATCCCGGCGTGCTGCAGGACGTGTTCAAGCAGCATGCCACGGGCGTGCTGGGCATTTTCGACATGTTCTCGGGCGGCGCGCTCGGGCGCATGACCATCTTCGCGCTGAACATCATGCCGTACATCTCGGCATCGATCATCATGCAGCTCCTCTCCAGCATCTCGCCCACGCTCGAGGCGATGAAGAAGGAGGGTGAAGCCGGCCGCAAGAAGATCAACCAATATACCCGCATCGGCACGGTGATCCTGGCGGCCCTGCAAGCCTACGGCATCGCGGTCGGCATCGAAGGCATGAGTTCCGGCGGCCATGGCGCGGTCGCGGATCCGGGGATGTTCTTCCGCATCTCGGTCATGATCACGCTGACCGGCGGCACCATTTTCCTGATGTGGCTGGGCGAACAGATCACCTCGCGCGGCGTCGGCAACGGCGTGTCGCTGATCATCTTCTCCGGGATCGTCGCCAACCTGCCGGCGGCTATGGTCCGGACCCTGGAACTCGGCCGCACCGGTGCGCTCTCGACCTTCCTCATCATCGTCATCCTGATCGTCGCGGTCGTGACGATCGCCACCCTGGTGTTCTTCGAACGCGCCCAGCGGCGGCTGGTGGTGCAGTATCCGAAGCGCCAGGTCGGCAACAAGATGTATGGCGGCGACAGCTCGCATCTGCCGCTCAAGCTCAACAGCGCCGGCGTCATTCCGCCGATCTTCGCGAGCTCGCTGCTGCTGCTGCCCCTGACGGTCGCCAGCTTCGGCGCCCAGGGCGGCCCGGACTGGCTGCAGCCGATCACCCGCGTGCTGGCCCACGGCCAGCCGCTCTATATGGCCCTCTATGTCGGGCTGATCGTGTTCTTCACCTTCTTCTACACGGCGATCGTCTTCAATCCGGTCGATACCGCGGAGAACCTGAAGAAATATGGCGGCTTCATCCCGGGCATCCGGCCGGGCCGGCCGACGGCCGAGTACATCAACTATGTGCTGACGCGAATCACGGTTCTGGGCGCGGCCTACATCTCGATCATCTGTCTCCTGCCCGAGATTCTGATCTCGCAATATGCGCTGCCGTTCTACTTCGGCGGCACCAGCCTGATGATCGTGGTCTCGGTCACGATGGATACCGTCGCGCAGGTGCATTCGCACCTGCTGGCGCACCAGTATGAAGGGCTCATCAAGAAGTCGAAGCTCAAGGGGCGGCGGGGATGAACCTGATTCTCCTGGGCCCGCCGGGGGCGGGGAAGGGCACCCAGGCCAAGCGGCTCGAGACGACGCGGGGGCTGGTGCAGCTATCGACCGGCGACATGCTGCGCCAGGCCGTGGCGTCGGGCAGTGCCTTGGGGCAGCAGGCCAAGAAGGTGATGGAAGCGGGCCAGCTCATGCCCGACGAGATCATCATCGCCATGATCGCCGAGCGGATTGCCGCACCGGAGGCCCGCAAGGGCATTGTGCTGGACGGTTTTCCGCGGACCGAGGCCCAGGCCGAGGCCCTGGACAAGATGCTGGCCCAGGGCGGCCGGAAGCTCGATGCGGTGATCGAGCTGGCGGTCGACGAGGAGGCGCTGATCGAGCGCATTTCGGGCCGTTTCACCTGTGCCAAATGCGGCACGGGCTACCACGACAAGTTTCATCCCCCGAAGAAGCCGGGGATTTGCGATGTTTGCGGCTCGACCGAGTTCGTCCGCCGCAAGGACGATAATCCGGAGACCCTGAAGGCGCGGCTGGTGGCCTATCGGGCGCAGACCGCGCCGATCGTGCCTTACTACCGGCGCAAGGGTCTCTTGAAGCTAGTCGACGGGATGGCGGCTCCGGATCAGGTGACCCGGGAGATCGAGACCATCCTGAATGGGATTGCGGCGGCCTAACCGGTTGACTCGATGGCGAATCTTCATATAATGCGCGCCCTCGGGCTGATGGTGACTCTCGTCCCGTCGTCTATCCCGTTGAAATTCAAGGAGAAATAGCGGTGGCGCGTATTGCGGGCGTCAATATCCCGACGCAAAAGCGTGTCCTGATTGCCCTGACCTATATTCATGGCATCGGAAACGCCAAGGCCAAGGAAATCATCGACAAAGTCGGTATTCCGGCCGATCGGCGGGTGCATCAGCTGACGGACGACGATGTCGTTCGCATCCGCGAGGTCATCGATCGTGACTATCGCGTCGAGGGCGATCTGCGTCGTGAAGTCGCGATGAACATCAAGCGGCTGATGGACCTTGGTTGCTACCGTGGCTTGCGCCATCGCAAGGGTCTGCCGGTGCGCGGTCAGCGCACCCATACCAATGCGCGTACCCGCAAGGGTCCGGCCAAGTCGATCGCCGGCAAGAAAAAGGCCGTCTAAGAGTTTCAAGGAGAAGACAAGGCCATGGTCAAGGCAGCCACCGCGCGCCCGCGTCGCAAAGAGCGTAAGAACATTACCTCTGGCGTCGCGCATGTGAATGCGAGCTTCAACAATACGATGATCACCATCACCGACGCGCAGGGCAATACCGTGGCCTGGGCGTCGTCGGGGAGCCTCGGCTTCAAGGGCTCGCGCAAATCCACGCCCTATGCCGCGCAGGTTGCCGCCGACGCGGCGGCGCGCAAGGCGATGGAGCATGGCGTGAAGACTTTGGAAGTCGAGGTGAAGGGCCCGGGTTCGGGTCGCGAGTCCGCGCTGCGCGCGTTGCAGGGTGCCGGCTTCACCATCACCTCGATCAAGGACGTGACGCCGATTCCGCATAACGGATGCCGCCCGCCCAAGCGCCGGCGCGTCTGAACGGACTCTAGAGACCGCAGAAGATTCCACCGCCCGGCGACCCGCGCCGGGCGTTGCGTGTGCAGAAGACCAGAACCAGTCCAGACCGGCGGTAAACCGAGGGTGCGGGCCCCGGATCAGAAGGCCGGTCGGACGACAGCGAGAGGTCGCAATCGTGTTGCAGAAAAACTGGACCGAGCTCATTAAGCCGAACAAGCTGGCCGTCGAGCCCGGCACTGACCCCAAGCGCTTTGCCACCGTGGTGGCCGAGCCGCTCGAACGTGGCTTTGGCCTGACCCTCGGCAACGCGCTGCGTCGCGTGCTGCTGTCGTCGCTGCAGGGTGCGGCCGTCACCTCGGTGCAGATCGAGAACGTGCTGCATGAATTCTCGTCGATCCCGGGTGTGCGCGAGGACGTGACCGACATCGTCCTCAACATCAAGGGCATGGGCCTGAAGATGCATGGCGAAGGCCCGAAGCGCATGCGCCTCGTGGCCGAAGGCCCGGGCGAAGTGCGCGCCGGCATGATTCAGACCGGCCATGACATCGAGATCATGAATCCCGATCTCGTGCTCTGCACCCTCGACCAGGGCGCGAACGTGAAGATGGAATTCACCGTCGACACGGGGAAAGGCTACATGGCCGCGGCCGTCAGCCGCCTGGAAGATTCACCGATCGGCCTGATCCCGGTCGATGCGCTGTTCAGCCCGGTCAAGAAGGTGTCTTACAAGGTCGACAACAGCCGCGTCGGCCAGGTCACCGATTATGACAAGCTCTCGATGCAGGTCGAGACCAACGGCGCGATCGCCCCTGAAGATGCCGTGGCGCTCGCCGCGCGCATCCTGCAGGACCAGCTCCAGCTCTTCATCAATTTCGAAGAGCCGAGCGCCGTGCGCGAGGAGATCCGGACGGCCGAGCCGCCCTTCAACAAGAATCTCCTGCGCAAGGTCGACGAGCTCGAGCTGTCGGTCCGTTCGGCGAACTGCCTGAAGAACGACAACATCGTCTATATCGGCGATCTGGTTCAGAAGACCGAGGCCGAGATGCTGCGGACGCCGAATTTCGGCCGCAAGTCGCTCAACGAGATCAAGGAAGTGCTGGCGCAGATGGGCCTCCATCTCGGCATGGAGATCCCGAACTGGCCGCCGGAGAACATCGAAGACCTGGCGAAGCGGCTCGACGAGCCGTACTGAGCCGAAGACGGGCGTAACTGGAGCGCGGGCCATGGTGGCCCGCACCCGGTCGTACATGGGTGAGCCCCTTGGCGGGGGCGCCTGCGGCGACGGGATGATGCAATCGGGTCGTGTCGGGGTCAGAGGCCCCGCGCGGCGCCGGACCGGAGAGAAGGAAGCAAGCGATGCGTCACGGTATGAGCGGCCGCAAACTCAATCGGACCAGCAGCCACCGCAAGGCCATGTTCGCCAATATGGCGGCGGCGCTGATCAAGCATGAGCAGATCAAGACCACCTTGCCGAAGGCCAAGGATCTCCGGCCGATCGTCGAGAAGCTGATCACGCTGGGCAAGCGGGGCGGGCTCCATGCCCGCCGCCAGGTCCTGGCGACGATGCGCGACGAGGTGCAGACCCGCAAGCTGTTCGACACCCTGGCCGAGCGCTACAAGGGCCGCGCCGGCGGCTATACGCGCGTGCTCAAGGCGGGGTTCCGGTTCGGCGACAACGCGCCGATGGCCATCATCGAGCTGGTCGATCGCGACCCTGCGGCCAAGGGCCTGGATTCGGGTCCCAGCCAGCAGGTCAGCGAGGGCGACGAGCAGCAGCCCGAGGCCTGAAGGCCCAAGGGTCTGGCTTCTCGCGCCAGCGACGAAAACGGGAAGGGCGGTCCCTCGGGGCCGCCCTTTTCCTTTCCGGCTTTCGGCGCCGTAATGCCATCCGGGTTGGGCCGGTCGCCGGTTCCGGTTAAAATCCCTCGAGACCGGCCATTCCGGCCCCCGGGCCACCGGTCCTGCCCGTTTCTGTCCATGGAGACTGCATGCGTCCGTTGCGTCCGGCCCGCCGCCTGACGATTCTCTGGTTCACGGTCTGCGCCTGCTGCGCATTCATGACCGGCAGCCTGCGCGCCGACGAGCCGGCCGTCCCGAGCTCGCGCGAACAGATCACGCTGTCCTTCGCGCCCCTGGTGAAGCAGGTCGAGCCCGCGGTTGTGAACATCTATACGCGCGCCGTGGTGCAGCAGCGGACCTCGCCGCTCTTCAACGATCCCTTCTTCCGCCAGTTCTTCGGCGACGCCTTGGGCCAGCCCTCGCAGCGGACGCAGAATTCGCTGGGCTCCGGCGTCATCGTCCGCAGCGACGGACTGGTGGTGACCAACGTCCATGTGATCGAGGGCGCGCAGGAGATCAAGGTCGTCCTCAGCGACGGCCGCGAGTTCTCGGCGACGCTCGTCACCAGCGACGACCAGAGCGACCTGGCGTTGCTGAAGGTCGATCCCGAAGGGGCGGCGCTGCCGGTGCTGCCCCTCGGCGATTCCGATGCGCTCGAAGTCGGCGACCTGGTGCTGGCGATCGGCAATCCCTTCGGCGTCGGCCAGACCGTGACCAGCGGCATCGTCTCCGCGCTCGCGCGCACGCGCGTCGGCATCTCCGACTATGGCTTCTTCATCCAGACCGATGCCGCCATCAATCCCGGCAATTCCGGCGGTGCGCTCGTGACGATGGACGGCAAGCTCGCCGGCATCAACACGGCGATCGTCTCGCGTAGCGGCGGGTCGGTGGGGATCGGCTTCGCCATCCCGGCCAACATGGTCAAGTCGGTCATCGATGCGGCGGGCAATGGCGGACGGATCGTGCGGCCCTGGATCGGCGCCACCGGCCAGCCCGTCACCGCGGAACTGGCGCAGGGTTTCGGCCTGGCGAAGCCCGGCGGCGTCGTCATCAACAATCTCTATGACGGCGGTCCGGCGCAGCGGGCGGGCCTGAAGGTCGGCGACATCGTGACGGCCATCAACGACCGCGCGGTCGAGGATCCCGGTGCGCTGCGATTCCGTCTGGCGACCCTGCCGATCGGCAGCACGGCGACCCTGACGGTGCTGCGCAAAGGGCAGTCGCTCGAGATTCCCATTCCGCTGACCCAGGCCCCCGAGACGCCGCCGCGCGACGAAACCCTGGTCGAGGGCCGCACGCCGCTGATGGGGGCCTATCTCGCCAATCTTTCGCCGGCCCTGGCGGAGGAGGTGGGAATGTCGGGAGTCTGGTCGGGCGTGATCCTGACGAAGATCGACAATGGCAGCCCGGCGGCGCAGGTCGGGTTCCGCCCGGGAGACATCCTGCTCAAGATCAACGAAGTGCCCTGTCCCGACGTCAAGACGACGCTCGATCAACTGGCTCAGCGCTCGGTCCATTGGAAGATCACGGTCAAGCGCGGCGACCGCGTTCAGACGCTCGATCTGGGATGAGCCCCATGGCCCCCCTGGGCAGGCGATGACAAATCTATTCGAGAGCCAGGCGCCGCGCCCGCTGGCCGACCGGCTGCGACCGCAGTCGCTCGACGAGGTGGTCGGGCAGGATCATCTGCTGGGGCCGGAGGGTCCCGTCGGCCGCATGGTCGCCACCGGACGGATCTCTTCGATGATCCTCTGGGGCCCGCCCGGTTGCGGCAAGACCACGCTGGCCCGCCTCATCGCGGCGCGCAGCGACATGCAGTTCGAGCCTTTGTCCGCCGTCTTCTCCGGTGTCGCCGATCTGCGCAAGGTCTTCGAGGCGGCCAAGGGCCGGCGCAGCGTCGGTCGCGGCACGCTGCTCTTCGTCGACGAGATCCATCGCTTCAACCGCGCGCAGCAGGACGGCTTCCTCCCCTATGTCGAGGACGGCACCGTGACGCTGGTCGGTGCCACGACCGAAAACCCGTCCTTCGAGCTCAATGGCGCCTTGCTGTCGCGCTGCCAGGTCTTCGTGCTGCGCCGGCTCGATGACGAGGCCCTGGAGAAACTGCTGGCTCGGGCCGAGGCCGTCGAGGGCCGGGCGCTGCCGGTGGCGCCCGAGGCGCGCGAGGCCTTGCGCGCCATGGCGGACGGCGACGGCCGCTATCTCCTCAACATGGCCGAGGAACTGTTCCGACTGCCGGCGAAGACGCCGCTCGATGTGGCGGGATTGGCCGCGGCCGTCCAGCGCCGGATGCCGCTCTACGACAAGGCGCAGGAGAGCCATTACAACCTGATCAGCGCCTTGCATAAATCCTTGCGCGGCTCGGATGCGGACGCGGCGCTCTATTGGTTCGCGCGCATGCTGGTGGGCGGCGAGGATCCGCTCTATGTCGCGCGGCGCATGGTGCGTTTCGCGGCGGAGGATGTCGGGCTGGCCGATCCGGACGCGCTTCTGCAAGCGCTGGCGGCCTGGGACACCTATGAACGATTGGGATCTCCCGAGGGCGAACTCGCGCTGGCGCAATGCGTGCTCTATCTGGCGACCGCACCCAAATCTAATGCCGCCTACCGGGCCTTCGGCGCGGCGCAGCGGGCGGCCCGCGAGACCGGCTCGCTGATGCCGCCCAAGCATATCCTGAACGCGCCCACGCGGCTCATGCGCAATCTGGGTTACGCCAAGGGCTATGAGTACGATCACGACACCGAGGAGGGTTTCTCGGGTCAGAACTATTTCCCCGACGGCATGGCCCGCAGCGAGTTCTATCAACCGGTCGAGCGCGGCTTCGAGCGTGAGATCCGCAAGCGGCTCGATTATTGGGCCAAGCTGCGCAACCGCGCCCAGGGCCAGCGCGAAGAATAGGGCCGCATCATGAGCAGCGTGGAATCGATCACCATCGACCGGGACGAGGCGGAGCAGCGGCTCGATCGCTGGTTCAAGCGCCGCTTTCCCGAGCTGACGCATGGCCGGCTGGAGAAGCTGCTGCGCACCGGCCAGGTGCGGGTCGATGGCAAGCGCATCAAGGCCAACCATCGCCTCGAGCCTGGTCAGGTCGTGCGCGTGCCGCCGCTGGCGGCACCCGGCGGCGAAGCGGCCCCGCGTGAGCGGACGGAATCGAAGTCCCGCAAGTCCGATCTCGCCTCGGCGCGGCTGGGCGAGGAACTGCGCCGCCGGATCCTGCATCGCGACGATTGGCTGCTCGTGATCGACAAGCCCGCCGGGCTTGCCGTGCAGGGGGGCACGGAAACCACGGTGCATCTCGACGGCGCGCTCGACGAGCTGCGTTTCGGCAGCGAGGAACGGCCGCGCCTGGTCCACCGTCTCGACAAGGATACGAGCGGCGTACTGGTGCTGGCGCGCACGGCCCGCGCCGCGGCCAAGCTCGCGGAGCTGTTTCGCGGGCGCGAGGTGCACAAGCTCTATTGGGCGGCCGTGATCGGCTTGCCGCAGCCGTTGTCGGGCCGGATCGATCTCGCCTTGTCGAAGCAGCCCGGCCAGAGCGGCGAACGGGTCCGCCCCGACCAGGAGGAAGGCCAGCGCGCCGTCACCTACTACCGCACGGTCGAGCATATCGGCCGCAAGGCGGCCTGGCTCGCCTTGCGGCCGGAAACCG
Organism: Hypericibacter terrae; assembly: GCF_008728855.1. GTDB lineage: Bacteria > Pseudomonadota > Alphaproteobacteria > Dongiales > Dongiaceae > Hypericibacter > Hypericibacter terrae. The sequence goes on along the minus strand of NZ_CP042906.1, from coordinate 3,181,558 downwards.
GACGCACCCATCAGTTGCGCGCCCATTGCGCGGCCTTGGGCACGCCGATCCTGGGCGACGGAAAATACGGCGGGGCCGGGGCCTTTCTGCCGGGGAAGGAAATCTCGCGTCAGCTTCATCTCCATGCCCGCGCCCTCGAATTTCCGCATCCGGCCGGCAAGATCTTCCGCGTCAGCGCGCCCTTGCCGCCGCATATGGTCGCGACTTGGAAGTTTCTGGGATTCTCCATCTCCTCGGGACCGGCGAACCGCGAGGAGTTCGAGTTCTAAGTTGGTGATGTCGCATCGTTTCAAACTGATCATGTTCGACTGCGACGGCACGCTCGTGGACAGTCAGCACACGATCGTCGCGGCGATGGCCTCGGCCTGGCGCTCGCTCGACCTGCGCGAGCCCGAACCGGCGGCGATACGCCGCGTGGTCGGCCTGACGCTGGAGACGGCGATCGCGGCGCTCCAACCCGATGTCGGCGAACAGATGCTGGCGAAGCTCGCCACGGCCTTCCGCCGCGAGGCCGTGGCGGCGCGACAAAGCGACAGCTTTCAGGAGCCGCTCTTTCCTGGGATTCTCGAGGCGATCGCCGCGATCGAGGGCCCGGACGTGGTGTTCGGCATCGCCACCGGCAAAAATCTGCGCGGGTTGCGCCATACGCTCGAGGCGCACGGGCTGACGGAGCGCTTCGTCACCCTGCAGACCGCTGATCGGGCGCCCAGCAAACCGCATCCGGCCATGCTGAATCAGGCCATGGCGGAAATGGGTGTCGATCCGGCCTCGACAGTGCTGATCGGAGACACCAGTTTCGACATGGAAATGGCCTATAATGCGGGTACGGCTGGTATCGGCGCCGGTTGGGGCTATCATGAGCCCGCGGACCTTGCCCGCGCCGGCGCCGGCCGGGTCATTATGCGGCCGGAAGATCTGCCCATGGCACTCGCCAATTACGGGGAACGGTGATTTATGCGGTTCAAATACGTTCTGATCGGTCTGGTCGTTCTGGTGGTGGCGGTCGTGGTGGCGGGCATCGCCATCCTGAAGTCGCAGGATTTCAACCAGTACAAGGGCCTCATCGCTGCGAAGGTGAAGGAGGCCACGGGACGCGATCTCACGCTCGCGGGCGATGTCGATCTGGTGATCTCCTGGAACCCGGCGCTCGCCGTCAATGATGTGACCTTCTCCAATGCCTCCTGGGGCTCTCGCCCCGAACTGATCAAGATGAAGCGGCTGGAGGCCGAGGTCCGGCTGATCCCGCTCTTGAGCGGCAATGTCGAGGTGAACCGGATCGTCCTCAAGGGTGCGGACATCCTGCTGGAGACCAACGACAAGGGTCAGGGTAATTGGGTATTTACGCCCGCGACCCCGTCGACGGCCACCACAACGACGACGACCACCAGCACGTCCAGCGCCACCGGCGGTCCGGCAACGCTGCCGGTCGTGCACAACATCCGGATCGAGGACTCGCAGGTTCTCTGGACCGACGGGGTCACCAAGCAGACCAAGACCATCGTCATCAAGTCGTTCACGGCCGAGGCCGACAGCGCCTCCAGCCCGATCGAGATCGCGCTCGACGGCAGCTATAACGACAACCCTATTGCCGCCAAGGGCACGATCGGCGCGGTGGGGGCGCTGCTCGCCAACCAGGCCTTTCCGATCGACGTCACCGTCGAAGCAGGCGGCGCCAAGATCGCGCTCAAGGGCGCTGCGGCGAAGCCGCTGACCGCCGAAGGTGTAGCGGTCGCGCTGGCGATCGAAGGCAAGAGCCTCGCCGACCTCAATGCCATTTCGGGGGCGACCCTGCCGCCGCTCGGGCCCTATAGCGTCGCCGGCAATCTCTCGAACCCGAGCGGCGTCTACAAGGTCGAGCAGCTCCAGCTCAAGATGGGCACCAGCAGCATGACCGGCGACGCCAGCGTGGCGATGGGCGGCAAGAAGCCGAGCATCACCGCCAACCTCGCCGCCGCGATGATCGATCTGAAGGATTTCGGGGTGAAGCCCGCCGCCGGCGGCGGTGCCGGTTCCGGTGTCACCAGCTCCGGGACGGCGAACGACGGCCGCATCTTCCCGGCCGACCCGCTGCCCTTCGACGGACTTGGTGCTGTCGACGCCAACATCCATCTGACCGCGCAGAAATTCATCAAGGATCCGGTGACGCTCGAGAATCTCGAGCTCGACATGGTGCTGCAGGACAGCAAGCTCACCCTCAAGAACTTCCAGAGCGGGCTGGGCGGCGGCAATTTCGTGATCTCGGCCGTGATCGACGGGGCCAAGACGCCGGCGCCCGTGGCCGTCAAGATCAATGCCAAGCAGGTCGAGGTGGGAACCCTGCTGCAGACGCTCTCGATCAGCGACGTGCTGACGGGCGGCAAGGCGGACCTCGATCTCGACGTGGCCGGCGCCGGCAACTCGGTGCGCGAGATCATGGCGGGCCTCAATGGCAATACCAACTTCGCCATGGGCGAGGGACACATCAACAATCGCTTCGCCCAGATCCTGCTCTCCGACCTGTTCAAGCTGATCGCGAGCGGCGGCAGCGGCGACAGCACCAATCTCAACTGCTTCGTCAGCAAGTTCGACATCAAGAAGGGCCTCGCCACCAGCACCGGCCTGGTGCTCGATACCAACGGCGCCAGCATCGTGGGCAATGGCGACATCAACCTGGCGAACGAGAAGCTGAAGCTGCATCTCGATCCCCGCGCCAAGCAGACCAACCTCGCCAATCTGGCGATCCCGGTGAATATCGGCGGCACCATGGCGAACCCGAGCGTCACGCCCGATGCGGCGGCCCTGGCGCAGGGCATCGCCGGCGCGGCGGTAGGCGTGGCCTCCGGCGGCGGCGACATCCTGGGGGCGCTCGCCGGCGTCACCGGGTCGGGCGGGAGCTCGAGCGGCACGACCACGACGGCCACCGCTGGGGGAGGCGGCAATCCCTGCGTGGTGGCGCTCAACGGCGGGACGGGTACCAGCACGACGGGCTCGACGGCGCCCGCGGCCCCCACGACCCCGGGCCAGAAGGTGCTGGACGATGCCGGCAAGACGCTCCAGGACACCGGCAACGCATTGAAGAGCCTGCTGCCCTGAGGGGCCGGCACGCTCGGCAGGGATGAAGCGGTTCTATCAGGCGGCTTCCGCCCGCGCGGAGGCCGGCGGCTTTGGGGTGGCGCTCGACGGTAAGCCGATGCGCAGCCCCGCGGCCAAGCCCTTCCTGCTGCCGACGGCGCCCTTGGCGGAAGCCGTCGCGGCCGAATGGCAGGCCCAGGGCGAGAAGATCAGGCCGTCGAGCATGCCGCTCATGCAGCTCGCGGCAACCGCGATCGACAAGGTGGCCGAGGCGCCCCAGGCGACCGTAGCCAGCGTCGCCGGCTTCGCCGCGACGGATCTGGTCTGCTACCGGGCGGAGGCTCCGAGCGGCCTGGTCGAGCGCCAGGAGCAGCTCTGGCAGCCGCTGGTCGATTGGGCGCGGCTCTACTATGACGCCCCCTTGCTCGTGGTTACCGGCGTGATGCCGCGTCCGCAGCCGCCCGAGGCCTTGCGCGCCATCGAGGCTGCCGTGGCTGCCCTCGATCCCTTCCGGCTGACGGCCCTGGCATCGGCGACCGGGGCCGCCGGTTCGGTGGTTCTGGGGCTGGCGCTGCTTGAGGGGCGGCTTTCGGGTGAGGAGGTTTTCGAACTCTCCCTGCTCGATGAGAGCTACCAGATCGAGCGCTGGGGCCTGGACCCGGAGGCCGCCCGGCGCCAGGTCGACCTCAGGACCGAAATCGAAGCGGCAGAGCGGTTTCTGGCCCTTCTCTCAGCGTGAAAATCTGGCTTCATTTTGGCGTCGGATTGGTGCTATCTCGACGGCCAGTCGCCTGGGGAACTGTCATAAAACTGTAATAATTTACCCCCTGACCGTTGGAACCGCCATCCCATGCAGGAAATCCTTCGCTTACTCGAGGAGAAGCGGGCCGCGGCCCGCGCCGGGGGCGGCCCCCGCCGCATCGAAGCCCAGCACGCCAAGGGCCGGTTGACGGCCCGCGAACGTATCGAGCTGCTGCTCGACGCCGATTCCTTCGAGGAATGGGACATGTTCGTCGAGCATCGCTCCTCGGACTTCGGCATGGCGGAGCAGAAGATTCCGGGTGACGGCGTGGTCACGGGGCACGGCACCATCAACGGCCGGCTGGTCTTCGTCTTCAGCCAGGATTTCACCGTCTTCGGCGGCTCGCTCTCCGAGGCCCATGCGGAGAAGATCTGCAAGGTGATGGACCAGGCGGTGAAGGTCGGCGCGCCGGTGATCGGGATCAACGATTCCGGCGGCGCGCGGATCCAGGAAGGCGTCGCCTCGCTCGCGGGTTACGCCGAGGTGTTCCAGCGCAACATCACCGCTTCGGGCGTGGTGCCGCAGATCTCGCTCATCATGGGGCCCTGCGCCGGCGGCGCCGTCTATTCGCCCGCCATGACCGACTTCATCTTCATGGTGAAGGATTCCTCCTACATGTTCGTGACCGGGCCCGATGTGGTGAAGACGGTCACGCATGAGACGGTCACCCATGACGAGCTCGGCGGCGCCGTCACGCACTCGGCCAAGTCCGGTGTTGCCGATCTCGCCTTCGAAAACGATGTCGATGCGCTGCTGCAGGTGCGCCGCTTCTTCGACTTCCTGCCGGAATCGAACCGCAACGGTGTCCCGGTGCGCCCGACGACCGACAGCGGCGACCGGATCGAGGAATCGCTCGACACGCTGGTGCCGGCCAATCCCAACAAACCCTACGACATGCATGAGCTGATCCGGAAGGTCGTGGACGAGGGCGATTTCTTCGAGCTGCAGCCGAATTTCGCCGGAAACATCCTGACCGGCTTCGGCCGCATGGAGGGAGCGACGATCGGCATCGTCGCCAACCAGCCGATGGTGCTGGCGGGCTGCCTCGATATCGACAGCTCGCGCAAGGCCGCGCGCTTCGTGCGCTTCTGCGACTGCTTCAACATTCCGATCCTGACCTTCGTCGATGTGCCGGGCTTCCTCCCGGGCACGGCCCAGGAGTTCGGCGGCATCATCAAGCATGGCGCGAAGCTGCTCTTCGCCTATGGCGAGGCGACGGTGCCGAAGGTGACGGTCATCACCCGCAAGGCCTATGGCGGGGCCTATGACGTGATGAGCTCCAAGCATCTGCGCGGCGACGTGAACTATGCCTGGCCGACGGCCGAGATCGCGGTGATGGGACCGAAGGGCGCAGTCGAGATCATCTTCCGCGCCGATATTGGCGATGCCGGCGCCATCGCCCAGCGCACCGAGGAATATCGCAGCAAGTTCGCCAATCCCTTCGTCGCCGGCTCGCGCGGCTTCATCGACGACGTGATCATGCCGCGATCGACCCGCCGCCGGATCTGCCGGGCGCTCGCCATGCTCAAAGGCAAGAAGCTCGAGAATCCCTGGAAGAAGCACGACAATATTCCGCTTTAGACCCGTCATCGGCCGGAGAGGTCCGTCGGCAATGTCCCTGAGCGAAGACGTAAGGCGGTTTCCCTACTGGTATCACCGGATCGAACTTTCGGAGGGAGTCTTCACGCCTGGCTGGGCGCCGATCAATCCGGGGGCCTACCAGATCCCGAAGGATCTGACCGGCAAGCGGGTCCTCGATGTCGGCGCCTGGGACGGGTACTGGACCTTCGAGGCCCTGAAGCGCGGCGCGCGGCAGGTGGTCGCCATCGACGATTTCTCCGATCATCTGGGCAGTCTGGACGAAAGCGACCGCCAGGCCTGGGCGACGTTCGATTTCTGCCGGAGTGCTCTCGGCTACGATGCCGCTCGATGCGATCGCCGGGAAATGTCCGTCTATGAGGTGTCCGAGACGCAGATGGGCCGTTTCGACGTGGTGTTCTTTTTCGGCACGCTCTATCACCTTCGCCATCCGCTGCTGGCCCTGGACCGCCTGGCGGCGGTAACCGACGAGCTGATCTGCGTCGAGACGGCCATCCTCGACGACTACAGCGTCTATCGCGGCGGTCTCGGCAAGGGCTATTCCGGTTCCGAGGTGGTCATGGAATTCTATCCGCGCGACGAATACGGCTCCAACGACACCAACTGGTGGGTGCCGAATCTCAATTGCCTGATGCGCATGGTCTTTGCCGCGGGGTTTCCTCACGCGACCGGTTGGAAGCTCACGGACTCGCCCAAGGTTCTTCCCGAATGTCGTGGTTTTGCACAAGGCAGAAGACAGCCAGTGCCGCCGGCCGACAGCACAACGCACTGAGCAAGTGATGTTCAAGAAAATCCTCATCGCCAATCGCGGCGAGATCGCCTGCCGCGTCATCCGCACCGCCCGTGCCATGGGCATCAAGACGGTCGCCGTCTATTCCGAGGCGGACGCCGATGCCAGGCATGTGCGCGAGGCGGACGAGGCGGTGGCGATCGGACCCGCACCCTCGGCCCAGAGCTATCTTTCGATCGAGCGCATCCTCGACGCCATCCGGCAGACCGGTGCCGAGGCGGTCCATCCGGGCTATGGCTTCCTCTCGGAGAACCGCAAATTCGCCGCGGCCCTCGAGGAGGCGGGCATCGTCTTCATCGGCCCCGGCGTCGGGGCGATCGGCGCCATGGGCGACAAGATCGAATCCAAGAAGCTGGCGCAGCAGGCGGGTGTCAGCACAGTTCCGGGCTATCTGGGCGTGATCAAGGACGAGGCCGAGGCGGTCGCGATCGCCAATGACGTCGGTTATCCGGTGATGATCAAGGCCTCGGCCGGCGGCGGCGGCAAGGGCATGCGCATCGCGCGCACCGACCAGGAGGTCCATGAGGGCTTCCGCAGCGCCACGCACGAGGCGAAATCGAGCTTCGCGGACGACCGCGTCTTCATCGAGAAATATATCGAGCAGCCGCGCCATATCGAGATCCAGGTGCTGGGCGACAGCCATGGCAACATCGTCTATCTGGGCGAGCGCGAATGCTCGATCCAGCGCCGCCACCAGAAGGTGATCGAGGAGGCGCCGAGCCCGTTCCTCGACGCCAAGACCCGCGCCGCCATGGGCGCGCAGGCGGTGGCCCTGGCCAGGGCCGTGAATTACCGCTCGGCCGGAACCGTCGAGTTCATCGTCGATCAGCAGCGCAACTTCTACTTCCTCGAGATGAACACGCGCCTGCAGGTCGAGCATCCGGTGACCGAGCTCGTCACCGGCCTCGATCTGGTCGAGCTGATGATCCGGGTGGCCGCCGGCGAGAAGCTGGGCTTCAAGCAGAAGGACGTGAAGCTCGAGGGCTGGGCGATCGAGGCCCGGGTCTATGCCGAGGATCCTTTGCGGGGATTCCTGCCTTCCACGGGACGCCTGTCCAACTATCGCGAGCCGACAGGGGTCGGTCAGGTCCGGATCGACAGCGGCGTCTATGAAGGCGCCGAGATCAGCATGTTCTACGATCCGATGATCGCCAAGGTCGTGGGCAGCGGCAGCGACCGGCGCCACGCGACCGCGGCGCTGCGCGAGGCGCTCGACAGCTTCTATATCCGCGGCGTCAGCCACAATATCGGCTTCCTGTCGGCGTTGCTGGGCCATCCGCGTTTCGCCGACGGCAAGCTCTCGACCAACTTCATCGCCGAGGAATTTCCGGACGGGTTCCATGGCGCGCCGCTCGATGAGGAGCGCCGGCGCCAGCTCATCGCGGTCGCCGCCATGATCCATCACCGGTCGCGCCAGCGCGACCAGCAGATCAGCGGCCGCTTGCGTCCGCCCAAGCTTGCCAGCGGCGGCGAGTGGGTGGTGATGATCGACCGCGAACCGACCGCCGTCACGATCGCGGAGACCGCGGGCGGCTATGCGGTGATCAGCGGCGAAGCGAGCCACGAGCTGATCGGCGACTGGCGGATCGGCGATCCGCTCTTTCAGGGCCGGATCAACGGGCAGCCCATCTCGGTCCAGATCGATCGCAAGGGCGTGGGTTACAAGCTTACCCATGCCGGCAGCGAGCTGATGATGCAGGTCCTGACCCCGCGCGCGGCAGCGCTCGCGCGCTTCATGCCGGTCAAGGTTCCGCCCGACATGTCGCGTTTCCTGCTGTCGCCGATGCCGGGGCTCCTCGTCTCCCTCGCCGTGACGGCGGGGCAGGAGGTCAAGGCCGGGCAGGAGCTCGCAGTGGTGGAAGCGATGAAGATGGAGAACCTGCTGCGCGCGGAGCGCGATGGCAAGGTCGCGAAGCTTCACGCGGCGTCGGGCGACAGCCTGGCGGTCGATCAGGTGATCCTGGAGTTCGCATGAGCGCGCGACGCATCGTCATTTCGGGCAAGGTCCAGGGCGTCTGGTATCGCGCCTGGACCATGAGCGAAGCGAACAAGCGCGGCCTGAAGGGATGGGTGCGCAATCTCGCTACCGGCGAGGTCGAGGCGTTGTTCGCAGGGCCTGTCACGCGAATCGAGGAAATGGTCGACCTCTGCCGCCAGGGCCCGCCCTTGGCCAAGGTCACCGGCATCGAAAGCTTCGACGCCGACGAGCCGGATGAGAACGGCTTTCACCAATGGCCGGATGCGTGAGGCCTTTATCCCCTCCCCCTTGAGGGCAGGGCTGTCCGGGGAATGAGTCGATTGGCCGCGGGCGCATGCCCGGTTTTCCGGAGGTTTTCCGGCTACTTTCTGGTTGTCGAGACTCAGAAAGAGGACCGGGCATGCAGTACAGAGATAGCATTTTTGTGAGCCTGCTGAAACCGATCGACCGGCGGCATTTTCGTAGCCTGGTGGAGCGTCATGACGGGGATGCCTACGACAAGTCTTTCAAGAGCTGGGACCATCTGGTGGCGCTGATCTATGCCCAGCTTGGTCATGCCACGAGCCTGCGGGGCTTGGTGACGGGTTTCAACGCCAACCCTCATCATCATTATCACCTCGGCGTGGAGAAGATTTCCCGCTCGACCTTGTCGGATGCCAATGCCCGTCGTCCGGTCGGGGTGTTCTCGGCGTTGTTTGATACGCTCTCGCAGGCTGTGGGCCGGCAGGTTCGCCAGGAAGGGGCCGAGATGGTGCGCCTGATCGATGCCTCGCCGATCCCGCTGGGCAAGGTCTGCGGCTGGGCGGATTGGAACGGGCGCATCCGCGGCCTGAAGATGCATGTGGCCTACGATCCGGAGAACGACCGCCCCTGCTCGGTCGAGGTGACGCGGGCCACCATCAACGATGTCGAGATCGGCCGCCGGGTGACGCTCGAGGCCGGGGCCACCTATGTCTTCGACAAGGGCTACTGTCACTACGGCTGGTGGAGCCAGATCGACGCCACGAATGCCATCTTCGTCACGCGGGCGAAGTCCAACATGCGCTTGCGCGCCACCAAGCGGCGCAAACCCAGGAAGATCGTCGGCGCCGGCTTCAGAATCGTCGACGACGCCGAGGTCCGTCTTGTCAGCAAGGGCGATTCCAAGCTGGCGGTGCCGTTGCGCCGGATCCGGGTCCGGCGCGAGAAGGGTGGCCTCATCACGCTCGTCACCAACGACAGGGAGCGCTCGGCCGTCGAAATCGCCACGCTCTACAAAATCCGCTGGCAGATCGAGCTGCTGTTCCGCTGGGTCAAGCAGCATCTGGTCATCCGCAAGTTCCTCGGCAACAACGAAAATGCCATTCAGCTGCAGATCCTCGCCGCCATGATCGCCTATCTGCTGCTGCGCATCGCCGCGCGCCTTCACAGTGTGAAAATCCCCTCCCTGCGGCTGGCCGAACTCGTCGGCCAGTCGCTCTTTACCAGGAAAACCATCCATCGGATCGACCGAGCACCGCCCGTTAACCCCAGAAAGCCAAAACCAAAGACCCCAACCACCCAATTGGACTTCTGTTATGTGTAACTTTCCCCGGACAGCCCTGCCTTGAGGGGGGAGGGTAAGGGAGGGGGTGGAGCCAAGATCGAGGTCTTCGATCATCCCCCCTTCCTAAGCTTCCCCCAAAAGGGGGGAGGGATTATGACGCGACATATCGCGTATCCGTCCCCCCGAACACCTCCTCGAACGCACCTCTGAGGGCCATGTCGAGTTCCGGCATCGAGATCAGGATGCCCTCGTTCACTAGCGAGGTGACACCGTAGGGCGAGGTGCCGCCGCCCTGGATGCCGCAGGGCACGATGCCTGAGAAATGGGCGAGGTCGGGATCGAGGTTGATGGCGATGCCGTGATAGGTGACGCCGCGCCGGACCCGGATGCCCAGCGCCGCGATCTTGTCCTCGGCCCCGCCGGGCCTCGCGATCCAAATGCCGACCCGGCCCTCGCGGCGCTCGCCCTTCAGGTTGAAGCGGGCGAGGGTGCGGATGATCCATTCCTCGAGATCATGGACGAAACGGCGGAGATCGCCGCCCCGCGCCGCGATCGAGAGCATCGTGTAGGCCACCCGCTGGCCGGGCCCGTGATAGGTGAACTGCCCGCCGCGGGCGCTCTCGAATACGGGGAACCGGCCGGGCTCCAGCAGATCTCCGGCACGGGCGCTGGTGCCGGCCGTATAGAGCGGCGGGTGTTCCACCAGCCAGATCAGCTCGGGTGCTTCGCCGCGGGCTATGGCAGCCACCCGGGCCTCCATGGCCGCCACGGCCTCGGGATAGGGGGTCAGCGCGTCGCTGACCCGCCATTCCACGGGGGCCGCCGGAGGGGCTTTGGCCAGGGTTTCGGTGGCGCTTTCGGACAGGGGTTTATCCTCCTGGATTTCCGCGGCTTTGGGCCGCCGCCGGTTCAACTTGATCGCGGTCCCCCGATTTGCTATTCCCCCGCAGCCACGGATGGCAAGCCCATCCCTGACATGCGGTCGTGGCGGAACTGGTAGACGCGCAGCGTTGAGGTCGCTGTGGGGCAACCCGTGGAAGTTCGAGTCTTCTCGACCGCACCAATGCCTGCCTGGAGCCCGCCGGTGACCCCGCGCGGGCTTCGGCGTTTCCGGGCCTGGCGCCGAGCCCCTTTCCGACCTTCATTTGGGGTCTGCCAGACCTGACGTAAACCCCGGTGGCGGCACGACAATCGCTGGCTATACTCCCGGGCCGGTTTCACCAGCGTCAGGCCCATCCCCTCCCATGACCGAAGACCTGCGCGCCAGCGCGCTCGAATATCACCGCACCCCGGTTCCCGGGAAGCTCGCCATCGTGGCGACCAAGCCCTTGGCCAACCAGCGCGACCTGGCGCTGGCCTATTCGCCGGGGGTGGCCTTCGCCTGCGAGGCGATCGTGACCGACCCCGCCGAGGCGGCCCGCGTTACGGGAAGGGCCAATCTGGTCGCGGTCGTCACCAACGGGACCGCCGTGTTGGGGCTGGGGGCGATCGGTCCCCTGGCGGCCAAGCCGGTGATGGAGGGCAAGGCGGTCCTGTTCAAGACCTTTGCCGGCATCGACGTGTTCGACCTCGAGATCGACGAGCGCGACCCCGACAAGTTGGTCGACATCATCGCCAGCCTGGAGCCCAGCTTCGGCGCGATCAATCTCGAGGACATCAAGGCGCCGGAATGTTTCGAGGTGGAGCGCAAGCTCCGCCAGCGCATGAAGATCCCGGTCTTTCATGACGACCAGCATGGCACCGCCATCATCGTCGCGGCCGCGATCACCAATGCCCTCAAGATCGTCGACAAAAGGATCGAGGAGGTGAAGCTGGTGACCTCAGGCGCCGGCGCCGCGGCGCTGACCTGCCTCGGCCTCCTCGTGCGCCTCGGGCTCAAGATGGAGAACATCACCGTCACCGACATCGCGGGCGTGGTCTATCGCGGCCGCAAGGAGGAAATGGACCCGCTCAAGGAGCGCTACGCCAAGGAGACCAATGCGCGCAAGCTCTCCGAGGTGATCAAGGACGCCGACATCTTTCTCGGCCTCTCGGCACCCCGGGTCATGAAGCCCGAATGGGTGGCGACGATGGCAGCCCGGCCGATCGTGCTGGCGCTGGCCAATCCGACGCCTGAGATCCTGCCCGAGGAAGTGCGGGCCGTGCGCGAGGACGCGGTCATCGCCACCGGACGCTCGGACTATCCGAACCAGGTCAACAACGTCCTCTGCTTCCCCTTCATCTTCCGCGGCGCGCTCGATGTCGGCGCCACCACCATCAACGAGGCGATGGAGATCGCCTGCGTGAAGGCGATCTCCGATCTGGCCCAGGCCGAGATCACCGACGAGGTGACCCGGGCCTATGGCGGCGAGGTGCCAAGCTTCGGGCCGGATTATCTCATTCCGCGTCCCTTCGACCGGCGGCTCCTGGTGGCGATCGCGCCGGCGGTGGCGAAGGCCGCGATGGAAAGCGGCGTCGCCACGCGTCCCATTGCCGATCTCGCCGCCTATCGCGACCGCCTCAGCCAGTATGTGTTCCGCTCCGGCCTGCTGATGAAGCCGATGTTCGATCGCGCGCGTCAGGACCGGAAGCGTGTCTGCTATGCCGAGGGCGAAGAGGAGCGGGTGCTGCAGGCGGCCCAGACGGTGGTCGACGAAGGGCTGGCGCAGCCGATCCTGATCGGCCGGCGTGCCGTGGTCGCCAGCCGCATCAAGCGGCTGGGCCTGCGCATCGTGCCGGGCAAGGATGTCGAGCTGGTCGATCCCGAGGAGGATCACCGCTTCCGCGAATATTGGACCCTCTATCACAGCCTGACCGAGCGGAAGGGCGTTACCCAGTCCTCGGCGCAGACCGTCGTGCGCACCCGCAACACGATCATTGGCGCGCTGATGGTCCGCCGCGGCGAGGCGGACGCGCTCATCTGCGGCACGGTCGGCAAATATATCCGCCATGTGGCCCATTTGCTGGACGTGATCGGGCTGGCCCCGGGCGTGTCCCATGCCTATGCGCTGACGGCCCTGATCCTGCCGACCGGGACCTTCTTCCTGGGTGATACCCATGTGACGCCGGAGCCGACGGCCGAGCAGGTCGCGGAATTCGCGCTGCTGGCCGCGGCGGCCGTGCCGAAGTTCGGAATCATGCCGAAGGCGGCGCTGCTCTCCCATTCCAACTTCGGCACCCGCGACACCCCGACCGCCAAGCTGATGCGCGCGGCGCTGGAGCTGATCCGGGAGCGCGCGCCGGAGCTCGAGGTCGAGGGCGAGATGCATGGCGACAACGCGATTAGCGAGCAGATCCGCCTGCGCCTCTTCCCCAATTCGCGCCTCAAGGGCCAGGCCAATCTCCTGGTCATGCCGACCCTCGACGCCGCCAACATCTCCTTCAACCTGCTGAAGACCCTGGGCAACGGCCTCTCGGTGGGGCCGATGCTGATGGGCGTCGCCATGCCGGTCCATGTGGTGGTGCCGTCGATCACCGTGCGCGGCATCGTCAATATGACCGCCGTGGCGGCCGTCGACGCGCAGGCCGCGGCGGCCCAAGGCACGGAGACCGCACGTCCGTGAGCAGCGAGGCGCCGCAACCCGATCTGGAACGGCGCCCGGACGGCGAGGGTCCCACCTCCGACGAGGTCAAGCTCTCCGAAACGGAAGCGCTCTATGGCGTCTCGCCGGAGGCGGTAGCCCGGGCGCGGCGGGCGGTCGGGGAGGGTGACCTCGCCCAGATCGAGAAACTGGTCGACGAGCTGCATCCCGCCGACTTTGCCGACCTGCTGCAGGCGTTGACACCCGACGAGCGCCGGTTCGTCATCAAGGTCTGCCGTCATATCCTCGAGCCCGAGACCCTCAACTACCTCGACGAGGTGGTGCGCGATGAGGTGATCGGGCTGATGAGTCCGGGCGAGGTGGCGCAGGCGGTCTCCGAGCTCGAGACCGACGATGCGGTCGACATCCTCGAGGATCTGGACGAGGCCGAGAAGCAGCGCGTCCTGCGTGCGATCCCGGCCGCGGACCGCGCCGTCATCGAGCAGGGCCTCACCTATCCGGAAGACAGCGCCGGCCGCCTGATGCAGCGCGATCTGGTGGCGGTGCCCCAGCACTGGACGGTGGGCGAGGCGATCGATTACCTGCGCGCCAACCAGGATCTGCCGGACGATTTCTACGATCTCTTCGTGGTCGATCCGATGCACAAGCCGATCGGCGCGGTGCCCCTCTCGCGCGCCATGCGCAACAAGCGCATCGTGAAGCTCGAAGACCTGATGCATACCGAGTTCCGCGTGGTCCCGGCCACGATGGACCAGGAATCGGTCGCCTATCTCTTCCGGCAATATGGGCTCATGTCGGCGCCGGTCGTGGACGATGCCGGCCGTCTCCTGGGCGTGATCACCGTGGACGACGTGGTCCATGTCATCGAGGAGGAGGCCGAGGAGGATCTGCTCGGCATCGTCGGCGTGAGCGAGACGGATTTCCATGCGCCGGCGCTCGAGACCGCCTGGCGCCGGGTCCGCTGGCTGGTGGTGACCCTCTGCAATTCGGCCATCGCCTCGACCGTGATCTCGCAGTTCGAGGCTACCATCGAACAGATCGTGGCCCTCGCCATCCTGATGCCGATCGTCGCCGCCATGGGCGGCAATGCCGGGGTCCAGGTCATCACCGTGATGGTCCGGGCGCTCGCGACCCGCGATCTGCAGCCGCGCGGCAGCAATGTGTGGCGCGTGGTGGGCAAGGAAATTGCCGTGGCGGCCATCAACGCGGCCGTGTTCGCGCTGGTCATGGGGACCGTGACGTCATTTTTCTTCGGCCTCCCCATCGGGCTGGTGCTGGGCGCGGCGATGGTTTTCAACATGATCTGGGCCGGCATCGCCGGCACCTTGATTCCGCTGACCCTGGCGCGCTTCGGCATCGACCCCGCCATCGGCGCGGGACCCTTCCTCACCACCACCACCGACGTGTTCGGCTTCTTCTCCTTCCTGGGGCTCGCAACCTTGTTCTTGCTGTGATCCAGCGCTAGGCTTTGCGGCATCTTCAGGGAGGAAGTCTGCCCATGGCAACCACCGGCCATAACCGGTTCCGGTCGCTCGATTTCGACCTCGGCGAGACCGCCGAGATGATGCGCGACCAGGTCGCCGACTTCGCCGCGCGCGAGATCGCGCCACGCGCGGCCGACATCGACCGCAGCAACCAGTTCCCCGAAGATCTTTGGCAGAAGATGGGGTCGCTGGGCGTGCTCGGCATCACGGTCGAGCCGGAGTTCGGCGGCGCCGGAATGGGCTATCTCGAGCATTGCGTGGCGATGGAAGAGATCAGCCGTGCCTCCGCCAGCGTCGGCTTGTCCTACGGCGCCCATTCCAACCTCTGCGTCAACCAGATCCGCCGCAATGCGAGCGAGGCGCAGAAGCGCAAATATCTGCCGAAGCTGATCTCGGGCGAGCATGTCGGCGCGCTCGCCATGAGCGAGCCGGGGGCCGGCTCGGACGTGGTCAGCATGAAGCTGCAGGCCAAGCGGGTCGCCGACGGCTATGTTTTGAACGGCACCAAAATGTGGATCACCAACGGTCCCGATGCGGATTTGCTGGTGGTCTACGCCAAGACCGACCCCGAGGCGGGCGCCCGCGGCATCACCTGTTTCTTCATCGAGAAGGGGATGAAGGGCTTCACCACCTCGGCCAAGCTCGACAAGCTCGGCATGCGCGGCTCCAACACCGGCGAGCTGGTGTTCAAGGATTGCTTCGTTCCGGAGGCCAACCGCATGGGGCTCGAAGGGGCGGGGGTGAAGGTCCTGATGAGCGGGCTCGATTTCGAGCGCGCCGTGCTGGCAGCCGGGCCCATCGGCATCATGCAGTCCTGCCTCGACGTGGTGATCCCCTATATCCATGAGCGCAAGCAGTTCGGCGAGCCGATCGGCAGCTTCCAGCTGATGCAGGGCAAGATCGCCGACATGTACACGATTGCCAATGCCGCGCGGGCCTATGTCTATGCCGTGGCAAGGGCCTGCGACCGCGGCCATGGCTCGCGCAAGGACGCCGCCGGTGCCATCCTGTTTGCGGCCGAGAAGGCGACCTGGATGGCCCTCGAGGCGATCCAGGTGCTGGGCGGCAACGGCTATATCAACGACTACCCGACGGGACGGCTGCTGCGCGACGCCAAGCTCTATGAGATCGGCGCCGGCACGTCGGAGATCCGGCGCTGGCTGATCGGGCGCGAGCTGTTCGAAGAATCGGTGTAAGGGGAATAGGGCATGGCACGGCAGCGGATTTCATCGGGCTCGTCCTTCGAGCAACTGGCCGGCTATAGCCGGGCCGTTGTCGATGGCGACTGGATCTTCGTCTCGGGGACGACCGGGTTCGACTACAAGGCCGGCACGATCGCGGCCGACGTGGTCGAGCAGACCCACCAATGTTTCCGCAATATCCAATGGGCGCTCGAGCAGGCCAAGTCCGGGCTCAAGGATATGGTCCGGATCCAGATCCATCTCACCGATCCGGCCGATTTCACCAGGATCGCGCCGGTGATCGGTCAGTACTGCCGGGAGGCGCGCCCCGCCAACACGACGGTCGTGGCGCAATTGATCGACCCGCGCATGAAGATCGAGATCGAGGTCACGGCCCGGCGCGACAGCAGCGATCCGGTGGATCGTCCAGGTGGGAGGAAGTGATGAGCGGATTGACGGCGGTCCCGGCGCGGCGCGGCAAGGCGGCGCGCATGAAGGCGGGCCAGACCATCAGGATCGTCAACACGCACGGAACCCAGGTGCTCGATACTTGGGCCTTCCGCAGCGACGATCTGCACGAGTTCATGTCGATGGAGCATACGCGGCCCCAGATCGGCCGAACCATTCCGGTCGTGGGCGACGCGCTGCGGAGCAACAAGCGCGCACCCATGCTGACCTGGCTGGAGGACAGCTCGCCGGGGATTCACGACACGCTGGTCGCGGCCTGCGATGTCCATCGCTACCGCCATTTCGGCATCAAGGAATATCACGACAACTGCACCGACAATCTTCACGCGGCGATGAAGGAGCTTGGCCTGACGCCGCCCGAGGTGCCTTGTCCCCTCAACATGTGGATGAACATTCCGGTCGGCGCCGACCACAAGATCTCGTTCCTGCCGACCGTCTCGAAGCCCGGCGACCATGTGCTGCTGCGGGCGGAGATGGACCTGATCATGGCCTTTTCCGCCTGCCCGATGGATGTGACGCCGATCAACGGGCCCGGCGGCGAGATCAAGGACTGCCATTTCCAGATCAGCTGAGGAGACCGCCATGCACACCGTCCTCGTTACCGGCGCCAATCGCGGCATTGGTCTCGAGTTCGTCCGCCAATATGCGGAAGAGGGGTGGCGGGTTCACGCCTGCGCGCGCGATCCCAAGGCCGCCAAGGAGCTGGCGGCGATCAAGGGCGACGTCACGATGCACCGTCTCGAGGTGGCCGACGACAGGCAGATCGCCCATCTGGTGAAGGAATTGAAGGGCGACGCGATCGACATCCTGGTGAACAATGCCGGGGTCGGCGGCAGCGACGGATCGACCGATCCCGACGATTGGCTGCGGGTTTTTCATATCAACTCGATCGCGCCCGTTCGCGTCGCCGAGGCATTGCTGCCCAATCTCGAGATGGGCAGCGCCAAGATCGTGCTGAGCCTGACCAGTCGCATGGGCAGCATCGCTGACAATGGCAGCGGCGGCTCCTACGCCTATCGCTCGAGCAAGGCGGCCCTCAACGCAGCGATGAAAAGCCTCGCCATCGACTGGAAACGGCGCGGCGTCATCGTGGTGGTGGCGCATCCGGGGTGGGTCAAGACCGACATGGGCGGCCCCTCGGCGCAGATCTCGCCTCAGCGCAGCGTCGCCGGCTTGCGCCAGAAACTGTCGGCGCTCAAACCCGCCGACAGCGGCAGCTTCTTCAACTATGACGGTTCGACCCTGCCCTGGTGAGGCTGCTCGCCCCGCCGGCCGGCGGGGCGTCGGCTCAAGCCTACTTCTTGCCGTAGCCGCAGAAGGTCTTGTCCGAGCCGATCTGCTGGTTCGGCGAGGCCGAGGATCCGTCGCAGCTGCCGTAATTGCGGAACGGATTGTTGTGGATGTCGCTCGTTCCGGGCGGTGTGCCCGGGGCATAGACGCTGTTGGCGGGCGGCTGGGCGCCACCACTGCTCGCGGCGGGCGGCGTCATCGGTCCACCCGAGGGCGATAGCCCCGAGGGCATCTGCGGAGCGAATTGCGCACCCGGATGAAGCATGTCCACGCCATGCATGTCGTCCTGCGCTTGCGCGATCTGCCCGGTACCCAGAACAGCCGTCGCCAGCCCCAGCGTCAGGCAAGTCACCGCGATGGATTTCAGCATCGGTTTCATGAGTGTTATTTGGTGTCGCCGGCAGGTTTCGGCAACCGATTCAGGGACATCTTGCAATAAGCCATTGGTTTTCTTCGCTTCCTTTATTGCTCGTCTGAATCCCGGAGGGCGCACCGGCTTGACGGTGAGAAGCGCTTGCACTCAGGGGGCCGCCTCGCAACACTTCAACGATGTCTCGCGGCGGCGCGTTCCTTGCGGCCGCCCTTGGCGCGAAGGTGACGAGAGCGGAGGGGAGTGCTGAGCGGGATGGCCGATCCGGTCGAGTTCTATTTCGATTTCTCGTCGCCCTATGGCTACCTCGCTTCGCACCAGATCGAGGCCATCGCGGCGCGCCATGGTCGTGAGGTTCGCTGGCGGCCTTATCTGCTGGGTGTCGCCTTCAAGGAGACCGGCCAGAAGCCCCTGGTCGAGCAGCCGCTTCGCGGGCCCTATCACCAGCATGATTTCGCGCGTTCGGCACGCCGGCTCGGCCTGCCGTTCCGATTGCCGAGCCCCTTTCCCTTCGCTGGCGTGGCCCCCAGCCGGGCCTTCTACTGGCTGGAGGAACGCGACGGCGCTCTGGCGAAACGCTTCGCACTGAAAACCTATGACCGGATTTTCGGCGAGGGCCGCAGCGTCAACGATGCCGCGGCCGTGGCCGACGTTGCGGTGTCCTTGGGGGTCGACTCGGCGGCGCTGGTCGCCGGCATCAACGATGCCGCCATCAAGGACAAATTGCGGGCGGAAACCGAGGCCGCGATCAAGCGCGGCGTCTTCGGCTCGCCCTTCATCTATGTCGACGGCGAGCCCTTCTGGGGCCATGATCGCCTCGGCCAGGTCGAGGAGTGGTTGGCGCGCGGCGGCTGGTGAGCCCGCCCGCGCCCCGGCCTTGATCGCTGCGCCCTCCGAGTGTCTCTTTCCGCCCCGAGGTAATGTCGTCGCCCATGGCCGCCCTCCCGACCGCCGTCAATCCGACCACGCCCGAGTTCAAGGAACGCGCCGAGCAGATGGCAGGCGAGGTGGCGAAGCTGCGCGCGCTTCACGGCAAGATCGCCGAAGGCGGCGGAGCCGCATCGCGCGAACGCCATGTCGGCCGCGGCAAGCTGCTGCCGCGCGAGCGCATCCAGCGGCTGATCGATCCGGGCTCGCATTTCCTCGAGCTGTCGGCGCTGGCGGCCCACGATGTCTATGAGGACAATGTCCCGGCGGCCGGCATCCTGACCGGCATCGGCCGCGTCTCGGGGCGCGACTGCGTCATCGTCTGCAACGACGCGACCGTCAAGGGCGGTACCTATTATCCGCTGACCGTGAAGAAGCATCTGCGGGCGCAGGAGATCGCGGCGGAGAACCGGCTGCCCTGCATCTATCTGGTCGATTCCGGCGGCGCCAATCTGCCGAATCAGGACGAGGTCTTTCCCGACCGCGATCATTTCGGCCGCATCTTCTACAATCAGGCGCGGCTGTCCTCTGTCGGCGTGCCGCAGATCGCGGTGGTAATGGGTTCCTGCACCGCGGGTGGCGCCTATGTGCCGGCTATGTCGGACGAGGCCATCATCGTCAAGGGGCAGGGGACGATCTTCCTGGGCGGTCCGCCCTTGGTGAAGGCCGCGACCGGCGAGGTCGTCGATGCCGAGGCCTTGGGCGGCGCCGACCTCCACAGCCGGACCTCGGGCGTCACCGATCATCTGGCAAAAGACGATGCCGACGCGCTCGCGATCGCGCGCCGGATCCTGGCCAATGCGGGCACCGCGGGTTTGCGCCTCGCCGGGGCTGGCGCCATTGCCCGCGAGGCGCCGCGCCCGCCGCTCTACGATCCCAAGGAGCTCTACGGCATCGTGCCGATGGATCTGCGCAAGGGCTACGAGGTGCGCGAGGTCATTGCCCGGCTGGTCGATGGCAGCGAGTTCCACGATTTCAAGCCGCTCTACGGTCCGACACTGGTCTGCGGCTTCGCTCATCTGGGCGGGATCCCTGTCGGTATTCTCGCCAACAAGGGCATCCTGTTCTCGGAATCGGCGCAGAAGGGGGCGCATTTCGTCGAGCTCTGCGCCCAGCGCCGCACGCCGATCCTGTTCCTCCAGAACATCACCGGCTTCATGGTGGGCCGTAAATACGAGGCGGGCGGCATCGCCAAGGACGGGGCCAAGATGGTGATGGCCGTCGCCTGCGCGCAGGTGCCGAAACTGACCGTGATGATCGGCGGCAGCTTCGGGGCCGGCAACTACGCGATGTGCGGGCGCGCCTACAGCCCGCGCTTCCTCTTCTCCTGGCCCAATTCGCGCATCTCGGTCATGGGCGGCGAGCAGGCGGCCTCGGTATTGGCCCAGATCAAGCGCGACAATCTCGAGGCCAAGGGCCAGAGCTGGAGTGCCGAGGAAAACGAGGCCTTCAAGGCGCCGATCCGCCAGCAATATGACCAGCAGGGCCATCCCTATTATGCCAGCGCGCGGCTCTGGGACGACGGCATCGTCGATCCTGCCGAGACGCGCGCGGTGCTGATCCAGGCGCTCGAAGCCAGCTTGAACGCGCCGATCCCCGAGACCAAGTTTGGCGTGTTCCGGCTCTGAGGTCTGCTCCCATGTCGCGATTGATCAAGGAACGCAAAGGCGCCGTCGCCAGGCTGGTTCTCAACCGCCCGGAGAAGCACAACGCCTTCGACGAGGCGCTGATCGAGGAACTGACCCAGGCGATCGACGAGGCCGAGAACGATCCGTCCGTCCGCGTCGTCGTGCTGGCCGCGAACGGCAAGAGCTTCTCTGCCGGCGGCGATCTCGACTGGATGCGCCGCATGGCCGCCTATTCCGAGGAAGAGAATCTGGCCGACGCCAATCGCCTGGCACTGTTGATGCAGCGGCTCAACTTCATCCCAAAGCCGACCATCGCGGCGGTGCAGGGCGCGGCGATGGGCGGCGGGGTGGGACTGGTCGCCGCCTGCGATATCGCTGTCGGCACGGCCCAGGTCATGTTCGGATTGACCGAGGTGCGGATCGGGCTCATCCCGGCCACCATCGGTCCCTATGTGGTGCAGGCGATCGGCGAGCGCGCCGCACGGCGCTATTTCATGACCGGCGAGCGGTTCGACGCGGCGACGGCCCGCGAGCTGGGCTTGCTGCATGAGGTGGTCGAGGATCTTGACGCGGCCGTCGCCCGCCATGTCGAGGCCTTGCTGCTGGGCGGCCCGGAGGCGCTGGGCGCCACCAAGAAGCTGATCCGGCGCGTGGGCCGCGGCCCCATCAATGTGGCGATGATCGAGGACACGGCGGCCCGCATCGCGCGCGCGCGTGCCGGCGGCGAGGCGCGCGAAGGCATTGCCGCCTTCTTCGGCAGGCGCAAGCCCAACTGGCAGGCTTGAGAGCAGGGCAGGGAAGGATCCTGATGACGCGCTTGCCCAAATCGGTCCGCATGGTCGAGGTCGGTCCGCGCGACGGGCTGCAGAACGAGATGAAGCCGGTCCCGGCCGCGACCAAGATCGCGCTGATCGACAAGCTCTCGGGGAGCGGGCTTTCCGTGA